>DAIMCP010000089.1:0-19225 GCA_036726305.1 Pyrinomonadaceae bacterium | reverse complement strand
TGAATCGAAAAAGGTCACCGAGCAGATTCCAGCCATCACCATTTCACACGGTAAGGTCTCAACCGACGTGCCGACACCGTACTACATCAGAGAGCCCAACCAGGGAACACCATTCGCAATTATCGACACGACTGGCGAAAGCGAAATACTGGATACCGCACCCACTAATATTCTCCTGTTAACCAAATCCAAACTCATCATGCGCAACGAGCGTGAGACGCGAAGTTTTGATTTATCGAAGGTTGAAAATTTTTATGTAGATCGCGCCCGCGTGGAAGGCTGGCTGGCGACCGCCAGAACCTGGTTTGTTCCCCTGGCCTACCCGCTGGCGTTGTTGTTTTCCTTTGTGTTTCGAGCCATCCAGATACTCATCTACGCGGCCATCGGCCTGCTCTTTGCCCATTTGCTTAAGACGAGCCTGAGCTACAAAACATTATTGCGGCTGGCCGCCGTCGCGATTACGCCGGTGTTGGTGCTTGATCTCATTCTGGAGTTTACTCCGGGTCGTCTACCCTTATGGTCGTTACTGGGCCTGGCTATTGGCCTCGCCTATTTATTTTATGCCGTCAAAGTGAACTCGGAACCCGAGTCACCGGCTGAACCATCGCCATGGGTCCGTCCTGGTGCCTCGCCATAGCTGTAAAAGGTTCCGCCGCCTGCAGCCAGGGCGCTAAGGTTCCGGCATAGAATCCTTAAACCTGATGCAGGCTCTTGCTTTCACCGGAGACTGTCGAGTGTTCAAACGCAAGACAATGAGGTCTACTCAAGTATTGCTCAGCACTTTTGCGTTGACCGTTGTGGTGGCGCTTTCGGCCGCCCAGGAGGTACCGAAAGGTGTCACTTACAAACCAACTACGGAGGCTGTTAATTCCGCGGCGAAGTCTGCGCTTGAGAAAGCTCTCGCCACAGACTCCGCTCCCCAGGGTTTTTTTGACGGAGCGACAGTTTGCGGTCCAATGCTTTGGAAAGCGCTCAAACCGGACGCTGACAGAGTAATGCTCGGCGCCAAGCCTGTCATCGCCACCATCCAGAATCCAGAGATCATAGTCGCCGAAGGTAAGGTCGTTCGGACTGACGATGAGCGTCAGTCGTTCTGGCGACAGCTACTGTCGCGGTACCCCACTTTGAAGACCGCCCGCATCCGCAAAGCAAAGGCCGCAGAGATATCCTATTACTGGGTCACTATTCCATTCGATATTGAGGAACCCTTTTTCGCAATCGAAACCAACTCGGAGGTTTTCGTGGCGCAACTCATGTACAAGGAAGGAAAAGCCACCCTCTTCTGGATCGATTTGGTTGGAGACGTTCGCAGTCTGAAACCGTAGTCGTTCGGGTCCTGACCTGGTACCAAGAACTCAGCCATTCTCCGCAATTCACAAACCCGGCTCGCGCAAAAGTTTACCAGAGGGACTCGGCGGGTGACAGATTAACCGCCGATAAAACTCATCGAGCGCGACGGTGCAACGAAGGCCGGCTCGTTGATGTAGTGCCGGGGCTCTTTCTTCATTACGACGCTTTCAATGTATTCAATGATCTCGCCGCGCGTCGCGCCGCTGCGCACTACGTCGCGCAGAGAATGCTCGATGGTCGAGAACAGGCAGGTGCGGATTTGACCGTCGGCCGTCAGGCGGATGCGCGAGCAGGCGCCGCAGAAAGCCTCGGTTACGGGAGCGATGATGCCAATCTCGCCGGGAGCGCCATCAGCGAAGCGATAGCGCGTCGACGTCTCTGAGCCGCGCTCGACCTGCAGCGGGGCAAGCGGAAAGCGCGCGCTAATCCTTTCGCGAATTTCACGACCGGAAACCACATCCTCGCGTGACCAATCATGCCCTGAGTCCAAAGGCATAAACTCGATGAAACGCATCTTCACGTCATGCTCGCGCGCGAACACGGCAAAGTCGGCAACTTCATCTTCATTGTGTCCGCGGACGATGACAGCATTGATCTTGATGGGCTGCAAGCCGGCTTCTTTGGCAGCCGCTATCCCCGCCAGCACGCGATCGAGCACATCGACCCCGGTCATTTGTTTGAAGGTCTCGGGTTTTAGACTGTCTAAACTAATGGTGATGCGATCCAGCCCGGCAGCTTTCAAGCCCGCGGCGCGATCGGGGAGAAAATAGCCGTTGGTCGTAAGCGCCAGGTCCCGCAGCCCGGCAATTTTCAGCTTGGCGAGTTTTTCAATGATTGTTTCAATGTCGCGGCGCATCATTGGTTCGCCGCCGGTCAGACGCAGCTTTTCAATGCCCAGCTCCACGAAAATTTGGCACACGTACTCGATCTCTTCGTACGAGAGCATCTGCTCTTTTGGCGCGATGGGCGGCTCGCCATGCGGCAGGCAGTAGAAACAGCGAAAATTGCAGCGGTCAGTCAGAGATAGGCGCAGATCGCGTATCGCACGGCCGTACGAATCTTTGAGGGTTTCTGGCATGCGGTTTCAGGATACAGTCCGCCGGCCAAAGCTTGCAATGTAGGGACAAGAAAGACTTCCTGGATCGCAAACATGCCAGCCACAATAATCAAAATCGTCCTGGGAGCACCTACACACCAAGCGCCGCATTATTCATGAAGACGGCCGGCGGCAAGCCCATGGTCGACCCGGGAAGCTTCATCGTTCTTTTCAACACGAAGTCAAAAAGCAGTGGATTGTAATCGTAGATCTCGTTCAGGCTGACGCGCTCTTCGCTTGTGATGTAACCGCGTTTCACCAAAGCGCGAGTGCTGATGACCACGTTGATGGCCGGCAGGGGATAATCGCTGCCGTTTACCAGACGAGCGTGAAGATCCCCGCGCTGAAGAATCGTCGCCAGCGGATCGCCACAGCGATTCACCTGGGTCATCGCCGAGATGTCGGCAAAGACCTGGCCCTCGTAGCGCTTGTCCTCCAGCAAACGCAGAAACAGATCGAAACTAGGGCGGCGCCGGCGCTGCGGATCATCCAGGTCTTCGTTATCGCCCAGGCCGGCACAGTGCGCTACGATAACTTTCACGCCTGCAGCCAACGGTCGTCGCAGCAATAGCGGATTGCCGAGTTTCTGATCTTCTTCAGCCCGCACCGCTTTTTCTTCGCCACCGTGACTCAGCAACACCAGGTCAAGCTCTTTGAGTTTCCGGTAGAAGGGATCGCATAGTTCGTCGGCCGGATCGATACCCATGGCGTTGGGTAACCATTTCACCAGACGCGCGCCGCGCCGCGCCCCCCGCTCAAGCTCTGCCAAAGCGTCGGCGCGATACGGATGAACGGAAATCACCGGCTCGAAAAGATCCGGATGTTGTTCAGCGAGCGCAAACACGTAATCATTCGAGACGTAGAAGTCAGTCTTACCCAGGTTCTCGGTGCCATCGCGATCGTAGTATTTGTCAAAAGCGAGCAGACGATATTTGCCATGGCCCTCAATGTTAGTGATCAGCCGCACCAGGCGAGCAACGATTTGCGAGTCTGCGTGCTCAACGTCGCTGACAGCCCCGGCACTGAGGTAGATCTTCAACTTGAGTCGATCCAGCGGATACTTCCAACTCAACATCTTCCGGTTAACAAAGACGTCTCCCGAACCATTGCCGATGCCGGCTATGTGCGTGTGATAGTCAACCAGGCGTTGCGGATCAATACTGTCGAATGAGCGCTTGATGAGTTCGGAGGTTGTTCGTGAAAGCCCAGCCCGAAGTTCTTCGGGCTGGTGTGTGAAGGCGCCACCGATGAGATGAAGGAGGCACATGCCGCCAAAGATCCGCTGGACAGTGTTTCACGGCGTACTTTTGAGGCCATCTGCTCACTTTCGCAAGCATATTGCGGGCGAAACCCGTTTGGAGCGCAAAGAATATGAGTCTTACTGCTGCGCTGTAGCCAGTTCTGGCTTCGCCTGGGCCAGCACCCGGTCCACAGCGGCCGAAAGCATATCCAGACCACGCTCACCGGCGGCAAAGCTCCTCAGTTTACCCTCAGCGTCGAAGAGATAATAGGCCGGGACAAAGCCCTGATCATTCTTGAAGGCGTCGCGAAGCTTGTGCAGGTTATCGATGGCGCACGGTTCGGTGATTTTGTACTCGATGATTGCATCGCGCACAGCTTCGACGTCGGTATCGGCTTCGTAACGCGGCATATGCACCGCAATCACCCGCAGACCCTCAGCCTTGCGCTCTTCACGCCAGGCGGCTACGCGTGGCAGGTTCTCTTTGCATGTGCCACAGCTAATGGACCAAAAATGCACGAGCGTGGGGCCTTCCTTTACGAGTGTCTCGGCAGCCGCCTGCGTGCCGCCAAACCATTCGGTAGCGCCATCGAGGGCCGGCAGTTCTGTCCCAATTCTCATTGCCATAATTGTTCTTCCAACTTACTCTAAATTCACACCTGTTCTCTGCGAACCCTGCGCCTTGCGACGTTGTCCGGTTGAACCAAACAGCGATCGCAGAGGCGCAAAGCTCCGCAGAAATTACTTAGCCCTTCAAGGTTGCCTGACCCGGCTTCCATTCTGCCTGGCAGAGCCCGCCGGTCTGCAGCGCCTGAATGACCCGCAGAGTTTCTTCGACTGAGCGGCCAATGTTCAAATCATGGACCACTTTGTAGCGCAGGACGCCTTCAGGATCGATTACAAAAAGACCGCGTAAGGCTATTCCTTTGCCCTCAATTAAAACGCCGTAGTCGCGGGAGACGGTCTTGGTAGAATCGGCTGCCAAAGGATATTTCAACCCCTCGACTCCGCCCTTTTCGCGCGGGGTGTTCAGCCAGGCGCGATGTGAAAAGGCAGAATCAGTCGATGCGCCGATGATTTCTGCGCCAATGGCCTGAAAATCCTCATAGCGATCGCTGAAAGCGGTCAATTCCGTGGGGCAAACAAAAGTAAAATCGAGCGGGTAAAAAAGAAGCACTACCCACTTGCCGCGATAGTCGGAAAGCTTCACATTTTCGTTCAGCTTTTCGATGTTCTTGGTTGAGGCCATATCGAAATCCGGTGCCGGCTGGCCCACCATCGCTCTTTCTGTTCCCATTGCTGTTGCTGCTGCTGACATGAAATCCTCCTGTGTGTTGTTGTTTATAATTAGTGCCGAAACCGGCTGGATAGCTGGAATCATTACCTGTCAAAAGTTTTACGGCGCTGCGTCACGGCAGTCAGAACACACTCCACGCAGGGTTAAATGCACTGACTCGGCCTTGAAATGGCATTTGCGGGCGGCCAGTCGCAACAGGTCGCCGGTTTGCGGCAGATCAAAATCCACCAGCTTGCCGCAACGGGTGCAGATGGCATGATCATGCCGCTCAACCTCGCGATCATAGCGGCTGGCGCCATCCCCAAAACTGATTTCGCGAATCAAGCCCGCCTGCTTTAGATAGCGCAGCGAGTTGTAAACCGTGGCGAAACTTATCGACGGCAAGCGCCTGAGCGCTCCCGCAAAGACCTCACCCGCCGTCGGATGGTCTTCGCGCGCGCGTATTTCGCTGAGCACAGCCTGCCGCTGCGGCGTCAGCCCGAGGTCTGCTTCCTGTTTTGCTTGCGTCCGTGCCATATCAAGTGGAATTAGAATAATTCTAAATCATGGCTTTGTCAAGTGGACCTTGCTCGCAGCCACGAGCGACCGGGCAGAGGGCGGCTTTTGCCTCTTCAGGTACTGGAGTTGTTGTCGCAGGTGCTGCTGCGGCTGTCAGACTAAAGGGCCTGGTTCCGGGTGGTGGGCGGCGTATTTGATAATGGCGCCGGCATAGCTCGAGAAGGGCGGACACTGTACGCCCGGCGTTGCCAGTAGTCTGCCTGCTTCGGTTGTGTCATAGGTTTGCCTGAGAAAGAAGTACGGCACGGCGTGATGCGGCAGTCTGGTGATAGCCGGAGCCAGCGGCAGCGAGAGGAAAAATTGCACTACGGGCGCCGGAAAAGTGACTCGTGAGCCGCTGCCGTTGATTGTGGCGGCAATGGTGTTGAATAGCTCGTGAGTGGTCAGCGGCGCCGGGTCGGCAATCTGGATCGTCTTGCCTATAGCCCGGCTATCCTGGGCCAGTGCGGTCATGGCCGAAATTACAAAATCCACCGGCACAAGGTTAAGACTTACCTTCCGATTGCCTATGTTGAATAGGGAGACGAGGCGAGGCGCTCGCAGTAAGTAGTTGATCAGGTAATAAATCCCATCATACTTCGCGGTTTCACCCGTTTGAGAATCTCCACAGACTACCGCGGGACGATGAATGGTCACGGGCAATTCTGATTTCAGGGCCTCGACTTCCAGCTCCGCCAGATACTTTGACTCTTCGTAGTAGTTGCGAAATCCTGCGTCGTGTTGGAGATCGGTTTCGGCAATCAGACCTTTTCGTTTGCCGGCCACATAGCAGGTGGAAACATAGTGATAGCGCTGCAACTTAGGCAGCGACCGCAGCAATTGGTTGACATTTCTGGTGCCTCCCACATTCACGTGCAATGCCAGGTCGCGCTTCACGGCGAGATCGTAAATCGCTGCCAGATGAAAGACTGTGGTTGCTTCTGCACGCACGGTTGCCAGGTCGGCCGCTGAGAGGCCCAGGCCAGTCCTGGTAATGTCGCCCACAAGCAGGGTAAATCTATCTTCGGACACCCCGGCGGCAACTGCTATGCGCGCTACTTCTTCCTGCGCCCGAGTAAGAAAGGTGGGTTGGACCAGCAACAGAAGGCGCGCGCCCTCCGCTGCCAGACGTTGGATTAGACGCCCGGCAATAAATCCCGGGAAGCCAGTAACAAAAACTGTTTCGTTAAAGCCCATCGTCTCGGTTTGGAACCGGCAAGATATATTTCGGTTGCCTCAGGATTTATAGTCACGACAATCCCCTGAAAAGTCCACCGGCCCGGCAATGAGCTGCAACCACCGGCAGGGTAATTTGAGATAAGAAAGTCGATTGGATCGCGATTGCGATTCAGGATAGGATTACCCAGGGATCCTGACCAGCAATGTACGACGATCAGATTTCACCACCAGAGAAGTACGAAGCGAAGCAGCTGTTTCATGAAGCCTACCAGGCCCAGCTGGCTCAGGACTATGAAGCCGCGATTGAGCTGTATCAACGATCGATCAGGACCTATCCCACCGCCGAGGCGCACACTTTTCTGGGCTGGGTCTACAGTTTTCAGGAGCGTTATGACGAGGCGATTGCTGAATGTCTTGAGGCCATCCGCGTCGATGAAACTCTGGGCAATCCGTATAACGACATCGGCAGTTATCTTCTGAGCAAAGGCGATTCCTACGGTTGCGTGCGCTGGTTTAAGCGGGCTTTACTGGCGCCGCGCTACGATTCCTACGCCTTTCCGCATTTCAATCTGGGTCGCGTCTATGAAATGCGTCATCGTTATCTCGAGGCGGCCCGTCACTATGGATTGTCGCTCACCGAACGGCCCGGTTTTGATCAGGCGCGTACGGCGCTGCGGCGCGTACAGGGAAAAGTCAATTAGCGGTCAGCAGCAGGAACTTTCCGTCTATTAAGCCTGAAGACGTTGCCATTTTGAATCCTACGTTCCTCATTCGCCGTTGCTCCGGGCTTTACTAATGCAGAACAAGCCCCGAGCGTTGCAACGACAAATGAGAAATTTCAAATGACATATGAAAAATGGCTCCGAGCTTCCCGGTGAAAACTAGTCTTCACCTTTCAGAATGGCGGTCTTCCGGCGATTCTCATCCACGGCCACATAGACCACCTCAGCGTCGGTAACCAGAATCCGTTCTCTTGAAACCCCGATGCGTTCGGCCTCGACCACAACCCTGACCGTTATCGAAGTGGTACCTATGCGCAGGGTCTCCGCGTAAAAGCTGACCAGGTCGCCTACCAGGACCGGTTTGTGAAAGATAACTTCACGCATGGCGATGGTGACAAAGCGCGGCATTCCGGTCCGTCGATGTGCCTCGATAGCTCCGGCCATGTCGATATAACTCAGGATGACGCCGCCAAAGACCGTGCCCTGCGAGTTCGTATCGCGGGGCAACAAAGTGATGCGTATCGCGGGATCGGTATAGGAATTCATAGGGATATCGTCATGGGAAAGTGGTCGGTTGTCAGCAGGCAATGTCACGATTAATTTCTGCTGCTGTGGGGCCTTTTTGTAATCCAATCGGTAAGCGCACTCTTCAATTCGTCCAAATGGCCGGCGAAGAAATGATCGGCATGCGGAACAACTACCAATTGCACATCGAGGTCCACGGGCAGGCGAGCCAGGATTCTTTCCAGGTCCGCCGGTGAACCAAATTCGTCAAACTCACCATGCACAAACAGAATCGGCTTGCGGCAGGTCGAAAGGAAGTCAAAGTCGTACTTGCCGACCGGCGTGCCAATGCTGACCAGGTCTTTTACGCGGTCGTGCGCAATACCTACTTCCATGCCGACTCGGGCGCCGAACGAGAAGCCGCACAAAGTGATGGGCAGCTGCGGGTATTGCTCGCTCAGGTAATCGAGGGCCACCCGCGCATCGTCGAGCTCGCCGCGACCCTCGTCGTGCTGACCCGTGCTCTGGCCGACGCCGCGAAAGTTAATCCGTAGCGTTACCAGTCCGGCATCGTTTAAAGCGCTCGCCGCGCGGAAGACCACTTTGTTATGCATCGTACCGCCCCCCAGCGGGTGCGGATGGAGAACGAGGGCGAGGCCCTGCGGCGAACCTGCCGGAGCCTTGATGATTGCTTCGAGCCGTCCGTGCGGCGCCGGAATAAAAAGATTTCCTGTCGGATACATGCACGATTATGACGAGTTCGTGTGCGAACCGGAGACCCTCTCAAATCATATTGTCAGATCACATTTACGCCGCAGGCGCGCTAGACTCTGAACCAGGGAAGCAATCGAGGATACGCGGTTGCCTCTCGAGAGCAAAATACACTGAAGGGGATGGCGAGGCAATCAAACCGGTTTCTACAGCCAGCAGCAGGCAAGCCTGGGCTCCGTAGACATGAATGGGCGTTTCCGATAAATTATGCGACCGACGAATCAAGTCAGGATTCTCAGCAGGTATCCACTGGCGCGGGGGATTCAATGATGATCTGCAACCATTTTTTGCTGCCGGAAGCTGTCTCGATCGGAAATTTGCTTCCATTGAATTCATCCGCTGTTGCCAATCTCGTTTCGCCGCGAGGGATGGAGGAACAGGCGAACGATCCACTTTCCAGTATTGACCCAGGTGCTCCGGTTCGGGACGAAGCCAGGCCGATGGCGCTGATAGTTGACGACGTTGCTGACGTCTCAGAAATGCTTTCGGTTTTCCTGAGCCTGGCCGGATATGAAGTCGTAACTGCCCTCTCAGCTTCCGAAGCCCTTGAGGCTGCGCGGTCAACTCACTTTGACGTAGTGATTTCCGATATTGGCATGCCGCAGATGAATGGCTATGAATTGGCACAGGCCCTGCGCTCAACACCCGGTTATGAAGGGGTGCCTTTGGTTGCGGTCACCGGCTTTTCCCTGTACGACGATCTCCAGCGGTCACTACAATCTGGTTTCAATGCGCATCTAACTAAGCCAGTCGATCCTAACGAACTTTTCCAGCTGATCGAGCGCCTGCGGGACTGAGCGGTGAGGCGCATTCTCTACTTCCTCAAAAAATGAAACTCTCGCCCAAGCTGAGTGGCTTTATCCGGTCAGCATCAGCCGTCCGGGCTCTGCTGCTGATCACCGGAGCGCTGGGCATCATTCTGGTGCTTTGGCCACTGCAGTTTTCCACCAAAAGCATTTGTTGTGGGGATTACGACGGCTACTACCACATCATGTGGAGCCGTATGTTGTGGGAGGGGCTCCGCGCCCGTCATCTGCCTCGCTTTATCTGGTTACCCTTAACGACACTCAACCCCCGGGATTATGTCGACCATCACTTTCTTTTTCACGTGCTGCAGATTCCTTTCACCTGGTTTAGGGACCTGCGCCTCGGGGCCAAGCTGGCCTCATTGCTCTTTGCGGTGCTCGCGGTATTCTCATGCTACTGGCTCATAGTTCGTTGCCGCATACGCTTTGCTCTGGTCTGGCTGCTTGCCTTGCTGGCCTGCTCAACACCCTTTCTTTTCCGGCTGAACATGGCCAAGGCGCCGCCGCTCGCAATCATTTATCTAATCGTCGGTAGTTGGCTTCTGTTTCGGAAAAAGTATTGGTTGCTGATGCCTCTATCGTTCGTCTTTACCCTGACCTACGATATGTTTGTGCTGCTACTCGCGGCGGCTGTCATCTGGTCAGTCGTGATTGGCTGGACAGAACGTCGTTTCGAATGGCGTCCAATCGCGTTCGTGCTTGGCGGGGTGGTGGCAGGGTTTGTCATCAATCCCTATTTTCCTCATAACCTCGTTCTCTTTTACGAGCATTTGAAAATCAAGCTGACCCTGGGAAATTTCTCGACCAAGGTCGGCCAGGAGTGGTATCCCTACTCCTCCTGGGAGTTCCTGGGTAACTCCGTAGTAGCCTGTGTGGCTATGCTGGTTGGTTATATTGCTTTTGATCCTGCTGACCGCAAGCGTTCGCAGCGCTCGCTTTATTTCCTGCTGCTGGCGACGTTATTGATGGTTCTGAATGCCCGTTGGCGGCGGATTGCCGAATACTGGCCCCCGTTCGCCATACTATTCGCGGCGTTCTCGCTGCAACCGTGGCTCGCCGGAGCTCGCTCAGCATTTACAACTTTGCCGAGTGACATGCTCGATGAGTTGCAGCCTTTTCTTGATCGCCACGAGCCGGCGGCCCAGGCAGGATTCAGCAAGCGCAGAGAGCTGATAGAGCTGGTGGCTGCCGCTAGTGCCGCGCTTATTCTGGCGGTGGCCCTGGGAGCAAACCTACGGGTCACCATCAAAGATATTGCCGGCAGCGAATCTCCGGATTTCTACAAAGGCGGCATGCAGTGGGTGCGGTCGAATGTCCCGGCGGGCGAGATTGTCTTTAATACCGATTGGGATGACTTTCCCAGGATGTTCTATTTTGATCCGACGCACCGCTACGTGTCGGGTCTTGATCCAACCTATCTGTACGATCGCGATAAAGAACGGTCGCGGCTTTACGATCGAATCACCCTGGGAAAGGAAAAGGATCCGGGACCGATAATTCGTGATCGGTTTGGTTCCCGCTATGTTTTCACCGATAACGAGGATGTTCACTCCAGCTTTTTCAACAATGCGCTCGACAGCGGCTGGTTTGAGATCGTCTATGAGGACCAGGACTGCACTGTGCTTCACATCCGCGATCAGCGCGTCGAGCCTTCGCCCGAACAAGATGACGAAAATAATGTAGATGAAAGCGAAGATGAGGAAAACGATAACGGCGGATGAAAGTAAGGAAAGGTTTTACCTGCACCTTTGAGCTTCGTTCCCAAGCCTCGCAGCGTTAGAATGCCATTAATGATAAAGCTGCTCCAATTCAGTTCCGCTTCCATCCTGTTCGTCATTGTCCTTTTGCTCGCCGGGTGTGCCAAACACGACAACAACGCGGCCACTACGCCGGCTGAAAGCTCGCCTGTTCAAACCATTAGCGAGCCCACGCCACGCTCTGCCTTTGAGCGCGACATGCAATACGTGCGCAACAGCCGGTTTACCCATGTCTGGGTCTTCTCACGCAAAGACGGAAAGGCATTGGATAAGGAGGACGCTGCCTATCTACGAGCCAATGCCCAGCAGGTGGTTGACTGGGTGACGACCGATGACGGCAGGAAGGTGATTGCCGGTACCAACTTTGATTTAGAGCAGGGGAACCTGAATCTGTTAAGGAAGCGGTTCGTGATTGAGGATTACTCCGGTAAGTAAGGAAGCCCGCCTGTCGTCAAAATCAGCGAACCGTAGCGGCGTCGTGTGTTTTGCCATTCGTCATTTTTCATTTCTCATTCAACCTTCCCGGCCTGAACCTTTCACTCCAGGAACCCCTGCGCTGATAAATGACCCATAGAAAATGAAAAGAGCCTGCACGTTTGGGCCGACGGCTGGAAACTCTTAGGGCAGCAGCACAATTTTCCCAAACTGCGCGCGCTGCTCAATTAGTTCGTGCGCCCGACGCGCCTCAGCGAGCGGCATGCTTTGATCGATCACGGCGCGAATCGCTCCGCGCTCGACAAACTTCATAGCAGCCAGAAGCTCTGATTTAGCGCCCATGAACGAGCCGAGGATTGTGAGCTGGCGAAAGAAGATCTGTCGCAGGTCGGTGCGCGCATCAAAGCCGCTGGTAGCGCCGCAGGTCACCAGTCGTCCACCATTCTTTAGCGAAGCAATCGACCCGGGCCAGGTTGCCGCTCCCGTATGTTCAAAGACAACATCCACGCCCTGTCGATCAGTGAGCCTTTTGACCTCCCTGGGCCAATCCGCGTCTCTATAATCGATCAACTCATTGGCGCCGAGTTCCTTCGCCTTGGCCAACTTTTCCTCTGAGCCGGCGGTAGCAATAACACGCGCCCCGAGGAGTTTGGCAATTTGAATGGCTATTGAACCAACCCCGCTTCCGGCTGCCTGAATAAGAACGTCTTCGCCCGGTTGCAGCCTGGCCAGCGTGATCAGCATGTGCCAGGCAGTCAATGTCACCAGCGGCAGCGCCGCCGCCGCTTCCCAGCTCAGGGTCTTCGGTTTGGGAACGACGTTAGTGCCGGGAGCCGCCACCAGCGTGGCGTAACCGCCATCGCGGCGGTAACCGAGAATGTCATACTCGGGACAGAAATTATCCTCGCCGCGCAAGCAGGCCGCACAATGACCGCAGGAGACACCGGGATGCAGCATCACTTCGTCACCGGGTTTGACCCAGTTGACGAGTGCGCCCACTTCTCTGACGACGCCGGCGATATCATCGCCGAGGATGTGTGGCAGAGGAATATTGATACCGGGTAACCCGCCGCGCACCCAGACATCGAGATGGTTGAGAGCACAAGCGCGTACCTCGACCAGCACCTCATGCGGCCGAATTTCTGGATCTGGAACCTCGGCCGGTTCGAGTACTTCGGGCCCGCCGTGTTGCCGGAAAATGACTGCTTTCATGCTCGTGATTGTAGGTATTTACTTTGCGATTGCAACCCTGGGACCGCACGCTTCCAGCGTGCTCAACCTGCCAATAATTCTCTTGACGAGGCTGTCTACTTTTCCCTGTCATCCAGTTTCGCTGTCCAGGGAAGGTGCTCTTATTGAAGCTGAGAAAGAGAACGTTGGCGAGCTATTGCACCGCCGCCGTCATGGACTCCGGACGATCGGCAGCCTGTTCCCGGGCGTGATATGAAGAACGTGTCAGCGGGCTGGACTCGACATGTTTGAATCCCAGGGCCATGCCAATCTCTCGCCACTGCCCAAATTCTTCCGGCGTGACGTAGCGTTCGACAGGCAAACGCTTCTCGTAAGGTTGCAGGTATTGGCCGATGGTCATAATGTCGCAGGAGACGGCGCGCAGATCTCTCATCAGCTCGACTACTTCGCTGAAGGTTTCCCCCAGCCCCACCATGATGCCGCTCTTGGTCAACATCCCGCGCTGTTCCAGGTCGCGCCGCCGCGCGGCACGTTCCAGCAGAGTGAGCGACTGCTGGTAGCCCGCGTCGGGCCTGACCCTTCGGTAAAGGCGCGCGATCGTCTCTGTGTTGTGGTTTAGCACGTCCGGCTGCGCATCCAGCACGGCGTTGAGGGCATTCTCGTCGCCATTAAAATCAGGAATCAGGACTTCGACTTTGCACTCGGGGTTAAGAGCGCGGACCTGCCTGATTGTTTCCGCCCAGTGAGCGGCGCCGCCATCCGGCAAATCGTCCCGGTTCACAGAAGTAATCACCGTATGCGCCAGGTTCAGATGTCGCACCGCTTCGGCCACGTGACGCGGTTCGTCCGCATCAAGCAGACCTGGCTCGCCCTTGCCTACGGCACAGAAACCACAATGACGCGTGCAGATATCGCCCCCGAGCATGAAGGTCGCCGTCCGATCGGACCAGCATTCGAAAATGTTGGGACAGCGCGCTTCCTGACAGACCGTGTGCAGATTCAACCCGTCAATCAGCTTCAGCACATGATTCTGATTGGCCGGATCGCCCAGACGAATCTTCAACCATTCTGGCTTTGGCTGGCGGGGTTTGGGATTTGAAATGACTCGGAGTTCGCGGGACAAAATGTATGTTTCCTTCAATGATTCTCTGCCTAAGACATTCTAGCACGATACCGGTAGTGCTCTTTAGTAAGCGCACCCTCGCGCTTCTGAAGCTTGAGACTATCAGTTTGCACGGCGTCTGAATGGCATTCGACCCAGGGACAGGCTAACAGCTTGCGTGGCATTTTGCGTTATACTGCCCGGCCACCAGTCCACTTTTCGCGTGCAGCATCGCCAACACCATCGGAGGACAACTATGAAACGAATGCTTACCTTTTGCGCCGCGGGTGTCATTGTCGTCGCCAGCGTCATCTGCGCCAACGCCGACATCGCCCGGCCTAAACCATCGCCCTCGCCGGCCAGGGAGGGCAAAGTTGTGCTCCACACCGGTCTCACCGTTGTCCCCGACGCCAGGACCTATGAAGCGCGCCTGCAGATCCCGGAAAAAAATTTGCCGGCACTTCGTGAGGCCCTGGGCATGGTGCAAACCAATCCCTCGACCGTACAGCGCATCGCGCACAGCTCGACGCGAACCATCATGGCCGGCTTGTTTCTCTTCCTATCGTTGTCCTGCGCCGGCGTGTGGATGGCCCGCTCCGGGCAACGTCGCAGTCACAAGGTGATTGCCGCCTTATTACTCGGTACCGCGATCATCGGCGCTGCCGCAGTGATTACGCGCGCAAACGCCGGCCCGCCGGGATACTACCGTTGGCGCGGTTTACCGCAAGCGCTGTCAGAAGGCCGCGCAACTCAAGGGGGCCTGGACGTCGAAATCGTTCCCGATGGCGAAGGCATCAAGTTGATCATTCCCCTTCGCAATACAATCAAACCCAAAGGTGACGAGGAATAGTCGGTGGAACGGACTGCCAACCTCGACTTGATGCACCTGCGCGCTGAACGGTCGCGGGCGGGGACAGGCATAAGCGCGCGGCTCTTTGCCGTCGTGATAATTGGCTGCGGGCTGCTCTCGGCGCTCCTGGCCAGTTGGGTGCCACTCCAGTTTTCGATCGTCACCGTCTTTCTCTTTGCCGGTCCGCACAACTGGTTTGAGCTGCGCTATTTCCTGATGCGCCTGCCGCGACGTTTCGGCCGCTCGCGCACTTTCTTTCTGGTGGCCTTTGCAGGTATTGGCGCTCTGACCGCAGCATACTTGTCGTTGCCGCTGCTCTATTATTCAGGGTTCTGGTCGGGCCAATCCTGGCCCCACGCCATTGCGACCTGGAATACGTTGTTGTTGTTGTGGATCGCGACGCTGATTTGGCTGCGTGGCAAGCAACACGCACGGAGGAATTGGGGCTGGGCGTGGCCTCTGGCTTTCGCGCTGGCAGCGCTTAACTGGACCGCGCCAGAAATGTTCAGTCTGGCGATTGTCTATGCGCATCCGCTGGTGGCGCTCTGGTTCCTGGATCGTCACTTGTCCCGCACGCGCCCAGCCTGGCTTAATACCTATCGTTGTTGTCTATTGCTGCTACCGCTACTGATCGCGGGGGTCATTTGGCAACTGGCCGGCACCAATTCGCTTGCCGACGACAACGGGCTGGCCTGGCGCGTCACGCAACATGCCGGGGCGGAACTCCTTCCAAATGTCTCCTCGCACCTGCTCGTCTCGCTTCATGTGTTTCTTGAAATGTTGCACTACGGTGTATGGCTGGTTGCCTTACCTCTGATCGGCGCGCGCGGGGCGCTCTGGGACCTAAAGACGATTCCGCTCGCCCGGCACTCGCGCGGCTTTCCCAGGACAGTGGCCGCGATTCTGCTGGCAGGGCTGTGCCTGGTGGCGCTGCTTTGGGCGGGCTTCTCGACCAGCTATGCAGCTACCCGCGATATCTATTTTGCCGTCGCGATCGCCCACGTGCTGGCCGAGGCGCCGTTCCTGCTGCGGATGCTGTGACCCGTTTGAATCGCGGATAACAACCGGCTTTGCCCGAAGAGTCCGCGTTCAGCGGACGGGTGAAAATCGCCCAGCGATTCATCGCTGGGAACCGATGCCCTTGATACGGAGAAGTCCGTGAAACGGACGGCTGAACTTCGGTTCTCCATTGTTTGACAGCCGTCCGTTTCACGGACTGGGACTCAGGTTGGAGCTCCCACCCAGCAGTGAACTGCCGGGCTACTTTCAATTGTTCGCTAACGCGGACAAAGAGACAGCACTCTTCGCGCAAGGTTATAAGAACTCTTGAAGATCTGACTAAAACTCCGGAATGTCTTCTGCAGAACTTTGGCGCTTTCTGCCGCTGGGATACTTGATAACGATTTTGATCGAAACTCCGATCCTGGTCGTTGGCTTGTCTGCCCGTCACCCACTGAGGCGTCGGCTCATCGCCGGCATCTGGCTGACGGCCTGCACCTATCCAATCGTTACCCTGGTCTTGCCACTGCTGTTTGTTGATTCAGCGCGGGCCACCTTCTTGATCGTCGCCGAAACTTTTGCCCCGGTGGCCGAGTGTATTTTGTTCTGGCTCGCTTTCGGCCGTGAAATTGAGGTGGGCAGGCGCTCAATGTGGCGCGACTTCACGGCGATAGTGGTCGCTAATCTCGCGTCATTTATGGCTGGCGAGATACTCAACGCTTACCGCTGGTTTGGACTATTGAACTGAGTTTTCCCGGTGGCGCTGCTTCACGGCTGGGCCGGATTCCGAGCAGCGGCAATCGGTGGGGTGGCGTTCCGCCGCTTACGCCAAACCAGCAGCAAGACAAACCCTCCGATCAGAAGAGCGACGATTGCCAGAACAAACAGCGCCAGGATTATCACCGCAGCAATTCCCAGACTCGATACAGGATCCGGCCGGATGTCGAACAGGAGTGTATTGATCATTGGTCAGTTTTGCCCTCCTGCAAAAGGGTCGCGAGAAGATCTCTATCTATGTTTCCGCCGGAAAGAACCACCCCCACGCGCCTTAGCTCCGGTGGCAGTTTGCCGAAAAAAACGGCGGCTGCCGCAGCGACCCCGGATGGTTCAACTACCAGCTTTAGACGGAAGAGCATAAAGCGCAGCGTCTCGACAATCTCCTCATCCGAAACCGTGAGCACCGCTTCGGCGTTCTGTTGCGTTATCGGAAACGTCAACGCCCCTGGTGTCTGCACCCGCAGACCATCTGCAATCGTCGGTGGCGGGGGAATCCGCACGCGTTCGCCCTTGGCAATCGATTGCTGAGTATCGTTAGCCGTTTCCGGTTCCACCGCAAAGCAACGGACTCGTGGGTTCAGGGCGCGGGCGGCAACGCTGACGCCGGCAAACAATCCTCCGCCGCTGCAGGGTGTCAGGAGACAATCAAGATCCGGGACCTCCTCGATAAACTCCAGACCGCAGGTTCCCTGGCCCGCCATGATCAGATAGTCATCATAAGGCGGCACCAGCACCAGCCCTTCGCGTTCGGCAATATCTCGCGCGAAAGCTTCTCGATCATCTGCCAGGCGATCAAAAAAGCGAATGTCCGCGCCATAATCGCGCGTGGCGGCTACCTTCATTTTCGGCGCGTCGGCAGGGATCGCTACGACGGCACGAACACCGGCTTCGCGGGCCGCCAGGGCCGCGGCCTGTGCGTGATTGCCGGACGAAACGGCAATGACCCCGCGCCGTTTCTCTGCCTCCGTCAGGGAAAGAATGCGGTTGGTCGCGCCGCGAAACTTAAAAGCCCCAACCCGCTGCAGGTTCTCGCACTTAAAGAAGACTTGTTTCCCTGCCACCTGGTCGAAAGCACGCGAGGTCATCACGGGCGTGTGGTGAACGTGTCCAGCAATCCGGGCAGCGGCGTCTTTGATCAGTTGAAAGGTCAGCATGGCTATTAACAGGAACGAGATTTACTAAGCTTTCGCGAAATACCCGTCAGCCACTTAAGCGGCTGAAAAAGGGCTCGCGCCGATCTGCAGAATCGATCTGCAGAATGCTCAATTCAAACACTTCAGCAAACCGCCGCGCAATACTATCTTCAACCATTTGCAGTTCGATCTCCCTGCCGAGCAATTCTTTCATGGAAGTGACCGGCTCACCCTCACAAGCCACGATCAGATCAAAAAAACTCAAATCGGTATTTACGTTGAGGGCAAATCCGTGCGTGGTTACCCAACGAGCGAGGTGCACGCCGATGGCCGCGACTTTGCCTTGCGTGGTGTGCACACCGGTAAGACCCTTGATCGTAAACGCTTCGATGGAGAAATCTTTCATGGTCCGGACTAGTGCTTCTTCGAGGTTGCGGACGTAGCGATGAACATCCTCGCGATCCGGACTCAGGTTGATGATGGGATAACCCACCAACTGGCCCAGGCCATGGTAAGTAAGCTTGCCGCCACGATTCGTCTCAAACACTGAAACGCCCCGGGCCTTGAGAACTTCGGGCGGCAATAATATTCCGCTATTACCGGCGCGGCGACCCACAGTGATCACGTGTGGATGTTCCAGCAGGAGGAGGGTGTCCGGCTGAGCGCCCGCCAGCACTGCCCGCTCCGTCTCTTTTTGCAGGGCCAACGCCGCGCCGTACTCAACGCGGCCGAGTCGCTGGACCAGTAAGTCTTTTCGCGGCATAAACGGCGACATTCTAACAGCACCGCGAAAGTTACTGAACCGGGAGCGGAAAAGTGGAGTAAGGCTTAGCTTAACCATGCCGGGGATCTCTGGCGCTTGACGATAACCCCGCTGGCGGCTAAGTTTTGTTAAAGACTCCCGCAGCTTATATCGAACAGGAGAATCGCTTTGAAAAAATTATTGATTGTCGCTCTGCTAGGTGTGGCTCTGCTGCCGGCAACCGCCTCAGCCCAGAAAAAGCGCCTGCCGGCCAAACGCAGCGCGCGCTCGGCCGCCACCTCCACCGCGCAGCGCGACGCTGAGGCGGTGCGCGTGGGCGCTACTCAGCTTGCTAATCAGATCAAAAATCTGACGCGCTTTATTTACGTACTGGGCGGTGTAGCCAAGGGACTGGAACAGGCTGACGGCGCCATCAGACGCAAGGAAGCGTCCGCGGCAATCATCTCCTCCACCGAAGAGAGCAAAGCAAAAGTACGGGAGAGCCTCAAAGACGTGCGCGTGGGACTGGATAAGCTGGAAATTGACTTCCGCGCAACACCTACGCTGGTGGCTTATTACTATAAATTGGCGGGCGTTGCCGACGGCGCTGCAAAGGCCGAACAACTGGCGGCAGCAAACCAGTTCGATCAAGCCGGACGCACATTGCTAAATGTAGTGAACCGTTTGACTGATGTGCTGCTGGACATGAAATAGGCCAGAGAGCCGCGGGGCCGGAG
>DAIMCP010000088.1:16988-19484 GCA_036726305.1 Pyrinomonadaceae bacterium | reverse complement strand
CGGTAAGAGCGTCTATGTGATGACCGGTACAGGAGTGTTGAAGGGATTTGACTTCGCTGGTCGGGAATTGTGGTCGCGCGATATCGAAAAAGACTATGGCGAGTTCGGCTTGAACTGGGGCTATGCCTCTTCGCCTTTGCTGTTTGAAGGTGGCCTTTATGTTCAGGTGCTGCACGGAATGAAGACCGACAAACCTTCTTACATTTTGCGCATCGACAAGAAGAGCGGCAAGACCTCATGGCGCGCCGAGCGACCGACGACCGCCATTCGTGAATCACCGGATTCCTATACCACGCCGGCGCTCGTTCGAAACGGCAAGCTGGTTGAGCTCGTGATCACGGGCGGCGATTGTGTGACAGGTCACGATCTGGCAAGCGGCAAAGAGCTTTGGCGCGCTAACGGTCTCAACCCGGACAATAATCCTTCCTACCGGCTTGTGGCTTCCCCGGTGGTGTTCGCGGACATAATCTATGCACCGTCCAGGGTAAAGCCGCTGCTGGCTTTACGGGCCGGCGGGAAAGGCGACATCACGAATTCGCACGTGCTTTGGTCTAGCGCTAATGGTCCGGATGTGCCGTCTCCCGTCAGCGACGGGAAGTATCTGTACGTTGTCAATGACCGGGGCATCATGTGGTGTCTCGATGGTCTCACCGGAAAAGAAATCTACGGCCCAGAGCGAATCAGGAACGGAACCTATAGTTCATCGCCGGTACTGGCTGATGGCCGGATCTATGTGACGAATGAGGAGGGGCTGACCACAGTGGTCAAGGCTGGACCAAAGTTCGAAGTGCTGGCCGAAAATCCTTTGAACGATTACTGCCTGAGCTCTCCGGCGATTTCCAATGGAAGGATCTTCATTCGTACGGAGCACAATCTGTATTGCATAGGGAAACAGCAGGGACGGTCCAGGCTGTAGGTTAGGTGTCATCGCAGCTGTCAAATATCGCGATTTGTTCGGGGGGCAATCATGAAGGTGAAGATTAAATGCCTGGTTTTTCTGGTCGTCATATTTCTCGCCGCCGGGCCAGGCGCCAAGAGCCAGCAAACAAACCTCGGTAAAGTTGAATTTCAAACTTCGGGGTCAGCTCCGGCGCAGGCGTCCTTCTTGCGCGGGCTTGCGGCGCTGCATTCATTCTGGTACGAAGAAGCGCTCGAGGCATTTCGCGAGTCCACCAAAATCGATCCTGAATTCATGATGGGTTACTGGGGAGAAGCGATGGCCTTCAACCACCCACTTTGGGGAGAGCAGGATACGGCCGCGGCACGCCAGGTAATCGGCAAGATTAAGGACAGCGCACGGCTCACGCCGAGAGAGCGAGCATATCTGGAGGCCGTCCGGTTGCTCTATGGCGAAGGTGACAAGCGCGCGCGCGACCGCGCTTACTCAGTCGCCATGGAAAAGATCTATCACGAGTATGCCGATGATTTGGATGCCGCCGCGTTTTACTCTCTCTCGCTGCTTGGTCTCGGTCCGGACGGCAAAAGCTATCGTATCCAGGCGCTGGCCGGCGCCATTGCGCTCGACGTCTACCAGAAGAACCCAAACCATCCCGGTGCAGCGCATTACATCATTCACGCCTTCGACGATCCGGATCATGCGGTTCTGGCGCTCCCGGCGGCCCGGCGGTACGCCGACATAGCGCCCGAGGCGCACCATGCGCGCCACATGCCTTCACATATCTTTCTGCAGCTAGGAATGTGGCCGGAAGCGGCCGCATCCAACGAATCAGCCTGGGAAGCCTCCGAGACATGGATGAAGCGCAAGCACCTGTCGCCGAGCGTGCGCGATTATCACAGTCTGCATTGGTTGTTATACATCTACCTGCAACAGGGCCGGTATCACAAAGCTGAAGAATTGCTCAACCTGATGCGGCAGACAATGGCGGACACCACTTACGAGAACAAGCTGCGACCCGGCTACTACGAAAACAATTACGCCAATATGGCCGCGGCGTTCGTGGTCGAAACAGAGCGTTGGAACCTGGCCAATACACTTTTTCCGGCCGGCATTGCTCAGGACGCTGGCGAAGGAATGGCGAGCGGACACGGCGCACATGGCGCTGCTCCAATGGCCGACAAGGTTCCCCAGGTGGAGCCGACTGCGACATTGAGGACTGCCAACACCAGTCGCCGCTTGCCCGTTTTCATTCGGGGGGTGGCCGCTGCAAAAAGTGGTGCGCCCGGCGCCGATGCCAAAGCGCTGCCAGCGAGCATTAATGAACTTGAAGTTGCCGCGGTAGCAACCGCGACGAAAGGTGACCATGCGCAGGCTGCCGAGCTGATGAAAAAGGCAATTGCGCTGGAAGAGGAAGCCGGTCCACCGTCAGGTCCGCCGAGCCTGATCAAGCCAGCGCATGAATTATTTGGTGAGTTATTACTGCTGGCTGGCAAGCCGGTTGAAGCCGCGCAGCAGTTTCAGGCATCGCTGCTCCGGCAGCCGAACCGTGCCCGTTCAATGTTGGGCGCAGCCCGCGCCGCAGCAAAGAGCGGCGACAA
>DAIMCP010000088.1:9219-16888 GCA_036726305.1 Pyrinomonadaceae bacterium | reverse complement strand
ACCGTGCCCGTTCAATGTTGGGCGCAGCCCGCGCCGCAGCAAAGAGCGGCGACAAGGCAGCAGCTGCGTTGATCTACACGCGGTTTCTGGAGCAGTGGCGACAGGCGGACGACGGGTTGCCGGAGTTAAAAGAAGCGCGCGATTTTGTAAAGCAACGGGAACAGTAGTAGCGGCCTGTTAGTACCCGTAAAATTTCACCCCGTAACCGGGTTTTTTTGAGCCAATAGCTTGACGCCAGGGGCGTCCGCCACTCTCAGCCCAGGGAAACTCCCTGGGTGCATGAAACAGGTGCCTCCTTTTACTCCAACGGGGTTGGCAAATTCATTTTTGCGAACACCTTCGGTGTTCTGCGACTCTCAATCGGTATAGTCACCCACGACGCTGCCCTGGGCTGAAAGTAGCGGGCGCCTTCAGCGTCACACGCAATCATCGCCGGTTTCTGCGAGCCATGGTTACCTCACTTCTTCTCACGAACATCGAACGCATAGATGGTGTCCTGATCGCGGAGGTAGAGTCGTCCGCCGGCGACTACAGGATGCGTCCAGGTAGGCAGTGATTCCTGTGGAATACGAAAGCGTCCCCTCTCGTGATAGCCGGTCGGAGTAGCCTCGACCAACCCGACGACGCCGTTCTCACTGAGGCAATAAAGATTCCCGTCGGCAAACACCAGCGAGCCCTTGCCCACGCTGCGATCGCGCCAGGCAACTTCCCCAGTATCGAATTTCATGGCCGTCAGGATGCTGCTGGAAAAGCCGTAGAGATAATCTCCGATTAACACCGAACTGCTGTGGTGATTGCGCATGTCTTTAGTGAAATAGACTTCCTGCGCTCGGCCATCAGCCTTGATCTCAACCATCCCTGCTCCGGTGCCATAGTCTGAAGAAATAAAGACTCGATTGCCACGTACGACCGGGGTTGCAACATTCGCCACATCATTGGCAGCGCGCGGATATTCCCAAAGCAGCTTGCCATCTTTTAGATCCAGGCCAAGCGCGCGTTGATGCGTAAAAAAGACCACCTGCGTCGTAGTACCGATCTGCACAGGCATCCCGGAAGAGTAGCCGGCCTTATCGTTCTGGCTTTTCCAGATCAGGGAACCGTCCTTCTTGTTCAGAGCAACGATTGATGCGCCTGGCCCGCCCGCGTTGATCAGGACTCTGTCGCCTATCACCAGCGGAGACTCGCTGATGCCCCAGTTGATATTTTCGCCGCCAAACTTCTTCAGTACGTTAAGCGCCCAGATAATGTGGCCGGTCTTAGCGTCGAGCGCTGAGAGATCCCCGTTTCCTCCCAGGGCATAGACGTTGTTGCCGTCCACGGTGGGAGTACCGCGTGGTCCATCGCCGCGACTATCGCGGTAAGCGCCGCCATGTGCGGTAGCCCAAACCTCTTTGCCAGTAGCTATGTCAAAGGCAATGACGAACTCGCGCTCGCCGCGCAGTCCGAGGGTGAACAGGCGTCCACCAGAAATGGCCATCGTTGAATATCCCCGACCTGCTCCCTTGGCCTTCCAAACCAACGGTGGGCCTTCTGCCGGCCATTGCTTGAGCAACCCTGTCTCTTTGGAAATGCCGTCGCGGTTGGGTCCGCGCCACTGTGGCCACTCACCACTTGCTTGAGCAGCGATAGTTTCGGCCAGTAAAAGAATCAGGAGAGCTGTGCTGGTTAGGGTGTTGGTGATTCTCATTAACAATCTCCTTAACTACCGAATCGCGTTCGTGCTGTGAGACCAAAGGCATGGGGAGAGAAGGAAATTCCATTGGTCTTGGGGTTCTGCGGTTGCTTTCATTTTCTATTTTCCATTTGAGATTTCTCATTGGTCATTGGACGCACAGAAAGACTCAAGTTTTTACAAACGCGAAGAACCATCACGCCTGCGGCTTAAAGTAGAGCACCATGCCGGCCCCCGCGGCAGCGAGCACAAAGCCGAGATAGAGCAGGGGATTCGCCGACGTCTTCGGGGGATGCAGCCACATCGAAAAGAGCACATTGACGAGGGGTGCGCCGGCGAAAACCAGCGGCATCACGTAAGTCGGCAGTCCGCCATAGCGAAACGCGAAGATGATGCAGATGGCTCCCAGGGCACCGAGCGCGCCACCCAGGGTTGCCGCCACCGAGCCCTTCATCGTGAAGCCCTGCAGTCCCCCCTGGGTCGAAAGACTGGCCAGCGGAACCAGCACGCCAATCAGAAAGTAGGCGACGCCGACACAAAGCAAAGCACGCATCGGACTGCCCAGAGCAACCTGGCCGCCGTGTAGTACCGGCCCATAAAGCCCCCACGCCAGCGCAGCGCCCAGGGCAAAGACGATCCAGAGCATTCAGATACCTCCGCATTCAAAATAAGACTGAATAAGGCCCACATCTTGCGCCGGAATTGCGGGCGCAGCCACTGAGCGCCGGACAACACTCAAACTACTTTGAAACCACAGGTGGCTTTTCTCCGTTTAGTACTGTTGCATTCTATCAGTCAGTTTTCGACTTTGATAGACAAAACAGCAATCCGGTTGTTTCATACACCGTCAGGTTTCGCAGATATTTCGTGACGGACTTCGTCATAATGTCCGCGACATTGTAAAATTTCCGACTACCTGTTTCGATTTCCAAAATTGCGTTCTTGGGGGCGTTAAATGTCGATGACTCACAAGCTGTTACCACTGTTGGCGCTGCTATTACTCGGCTCGTCCGGGGCAGCTCAGAATCAACGCGGATCGTTAAGAGGAACTGTCTACGATCCGAATGGGGCGGTGATCCCCAGCGCAAGCGTGAAAGTAGTGAATGTCGCTACTAACGAGACACGCAGCACCGTCAGCAACAACGAGGGCCGGTATGCGATTTCTTCACTGGTGCCCGGCGTCTATCGCCTGGAGGTTGAGGCCCAGGGCTTCGCTCGCTTCCAGATCCCGAGCTTTGAGCTTCAGGTGAATCAGGAATTGCGGTTGGACAGCCGCCTGGAAATTAGCGCTCTGCAAGACACCGCCGGAGGACCGATCAGCTTTACTCCAGTATTAAAGCAGGACTCCGCATCGCTTGGGACCGTGATCGACAATCGCCAGATAGGAGGACTGCCGCTAGATGGCCGCAACTTCTACGAATTGAGTCTACTGGTGCCGGGAGCGGCTCCGGCTGCGCCAGGTTCGGCTGGCTCAGCGCGCGGCGATTTTGCTTTCAGCGTTAACGGTGCACGCGAAGACGGTAACAACTTCCTGCTCGACGGCGTTTACAATGTCGATCCCAAGTTAAATACTTTCGGCGTACGCCCCCCGGTTGACGCTATCCGGGAGTTTGAGACACTGACGAGCAGCTATGACGCGACCTTTGGCCGCAGCCCAGGGGCGCAGGTAAATGTAGTCCTCAAGTCCGGCACCAACGATCTCCACGGTTCAGTCTTCGAGTTTTACCGTAACGGCGCCCTTGACGCTCGTAACTTCTTCGCGCCTGCCGGCGAAGCGAAGCCAAAGTACTTGCGCAACCAGTTTGGTGGTTCGCTCGGTGGTCCCATCAAGCGCGACCGCACATTCTTTTTTGCCGATTATGAAGGCACTCGTTCACGCGAGGGCATCACGCGAATTACCAACGTGCCTACGCTGCAGGAACGCTCGGGCAATTTTTCACTGAGCCTTTTCGGTGCCCCAAATGATCCATTTACCGGCATGCCTTTTTCCGGAGGTGTAATTCCTGCGCAGCGAATCAACGCGGTAGGCCGGGCCATCGCGAACCTCTATCCCCTGCCGAATCGCAATGTGTCCCTAAGAAACTTTGTCTCATCGCCAACTCAAAGCGACCGCAACGACAGTTTTGACGCTCGTCTCGATCACCGGATTGGGGAAAAAGCATTCTTAACCGTCCGCTATAGTTTTGGTGATCGGAACCTGTTCGAGCCCTTCACAGGTGCAGGCTTTTCACTAGTGCCGGGCTTTGGCGCTACCGTCAAGCGGCGGAGCCAGAACGTGATGGCCGGCCTTAATTATGTGTTCACCCCAAATCTGGCCAGCGAGACGCGCGTAGCCCTGAGCCGGGTGGCAGGAAAGGTGACGCAGGAAGCAAGTCGCCGCAATCCCGAGCTGGGCCTGCCCGTGCCCTCGTCAAATGCTCGTGATGCCGGCCTTAGTTTTATCACCGTCACCGGACTCTCGCCGCTGGGGGACGAGGGTAACAATCCGCAAAAGAGCGTGACGAACGTTTACCAGGTTCTAAACACGTCGACTCTGGTGAATGGGAATCAGCAAATTAGGTTTGGCCTCGACCTTCGTTTCTCGCAGCAGAATGCCTTCCGCGACGTCGAAGCGCGTGGCCGTCTCCAGTTCTCTCCATTCGCGCAAATTTCAGGCAATGCCCTGGCCGATTTGTTGCTTGGATTTCCCCTGCTTACGAGCGTGGCTCATGTGGATAATCCGCAGCATCTGCGCACCCACAGCTACAATTTCTTTGTCAACGACAGTGTTCGCGTGAGAGAGCGCCTGACGCTGACGGCGGGGCTCCGCTATGAATACAACTCGCCACCGGTTGATACCGAGGACCGCGCTAACGTCTACGACCTGGGCACACGCAGTCTGGTGCGGGTGGGCACGAGTGGCGTCCCGCGTGGCGGGGTAACCCCGGACAAGAACAACTTTGCGCCGCGCGTCGGCTTGGCATGGACCCTGGGCAGAGACGAAAAGACCGTGCTGCGGGCAGGTTACGGTGTCTACTACGATCAGTCGCCCCTGGCCCCGGGCGAAGCACTCTATTTCAACTCTCCCTACTTTGATAACAATATTTTCTTTTCGCTACCTGGACTACCCTTGACGTTAAGCAATCCATTTCCGACCTTCTTTCCGTTCCCGCTGCCTGATTCCGCCCTCGCTATTCAACGGGACCTGCGCACCGCTTATATGCAGCACTGGAACGTGAATGTGCAGCGGCAGTTCGGACGCACCGGTGTCCTGGAACTCTCGTACGTCGGGTCCAAGGGAACCAAGTTATTGACTGCCCGAGACATAAATCAACCGCAACCCAGCGCCCTGCCGCCGGGATTGCCATTCGTGCCGCGTCCCGACCCGCGCTTCGACGATATTGATCTGCTCGAATCGAGGGCAAATTCGAATTATCACAGCCTGCAGGCGCGCTACCAGCAGCGCCTGTCGCGAGGTCTGGCGACGCTCGTGTCATACACGTGGGCCAAGTCGATCGACGACGCTTCGAATTTCTTCAGTAGCGCGGGCGATCCAAACTTCCCGCAAAACAGCTATAACCTGCGCGCGGAACGCGGGCGTTCGAACTTCGACCTGCGGCATCGCTTATCGGCGAGTTACTCGTACGATCTACCGTTGGGCAAGGGGCACAAATATTTTGGCGCGGGTGGCTGGGTTTCGACTTTCCTGAGCGGCTGGCAGAGTTTCGGCATCATCACTTACCAGTCCGGAAGGCCTTTCACCGTAGCGTTGCTTCCGGACATCGACAACAGCGGAACCGGGCGCTCCATTCTGGGTTTTGGGGCCAATGATCGGCCGAATCTGGTTGGTAATCCGAAGCTGGGTAACCGTTCAGCCGATCGCTGGTTCAACACGACTGCGTTTGCTTTCCCGGCGCGAGGAACGTTTGGCAGCGCCGGCAGGAATATTCTCGATGGGCCAGGCTACCAGAGCGTGAATTTTTCCCTGCTGAAGAATACCAGTATCTCTGAGGGGCTGAACCTGCAGTTACGGGCTGAATTCTTCAACCTCTTCAATCATCCGAACTTCGACCTGCCTGATAACTTTCTTGGCTCGCCCACGTTCGGCACGATTAGTTCCGCCAGAGATCCGCGGCACATTCAGTTTGGGGTAAAACTGCTGTTCTGAGATTGCGGTGACCGGAGTTGTCTGAATGACGCCTGGGCGTAAGAATTCACGGAACTCAGTCGCCTGATCCCTGTAGTACGGCACAATCATCGTAGGTTTCGTATTTCGCAGACAAAACCTCTTCCGGCGCTGTTCCGCTGGTTCCGGCGGCCTCATTTTCGTACTGCTCGTACAGCGGGGGCGGGATCTCGGCGAACTCAGCCATCGGACCATAGATATCGTCCACGCCATCCTTGAAAACATCACCCATCAGGAGATTGATGATGTTTACCCGCTGCTCGGGGTTCTTGTTCAGGAACTGCGAGAAGCTGAACCCTTCGTTATAAAAAGCATAGACCAGTTTGCGCATCGACTCGATGCCTTGATCCAGTTTGCCTTGAAACTGGCCCAGGCGCTGCGCTGAAAAATCCTTGTTATTGAAGGCATCGTGAATGCTGTCAGCAGCCAGTTCAGCCATCTTCAGGGCCAGCAGTACGCCGGAAGAATAGATAGGATCAAGGAAACCATAAGCGTCGCCGATCAAAATAAAGCCATCACCCGCGAAATTCTTTGAGCGATAAGAATAGTCCAGGATGGAGTAGATCTTGTCCGTCCGTTCAGCGTCTGCGACACGCCGGCGGACGGCTTCGACCTTCTCCACTTCTTCGAAAAAGATCTTGGCCAGATCCTGGCCGCGATCTTTGACCAGATACTCCGGATCGGCGACGACCCCGACGCTGGTGATGTCGTTTTCCTGGGGGATATACCAGAACCAGCCGTTGCTTCCCAGCGGCGTGCGCAGCACGAGCGTAGCTCCGCCATTGAGATCGGGCTCGCGGTGAGCGCCTTTGAAGTAAGTATAGAGCACTGCTTTCTTCAACTTGGGATCGCGCACCCGCCAGCCGAGTTTATTGGAAAGCATGGCCGTCTGCCCGGTCGCGTCGATGGTGACGGGAGCGTTGAATTCCTTCAACGAACCATCCATCATGCGGGCCTCGACCCCATAAGCCCGGTCCCCGTCAAAGAGGACACGCTTTATTGGGGTCTCCTGGTAGACGGTGGCCCCCTGCTCCGCAGCGTGCTCGAGCAGTAACAAGTCGAAACGTGAACGGGTCACCTGCCAGGTGACCGCGGACTCATGATGGTTTGCTTCAAAGAAATAGAACGGGCGCGATTCCTTTCCGGCCGGGTTGGCAAACTGCACGCTGTACTTTCGCACGAACGGACTTGCTTTCAGTTTTTCAAGGATGCCCATCCGTTGAAACGTGAAGTAGGTGTCGGTCATCAGCGATTCGCCGATATGATGACGTGGAAAACGCTCCTTCTCAAAGAGCACGACTTTTCGCCCTTCGCGAGCGAGAATACTAGCGACAGTGCTGCCGGCTGGCCCGCCACCCATGACGATGACATCAAAATCTTTGTTCGTTTTCATTGGTTCCTGCTGGTTAAACGTAACGCACTGCCTTGAGTTCAGGTTCGAAGAATTCGGACAGAAAATGGTCAACCTGCAACAGGCCGGCGCGGGTCAGCGAGATCGTGCCGTTGACACGCTGGATCAGCCGGTCGTCGTCGAGTCGTTCGTAGACCGCCTGAAATTCTTTCCAAACGTCGACGCCGAACTTGCCGCTAAAATAATCCAGGTTGATAGCTCCGGTCTTGAGCTGGAGGACCATCTCGCGAATGAGCTTTTGCTTTGTCGTCAGTGTCAAAGCCCGGAACAGGGGTAGCTGATCCTGCCCAAGCAACGCCAGGTATTCTTCAAAACCCTGGGCGTTTTGAAAGTGAACGCCACCAAAGTGCGAAAAGGACGAAACGCCAAGGCCGATCATGTCGCCGCCATGCCAGAGAGCGTCAGTGTAAATGAAGCGGCA
>DAIMCP010000088.1:0-9119 GCA_036726305.1 Pyrinomonadaceae bacterium | reverse complement strand
CGCGTGACGCCGATATCTTTCAATGTCTCCAGCTTCGATCTGCGCAGAGTGCCCGGCTCACATTCGAACGTTACCTCTTCGGCGTTTTCCCAACTCACATGCCGGTTCAACCCTTCGACCAGATAGTGCAACTGCCGCTCACTGATGTAAGACGGCGTCCCCCCGCCGAAGTAAGCAAAGCGAAGTTTACGGCCCTGGATGGCTCGGGAGCGGCCGTAGAGTTCATTCTCTTTGATTAAGGCGTCGAGGTAGACTTCGATTTCACCGGCATTCTTATCGGTGTAGACTTTGAAATAGCAAAACTTGCAGCGCTTACGACAAAAGGGGATATGAAGATAGAGCCCGAGAGGATCATCGGTGCGCGGCGGCTGGTCAAGCACCTCGATGGCTTCCTGGACATACTCCGGTTTCCATTGTGAGAACGGCGGATAATTGGAAACAAAATAGTTACCGACCGCGGTACTCGGCTGCTTTGTGTTAACGGTCATAAACCCCTGGTGCGCATCCGAACCTTCCAAAAATGCAGAAGTTCATACGAGAATGAGTCTGTTGTGGAAGTGTATTTTCATAAAGCGAATCAAATTTCCAAAGGATGACAATGATTGGCACTGCAGTTTCCAGTCCGTTCATCAAATTAACATCAATGTATACGATGTTCAATTACCCCTACGTCTCGCGAGACTGATCTCTTAGGTTGCACGGAGTGCTCTGAAGGTTGTGTCGTATCCTGATCTGTCGCTGCTTTGCCGCTTTGCGTTCGCCGAATGTCCTTAATCCCCCAACGGTGCAGGCAAACACACGCAGCCGCACTTTCGTGAACATTTTCTTATCCGCTGTCTCCGGGTCGGTGCTACATTGTTCCGTCTAATTCAGGCCAAGTTGCAGGAGCGCAAACCATTGCCCGGTCCCCGTCCAGCTGAATTCCGGACCTACTTGTTTTACGTGATTCTGCTGATAATGTTTGCAGCAGGCATTTGGCTCATTTTGGCGAAAGGTTCAGGTTTGCGAGCTGGGCAGTCGCCTGCCAGCGTTTTAAGCTCGGCGATCGCTGCGCCGACGCCAAGGACACCTGATGCTCCAAAAGGGTACGTGGACAGGATGCAACGGCACGCGAGAAGCCCGCTGGGCATACTGCTGCTACAGATCATCCTGATAATTCTTGCGGCCAGGTTGACGGCCGCTCTCTTTCGCAAGCTCGGTCAACCTCCGGTGATGGGGGAAATGGTTGCCGGCATCGTGCTGGGTCCATCAGTCTTAGGATTGTTATCTCCGGCTGCGATGCTGTTCCTTTTCCCTCCGGCATCACTGGTTCCCTTGGAGCTGCTTAGCCAGATCGGCGTGGTGCTGTTCATGTTCGTGGTGGGGATGGAGCTTGACGTCCAGCACCTGAGGGAGAAGGCCGGCGCGGTCATTATGATCAGCCATGCCAGTATCGTTGTCCCGTTTCTGTTGGGCACCACCCTCGCCCTCGTTTTATACGAGTCTTTAGCTCCCGCTGGTACGTCCTTCATCGCCTTTGCTCTTTTTTTGGGGATCGCAATGAGCCTCACGGCCTTTCCGGTATTGGCGAGAATTCTGGAAGATCGCGCTTTGACTGAAACCAATCTGAGCCGGACCGTGATCCCCTGTGCGGCCATCGACGATGTTACTGCCTGGTGCCTGCTGGCGATTGTAATCGCGATCGTGAAAGCAAGCGGGCTGGGCGGGGCAGTCGTGACCATTAGCGTAGTGCTGGGCTTTGTCGTAGTTATGCTCGTGCTGGTCAGACCGCGCATCGAAAGGCTGATAACCCGACGCCTTGAAAATCAGAAACAAGTCAAAGGCTTGTTGGCAGGGATTCTCGCATTTGCCCTGGCTTGTGCCTGGTTTACAGAAAGCCTGGGTATGCATGCGCTCTTCGGAGCCTTTCTCGCGGGCGTGACCATGCCTGCAACCGTGGGTGTACGATCGTTTCTCAGAGAAAGGCTGGAGCCTTTCAGTTCGGCGGCGTTGCTGCCACTTTTCTTTGTGTTTACAGGGTTGCGTACGGAAATACGATTACTCAATGATTGGACCAGTTGGTCCGTCTGCGGCGTAATCATCCTCGTCGCGGTTGCGGGAAAATTAGGCGGCAGCATGCTCATGGCACGCTGGACCAGAATGAGCTGGCACGATTCATATGCGATTGGCATCTTGATGAACACTCGTGGTTTGATTGAGTTGGTAGTGCTAAATATAGGTTACGATTTGGGAATCTTATCGGCCCGTATTTTCGTGATGCTCGTCATCATGGCGCTGGTCACCACGTTCATGACGGCGCCCCTGCTGTCATGGTCAAAGTTTGGAAGATAGATCCGCAATTGTGAAAGGAATTTCACCGGAGGTTTCGATGATGCGCAGCGAACGCTTTTGCTTCAGAGGGTTGCTGGTGGCTGTATTGGTAGTGGTGACGAGCGGCAGCAGCGCAGCGGACTGGCCGCAATGGCGAGGTCCGGGTCGCGACGGAAGGGTCGCTGGCGCCGTGTTACCGGCCATCTGGCCGAAAGCGCTGCGCCAGCAATGGAAGGTTCCGGTCGGTATTGGTCACGCTTCGCCGGTGGTGGCCAATGGACGTATTTATGTTTTCGCGCGTCAGGACGACAGCGAGGTCTTACTCTGCCTGGACGCGGCCACCGGCAAGGAAATTTGGAAATCCGGTCAGCCGATCGCCTATGAAATGCATCCGGCAGCGACTGGTCATGGCAAGGGACCAAAGTCTACACCGCTGGTAAGCGAAGGTAAGGTGTACACCTTTGGAATTACCGGAGTGCTTTCCTGTCATGATGCGGTCACGGGCAAGATCAAATGGCGCCGTGAGTTCTCGCAGCAGTTTCCGCAGACCTCGCCCTGGTTTGGCACAGCGATGTCTCCACTGATCGATAACGGCTTGCTGATAGCTCACGTCGGGGGCCAGGACAAGGGAGCTCTGACCGCTTTCGCTGCTGAAACCGGTGAAGTGAAGTGGTCCAACGACGTAGATGGGCCGGCTTATGCGTCGCCGATGATCGTCACCCTGGCGGGAATACGTCAGGTCGTAAACTTTACGCAGAAGGAATTCATTAGCGTCGCGGCGGCGAACGGGAAACTACTTTGGCGCTTACCGGCAAAGTCGCAGTATGAAGAAAACTCCGTCACTGCTGTCGTCTACAATGAAACTCTGATCGTTTCGCGTGAGGGCCTGGGGGTATCGGCCCTGCGGCTGACCCAGCAGGGTAGCGAGCTTGTGCCGCAGGAAGTCTGGAACAACAAGGAAAACCAGATGTATCTAAACTCCCCTGTAATGCAGGGGAACATAATCTTCGGTCTCTCAGTCCTCAAGAAAGGACAGTTCTTTGCCATCGATGCCGACACGGGTAAGACACTCTGGCAAAGTCCCGGACGCATGGGCGAAAACGCAGCCATACTAAATCTTGACGGGAAGGCGCTGCTGGTCCTTACCAACGAAGCCAGGCTGATTTTCCTGCCGGTGAGCGGCAAGGATTACGGTGTGCTGGCGGAGTACACGGTGGCGACCAGCCCGACCTGGGCGCATCCGGTCGTGCTGGGTAAACGGATTTTGATAAAGGATGAAACGACGCTGACATCGTTGTCGCTTTAGCGAGCATGAGCACGCGTTCAGAGTACCGACCTAAGTCAGGCTCTTCTGTGAGTGGAGCCTTTCTGAAGTCGTTCTCTTAACGCTCACTATGGCGCAGCAATGTTGTAAGCAGCCATCTCACTCGAGTTCCGTACCAGCAGTCTGCCGCCAGCAATGGCCGGATAATTCCAAAACTGGCCCGCCAGCGCCTGAAAGCGGGTGAGCTCCGAATATTGATCGGGAGTGGCGCGCACTAGTGCGAGCTCGCCCTTATCGCTGCTCACAATCAGATTGCTGCCTGCGAGCAGCACCTGGCCGTATCCGTAGCGACCGCCCTTCCACTTGCGCTCACCCGTATTTACATCCACACAAGAGAGAATGCCTTCGTCCAAGCCATAGACGTATCCCTGATGAAGCACAGAGCTGTTGAACTTGTTCTTCATGTTGATATTTTCCCAGATGTTGCGCGCGCTAAAGCTCTTGCCGCTGCCGCTGATCTCAACCAATGCCGCGCCTTTGCCATAGCCTGACGAAATAAAGAAGCGGCTCTTGTCGACGATGATTGGCTGCGAGACATTGATGCCCATGCTCGTATCCCAGGGATTACTCCAGAGCAGGGATCCGTCTTCCGGAGCCAGGCCAAAGATGCGATTGGCGCTAACTACCAGGATCTGGCGTCGCCCGGCCAGGGTGACCAGCATCGGCGAAACATACGCCGCAGTGTCGCTTTGAGATTTCCAAACCGGGGCGCCCGTCAACTTGTTATAAGCGACCACTGACTTGTTTCCACTACCACCAGGAAGGACAATCACCTTATCGTCGACAATCAGGGGTGACCCTGCCATGGCCCATTGCAGGTTGCTGGCCTGATTGTCGCTCAGGATATTCTTGCCCCAGATAACTGCCCCGGTACGCGCATCGAGACAGCGAAGCTCGCCAGTCGCACCGAGTGCGTAAAGCCGGCCTTCATCCCAGGTCGGCGTGCTACGCGGCCCATCACCGGTTGTATCTGTATATTCGGCATTCCAACCCTGCGTCCACAGTTCGCGCCCCGTGGCCGGGTCGTAAGCGGCGACCACTTCCTGTTTCCGACGCTGTTCAAGTGTGTACGCGCGCCCATCGGCAACGGTGAACGATCCATAGCCAATGCCGATCGGTTGCTTCCAAATCGGGGTCAATCCCTGGGCGGGCCATGAAGCCAGGACAGGCATCTCGTCGTAGCGTCCGTCGCGGTTGGGTCCGCGAAAACTGGTCCAATAGTTTCTTGAGGCATGCGCAGCAGCGGTTTCGTTGGCGCCTCCGGCAGGCGGCGCGGCTGGCCCGGTTGCAGCCGGTGTCGCACCTGGGGTCGTCGCCGGAGCCGCAGAGCTCGGCCCCGCAGGTTGGCTGTTAGCAGGCGCCTGGGCTTGTTGCTGAGCACGGTTCTGCTCCACAGCCGTATACACCGCATCGTTTTTGCTGGATTTGCGCCAGCTGCGAAAGCCAAAAAAATAGGCTGCAGTGAGGGCGACCATACACAACGTCCCCAGAATCTTCACAGCCGCTGGTGTATTGCGCCGCAGCCACAGTAGTACCAGTCCAAGAGGTGGCATAATGAGCGCAGATACAATCAGAACAATCGTTGAGCGATGCCAGGGAGTGGACTCTTGAGTGGCAAACATTTCGTGCCTCCTTAATGCTGTTGGGACTAGTTGCCAATCGCGTACAAGTTGTGCTCGCCGCGAATGAAAATAAGGCCATCGGCGATTGCCGGCGACGCATAGACCGGTTCGCCGAGCGAGTTGGTGCGCAGGACTTCATGTTTGGGTCCAGCCTTCAAGATAAAGGTATCGCCCTCTTCGCTGGTTAACAGGATCTTACCTTCGAAAGCAACTGGTGAAGCCAAAAACATCGTCGCCTTTGGCACACGCGCGCCTTCGTATTCGACTTTACCGGATTGAGCGTCCAGACAGCTAATCGAGCCGTTGCCGGTCATAAGGTAAACATACTCGCCATAAAGAATCGGCGAGGGTACGTAAGCGGTGCCCTTGTTGTATGACCAGACCAGGGCCGGCGTCCCGGTAACGTCGCCACTGCCCCCGGCCCGCAGCGCGAGTGCAATTTTCTGGGGTGAACCCGAAGTTACAACTACGAGATCTTTCGAAACAACCGGGGTGGGAACGGCGTTACTCGCCAGGCCTTTGTGACGCCAAAGTTCCTTACCGGTGAGTGGATCGTAGGCAATGATTGCTTCCGCTGCCGCCGTGATCAATTCAGTACGTTTTCCGGTATGGACCAGCACTGGAGTGCTCCAGGTGATATCGACGGCCCGCGCTGCCCGCCACGCTTGTTTGCCGGTCTTCTTTTCAAAAGCGGCGATGTATGAATGACCGCCGCTATCATCGCACTGCATTATCACAAGGTCCTGGTAGAGTATGGGCGATACGCCATAGCCGACACTGGCTGTTCCCAGCGTGCCGAGATCCTGCTTCCAGACCAGTTTGCCACTAAAGTCGTAAGCGTACAGACCTTCGCTGCCAAAGAAAGCGAAAACGTATTTACCGTCAGTCGCGGGAGTTGAAGAAGCAAAGCTGGCAACCTTGTGGCGGCTGTCTTTAACGGGACCTTCGAAGGCTATCCGCTCCCACAGAATCTTTCCGCTTTGCCGATCGATGCAAATAACTTTGAAAGTGTGACGCAAGTTTGCACCAACGGCGTCGGGATGAACAAAATCGGTGCCGTCAGAGAGTCTGTGAGTCACACCGGCGGGGCGACCGGGAATCAACTCGCCGTCGAGGGCCGTGGTGAGGAATATCTTTTTGCCCCAGACGATTGGCGAGGAATGCCCTCGGCCTGCGATTGCCGTTTTCCACTTGACGTTTCTGGTTCCACTCCAGTCGATTGGCAATCCTTGTTCAAGGGAAATGCCCTGACCGTCAGGCCCGCGCCATTGCGGCCAGTTGGGATCCGCTGCAGCCTTGGCAGCGAAGATTGTTAAGACAAGAAGGCAAGGAACAAAAATCCGAATGACCCTTGACGAATAGCTTTTCATCGTGGATGTCCTTTAGACCGGCCCTACAGCTAAATTGTTAGTTTCCATGGACGCTCTTAGGCGCCGCACTTTCTCCAAATGCAAATACGTGATTAATACCACGCACAATGATCATACCGTCGGTGATTGCCGGGGTTGCCATCAAAACTTCACCCACGGGATTTGTCGCCAGCAGTTCATACTTCGGTCCGGTCTTCACCACAAAGACGTCGCCATCTTCACTCGACAGGTATAGCTTCCCGTCTGAGGCTACGGGCGAGGCGGTGAAGGGAGCTCCCTTGCCGCCCACGCGCTCCTGATAAACGCGTTCCCCGCTCCGGGCATTGTACGCGGTGAGTACTCCCTGGTTCGAACACGTGTAGAGCAAATCGCCATAGACGACCGGTGTAGGCATGTAGGGGCCCCCGCGCTGTTTGCTCCAGGCGACGGATTCATTTGATTCTTTGCCGTCTTTCAATGAGATGTCGCCGGCTGCACCTGGCTTGATTGCGTAGATCGGTTGAATCGGTGCATAGCCGCTGGTAACGTAAATGAGATCGAGAGCGGCGAAGGGCGTGGGTGTCGTAATTTCAGAATTTGGCGAGAGGCGCCACAGTTCCTTCCCGGTGAGCGGATCGTATCCGCGAATTGCCTTTGACCCATTGGTAATCAATTCCGCGCGAGTCTTGCCTTCGTAGACGGTTGGGGTGCCCCAGGAAGGAATCTCTTCTCGGGGCGTCTTCCAGACGAGTTTTCCAGTCTTCAAACTGTAGGCAGCGATGTATGAGTCTTTTTGCACATCTGCCTGAATAATTACGAGGCCGCGATAGATGATTGGAGAGCTGCCATGTTCCCACTGGTAGTCGGCATCATAGAACCAACCGGAATCGAGTACACCGATATCCTGTTGCCAGATGAGTTTCCCATTCAAATCGTAAGTGTAGAGGCCATGCGATCCGAACAAGACCACGAGATACTTTCCGTCGGTAACAGGGGTTGAGTCTGAGTGAGTCGATTTCGGGTGGCGCTTAACCTTGGGCAGGCCTTCAAAGGCAACTCGCTCCCAAAGTATTTTGCCGGTTGCTTTATCGAGGGCATAGACCTTCCACGTGTGCTTCGGGTCATTTTTGACGGGTGCAACATCGCCATAAAGTCCGTAGCGTGTTTCGTCTTTTGCGCTGCTGGTTACGGCCGTGGTTATGAAGATTTTATTCCCCCAGACTACCGGGCTGGAATGGCCAAGGCCGGGGATCGCGGTCTTCCAGCGGGTATTGAGCGTTTTCTCGGCATTCCAGCTAACGACCGCCGGTCGCCCTTCGACCACGCCGGTGGCGCCGGGGCCGCGAAACTGCGGCCAATTTTGGGCCACCGCCGGTACGCAAAAAAGGCAAAAACTGATTACCAGAAAGGGTTTCATTGACTGAACCTCAAGTTTGTAAGTAGTCAGTTGTCAGTTGTTGTTGTTAGTTGTTAGTAGTCAGTTAGTTGCCGGCCGCGTCCGACTGTTGATGCATTTGAGCCTGAGGGAATAATTTCGAGTTTGACGACGAACTCGCAACCACTAACCACTGACAACTAACTACTGGCAACTGACTACAAACAACTGACCACTAACAACTGACAACTGACTACCGATTACTGACCACTGACAACTTTCACTTCTTACGGTTGTTTCGTTTCGGCGACGCGTTTGAAAAGAGTGTTGTTGGTCCCTTGTTTCAGCGTAAAGCTTTCAGCTTTACCGCCGGCAACGTTCATAGTAATGACGAGCCCGTCAAAAGCCGCCGGCTTGAAGGTGAATTTGTCGATGGCACTGAGGGCAAAGGTTTGCTGGCCGACCACGGTGGCCGAGAGTTTTCCGTCCTTGAAAGTAACGGTAACCTCAGTTCCTCGTTCGTCCTTGTAAGTTCCGACATACATTTGCAGGATGGCCGCGTCAATTTCCGGTGGAGGCACGGCACCGGCCTTTTTCAGCAGCTCGGCAATCCCTGCTTTCTCCTTATCATTCGTGGCGACCACCAAAGCAGCAGTAAGCGTCTCCGGCTTGGCGCCACCCTGGGCCAGGGCAATCTCAACCAAGGCCACTGCTCCCGAGCGTACCCCAGCAAGCAGCACTTCATCGACACTACCTGTATCTTTGACCAGTATGGCCTTTACTATGTCGAAGTGATTATTTTCCAGGGCCCAGGAGATCGCCGTGGAGCCGTAGAAGGTGTCTTTCACCGTCACATCGACACCGCGTGCGATTAGTACCTTGGCTACTTCGAGGTAACCACGTTCGGCAGCTTTAAATAGCGCAGTTGTACCGTAACGGAACCTGGCGTTTACATCGGCACCTTTATCAAGCAGCGCCTCGACTCGCGCAGCGTCGCCGGCGCGGACGGCTTCAAACAATTGATCGTTGAGATCCTGTTTAGTCTGCGCCGTAATCGACCAGGCAGTAAGGAACACTGTAAGCAAAAGCAGGGCAGTCCGTTTCATTTTTGTGCTTCCTAACAATCTGAGTCGGGCAGG
>DAIMCP010000087.1:0-19739 GCA_036726305.1 Pyrinomonadaceae bacterium | reverse complement strand
CTGTTTACTTCCACGGCGTCGCCGGCGACCCAGAGCCAATAGGAAGCGTTCTTGTCGCTCGCGTTCATTACCACTACCGACACTTTGCCGTCGGGGTTGAGGAAGGCGGTCGAAAGCAGTTGGCTGCGGCTGGGAGAGCTGGCAATCCGACGCGCCCCCGGCTGAATGAACTTGGAAAAGTGCCCGATGTAGTAAAAGGAACTCAGATAATTGAGCTGCCCCGTTTTCGTGTCGGCATGCACGGGCGCAAAGCAATAATTGCCGACGTGATTTGGGCCGCCTCTCTCATCCAGTAAAACGTTCCAGTCAGTCCAGCCTACGGTCCCGTTGTTAAAGTCATTGATCATCGAGCGGCCGTACTGTTCTCCGAACTTCCACTCGCCAAGCTTGCGGGGATCGAAAGCATCGACGCAGCCCTCGGTAAAGATGAGCTGCTTGTCGGGAAAGGTTTCGTGAACCAACCTGACGTTGTCGAACATCGGCTCGCCGCCGCTCCAGGGCTCATACCAGTGGTAACCAATGCCCCAGACAAACTTTGCCGCCCGGGGATCAGCCAGGAGGGTGCTGGCCCTCTGATACAGCAAGTCGCGATTGTGGTCCCAGACAATGATCTTCTTGTCTCCCAAACCTTCGCGCTTTAAGGTTGGACCAAGGTGGTCCCTGAGAAAATCTCGCTCCTGCTCAGCCGAGAAAATACATGACTCCCATTTTTGTGTGGCCATGGGCTCGTTTTGAATGGAAAGGCCCCAGATGGGTATGCCCTCGCGCTGATATGCCTTGATAAACCTCGCATAGTAGTTGGCCCACGATTGATAGAACTCTGGACGTAAGCTGCCGCCGTGCAGCATGTCGTTATTGGTTTTCATGAAGGCGGGGGGACTCCAGGGGCTGGCAAAAATATTTATCTTTCCACCCGCTGCGGCCAGCGCCTGCTTGATAAACGGAATCCGAAATTGCCGGTCGTGCTCGATGCTGAACGATTTCAGTTCCCCGTCGCCTTCGTTTACATAGGTGTAGCTGCCGCTCGAGAAATCACAACTATGAATGTTGGTGCGCGCGAGCCGGTACCCAATGCCACGCTGGTCGTCGAAGTAGGCAGTCAGAATCTCGTTTTGTTTTTCTTTGGGTAAACGGGCATAGGTCTCGGCTGACGCATCAGTCAGGGCGCCGCCAATACCGAGAAAACTTTGAAACTGGCGCGTGGGATCGACAAAGACGCATACCTGGGTTTCCTTGGGCTGGCCCACCGGCTTGAAACTCAACTTGTCAGTGGTTGAAATCCGGTGCTCTGTCTTCGCGGCCGTGGTATAGACCGTGACCTCTTTTCCGGTAACGGAGAGAGCTTGTCCGGCTCGCGATTTTTGCGGATTGCCGGCTGGCTTGCCGGCGCCAAACGAAAGCTTATTTTGAGCAACCAAGACGGCCGAGGACGCGCATAAGAAGTGGCGGCGATCAATTTTCATGGCCGGAACTTTAACACAAAGCTATTAAGACGGAACTCAACATTTGCGTTGATCGCTTGCCAGCCTGGCTGAGCGAACAAGCCGCACAGGCCGCGCTTATTCGCGATAAGACGCATCGATTCGATCCAGCTTGCGCAGCAGTCCGGGCCAGCCCAGCGCTGCCCCCATTCCCAACGTGGCTGCCTGCAGTTGGCGCGCAACTTTTCCTAGTACCTCGGGCGCCACCGAGACCAGTTCACCACCGCCTGATTGGGCTAGAATCTGGATCTCACAGGCACGTTCGAGGGTGAACATCGCGAGGAACGCCTCTGCCGGCGTCTTACCAACCGTCAGCAGGCCGTGGTTTCTGAGAATCATGAACACTTTGTCGCCCAGGTCGGAGACCAGGCGCGGTTTCTCTTCTTCGTCCAGCGCCACGCCCTCGTAGTCGTGATAGGCCAGCGACGCCAGACAGAACAAGGACTGTTGGGACAAGGGCAGTAAACCATTTTTCTGAGCCGAGACCGCGATGCCATGACTGGTGTGCAGGTGCATGACACAGAGCGCATCCTCGCGAGCTGCATGCACCGCGCTATGAATCGTGAAGCCCGCCGGATTGATCTGGTAAGGAGAGTCAGACACTTTTTGGCCGTCGAACCCTACTTTGACCAGGCTTGACGCAGTGACCTCTTCAAACAACATGCCAAACGGGTTGATTAGGAAGTGATGCTCCGGTCCGGGAACACGCGCCGAGAGATGCGTGAAGATCAGATCGTCCCAGCCATAGAGCGCCACCAGGCGATAGGCCGCGGCCAGATCGACGCGCGCGCGCCATTCTTCCTCAGACACCTGTTGCCGCACACTTTGTTTCTCCTGAATGCTGCTGCTCATAAGCTCCTTTTCAGTTTCCTGGTCACTGCGAGGCTGGAAATGAATCTGGTTGTACGACGCAGACAATAAGCGAGAGAATCCGGAGACGTCAACTCGAAAGCTCTTGCTTCACAGATGGCGATCATCTAGAGTTTGCAGGTCTCTTACCCTGAACAAGTCCGCCCCCAATCAGCCGCGAGTTTTTGCGCTCAGGTATGTCTGAACAACGTAGGCAGATAACAAATGTGAGGCCTCACGAGCACTAGTCAAGCTCGCTGCGGGTGTTTCAAAAATTGCATGTCAGCCTGGCCTCTCGCAACCACAGTTTCGGCTCGATGACGGTACCTCCGAATAAAAACAGAATTGAAGTTTCCGCCGACGCGGCGGAGCGAGTACAGACTGCGCTTGCCTGGGTCCGTGCCTTTCCTCGCGACGCAGAGATATTGGTGGTTGCTCACTCGGCCGCAGCGGCAATCGATTTTCAGTTGCACCTCGTGAGTGCGACAGGCTCGTGGTTTGGTCTCAAGCGCCTGACGCTGAATACTCTGGCGGCGCAGTTGGCCCAGCAGGCGCTGGCGCAGACGGGAAGCGCCCCAGCCAGCAATCTCTCTTTTACCGCTATCGTGGCCCGGGCCATTCATACGCTGCAGGCGACGGGCAAATTGAATTATTTCGCGCCGGTGGCTACGAGGCCGGGATTTCCGGCAGCGGTTGCGGGAACGCTGGCAGAGCTTCGTATTAATGAGATTGATCCGGACGAGGTGGCCCGGCTGCCGCGTGGGGGGAAGGACCTGGCAGCAATCGCTGCGCTGGTGGCTGCGGAATTAAAAAAGGCAAGGCTCTCGGACCGCACCGTCCTATTTCGCACGGCCATAGATTCGCTCGACTTCCCGGAAAACGCGCGATATCTCGGGCGACCGTTGCTGTTGCTTGACGTCGCGGTGCGCGGGCGGCTCGAGCAGAAGTTGATCGAGGAACTCGCGGAGCGCTCCAGTGGTGTACTGGCTACGGTACCGCGAGGTGATGAGCGTACGACGATGCTGCTCGCGGCGGCGCTCAAGTGCGAGATTAGTGAGGCGTCTGGCGGAAGCGAAGCAGCGACCAGTCACCGTACTCCGAACAGTCTTTCGTATGCGAAGCAACACCTTTTTGAGGATTCGGTGCCGCCACTCACGGCGCTCGACGCGAGCGTGAGCTTGCAGAATTGGCCGGGCGAGCCGCGCGAGTGTGTCGAGATCGTGCGTAACATCCAGGCCGAAGCAGCGCGGGGCGTCCCCTTCGATCAGATGGCAGTGTTACTCAACTCTCCCGGCGAGTACCGCTCGCATCTGCAGGAAGCATTGGCTCGCGCAGAAATCCCGGCCTACTTTGTTCACGGCACCACAGCTCCCGACCCGGCTGGGCGGGCGCTGCTCGCGCTGCTCTCTTGCGCCGCTGATGGTCTGTCGGCCAGCGGGTTTGCTGAGTACCTGTCATTGGGTCAGGTACCGGCGCCCGACGCCAGCAAAGACGTGGAAGCCCACTGGGTCGCGCCTGCTGATGAGTTGACCGCCGCCGGCGACGAGGTTGAGGAGGATGAGGCAACAGAGCCCGAGGCGGACGCGCTGCTGGCGCAGCCGGAGGCGAGCACAGTAGTCGACGGCGCCCTGCGCACACCTGCCCGTTGGGAACGGCTGCTGGTCGACTCGGCGGTGATTGGGGGAAGGGATCGCTGGCAGCGGCGGCTTGATGGCCTGGCGAACGAGTTCGATTTGCGGGCCCGAGAAGTTGCGCCAGAAGATGAAGCGCAGCTGGAGTCGATCAAGAGACAGCAACGCGACCTCGACTCTCTGCGTTCATACGCGCTCCCGCTTATCGAACGGTTGGCCCACTTGCCTGTGAAGGCAAACTGGAACGAGTGGCTGGCCCACCTGCGAGAACTTGCAGTGAATGCTTTGCGAAGACCTGAAGGGGTCCTCGCGACGCTCGCGGAACTGGAGCCAATGGGGTCGGTGGGGCCGGTCGACCTCTACGAAGTGCAGCTAGTGCTGGACGCGCGCTTGCACGACCTGGGAGTCAAGCCGCCGAAGCAGCGCCACGGTCGGGTATTTATTGGTCCGGTCGAGGCCGCTCGCGGATTTTCATTTCGCCTGGTCTTTGTTCCGGGATTGGCTGAGAGGATCTTTCCGCGAAAAATTGTGGAGGATCCGATTTTGCCGGATAGCCAGCGTAACGGACTTAACTTGACGACTCGTCGCGAGCAGCTGGAAGCCGAGCGACTCGGGTTACGGCTGGCGGTGGGCGCGGCGAGTGAGCGTGTCTATCTTTCCTATCCGCGCATCGATGTGCAGCAGTCCAGACCGCGCGTGCCTTCGTTCTATGCTTTGGAAGTCCTGCGCTCCGCCGAAGGCGCTTTGCCCGGATTTGAGGAGATAGCTTCGCGGGCGGAATCGACGACGCGGGCGCGTTTAGGTTGGCCGGCGCCCGAGCAGGCGCCGGCAGCCATTGATGAAGCTGAGTATGACCTTGCTTTGCTGGCGAGTCTGGTTGATGCGAAAGATGAGCAGTCAACCGGGCGAGCGCATTATTTGCTGACGGCCAATAAGCATCTGGCGCGCGCGCTGCGCGCTCGCAGCCGGCGGTGGCTGCGCCGCTGGACCGCAAATGACGGCCTGGTGGACGCTGACGAGCTCGCGCGGCAGAGCCTGGCCAGGCACCAATTTTCTGCACGGTCCTTTTCCGCGACCGCGCTGCAAAACTACTCCAATTGTCCTTATCGATTCTTCCTCAGCGCAATCCTGCGGCTTGACTTGCGCCAGGAGCCCGCCGCGATCGAAGTGATTGACCCTCTGACGCGCGGGTCCCTGTTCCATGAGACGCAGTACGAAGTGCTGACTGCCTTGAAGCACGAAGGGCTGTTACCGCTCGACGCCGGTTCTTTGGCCAGAGCGTTCGCTCTGGTTGACGGCGCGCTGGCGCGGCTGGCGGCGGAATATGAGGACGAACTTGCGCCGGCGATTCCGCGCGTCTGGCAGGACGGCATCAACAGCATCAAGGCGGATCTGCGCGAGTGGCTGCGCCGCATGGCCGGCAATGATGATGGCTGGATTCCCGACAAGTTTGAGCTGTCGTTTGGCCTCAGCGACCGCGGTCCGAGGGCGTGTGATCCGGCGAGTGTGCCCGAGCCGGTGGCTATCATAGGCGATCTGAAACTGCGCGGTTCGATCGATCTCATCGAGCGGCAGGGGACTGACAGGTTTCGGGTCACCGATCACAAAACCGGCAGAGCTTATGCGGACAAGGAAACGATTGTCGGCGGTGGGAAATACCTGCAGCCGTTACTTTACGCGCTCGCTTGTCAGGAGCTGCTGCCCGGCCGCATCGAGTCGGGACGTCTCTATTACTGCACCGCAGCGGGCGGCTATGAAGACCGTGTGGTTCCTCTCGACGAAGCAAACATCAGCATCCTGAACACTGTGTTGATTACTATTCGGCAGGGGCTGGCGGAGTCCTTTCTGCCGGCCGCTCCTGACGAGGGCGCGTGTCGCTGGTGCGATTTCCTCGCGGTCTGTGGAAGTTTTGAAGAACAACGCAGCGGTATGAAGCCGCGCGATCACCTGGTACAGATCAAGGCAATGAGAGAGCTGCCATGACGAAAAAGGCCGCCATCAAGCCGGGCGCCTCGCTCGCCGACCAGGCGGCGCGCGAGCAGATACGTCACGACCTGGATACTACCCTCGTGGTTGAGGCGGCGGCGGGTACCGGCAAGACGAGCGCGCTGGTCGGCAGGATCCTCGCGGGCATTACTTCCGGACGAGTGAGACTAGCGAACATCGTCGCGGTTACGTTCACTGAGTTCGCGGCTGGCGAACTAAAGCTGCGTCTGCGGTCAGCGATTGAACTGGCGCGTCAGGAGCAGGCTGAATCAGCCACAGTCACTGAGTATCTGCGACAGGCCGTGCAGGAGCTGGAAGAAGCGCGGATCGGAACTATTCATTCGTTCTGTGCTGACCTTTTGCGAGAACATCCCGTCGAAGCCGGAATCGATCCCTTGTTTGAAGTTGCTCCTGACGACATGACCTATCAGCTCTTTGACCTCGCTTTCGAGCGCTGGTTTGAAGCACAGCTCGCAAACCCCGGTGAAGGTGTGCGCCGCATTCTCCGCCGGCCGCAACGAAAGGAATACAGCGGCGGCCGCAGCGCGACGCTCGCTCGCCGGCCTGGCGAGAGCGGACCCAAACCGGTACTGCGCCATGCAGCCTGGGAGCTGGTCAAAGAGCGGGACTTTACCGCGCCCTGGAGAACTTGCGAGGGTTTCGCGCGCGATGCCGAGATAGACGAACTGGTTGACGAAATGAAGGCGCTCGGCGACTGGTCCGATAGCGGCAAGCCGGATCAATGGCTAACAAAATCGCTGGCTTACCTGAAGCACTACGTGGCGGAAATGACGCGGGTTGAATCATTGGGCGAGCCGCGCGATTACGACGGCATCGAAGCGCGTTTGTTTGGTTTACTCGGGAGCTGGGGCCGGGCCAGGGATTGGAAAGCATACTACGGAAGGGACGGGTTCCCAGCGGACGAGCTAAGAGAGCGCCGGGACGTTCTGAAGACGCGTATTAAAGAGTTTGTCGATAAATCGGGCGCCGATCTCGCACCCCGGCTGCGCGCGGAATTGTGGCAGGTGGTTGAGAACTTCGAAGAGCTGAAAGAGCGCGCGGGCTATCTCGACTTTCTGGATCTGTTGCTGCGCACCAGAAACCTGGTGCGCGACGATCGTGAAATTCGCGTTGAGCTGCAATGTCGCTTCACTCATATTTTTGTCGATGAGTTTCAGGATACGGACCCGCTGCAGGCGGAGATTCTTATGTTGCTCGGAGCGGACGATCCGGACGAGCGCAACTGGCGCGCGGTGCGATTGGTGCCCGGCAAGCTTTTTATCGTTGGCGATCCCAAGCAATCGATCTATCGTTTCCGCCGCGCCGACGTCGCTCTTTACCAGGAGGTCAAGCAAAAGGTGGTCGCCTCGGGCGGCGCTCTGGTTGATTTGAATGTCAGTTTTCGCGCGGTACCGGAAATCCAGGAAGCGGTTAACGCAGCCTTTGCCCCGGTGATGGCCAGAGAGTCGTTGACCCAGGCCCATTACGTTCCGCTCGCCCCCAGCCGGATTGGACCAGGGACGCAACCGGCGCTGGTGGCTTTGCCTGTGTCGCAACCGTATGGCAATTACGGCAAGGTAGTCGATTGGAAGATCGATGAATCGCTGCCTGGCGATGTGGCAGCCTTTCTGAATTGGCTGCTCAACGACAGTGGTTGGAGAGTCACGGAGCGGGGCCGCGCGGATGCACGAGTGCCTTTACAGGCCAGGCACATCTGTCTCCTGTTCAGACGGCTGCGTCATTACTCGACGGATGTCACCAGGAGCTACGTGCAGGCGCTCGAGAGTTATCAGATCCCGCATCTATTGGTGGGCGGTAGTTCTTTCCATACGCGTGAAGAAGTTGAGGCCATTCGCAACGCGCTCACGGCCATCGAGTGGCCGGACGATGACTTAGCGGTGTTTGCCACCCTACGGGGCCCGCTCTTCGGCTTTACCGATGCGCAGCTCCTGTCTTATCGCAGTCTCTGTTCCAGCTTTCACCCTTTCCGGCAACCCCCTGAAGACTTACCTGCCAGTTTGCAGGAGGTTGTGGAGGCGCTAGCGATCCTCCGCGAGCTGCATCGGCAACGGAATCGGCGACCGATTGCCGAGAGCATCCAGAGTCTGCTGGCGCTTACTCGTGCTCATGCAGGATTTGCCAACTGGTCCACCGGCGAGCAGGCGCTGGCCAACATCATGCGTCTCACCGACATGGCTCGGCGGGCTGAGCGCAATGGGTTGATTTCTTTCCGTTCGTTCGTGAACTGGCTCGACGAGCAAGCCGAGAACGGCGACGTGGGCGATGCGCCGATCATGGAGGAGGGCGTGGACGGCGTGCGCATCATGACAGTTCATAAGGCCAAGGGGCTCGAGTTCCCAGTCGTGCTGCTGGTTGATATCACAGCCAAGGACACGCGCGAGCCGTCGAAGTGGGTTGATCAGGCGGCGGGATTGAGCGTCATGAGACTCGCGGGCTGCACCCCAGCCGAAGTTCAGGAGCACGCGGAAGATGAAATGCGAATCGAGCAGGAAGAAGCTGCGCGAGTGTTGTATGTGGCAGCGACCCGGGCTCGCGATCTGCTGGTCGTATGCGCCGTTGGCGATAGTCCATATGAAGGCTGGCTGGCGACGCTGAACCCGGTGTTGTATCCGTCCGACGACGACAGTTTTAATCCCGAGACAAAGCAGCCCGCGGGATGTCCGCGCTTTGGCGATGACACCGTTGCCGCCCGTCCGCAAAACGCTCCGCGGTCGATTGGGTCCGTGAGTCCCGGGCTCCAGCGGGCGCAGGCTGGCGCGCATCGAGTTGTCTGGTGGGATCCGTCGGTGCTGTCGCCCCCGGGCAGCGCGGTTCGGTCCAGCTCGCGTTTGACGGAATATCTCAGGGAAGATCAGGGCAGGTTGCGGTCGGAAGAGGGAATTCGTAGCCATGAACAATGGCAGAGCCAGCGCTCGAGCACTCGCCAAAGTGCGGCCGTACCGGCATGGGAAGTGATCACAGCCACCGCGGCTGCTGAACAGCATGTGGCCGAGGCGCCGGCCGGCGAAGCGAGGGTTGAGTCGGTTGGGATAGACTTCACCCGACCGCATGGCAAGCGTTTCGGTACGCTCGTGCATGCGGTCTTATCAATAGTGGATCTCGACTCTGATCGGGCCGGCATCGATAAGATTGCGCGGGCGCAGGGGCGTATCTTTGCCGCGCCCGATGAGGAAATCGCGGCAGCGGCCGAGACGGTGGCCAAAACGCTTGGTCATACCCTGATGCAACGGGCTGCGGCGGCGGAAAAACGTGGAGAGTGCCGGCGCGAGGTTCCAATCGCGCTCAAACTTGAAAATGGCCTGATGGTTGAGGGGGTGGTGGACCTCGCATTTCGCGAAGCTGGTTTTTGGACGGTGGTTGATTACAAGACCGACTTTGAAATAGCCGGCAGGCTGGAAGATTACCAGAAGCAGGCGGGTCTTTACGCCTCGGCCATCGCGAAAGCGACGGGAGCGGTAGCGGGAGCGGTGCTACTCAGGATTTGAGCAGCAGATTTTCCATTTCTCATTTGAGAGTATGAGAAATGGAAAATCTGCTCTGCTTCAATATCCGCATTCCGTAAGGCGGCAAACCGGCAAGGCACCCTGATTGCAAGGCTACGGGCGGCTGCATGCAAGGAAAGTCCTGTCGATTGCGTTCAAAAGCAGCTTGCGGGAAAGCTGTGGTGACGCATTTGTCGTGATACGAAAGACAAGACAACCCGGTGTAATCTCAAAATCTTGCATTTTTATTGTTGTTATTTGATCCGATAGCCCTGGGGTCGACCATACATTGTAGCGTCTCAGGAAGTTGACCCGGTGACCAGCTTGATTGTTTCTGCCAGTCTGCCAACCACTCTTTCTCTCCTCCTCGCCGAGGGCGACAAAGTCACGCACGCCGACCACACGGTAATAGTCTTCTTCGTCGAGATCGTCTTGATGCTGGTGATCGGCCGTCTGTTGGGCGAACTGATGTTGCGGATCCGCCAACCCGAGGTTCTGGGCCAGTTGATTGCGGGGGTTGTCATTGGACCAACGGTGTTCGGAAATCTATGGCCCGCGGCACATCATCTGATCTTCCCGGAGTCGGTGGAACTGAAGAAGATGATTGAAGGGCTTTCTCAGCTCGGCATCCTCATGCTTCTTCTGCTGGCCGGTATGGAAACTGACTTTGCGATTGTGCGGCGACGCAAGCGCATGGCGTTTTTCTCGTCAGTTTTCGGCATCGTGGTTCCCTTTGCCTGCGGTCTGGTGTTGGGAGAATTGCTGCCCGATTGGCTGTTGCCGGCCCCGGATAAGCGCCTCCTGACATCCCTGTTCCTGGCGACGGCGCTCTCCATTTCCTCGATCAAGATTGTGGCCATGGTCATCATGGAAGTTGACTTCATGCGCCGCAATATTGGCCAGTTGATTCTGGCCTCGGCGATCATCGACGACACGATTGGCTGGATCATTGTGGCGATTATTTCCGGCTTGGCCGCAGAAGGAGTGCTAAATCTCAAGGGTGTAGGTTTTACGGTCGCCGGGACGCTGATTTTCCTGACGGTGAGCTTTACCTTTGGACGGGCCCTGATCACCCAAACCATTCGCTGGATCAATGACAACCTGCAGATCGAGTTTTCAGTCCTCTCCGTAGTCCTGGTTCTCATGTGCGTGATGGCGGTCGGAACAGATCTCCTTGGCGTCCACACCGTGCTGGGCGCTTTTGTTGCCGGCATCCTGGTGGGCCAGGCACCGATGATGACCGATCACATACGCGAGCAACTACGCGGGGTGATTGTAGCGCTCTTTGCCCCGGTGTTTTTTGCCGTGGCCGGTCTCAGCGTAGATCTCACCATTCTGCGGGACTGGAACAAACTCGAACTTGCTGTTGGTCTGATCCTGATTGCGAGTTTGGGAAAACTGGTTGGCTGTTATGTTGGTGGCAGGTTCGGCGGTCTCACCTCTCGCGAAGCGATCGCTCTGGCGGTCGGTATGAATGCCCGAGGCACGACCGAGGTGATTGTGGCTACGATTGGGCTTTCAATCGGCGTGCTGACGAAGGATTTCTACACACTGATTGTAGTCATGGCGGTGACTACCACCATGTTGATGCCGCCAATGTTGCGCTGGGCTCTGGCGCGCATTCCGGCCACTGGAGCGGAAAAAGAGCGTTTGGAACGGGAGGAGGCAGAGGCAAACGATTTTGTTCCGCATCTTGAAAGATTGCTGATTGCCGCCGACGAAGGCGAATGTGGACAACTGGCAGCCCTGCTGGGCGGACTGTTTGTCGGTACCCGCAAGATTATGGCGACGGTGATCGATCTGGCGCCGCAGAAGCAGAAGAACAGCGCCCAACCGGTGCTGCGCGCAAGCATCGAGGATCGGGTCAAATGGTCCATGGAAGTAGCTGTCGCCAATGAAGCCAGGAGAAGGAGGAAGAGCAGCGATGAAGAAGAAACTTCCGCGCCTCCGGCACAGCTCAATGCGCGCGAGTCTGAGGAGCAGGCTTCAGTCGCTATCCTGCAGGAAATTAAGAATGGCTATGACATGGTCTTCGTCGGCCTCGAGGATGCGTTAGCACAGAACGGCCAGGACACCGGCGCCTTCAGCAGTTCCATCGAACAGCTCGTGCGCGAATTCAAAGGGGCACTCGCAATCGCCGTGGCCCGGGAAGAAACGGAAGCCGGTGAGCGGGTTACGGGAATGAATATTCTCGTTCCCACGACGGGAACCAGCTATTCGAGACGTGCCGTAGAGGTGGCGGTCGCCATAGCCAAGGGCTGCAACTGCGGGGTTACGGCCCTGAATGTTTCGCCTCCCCTGGATGAGGCGCTGTTTGCGAGGCGCAGTAGCAAGAGTCTCAGGCCCGGACGTGAACTGTTGAAAGACATTGAGGCGTTAGGGAAGCGCGAAGGCGTGCCAATCACAACCGTGGTCAAAGTCAATCGCGCGCCCGAGCCATCAATTCTGCGCCAAATCAAGAAAGGGAAACACAACCTGGTGGTTCTGGGGGCCAACGTGCGACCCGGTGACGGTGTCTTCTTCGGACATAGCGTCAAAGTATTGCTGCAAAAGACTCCGGTGTCGCTGCTGGTGGTCAGCTCATGATTGTAAGTGCCCGGCCTCGGAATGGCGATGGGGGCGTTCGGAACGCGCCGTGACACCCGTTATCAGATTGTGGAACAGGAACTGCCTTGTTCCTTATGCGAATGAGTAAACAGGCGAGCCCGACACCATGGTGGCGGGATGCTGGTACAGAATTGTGCCCGGCCTGCCAGCAACTGTACCTATACGAGACGGAGTATCGCTGTGCTGACTGCGATGGGCCGAGCTGCAGCGCCTGCGTTCAGGTGAAGCAGGGGGCGGAGTCATTAACGGTTTGTTGGACGTGCTTTGATTGTGACGAGTCTACAAGCTGATTTAGTTGGGGATTTAATCGGGAGGATTACAAAATGGCTGCACGGTCCATCTGGAAGGGGGTAATCAAGCTCGGCGCCTCGAAGATTCCGGTCAAACTGTATGCGGCCGTGAGCGATCGAAACGTCCGTTTTCACATCCTGGACAAGCGCCATGAACGCATCAAGCAGCATATGGTCAAGCTCGAGGATGGCCAGGAGGTAGCAAACGACGAAATCAGAAAAGGCTATGAAGTTGAGCCGGGAACGTTTGTAATCCTGACCGAGGAGGACCTGGAAAGCATCAAGCCAAAGCCTTCAAGGGAGATCGAAATTGGGGAATTTGTTCCCACGGACCAGATTACACAGCAATACTACGAACGTCCCTATTATCTGGCTCCCGATGGCGATGAGAAAAATTATTTTGCCCTGGCCGAAGCCCTGGCCGGCACCGAACGCGAAGGAATTGCGCAGTGGGTGATGCGGAACAAAGCTTACCAGGGAGCCTTACGTTCACAGGATGGCTACCTGATTCTGGCCACGTTGAGAAATGCTGAAGAGGTCATTTCCGCGGCCGGGCTGCCCAAACCGGGCGGTCGCGAGCCGAGCCAAAAGGAATTAGGCATGGCGCGACACCTTGTTAGTCTGCTGGCGGATGAGTTCAGACCCGCCGATTACAGGGATGAGTATCGCGAGCGTGTGTTGAAATTCATTGAGAGCAAAGCCAAAGGACACGCGCCCCGGCTGAAGCTGGTCAAAGCGAAGCGCAAGACAACCGCGCTCGATAGCGCCCTGACCAAAAGCATTGCTGCAGTAAAAAAGAGCAAGGAGAAGAGCGCTGCCTAAGACTCGCAAAAAGAAGCAAGCAGACGACGAAGAGAATGGAGGTCGCCCTTTCTGGTCCGGCACCATCACTTTCGGGTTGGTCAGTGTGCCGGTCAATCTCTTCCCGGCGAATCGCGCCAGTCGCGCCCCGTTGCGCCTGCTGGGTCCTGACGGCGAACCGTTGGCGCGCAAGTACTACTCCGAGACAACGGAAAAGGATTTGGACGCCGATGAAATAGTTCGTGGTTTTGAAGTTGATAAGGACAAGTACGTTGTTGTCACCGATGAAGAATTGGAGCGACTTGCTCCTGATAAGACGCGTGATATCGATCTGACGAAATTTGTAAGAGCGGACTCAATTCCGCCGTTGTACTTTGAACGCGGGTACTTTCTGACGCCGGACGGTGGCTCGGAAAAAGCTTACAAGCTACTCGCGGAAGCGATGGCCAAAGATGGCCAGGCTGGGATCGCGACTTTTGTAATGCGTGGCAAAGAGCATCTGGTGGCCATCTTTTCTGATCACGGAATTTTGCGCGCCGAGACAATGCGTTTTCCCGATGAGGTGCGTTCGGTGAAAGATATTGAGCTGCCGGAAAGGAAAAAACCAACTCCGGCGACAGTGAAAAAATTCGCCGCGATAATTAGGAAGAAAACCAAAAAGAAGTTTACGCCGGCCCAGGACGAAGAGGCTGCAGCATTATTGAAACTCGTAAAAAAGAAACGGACCCGGCGCAGTAACGTCGTGCAGGACACCGGAGAGAAGCAAACTAAAGACAACGTTGTAGATCTCATGCAGGTCCTGAAACGGAGCCTGGCAGGCAGATAAAGATCAAGGGGAGAACGACTTGGTTATAAAGGCCCAGAATATCGCCCAGCGGTGCGGCGTCGAGACCGAATAGCGATGGAATCGCCAATGAATGAAGAAAGCCAAATGAAACGCAATGCGAATACAGATGGAGCCGCCCAGGCGCGCTCTGTCGATGAATTGACCAGGCGCAATATCGAAACCGTTCTGAAGCTGGAAGAAGCAGCCAGGGAGGAACGCACTTCCACGGACCGTGTGGCAGACGCTATTGCGGGTTTTTGCGGGAGTATGACTTTTGTCTGGGTGCATGTGGCATGGTTCGGAGGTTGGATCATTTTCAATCTGTTGCCCGGCATCAATCACATCGATCCTTTTCCTTTCACGTTTTTAACACTCGTGGTTTCCCTCGAGGCTATTTTTCTTTCAACCTTCATTTTGATAAGTCAGAATCATGACTCAAAGTTAAGCGAGAAACGCAACCACCTCGATCTGCAGATTAACCTTCTGGCGGAGCAGGAGAACACAAAAATGCTCGGACTGCTGCAGCAGATTGCCGCCAAGGTGGGCGCAGTGGCGGCCCTCGATGAGGACGCCAAAGCACTTCAGGAAGCAACGAATCCGGAGAAATTGGTGCGCCAGATTGACCAGTTAGCGGATGACAAGAGTGCCCCCCGCCTCAAATCCTGACACGCACGCACCACCGGTCTCACCGTATTGAGAACTCTCTTTCTTACCGGGGATGGTGCCCGTAACGCGACCGGCGTAGCTTCCTTCATCCCGCATCAGATTCCCGCCGCGCGGCTCGATCCTTATCAGTGCCCTGCAATCACGAAGCACATTTTGAAATTTCCGTCGCTGGCGTTATGGTTACTTTGGCATCTGTTGCTGCACGCTGGAAGCGTGCGCTCCCAGGGCCCAACCAAAGCGACAGAGGATCTCCAGGATCTGAAATAAAAGAGGAAGAAATGCAGAAAATAACCACATTCCTTTGGTTCGATGACAATGCAGAAGAGGCAATGAACTTTTACGTTTCTACTTTCAAAAACTCCAAAGTTTTAAACGTTAGTCGATATGGGGAAGGTGGGCCCCGCCCCAGCGGCACGGTGATGGTCGCGCATTTCCAACTTGAGGGCCAGGAATTTACCGCTTTGAACGGCGGACCGCTTTTCAAATTTACCGAGGCCATCTCACTAGTTGTCAACTGTGAAACGCAGGACGAGGTGGATTACTTCTGGGAAAGGCTCTCTGAGGGCGGTGAAAAATCGAGGTGTGGCTGGCTGAAGGACAAGTATGGTCTGTCGTGGCAAGTCGTGCCTACCATTTTGGGTCAGTTAATGAACGACAAGGATTCCAAAAAGGGGAATCGCGTCATGCAGGCCATGCTGCAGATGGACAAACTTGAGATACAGACTTTGCAGGATGCTTACGACGGGGCATGATCTGTACCTCCGCAACTGGTACGAGGCAGATTAAATTACAGACAAGGGGACGAAGTAATGAATATTGTATTGTGGATTATTCAGGCGCTGCTGGCCTTGCTGTTTCTCTTCGCGGGCGGAACCAAGCTGGTCTTGCCGATCCAGGTGTTGAACTCGATGGGTTCGCCTAATCAGGTACATCTGCCAGGGTTGCTGTTAAAATTTATCGGCCTGTGCGAAGTGCTGGGGGCTCTCGGCTTAATCTTGCCGGGGCTGCTGCGGATTCGCCCCGGCTTGACGCCGCTGGCTGCGGTTGGCTTGTCGATCATCATGATTGGCGCCGTGGTCCTCACGATAATCGGCGATGGCCTATCTGCGGCCCTGGCTCCCCTGATCACCGTTCTGCTGTTGGCGGCAGTAGCCTACGGACGCTGGGTGATAGTCCCCCATCCCAGACGTTCATAAATCATGATCGTTCACCTCATTGATGGTACCTACGAACTGTTTCGTCACTTTTATGGCATTCGACGCTTCAAGAAAACGGATCCTCCGTTGGGGGCCGTGGCGGGAGTGCTGCAAATGCTTGCGAAGATGATTGAAGACGGGGCCACCCATGTCGCGGTCGCAACCGATCATGTTATCGAATCCTTTCGCAATGACTTGTGGCCTGGCTACAAGACCGGTGCCGGGATCGAGCCCGCGTTGCGCGCGCAGTTCACGCCGCTGGAAGAGGCACTCACGGCGATGGGAGTAGTCGTATGGCCCATGGTTGAGCTCGAGGCGGACGATGCGCTTGCTTCGGCGGCGTATCTTGCGGCCCGTGATAAGCAGGTAGAGAAAGTATGCATCTGGACTCCCGATAAGGACCTGGCGCAATGCGTTGTTAACGACCGCGTGGTGCAGATCGATCGGAGGAGGGAACTAATTCGCGATGCCGAGGGGGTGCGCGCAAAGTTCGGGGTGACGCCGCCGTTCATCGCCGACTACCTGGCGCTGGTTGGCGATGCCGCTGATGGCTTTCCCGGCATCACGGGGTTGGGGCCAAAAACCGCGGCGACATTGCTGAATAGACTCGGTCACATAGAGGACTTTCCCCCGGAGGTCCTGGGTGTCAATCGCGAGCGAGCCTTACTTTTCAAACAACTCGCAACCTTACGAACTGACGCACCGCTGTTTGATGATGTGGAACAACTGCGCTGGCGTGGACCATTGGCATCTTTTGCCTCGGTGACCGAGAGAATTGCAGATGCCCGTTTACTTAAGAGGGTCCTGGCTTGCGAGCAAGCCCTGGGGTAACGGGTTGTGCCCCAAATCCCCCCAGCTTACGCTATTCTGAAGAATTGAAACGATGCCCCACAGCTCCCTGCGGGGCTTTGTATACCGAGCGCGGCTCCTGGTGAAATTTATTGATTTCGTCTTCTGACTGAGTAATCCGGCCAACAGTCGGCGAAGTTGAAGTTGTCAAACGAGTTCATGTTCGTTTCCTCATTGAGCCCAAAAGGAAAAACGGTGGGCGTAGCCGGAGCGGGCGGCGCGAATCTTGGATCGAGCGCTTTGGCGATTTGGTCGCGTGCGTCAGCCAGGTGCGCGCGTGTGATTCGATCGGTAGCTCTGGGCGACGCCGCGCCAATAGCAGCGCTCAAATCCCGCAGTTCCGCGCGAATCAGACCGCGATAATCATCGGTCACCGGTAGCCTGCCGTTCAGTTTTCCCGCCAGCAGATCGAGATAGCCGCGCTGCAGGTTGCGACGGTAGGGATCGATGCGCACCGGGCCGGCCTCGATTTCGCGCCAGATTCCGCGGCGCACATCGAGCAGAAAATCTGCCGGTCGGTAAGCCGCAGCGCCATCGATTGCCTCCTGCTCGACCAAACGCGAGAAGCGAGTGTTGCTGAGCAGATTGTTCAAGACGCGCTCCTGAGCGGAGTTTACCCGTTCAAGCACCCCGGTGGGTTCGATGCGTCTGAGTATCTCCGGACGAATGGCCCAGCCTGGCGTAGCAAATGCATTCTCATTAAGAAAGCGGACCGCCGCGACCTGGCGCGCGCGCGGCACTATCGTGAAACGCACGCCGTCCTGGCCGGCATGTTTTTGCTGCGAGTCGAAGCCACCGACAATGGTAGCGACGTGGCTCAACTCGGTGGCCCATTGGCCCAGCATGCGTCCGTATAGTTCTTCCAGGTCGTCGTATGGTTCGCCCTTGTGAGACGTAGCCGGCAGCAACATATCCGCCACTCGCTGCAGATTCCTGATCCCCAAAGCGGTCGAGGCTACGGCATCAGCGTCGCCTACTGCTTCGGTGTTTTCGCCGGGATCAGAGCCGCGCGAGTCCGCAGTCGAAAAACGCAACCACGGCTTACTGTCCTGTTCGCGAGCCCACTCATCCAGTGTTTTCTTTTCTTCATCCGGCGTGCGAGCGCCCGGAATCGGCTTGTAACCCCACATCGTGGCCCACTTGTCGTAGGGGCCGATTTTGGGAATCAGATCTTCAACCGGGATATTGTCTTCGGGCTGGGCGACGTAATTGAACCGCGAGTAGTCCATCAGCGTCGGCGTGTGGCTCATGGTCCTGAGCCACTCGGGGTTACGCACCTTATCGGCGGGGTATTCTGCGCTGGCTTTCATGTTGTGCTGAAATCCCAGGGTATGTCCGACTTCATGCGCTACCACGTATTCCACCAGCCTGCCCATTAGATCGTCGGGTAGTGGTAATTTCCTGGCACGTGGATCCAGCGGTCCCACCTGCAGGAAGTACCAGTCACGCTGCAGATTCATGACATTGTGATAGTACTGAATGTCGGATTCCAGAATTTCGCCAGTGCGTGGATCCGACACGTGCGGGCCCGAAGCATTTTCGATTGTTGACGGCAGATAACGAATACAGGAATAACGAGCGTCTTCCGGATCCCAGTTCGGATCCTCGGCCCTGGAAGGAGCTTCCCTGGCAATGATCGCATTCTTAAAGCCGGCGGCTTCAAAGGCCGGTTGCCAGTCTTCAATCCCTTTTTTGATCCATTTGACCCATTTTGTCGGTGTGGCCGGATCCACGTAATAGACAATGGGCTTTACAGGCTCTGAAAGTTCGGCGGTTGGATCTTTCTTTTCCAGGCGCCAGCGCGTGATGTAGATACGTTTGGGCGCGCGCTGCTCGTCGATACCGTAGTCGGTTTGCTGAATCGTGAAATACCCGACGCGCTCGTCAAACAGCCGCGGCAGCATCGGCTGTTCCGGCAGTTTGACCATGCTGTAGTGCATGACCACGGTGGCGTTTGAACCAGGCCGCATGCCGGTAGCGAAGGGATTTGGTGGCGGTTGCGGAGCTCCTCCACCCGTTGGGGTAACGTCCGGGGGAGAGGTATAGGTCTGCGAAACTTCGGTCTCGATGTTGGTGGGAAACGATTTGATCTTCTCAATAAAGGAACGCGCCGGATCAAAGCCACGCGCACGCAGTCTCGTGCGGGCGCTGAACTCGGTCACTTCCGTGGTAAAGAGCTTGCCGACCTCGATGACACAGGAATCATCTTTGCCGAAGGCTTCGACATTGAAGGCCATGATGATCGTGTCGTTATTAGCGGCCTGCACCGCGCGCGAGACCGGCAGCGATGGGTCGGCGACGACCTCGAAAGATACATTGCGTAACAGGACACGATTGTTCTTGCGTTCCCATTTGACGACCCGATTACCCGCGGCTTGCCCGCCGTAACCGGCGCCGAGCGTCGTCCGGGCAATTTGGCTTACCCAGAGAAATTCTTTTCCCAGTTCGCTCTTTGGGATCTCGTAATAAATTTTTTCTTTTATCGTGTGGACCGTGAATACACCGGGGTCTGACTTGGCCTCCTTGGTAATCACCTTGTCATAGGGCTTGGGCTCAACAACCAATTCCGGCCGCCCGGTTCTATCCTGTGCGCCGCCGGCGCCCGCGACCGGGGGCGGCGTCTGGGGGTCCTGGGCTGGGCTGGCAGCATCTGAGCCCGCGACGGGCTGCTGCCTTTCGTTCGCGTGAGTGCGCGTAGTAGCGACGATCAGCGCCAACATGAACAAGAGGGTTACCATGACAAGAAAGAGGGATCTCGAAGGCCTTCGCATGCTATTGCTCCTTTGCAACGTCAAAATGTGCCTGAGTGGATAAGAATTTACCAATGCCGAGCGTGCCGGAAACACCCGCGCTGGAAGTCCGAAAAAATGCAGTTGTGAAAGCGGATTTGTGCGCCGCTGACGAGAGTACTCCAGCCATTTACCCCGGAACGAAAACGACCAAGTGGATCCTGGATTTCGAACGATAAGGGATCGAATGGTCAGAGGTCAATGTTCAGAACACTCAGGTAGTGCTCCGTTAGGTTGAGTCTAAAATCAAAAGCCATGAATTACC
>DAIMCP010000086.1:15562-20074 GCA_036726305.1 Pyrinomonadaceae bacterium | reverse complement strand
TCGAGCTTACCGTCTCGATTGAAATCACCCCAACTAATACTTTGGCAACCCGCAGCCACCACATAGTTCACGAGTGGCTTGAAGCCGCCACTGCCGTCGGCGAGCATCACACTTAGATTGGTTCCCTGAATCGGAAAGGCGAAATCAAGGTAGCCGTCACGATTGAAGTCCGCCGTTGTTATCTCGGCCGGCAGATGGCCCACCGGATAACTGACCGCCGGTCGGAAGGTTCCGTCGCCGTTTCCGGCGAGCACACTAACGCTGTCGGCCTCTGTGTCAGAAGTAGCGATGTCGAGCTTGCCGTCGCGGTTAAAGTCTCCCCTCACGAGATAAGTTGGCCCCACGCCGCCTGGGTAACTCGCGGCCGCATTAAATGTTCCGTCCTTCTTACCCAGGAGCACGCTGACCCCGTTGCCAAAAGTGCCTGGGCTCGGACCGCCGTGGTTCGCGACGGCTAAATCAGGGTACCCATCACCGTTAAAGTCTCCGGACACAATGCCCCAGGGGCCGGTGCCCGCGCCGTAAGTGGCTCCACTGCCAAACATCACCGTTTGCGCATTTGCCGCTACCTTGCTGCAGGCCAGGGCGGCGACGAGCAGGGTGATGGCTGTGAAGCTATTGCCTGCGTTGCGAATTTTACTGACTTCAACGGGCGAGTTTGGTGATCTCATGACGGTTCCTCCGGACAATAACAAGGAAGACCGAAGTTCAAGTGAGTGGCTGAGGCGCCAGGCGGTTTTCGCCCGTTATCATATTTCTGTTTTTGCAGGAGTGCAATGATTCGGCGCGCCGAAATTACGAAGTCAGCAAGCGATCGATCACCGATTTCCGGTATTGCCAGATCGGATCGATCAAGATATTCTTAACACCGAATTAAGGTGCTTTGAAACTGCCCTGCTAACTCAAGGTGTAGCCCTCGCCTGGCACAGTATTACGAGTCACCTCTCCAGGCGCTACAACCCTTATCTTTGCACCCCCAGAGTTAGGAAGATGAGTTACGTAACCGGCTTCACCAACGACATCTTTATCAGCTTTGCCCACGTCGACAATAGTGAGGGGTGGGTCGAGGGCTTTCAGACACGCTTAAGAAATCGACTTATCCAGATTGGGGTGCAAGTGACCATCTGGCGCGACAGCAAGCTGCGCGGCACTGATGAATTCTCCCCTGAAATCTTCGATCAGCTACGAAACTCGGCCCTCCTCATTTCCATCATTTCACCAACCGGCATTCGCTCGCGATGGTGTCAGGAAGAACGCCAGAGGTTTGAACAGTTCACGGCTCTCAACGGTGGCTTCCGGGTCGGGAACCTTCTTCGCGCTGTTAAGGTGGTTAAGACTCCTCTCGATGATGACGCGCACCGTCCTCTTTTTGGAACGTTGGGATATGAATTCTATGAGCGCGAGTCTCAAACCAACGTATTTCGAGAGTTCGATCTCTTGAGCTCCGAGTTTCACGACAAGCTCAACCGTTTGGCCCAGGACATAAAAGGCGCGCTCAACGCGCTTCGCGATCAGTCATCGAGATCTGACCGCCTTTGTGTGTATCTCGCGGCCACGACATCTGATCTCGATGACAAGCGCCAGCAGGTTGCCCGCCAACTCGAAGACTGGGGTTATTCTGTTTTGCCTGTTATGCCGCTCCCTTCCGACTCTGCAAGTTTCCGCGCGACTGTAAGCACAGCCCTTGAAGAATCCGACCTGACCGTACACTTGCTGAGCAATCAAAGGGGCTTGATACCTGAAGACGAGGAGAAGTCGATCGTCGCACTACAATACGAACTTGCCCAAGAGCGGTTGTTGGATCGTATTGTTTGGATTCCCCCCGGAACCACGCCTCACCCGGCGGTATTAACTTCGATCGAACAAGGCTCGCAAGAGGGAGTTGAGCGTCTCGAAGGTCAGACAATTGGGTATTTGAAAGATATTATCGAGGGAAAGCTAAGAGTGTTGCGCGAAACTCCGTCTGCCAGGCTGGCTTCGGACGCACTCAAGATCTATCTGCTATGTCATCGCCAGGATAACCCTTATGTCGAAGGGGCAAGCGGAGGTGCGCGTGTTCTCGAGTTGGAGTCATACTTCGTAAACAAAGGCATGGGTGTTTCTCTGCCGCCTGTGAATGTCGTTGATGAGAGGCTTCGCCGTGAGGATCATCGCGCCACTCTAAAGTGCAGCGACGCCGTCTTGCTGTATTGGGGAACGGCAGAAGAGCTTTGGTTCCGCGAGAATCTGCGCGAGTTAGACACAGCTCGCAGACGGCGCAGTCGCCGACGCCGCTTTGCCGAAGCGATTTACCTCAGTCCGCCGCCATCGCCGGCAAAAAGGCCGGTTCGCAACCGAAAAGACTTCGTGGTAATCGAGCAGTTCGACGAATTTGACGCTGAAAAGCTTAAACCCTTCCTGGGCCTGCTCACTGCGATCGGTCAAGCACCATGACGGTAACAGCCCTGATCGACAACCCGTTCCCCGGTCTGCGATCCTTCGAGCCGGAGCAGGCCGAACTCTTCTTTGGCCGCGACGAACAGATCGAAGATCTCCTGGAGCGGCTGCAGCAGCATCGCTTTCTGGCTGTTGTTGGTTCTTCAGGCAGCGGCAAATCCTCGCTGGTAAGGGCCGGACTGATACCAGCGCTGGAGCGTGGCTACGTTGACCCTGCCATTGCGCATTGGCGGATCGCAATGCTGCGTCCGGGAGGCAGTCCCACGCTCGAACTCAGTCGCGTCCTGGCCAAACAATTTTCCGATTCGACACCGGACGCTAATCTCGAAATTCTTCGTCGCAGCAACGCCGGCCTGGCAGAGTTTGCTCGCCAACGCCTGGGGGCAAACGAAGGCCTCCTGGTTGTGGTAGATCAATTCGAGGAACTCTTTCGCTACCATGACGACCGCGTGCAAAACTTCACCGACGAAGCGGCGGGCTTCGTCAAACTCCTGCTGGCGGCTACGGGTCACAGCGAACTGCCCCTGCCAAACTGGTCCGAGAACCTGGTGTATGTCGTGATCACCATGCGCTCTGATTTTCTCGGCAGGTGCTCGCTGTTTCGCGGGTTACCGGAAGCCTTGAATGACAGTCAATATCTGGTGCCGCGACTTTCCCGCGAACAACAACGCGACGTCATCGAAGGACCCATCGCCATGGCGGGGGCAAGTATTGAACCGTCACTGGTGCAGCGGCTGCTCAACGACGTCGGCGACAAACCCGACCAACTTCCGGTCCTGCAGCATGTGCTCATGCGCACCTGGGAGGAAGCGCGCGCGGAAAGAGCGCAGGGAAAGCCCATTGAAGTTCGGCATTACGAAGCCGTGGGCGGCATGAGCGAGGCGCTGAACCGCGACGCCGACCAGGCGTTGGCGGCAATTGAGAAAGAAGACGAGAGTAAAAAGATTGCGCGTTGGTTGTTTCAGAGACTGGTCGAACCGGGAGCGCCGGACGGGGAGACCCGTCGCCCAACGCCCCTCTCTGAAATCATCGCCGTCACCGGCAGCGAAGAAAGTAAGGTTCGCGAAGTTATCGAAGTCTTTCGCGGGCGCGGATTCATAACCATATCCGGCGACGACGATCCCATCGTCGACATCGCGCACGAGAGCCTGATTCGCAATTGGAAACAACTGGGCGAATGGGTGCAGGAAGAGTCCCGCTGGGCGGCTATCTATCGACGACTGGTTGAGCGAGCTGACCTCTTCGAGAGACGTGAGGAAAGTTGGCTGACTGATCCTCAGTTGCAGTTAACACTGGACTGGCGTGAAGACGCTGATCCTAATGAGGCCTGGGCCGGGCGTTATCGCCCGGGATACGCCAAGGCAATCCGTTTTCTTGACGAGAGCGCGGCTGAGCGTGCGAAGGCAGAAAAACAAAGAAAAAAAGAACTCAAGAGAGCGCGCCTCATGGCGGCGGTATTGGGAGGTTTGGCTCTGGTCGCATTGGGTGCCGTTGTATTCGGGTGGTTTTATTGGAATAGAACGAGGGCGGAGCGTGACAGGAGCAACCGCTTGCTTTATGACGCCAACGTGTATTTTGCTCAGCGGGCGATTGGAGACGGACAATTCTGGCGCGCCCAAAACCTCCTGGATGAACTCTTGGAACCTGGGCTAAGAGAGTTGCGAGGTTTTGAGTGGTATCACCTGTGGCGAGTGGTCCATGCTGATGACGCCACGCTCAGGGGGCACTCAGCGGCCGTCCTGGCGGTCGCGTTTTCGCCGGATGGCAAGACCATCGCCTCCGCTAGTGATGATAAGACGGTGAAGTTGTGGGACACCGCCTCGCGCAAGGAATTGGCCACCCTCTCCGGCCATTCGAGCGCTGTCTTCTCAGTCGTGTTTTCGCCTGATGGCAAGACCCTTGCCTCCGCTAGTCTTGATTCAACCGTGAAGTTGTGGGACACCGCCTCGCGCAAGGAACTGGCCACCCTCTCCGGTCATTCGGACTTCGTCACGTCAGTCGCGTTTTCGTCCGACGGCACGACCCTTGCTTCCGCTAGTGTTGATTCAACCGTGAAGTTGTGGGACACCGCCTCGC
>DAIMCP010000086.1:0-15462 GCA_036726305.1 Pyrinomonadaceae bacterium | reverse complement strand
TGGGACACCGCCTCGCACAAGGAATTGGCGACCCTCTCCGGCCATGCGAGCTTCGTAAACTCAGTCGCGTTTTCGCCTGACGGGAAAACCCTCGCCACCGCTAATGATGATAAGACCGTGAAGTTGTGGGACATCTCGCGCAAGGAATTGGCTACGCTCTCCGGTCACTCCGGCGCTGTCAGCTCCGTCGCGTTTTCTCCGGACGGCAAGACCCTCGCCTCCGCCAGTTGGGATACGAGCGTGAAGTTGTGGGACACCGCCTCGCGCAAGGAGTTGGCCACCCTCTCAGGCCATTCGAAGTACGTGAGCTCCGTGGCGTTTTCCCCGGACGGCAAGACCCTCGCCTCCGCCAGTTTTGATCGGACCGTGAAGTTGTGGGACACCGCCTCGCGCAAGGAATTAGCCACCCTCTCCGGCCATGCGAGCGCTGTCAGCTCAGTCGCGTTTTCCCCTGATGGCAAGACCCTCGCCTCTGCTGGTCTTGATTCAACCGTGAAGTTGTGGGACACCGCCTCGCGCAAGGAATTCGCCACCTTCTCCGGCCATTCGAGCGCAGTCCGCTCAGTCGCGTTTTCCCCTGATGGCAAGACCCTCGCCTCCGCCAGTGAAGATAAGACCGTGAAGTTGTGGGACACCGCCTCGCGCAAGGAATTAGCCACCCTCTCCGGCCATGCGAGCGCTGTCAGCTCAGTCGCGTTTTCCCCTGATGGCAAGACCCTCGCCTCTGCTGGTCTTGATTCAACCGTGAAGTTGTGGGACACCGCCTCGCGCAAGGAGTTCGCCACCTTCTCCGGCCATTCGAGCGCAGTCCGCTCAGTCGCATTTGCGCCCGACGCCAGGACCCTCGCCTCCGGCAGTGAAGATAAGACGGTGAAGTTGTGGGACACCGCCGAGCGCAAGGAATTGGTCACCCTCTCCGGCCATGCGAGGGGCGTCTACTCGGTCGCGTTCTCCTCTAACGGCAAGTCCCTTGCGTCTGCTGGTGAGGAATGGACCGTTAGGTTGTGGTTCGCTGCGACGGACGAGGAAGTCGCGGAGCGACGCAAGGTGGGGCATTAAAAAAACGAACGTTAATTTGGAATCTATCGTCCTCTCGGTGAGCCTATGACTGAATGCTTGACAGTCAAACTGATGCTCCGCGCATCTTGTGCTCATGCTTTCAAAAGCCGTCTCCTGCGGATGACGAAGTCGCGACTGGCGGAGGCTATGTCAATCGCACCGATATCGCCGTCAGCTTTTCCGGTGGCCGTCGTCAACTCTCCGAGCGTGCCGGCCCGGCTGGAAAGCTTGACGCGCAAGGTCAGGCTGTAACTGGCGCTGGCTGTGCTCGCCATTTGCGATGAAGTCGGAATCCTCTCCGGTCCAAACCAAGTCTTGTAGTCGAAAACCCTAGCCTCTCTAGAGTCCGCCGAAATAAAGTGACCTACCAGCGGTAGCAGCAGAAATTATAAAGTCTCGCACTCGCCCTGAGGTGAAGCGGAGCCAACCCCAGGTGGATTTGCGCATGCTTAGACCCCCTTCGCAGCTGCCTTGAGCAATTTCAAAATCTTCCGCGAAGTCGCTGGGGCTCGTCGCGTGTCCTCGATAAGTGCCAGCGAGCGCCTGCCCAGCAGAACGTAAGCCGCAAGGGCGTCGGGCAGTGCCTCGTCTTTAATCGCCTCGACGTGGCGCTTTACTGTGCTCACGTCGCCGCGCGCGAAGGTTCCAGTCAGGGCACGCGCCGGTTCCATCTGCGAGAGATTTATCACTGCGCTCTCAACCAAGGGTAGCAGGATTTTGCGGGCCCGAAATGGGGAAAGGCCGCAGCGCTTGAGCATTTCGATGGCAATGTCGATGAGCGCTGTCAGGTGGCCGGAGGCCATGACCGCCGCGGCGTGGTACAACGCCTTCTCGCTCGAGGCAATCGAGAAGCCGTATCCGCCGAGGTCTCGGACCAGGCGGCGAGCCACTGTAACTGCGACCGGATCTCCTTCCAGACAAAAGAACGCTCCTTTGAAATTAGTGTTGATTGAGGAGGAATCGCTTACGGAAACCAGGGGATGCAACGAGCCTGTATGAAAACCCACGGCAGCCAACGACCGCAGCACGTCAGAGGACAGCGCTCCGCTCGTATGAAGCGCCACGCGTTTAGCCGGCATTGTCTTCTGGGCAGTCGCCAGGCGCCGGGTCACCAATTTGATTACATCGTCCGGTGTAGTTATCAGGATTATCTGGCTGGCAGGGACATCTCTCAGCTGCTTCTCAGCCAGGGCCACTCCACTCCCGCCAATTAGATTCCTGGCTTTTTGGGCTCGAGCGGGGCGGCGGGCCACCAGTGCCTCAATGGCATACCCCCGCGCGCCCAGCGCCAATGCCAGGGCAGTTCCCAGGCGGCCTGCGCCTATGATTGAAATTCCGGGTCGCCTGCTTATTTTTTCTTTTCCTTCGGGCATTTGATCTGGTCGATATAGAGATCTTGCTGCGCTAAGCCTCGCACGTCAGTTCATAGGTTTTTGAATGGCGCTGCATTATAATGGCCTGCGCGTCGCGAGCGTTAAGGAAAACAGGTTAGTTCCCTAAAGTTCTCTCAAGCTTTTCCCCAGCTGGAAAGGCCGGTGGGTTCGCGCAACCCTCAACTCAGAATAGTGCATCATAGGTTGCGCGTCTGAAAAAGGTCCTGAATTTCTCTTTAGATTGCGTCCTTTGATGTTTTAGCCCTGCGCCTTGAAAAAGCAAGTCGCGGCTCTACGGAGGAAGTGGCCCTTTCCTTCGGGCCACGCTTTCGGATTTTGGAGGTTTTAGAACATGAGTCGTCGATTCTCCCGATTGCTGGTCGCGTTAACTTTGTCTTCTTCGCTGCTCAGCAGTTCCCTGGCAACTTTCGCAAGGACACGCGTAGCCCAGACACCTGCTGCCCAGACAGGTCCGACAGAGCCAGCCAGGAGCCAGGAGCAGGCTGCCCCAAGCCAGGACAAGAGTAAGGCCCAGCAACCCGCGCAGACGAAATCCGGCAAGCCGCTGTCCACCAATGAAGATCCCGATATGATAGGGAAACGCAACCTCAATAAGGGACTGGTGGCGAAAATAAGTGGCTCGACTGAAAAAGAGGTCAAGCTTGGCCGCGAATTGGCGGCTGAGGTTGATCGCCAGTCAAAGTTTATTGATGACCCCGTGGTTACTGAATACATCAATCGGGTTGGACAAAATATAGTCCTGCATTCGGATGCAAAGGTCGCTTTCACCATCAAAGTCATCGATTCCGATGAAGTTAATGCCTTTGCCCTGCCCGGCGGCTTTTTCTATGTCAATAAGGGCTTGATTTTGGCCGCTGATAACGAAGCCGAACTCGCCGGAGTGATGGCACACGAGATTGGTCATGTGGCGGCGCGGCACGCTGTAGAAAACCAGACAAAAGCGACCCTCGCCGAGTATCTCGCGATGGGCGCGTCGATCTTTATTGGTGGCATTCCCGGCATGATCTATCAGAATACTGCTGGCTTGGGCTTGATGGGGATGTTCATGAAGTTCAGCCGCAGCGCCGAGGAAGAAGCCGACAAACTCGGCGTACAGTACATGTATGCGGCCGGCTATGATCCCAATGCGATGGCTACGATGTTCGAAAAACTGGAGGCCAAGAACAAGAAAAAACCAGGCCTGATTGCCCGGGCGTTCGCTTCCCACCCGGCCCCGCCCGATCGCCGGGCTGCAGCTCTGGCCCTGGCAGCACGGTTTCCCGAGCACGAGGAATACGTAATCAGTAGCTCAGAATTTCAACGGGTGAAGGGCAGGTTGCTGCGGCTTTCCAACGCTCGAGCCTCAAACGCGGGCGATTTGCAGGGTGATAACGGCCCGACCGGACGTCCGACATTGAAACGCCGTCAACCGACTCCGGACGATTCGACTTCACCCACGGCACCAGACCAAAAACCCGCGGAAAAGCAGGATACCGGGGCGCCTAAGCTGAAGCGAAACGAGACCCCGCAGCCCACGCCCTCGCCGCAGCCTTGAGGACGGCAATGAGTATGACCAGAAGGTCCCTCGGATTGAAGTCCGAGGGGCCTCTTTTCTTTGAGCATACTCTCAATATCCGGACCCGGGCAGCCAGAACCAACGGTACTCCGCCTGACGAACCTCAACTTGACAACTTTCTGGGCGGTTTGTATTCTATCCGTTCGCGTTTTGCACGCTCAAAATAGGAATAATTCACTATGTCAACATACTTTCCCAGTGGGAAGGAGCTCGCTGGAAATAGAAACTGGTTCGTGGTAGACGCCGCCGGTCAGACCGTCGGTCATTTGGCCTGCGAAGTAGCTGCTATTCTCAGTGGCAAACGGAACCCCAGGTGGACTCCTTTCCTTGATATGGGCGATCACGTCATCGTGGTTAATGCACGTAAGGCAGTGTTCAAGGGCTCAAAGAACGAGCAGAAGGTGTATCGGCGACACACGCTGTACCCCGGTGGTCTGCGTGAAGTTTCCGTCAAAGAGATGTTCGAAAAGCACCCCGAGCGGATTATTGAACTCGCGGTCAAGGGTATGCTCCCAAAGAACAAGCTCGGCAAGGCCATGGCCAAGAAATTAAAGGTCTACGCTGACGCTGAACATCCCCACCTCGCACAACGACCACGTCCCTACGAACAAACTCCCAACTCAGACTAATCAGGACTCAGAGTCCAAGAGGAAAGATAAGCAGTGGCTGAGATTCAATATTACGGTACCGGGCGGCGCAAAACCTCGACCGCCCGCGTTTATTTGCGACCTGGTGGCGGTGATGTCACCGTGAACAAGAAAACCTTCGCACAGTACTTTCCCAATGAAACTCTGCGCATGATTATTCGCCAGCCTTTGCAGCTGACCGACACCACGAGCAAGTTCGACATCGTGGTCAACGTTGGTGGCGGTGGTCCAGCGGGCCAGGCGGGTGCAATTCGCCACGGCATCACGCGAGCATTGCTTGAATTCAACGCTGATCTGCGGCCAGCCCTGAAACAGGCCGGCTTGATTACCCGCGATCCGCGAATCAAGGAACGCAAGAAGTACGGACAGAAGGGCGCGCGCAAGCGCTTCCAGTTCTCGAAACGCTAAAGGAGATTTCGGCTCACGAGATTATCCTGATTCCATTGCCGCGACTCGGATTGGTTGCCCCTCCAGTGAAGGGAGCAGGGGTCGCGGCGAGTACAATAAACCAGTTCACTAGAAGGAGAATAAGTTTGGCTTCGGTTACGATGAAAGAATTGCTGGAGGCGGGAGTCCACTTCGGCCATCAAGTTCGACGCTGGAACCCGAAGATGAAAGAGTACATTTTCGGCGAGCGTAACGGCATTTACATTATTGACCTGCAGAAGACGCAGCGGATGTTCCGCGACGCGATCAGTTTCGTTTCCAACCTCATCGCAGAGGATCGGGGCAAGACAGTCCTCTTTGTCGGCACCAAACGCCAGGCCCAGGACGCAATTCGCGAAGAATCAGAGCGCTGCGGGATGTACTTTGTCAATCAGCGCTGGCTGGGCGGCCTTTTGACAAACTTCCAAACCGTGCAGAAATCCATCAAGCGCTTGAAGGATTTGGAAGCGATGCAGACTGATGGTCGTTATGAAAAGCTGACCAAGAAGGAACGCATCAAACTGGATCGGGAACGCGAGAGCCTCAATAAGAACCTTTCCGGCATCAAGAACATGAATCGCCTGCCGGACGCCGTCTTCATCATCGATGTGCGCAAAGAGGAAATCGCGGTGGCTGAGGCGAACCGACTGGGAATACCGATTGTAGCGGTCGTCGATACCAATTGTTCGCCTGAGGGGATCGATTATGTGATTCCGGGCAACGACGACGCCCTGCGTGCCGTTCGTCTATTTGCTTCGCGGATATCGGACGCAATTCTCGAAGGTCAGCAGATTGCCACCGAGGGCGCGACCGCCGTGCAGACGGGACAGGAAGAAGAGCCCGCGAGCGACGAGGCCTCGGCCCCCCTTGCGGAAACAGCGCTGAATGGCGGCAATCCGCTGGGGACGGAGGCGAAAGCCGGTGCAGCAGAGTCGCCGCTCGTGGAAGTAACAAAAGCTGCCACGGAACCCACGCCGGAGGTTGCCGCGCCGGAACAGAAGCAGGAGCAAGGCGCTGAGTCCGTAGTCGCAGTTACCTAGCCTGGCTAAAGAGTTTTCACTTAAATCGGCGAGCGCAGCCTTTCAGCGGAGTTCCGCCGGGCTGCGCTTTTCAGTGGCTGAAAGTCCGACAATCGATTTGTCGGTAAGAATGCGGTCTTTGGCGACCTGATTGAAAATTAAGCTGTACGCAGGTCGCAGCCTGAGTGCACAGCAGATCGAAAGTTATTTTATCGGACGGGAGAGTTTGTAATATGGCAGATATAACCGCAAGTGCAGTAAAGTCCCTGCGCGAAAAGACTGGGGCGGGCATGATGGAATGCAAGAATGCGCTAGTCGAATCGGCTGGAAACGAAGAACGCGCCGTTGAAATCCTCCGCGAGCGCGGCCTGGCTTCGGCGCGCAAGAAAGAAGGGCGCGTCGCCGCCGAAGGCGCGGTAGGCTCATACATCCACATGGGTGGCAAGGTCGGCGTGCTGGTCGAACTCAACTGCGAGACCGACTTTGTGGCCCGGAGCGCTGAATTTCAACAACTGGTCAAGGACATCGCCATGCACATAGCCGCAGCTGAACCGCGCTATGTCTCGCGTGAGGACGTCCCGCAGGGAGACCTGGAAAAAGAGCGCGATATTGCCCGCGCCCAGGCGAAGAACGAGCCCAAGAATGCGAACAAGCCAGATCAGGTGATCGATAAGATCGTCGAAGGACGAATGAACAAGTTCCATGAGGAATTTGTGCTCCTCGACCAGCCGTTTGTAAAGGATCCGGCTCGAACGGTGGGCGAATTGGTGACCGAAAAGATTGCCAAGACTGGAGAAAAAATCACCATTCGTCGATTCAGCCGTTATAAGATGGGTGAAGGACTCGACAAACGGAGTGATGATTTCGGCGGTGAAGTCGCGGCGATGCTGGGCTGATTAAATGATAGAACAGCTTCCCCAACCAGTTACAAAGGGTGCGGCATATCGCCGCGTCCTTTTGAAAATCTCCGGCGAGGCCCTGATGGGCGCGCAGAACTACGGGATTGATGTTGATGTCGCGCGCACCGTGGCCGACGAATTGAAGGCTGTGCGCGATTTAGGGATCGAGGTTGCAGTCGTCGTCGGTGGGGGCAATATCTTTCGCGGGGTTTCCAAGAGCGCGGGCAACATGGACCGCTCCTCAGCCGATTACATTGGCATGCTGGCGACGGTCATGAACGGTGTCGTGCTGCAGGATGCCCTGGAAAAGCTGGACGTCCACACTCGGGTAGTAACAGCCATCGACCTGCCGCAATTGGCCGAGCCTTTTATCCGCCGCCGGGCAATCCGTCACCTTGAAAAAGGGCGCATAGTTATCTTCGTCGCCGGCACGGGCAACCCCTACTTCACAACCGATTCGGCCGCAGCCCTCCGCGCCCTGGAAGTAAAAGCCGACGTCATTCTCAAGGGGACCAAGGTCGAAGGCGTCTACTCCGCCGACCCGATGAAAGATGCAACCGCCACGCGTTATGACTGCATTACTTATCAGGAAGTGCTTGAGCGGCAACTGAAGGTTATGGACGCCTCGGCTATCTCCTTGTGCATGGATAACAATCTGCCCATTGTAGTCTTCAACATGCGAGTGCCGGGTAATATCGTCCGCGTAGTCAAAGGCGCGGACGGCGTTGGCACTAAGGTTTGCGTGGAAAGGTAGCTTATGAGCGAAAAGGACGTCATCAAAGAAACGAGACCGCGGATGGAAACCGTTATTGAAGATTTTCGGCGTAAGCTCGCCACCATTCGCACTGGCCGCGCGGCGGTCAGTCTGCTGGACAACATCACTGTCGATTACTACGGCACGCCCACGGCCTTGAACCAGATGGCTTCAGTCCATGCTCCGGAACCGCAGCTATTAACCGTTCAGCCCTGGGACCAATCGCAGGTCACGGTGATTGAAAAGGCCATCCGCGCTTCCGACCTCGGTCTCAACCCCTCGAACGACGGTAAACTCGTTCGTATTCCAGTTCCCGCGTTGACTGAAGAGCGCCGCAAACAGCTCGCCAAGCAGGTCCATGAAGTTGCCGAGGATCATCGCACGGCCGTGCGCAACATTCGCCGCGATGCCAATGATCGTCTGAAGAAAATGTTGAAAGACAAACAGATTTCTGAGGACAACGAGCGTGATGGTCTGGACGAGGTGCAAAAGCTGACCAACATTTACATCGGGCGCATCGACGAATTGACCGCCAGTAAAGAGCAAGAGATTCTCAGCGTTTAGTGAGATCTGCAAGACACGGCGTCGCAACTTCATCGGCTCGCCACCGGTCTCAATCTACTGCTGGGACTATGCTCGGTCGAAAGACTGACGCGCTGACCCCTACACCCGGTTTTCAGACACAAAGTCATTCTCCCCGTCCTACTCAATTAGGGAGGGCAAAAACATCATCCCCGATCGCTTGATTTAACTTTGCATCCTTGACCCTGTATTCGGCGAAGCCAGCGCCCTGCTTCATTTCGAGTCGCCAGGAAAAACTATACGGTATCAGCACGCCTTCGACTTCTTTCATTTTGCTGTTCTCGACGGCGAAGGTATAGCCGTTCCGTTCGGTCACAAAATTCACCAGTCGCCCGTTGGCTGCGTCAATATAGAAATCCGTGGCGTTGCCGTCGGGATCAGTGATTCTAAAGCCACGCCTCTTCTTGACGTCAGGTAGCGCCGTCACTTTGTAACCAGGCTGATCGAACCTGAGAAGGACCGGAAGCCCAAAGGTACGGGGTTGAGGGAGTGGCGGCATATTGGGCAGTGAAGAATAAGAGTTTTGGCCATCGAAAATCTGTTGAAAGCTAAGTAGCGGGGCGGTGACATCAATTCGCGCGCGGTCGCCGGCAGTGACCAGCGCGAATTTCCCGGACAGTGATTGCGTCGAGTTCGGCGCGTAGAGTTCTACGGTACCAATCAGAACCAGACTCTTTAACTGTTTGAACCGGTCTCCCCCTTGCGCGGCCAGCGCTGCCCGGGCCAGATCCTCAGGTGGAGTAGCGGCCGTAATCGCTGCCGGCGCGGCGGCCGAAGCGGAGGAGGTTGCCGGACTCGTCCTGGCGGCGTCATTCTGGGCAAAAGTCACGGGCCCATCAGCCATCATCAAACCCAGAAACAGCAGCGCTGCTGGCAATTTCATATTCATAAGAGTCCTTTCCAACATTTGAACTAAAAACTGAAGCGAATACGGCCGATGATGCGCCGGTTACCAGCTCCCGCACTTCCCAGAACACCAAAGCCGCCGAAGCCATTCAATCCCAATGATTCACCAAACGCGGGTGATGAGAGGTTGCCTTCAGGCGGCTGTAGATTGGCGTGATTAAGCAAATTCTGAAAGCTGATAGAGAACTGCATGCTGTATCGTTTGGCCTCTTTGGCAGCGCCTCCGCCAGCCAGGCCTCCTGGTCCCACCCCGGGAATGCCCGCACCTACCGGCCGGGGTGCGGCTCCGGAACCGGCAGGCGCTTTAGCAGCCGAACTGCTCGCAGACTTCCCGGAATGAATTGTGCCGAACGTCCACGTCTTGCTGGCGGTCAGGTTAATGATGAAATAGCCTGGCGCTTGTCCATAGTTTCTGGGGATGAGCTTTTCGCCCAGCGCGGGCTGCAAATTAAAGTTGCCAAATTTCGTGCAGACAATGTTGGCTGGTTTTACCGCGCCGCTGCAAGCTACCCCAGCCGGGGCAAAAGCCGGTCGCTCTGAAAACTGACCATCGCCATTGGTATCGGCGCCAGTGATAATGTTGAAAGCAGCGCCCGAGGAGGCGAGAATAAACGGATTCAAGCTCAGGCCCCACCAGGGCAGGGTCCACGTTCCACCAAAGGAAAATCGGTGGCGAATATCAAACCCGCTGCGGCCGTATTCGCCGCGCAGATCGTAATTGTTTACTGGAAAGCCGCGGCTTCCCTGGCCGTCAGCATCATTGTTGCTGTGGCTAAGACTATAGTTGCCGAAGAAGCTGATGGTAGGATTGAAGCGATTGTTGAACCCAATAAAAATCTGATTCTGGTTGAATCTGGCGCTGGATTCGTATTGATAAATGTCGCCAACATTGCCGTGAGGTCGAACTCCGTTCGGGTTGGCCTGTGTGATAGTCCCGGGCAAGGGCGCATTGATGTCCCTGATTCGAATTACATGCTGAATCTGAACCAGGAAGATGCCGGCGAAGATGGTGAACTTGTAGGGCAATTGTCGCTCGACTTGTACTCCTCCGCCATAGACCGTGGGAGCCTGCAGGTCCGGCGCCACGCGATAAGTAATCTGGCGAACAGGGCCCACTCCCGTCAAGGACGGCAAACCGGGAAAGGCATCGAGGGGCGTGCTGCCACTGGGTGGAACAAAAACCGGATTGCCGTTTTGATCGAAAACATACAAGGGACTTTCCCGGAAAAGAAATTGCTGTTGATTAACTCCATCAAAGCGCCGCGCCAGCAGGGTCAGACCTTCGCCAAAGCGATTATAGAAAACACCGAACCCAGCCCTCAGCACCATTCTCGGTGGATGTGCACTGTTGGCAGCTCCGGGTGACCAGGCAAACGCCAGTCTGGGAGCCAGGTTCAACGGGCTACTGATATTAGTCTGGCTCTCGTAGCGCAAGCCATAACTCAGCGTCAGGTTGGGTCGAATACGCCAGTCGTCCTGCCCATAAACGCTGAAATCAAACTGAGACACAGAGGCTTTCGCATTGCCGGTGTTAATGCTGAACTGCGCTGCGCCGCCACCGCGAGCCCGCAGGTCCAACAACGACAGGTAGCGAGAGTCGCTGGTGGGAAGCTGCGTCCGCGGAAATAAGAGCCGATTCCTGCGATATCGTTCCAGGCTGTCGACCGCGATTGGCGCCGCGTTCGGAATAGGTTCGCCAATGGCGTCCAATTGCGGTACGAGACCACCGGTGAAAACATATTGTCCGCCAAAGTTTGACGGATTGATGTTCTCGACATGCACGCCCCGCACACGTCCGCCAACCTTCACAGCATGTTGCCCCGCTTGAATGGCCGTAAAGTTGTTAAGTTCCCAGCGCTGGTCGGTATTGATGGAGTGGCCAACCTGCGAGCCGCCGCCAATAAACGCCCCGCTGACAATCAAGGTGCTCTGCGAACTGTCCCCCAGGCTCTCGTTACGTGATCGCGTGAACTGGAACCGGGTCTCATTGATTGTTGTGGGATTGATGACGGCCGTCTCAGTGAATTGAAAATTGTGCGACGACGATAGCGCGGTATAGCCCCGCTCAGGCAAAGAGAAGTTACCGATTCCATTATTTTGCAGGTTTGAATGATTGTAACTGTAACGGATCACCAGGGTGTTATTGGCATTCAAGGCATAATCGATCCGGGGACTGAAATTAATAAAACGCCGGGGCGTAAGCACCCCAGCGCCAATCGAGAGACGGTTAAGACTGGGATCCAGAATAGTCGCCGTAACCAATTCGTTATCGTTGACCTCGCGCCGCTCAAAGTCCACAAAGTAGGAAGCCTTATTAGCCACCAGCGGCCCGCTGAGGTTTCCCCCGAATTGTCGCACTTGAAACGGCGTGCGTTTTCGCGAGGTGGTGGCAAACGGGTTACGCGAATTGAGACTCTCATCATTGAAATTGAAGAACGCGCTGCCTCGCAGTTTGTCCGTGCCGGGCTTAGTGAAAACATCGATGCGACCGGAGGGCTGATCGTTCTCCGCTGCAAACGGATTCTGATTAATGCGGATTTCGCGAATCGAGTTTTTTGCCGGCATGCTGCTGCCGGAAAAACCATCGATAAAAATCTGCCCGCCATTTGGCCCCATTGAGGGTCCGGCCAGCGCCTGCAAGGCTGCCGCCAACTCGTCAGGATCGTCCGGCAGGGCGTCGAGATCTTTACCGGAAAGGACGGTCTGATTCGCATTGGCATTAGCATCAGTGCTGACCGGCGCCGCCCCGGCGATCGTTACCTGTTGCTCCTCAATGGTCACTTTTAACGTGAGGTCCAATGAATGCTTCTCGCCAGGTTTCAGCGTCAGCTCGTTATCGCCCGACGGCGCAAAGCCCTTTGCCGACGAGCGCACGGTGTACTTACCCGGCGCGAGGGCGTTGAACTGATAAAGACCTTCGTTGTTGGTGAGGGTCCCTTTTGTCTGGCCGCCGGCATCGGTAAGAGTCACGGAAGCCCCGATAATCACCGCACCTAACTCATCGGTAATCAGACCACGCACGGATGCCCGATTCTGCTGAGCAAACAGGGTGGACGCCGCCAAACTCAGAACAAGAGGGATTCGCAGCGAATAGCGCAGGAGAGTCGTCAACATAAACCAGCCCCGGAGTCAATTGTTCGACAACTTGAGTTGAGCGCTAACGCTCAAAGTCGTAGAAACTGGGAGTTCCCTGATAAACAGCTACGGGCTACAGCTATGGCAAGCCAATGCCAAAAGTCACACCAGAACCCAGACCGGCAGCCGGATTAGGCGCCTGGGCTGCGCCGGGCTGTGGCCGGGGAGCCATCATAGCCAGCAGAGTGTCAGCACCACTTATTAGAGTAATCGCGGTTAGACGCGACGGATCCGCTCCGGTAGTACTGGACACAATGATTGTGTCGCCCGCTTTTACATCTGCGGAGGAAATCAGCGGCAGGCGATCCAGCATTTCCTGAATATTGGGACCTCCTCCTGCGCGCGGCCCGCCCTGCCCGGGCCCGCCGGCGCCCTGACCGGAAGCGGCGCCTGGCCCACCACCCGCGCCTCGTCCGGCCATCATCATGGCGAACTCGGCTGGGAACTTCCGCAAGATGGAATCTGCTTTGATCACAATGACGAGCGGCTGCTTGTTTTGTAAGTCGCTAATCCGAATCTCACCGGTAGCAGCGTCGACGGCCGTGACCTTTCCGGCAACTGTGCGAAAGGATCCGGACACGATCTTTTCCGGAGTGAAGCGAGTTCCGTCGGCGCTTTTGTCGCCAAGGGCTCGCACTTGATCGCCCACCTTGAATTCTTCGAAAGAGCTGGGTTTGGCATCGCTGAACTTGATGGAGTCAGGAGCGTAACGGCGAATGTCGAGCTTATCCGAGATGGGAATAATGACCGGTTGCGTGCCCAGGGCGCTGCGAGTGGAAATAGTTAATTCCCTGGTCTCACGCTTGACTGAGGAAACGATTCCCAGAATTCCGCGCCGGCGCCATTCCAACCGTTCCGCTTCCTGCTTTTTGGCGATGTCGGCCTTTGTCATTACCACCAGCGTTCGCGCCGTCGCCGATTTGCGGTCGTCGGCCACCTTGCCCGTGGCCAGGACGCGATCGCCTTCTCCGAGATCGACCAGAGTTATCTTGACGGCCTTGGCCATGGTGGTCTCTCCCGGGGGCAAGCGCGAGTAACTGGTCGAGTCTGACAAAGTGACTGTCACTATCGAACCCGCATCGGTCTTCACGACAAGTTGTTTGGCGGCGGCATCTATTGTCCTGACTTCACCGATTACACGCGTCCCGGTAACTCCAGCATCGGCCTGCACCGCGCCGGCGGCGGGCTGTGCCTTGGCAGGCTGAACGCTCAACACGGCTATTACCAAAGCAAGAACCGTTATCAACGATTTCATACTCTCCCCTTCTTTGATTGGAACACCGCCAAAGTAGATTTCATGACAATCAAACGCGGACTGACCTTACCAGGGAACGGGCTAACAATGAATCCCTGTGACAGTCTTAACGCTTTCAATTCTGCAAATGTTCTCATTTGCGCCGAGGCTTTGATGCACCTGGACGGATTTTTGTACGATTTTTCCGGATAGCTTGAGGGCTTAAACTGCGTTGGCTCTCTTCCAGACGTTGCCGCGCCCACCGGTCAGTGCCAACCCCAGACTAAGCACCAGTGTGCCGGCCAGAATGAAGGGCCAAACATATGGTAAGGAGGACAATGCGCTCCAAAACACCGTTCCCAAAAGCAGCGCTATCGATTCTGAATGCTGACCTCGAGTGAGGAACCGGCGCTGAAGCCACCGCCCCGTGGCTGCATAAATAACGACACGCCCAAATATTCCGGCCCCAACGATCAGCATGATGGTCATCAGTCCCAGCAGCGTGCTGAAGGGTGCGGGCAGCAATAACAGACAGGCTTCTCCCAGGCCGATCACGATGGCTCCCAGAAATCCTATGGCCGCTAAGCGGAGGCTGGTCAACTGGAGCCGAGTCACGCCCCGGCTAACTGCGCCGGGCAGGGTCGCGGTCACAACCATCGCAATCACAAACCAGAAAAGCACAGCCAGCAGACGCAGACCAAAATACGTCGGTGTCCACGCGGGCGAGAGGAGTCCGGTGGGATTTTGCATCATGTCGCGCAGCTCTTGCTGGTAGCCGGAATACATCAACGTCATTTTCTGCGAAGGCCGATTAGGTATCCGGTCGGCGTGTCGATAAGTCCCGCCGACGACGATCACATCCCCGCCGATGCGCGCCCCTTCAAGCTGAATTACCGAACCGCCAATAGCAGCGACATCGCCATCGACTGTGCCCTGAACAATTACATCGCCACCAAATGCGAGCGCTCCCTCCCGCACTGTACCGGTGACCTTGATCGATTTACCGACACCGTAGGCATTGCCGTCAATGACTCCTTCGAGCACTTCGATATTTCCGCGATCACTCGGCGAAACAGCGGCGTCCTGAGCACGTCCACTGGCGAAGATTAATAGCGACAGTAAGACCACTCCCCCCAGCCGCAACACCGTCTGGGCAGCCAGGGTCGGTGCCGGATCCTTCATGCCGAAATGGTTTGCAGTCACTCCCTGAGACATATTGGCAACGGTCCAGTCTTATTCGACGAGGCGTGTTCGGTGGTAGTTCGCGATTAAGCGCGACAAGGCCAAAACGGCGAGACCCAGCACAACAAAGGCCAGCAGCCCGGCCAAATGCGAGTCGCGGACGAAGCTCCGGCTCAACACTCGCGAAATAATGTTTAAGCCATTGGCAGCGTCGTAGAGCGTCCTCCAAACGACATCCAACACGGCAGATAGCGGACGGGTCACCGTCAGGGCACTGTTGAGGACAAGACCCTGCGCCGCTAATCCCAAAAGGGCCAGCGAGGCAAACCCCAGCAGCACGCACACTCGCAAAGCACGTCTATGTTCACGGCGCTCACGCAGGCCGCTCATATCACTTTCAGCGCGCGCCGCCACTATGCGGGCAAAGTCTTTTGGCAACGGCAAATCCGAAGCGCGGTAGAGGACTGAGTCCAACTCGCCTAACATTCGCTGTTGTCCGGCTAGCTCCGCGGCACAGCACGAGCATTCTTTCAGGTGGGCCTCAAACAATGAAGCGGCGGTCTGGTCCAGTTCTCCGTCCAGATATGATCTTATCTGTTCGATCTGGCAGTTCGACTGACCGGTGTGCATGCTCATAAACTCAACAACGTTATTCCCCTCTGAACAAAAT
>DAIMCP010000085.1:0-20625 GCA_036726305.1 Pyrinomonadaceae bacterium | reverse complement strand
GACAACTGACAACTGACAACTGACAACTGACAACTGACAACTGACAACTGACAACTGACAACTGACAACTGACAACTGACCAAACACCAAAGACCAAAGACCAAACACCAAACCCATGTCCTTTATAGATCTTTCCCACACAATCGAAGACGGCATGACCACTTATAAAGGGCTGCCGCCCCCGATTATCACTGATTACCTCAGCCGCGCAGACTCGCGCAGCCGTTATGCGGCCGGCACTGAGTTTCAGATCGGCAAAATTGAAATGGTGGCTAACACCGGCACCTACCTCGATAGTCCTTTCCATCGTTATCCCGACGGCAACGACCTGGCGGCCCTTGAGTTGGACTCTCTGGCCGACCTTCAGGGTGTGGTAATCCATCACGTGAGACCCGCTGAGCGCGCATTGGAGAGAGCGAAGCTTAAGGACCTGCCAACAATCTCATCTGATTTACTTGATTCGCCTGCGAACAATGAACGTGGCATTGGCAGCGGGACGCTGGCAAATCTGGATGTCAAGGGAAAAGCAGTGCTTTTTCATACCGGCTGGGACATGCGTTGGCGAACGGAAGCTTATGCGAATGGCCATCACCCTTTCATCACTGCCGCCGCTGCTCAATCTTTGGTTGACGCGGGAGCGGCACTCGTCGGCATAGATTCCTTCAATATCGATGACACTGCGGGCGGCGATCGGCCCGCACATTCATTGCTGCTGGCTCAGGGAATACCAATTGTCGAACACCTCTGCGGCTTGCGCGACCTGCCCGACGATGGCTTTCGGTTCTTTGCCGTCCCGCCAAAGGTTAGGGGGTTCGGTTCATTTCCCGTGCGCGCTTTTGCTCTGCGATAACGCATACCCTCAGTTTGCGTCCGTGGGCAGCGCAACTCGCGCCCCCGGGCCTTTGACGATCAACAGCGCGCTAAAGGCAAATTCGCAGGGGAGCGGCTGAAAGTCTTAATATCAAAAGGTTTTTTCGTGACGGGTAGCGTAACCGCGTGATAATATGCGCCCAACATGAGATCGGATGTCATTATCATTCGGGTTGTCTTCACGGCGATATTAATCGCCGCGGGTTACGTACTCCGCCCGATCAAGGGTGAGCCCTGGATGTCGGCGGCCGTAGGGGCCCTGATAGCAATTTGCATCATTCTTTTTGAACTCCGGATCCGCCGCGCAACCCTGAAAACCTTGATTGGGGCTGCGGTGGGCTCGATCTTAGGTATTGTCGGGGCTTTTCTGATTGGCGAACTCATCATGCGCCAGGAATCGATGGCCCACGAAGTGAGAACTTTTCTCACGCTCGCCCTGGTCTTTTTCATGGCTTATGTCGGCCTGATGGTGGGCGGAGTGAAAGGCGATTACATCGAGCTGTCGGCGCTGGGCGGGATTTTTTCCGACAAGGCGAGCAAGCGCGATCTGAAGATCCTCGATACGTCGGTGATTATTGACGGGCGCATTGCCGATGTTGCCGAAACTGGATTTCTGACCGGGACGCTGATTATCCCGCAGTTCATCCTGCGCGAGCTCCAGCAGGTGGCTGACTCACCCGATTCCTCGAAACGCCAGCGAGGCCGGCGCGGTCTGGATATGCTGCACCGGCTGCAGAATAACAGCTCGCTGGACATTCAGATTGTGGAGACGGATTTTCCCGCCGTGCGCGAGGTTGATTTGAAGTTAATCGAGCTTGGCAAACAGCTTGACGCGGTTATCGTCACTAATGACTTCAATCTAAACAAAGTTTCTCAGTTGCGTGGTGTCAATGTTCTGAACATAAATGAACTCGCTAACGCGCTCAAGCCCGTCGTGCTGCCAGGCGAAGCTATGCGCGTGTTCATTTTGAAAGAAGGCAAGGAACACAATCAGGGTGTGGCCTATCTTGATGACGGCACAATGGTAGTAGTCGATAACGCTCGTCGCTTGATCGGGCGGAATACGGATATCGCAGTCACCAGCGTGTTGCAAACCACTGCCGGCAAGATGATCTTCGGTCGTCTGTGGGAAGAAGCGGAGAATGGCAGCAGCAATGGCGAGCACCGTACGAACGGGACCACCAAGCGTCCGGTACGCGAAACTCGCAGTTCAGTGACCCCCATCCGGATCACCGACCATACTGATCCCATCATCGATTAGAACGACGGCAACAGGCCTCCGCGGGTCGCTCGTTCTGGCTTAGAGTCTGTGGTTACCTGAGCAGGCTCAGACTGGGGCCCCGGCTCCTTCGTACAACCCAGGATTGCCGGACTGTCTGCCTATGAACGTTGCCATTATCGTTGCGGCCGGACATGGTAGCCGCATGGGCGGCAAGCGGGCAAAACAGTTCCTGGACCTCGCGGGAACCCCAATCATCATTCGTACGCTCACAGTGTTCGAGCAGTGCGAGGTCATCAAGGAAGTGATCGTAGTTTTGGCGGCGCCCGAAGCTGCCGGCTTCCTGACGCTGGCCGGCCAACATGGCTTGCGCAAAATCTCCCGGGTGGTTCCCGGCGGCAGGACCAGATGCGAGTCGGTGTTACGCGGTCTGGAGGCCGTTCGGGCCACGACTGCCGAGATAGTAGTCATCCACGACGGCGTGCGCCCCTTTGTTACCGCGGACGAAATAAGCAGGACCGTCGCGGCCGCAATTGCGAACGAAGCAGCAGTGCTGGTTGCCGAAGTGAATGACACCATCAAGGAAGTAGCCGGCAACCTGATTTTACAGACAATGGACCGTCGCACTCTGCGCCGCGCTTTGACCCCACAGTGTTTTCGCTATGACCTGTTGCGCCGCGCCTATGAGGGCGCCAATGTCCTGGATCCGGAGTTGACAGACGACAGCATGCTGGTCGAGCGTCTGGGAAAGAAGGTGACGGCAATCGAAGGCAGTCCGCGAAATATAAAAATCACCACCCCGGAAGATCTGGTAATCGCGGAAGCGATCATTAAAGAAGGACTGTGGTGTTAGGAAAGTTTGGACTTTGGTCTTTGGTCTTAGGTCTTAGGTCTTTGACCTTGGGTTTGATCGGTGTAAGTCACGAGACGACAACCGCCAAAGACCGAGTACCAAAACCCTAAGAACCCCAAGAACAAAGACCAAAGACCAAAAACCAAAGAAGACCAAGAACTCGTAAAATTTCCTATGTTCCGCATTGGTATCGGACACGACACTCATCGTTTGGTCGAAGGAAGGCCGCTGGTCCTTGCGGGAGTCACCATTCCCTCTGAGCGCGGTGGGGAAGGGCACTCCGACGCCGACGCTTTGTCGCACGCCATTGCGGACGCCATCCTGGGCGCCCTGTGTGAGGGTGACCTGGGCTTGCACTTTCCCGATCAGGATCCCCAGTGGAAAGATTCCGAAAGCTTGCAACTACTGTCCCGAGTCGTCTGGCTCGCTAATGAACGGGGTTTTCACGTTTCCAACATCGATGCCACGGTGGTGCTGGAGGCGCCGAAGTTGCGCCCGCACGTGATTGCCATGCGTGAGAAGATCGCCGAGGTCCTCGGAATTGAGGTACAACGCGTCAGCGTCAAGGCCAAGACCAATGAAGGTCTGGATGCAATCGGCAGAGGCGAAGCGATGGCAGTCCACGCGGTCGTGCTGCTGCAGAAATCCTGAATCCCGCAGGAGTCATCATCGATCTCTGGACGCTGCGAAAGCGGATCGGCTATAAGCTTAGGCACTAATGCGACCACAAGACATAATTCGCAAAAAGCGGGATGGCGAACCTCTTTCCTCTGATGAAATCCAGTTTTTTGTTGAAGGGGTAACGCGCAATCAGATTGCTGATTACCAGGTTAGCGCCCTGTTGATGGCTATCTACCTGAATGGAATGAATCAGGCTGAGCAGCAAACGCTCACCGAAGCGATGTTGCATTCGGGGATTATTCTCGACTTCACGGACATCGCAAAACCCAAGGCCGATAAGCATTCGACTGGAGGAGTCGGCGACAAAACTTCATTGATCATCGCGCCGCTGGTCGCCGCCTGCGGTGCCTGTGTGCCCATGATCTCCGGCCGCGGCCTGGGCCATACCGGCGGCACGCTCGACAAACTGGAATCGATTCCCGGATATAGAGTAAACCTGTCCATCAGGGAATTTCGCTCCGTGCTGGAACGCGTCGGCTATGTGATGAATGGCCAGACCGGGGAAATTGCTCCCGCTGATAGAAAGCTATACGCCTTACGCGATGCGACCTCGACTGTTGAATCCATTCCGCTGATTGTCGCGTCGATCATTTCCAAAAAAGGCGCCGCCGGCCTGGATGCGATGGTCATCGACGTCAAGGTCGGTAACGGCGCTTTCATGCGTAACGAGGCGCGCGCCGAAAGTCTGGCCCATGCGCTGGTGAGCACCGGCAATTCGTGCGGCATTCGCACCCGGGCATTGTTGACAGACATGAACCAACCGCTGGGCCGGGCGGTGGGAAATGCCAATGAGGTGCGCGAATGTTTGTCACTTCTGCGCGGCGAGGTCGATGGCAAGGCCCGTCCCGTGCTGGATTTAGCAATCGAACTTTCGGCCCACATGCTCGTGCTGGCCGGTCTTGAAAGTTCGCTCGCCAGCGCTCACGAGCGTTTGCAGATGGCCCTCGCTTCGGGTGCGGCCCTGGAATGCTTTCGACGCAATGTGGAGGCGCAGGGGGGCGAACCACGGGTCTGCGACGCGCCGGATCGCTTTCTTCCTTTGGGGCGCGAATCAGTTAAGGTAGAATCCACGCGCCCCGGATTCATCACCAGAGTCGACACCACAGAAGTTGGCCACGCGATTGCAGCCATCGGGGGTGGACGCGTGCGCATCGAAGACACGATAGATGCATCCGTCGGCTTCATGGCCGAAGTCGGCATCGGTGATGCGGTTGCTCCGAAACAGATTATCGGGACCGTGCTCTGTAACGATCTTGCCAAGGGGCGTGAAGCCGCAATGCGAATTCAGGCGGCTTACCAGGTTGATGAGGAGCCGCCGAGCGAAGTTCCAGGACTCATTAGGGAAGTAATTAACGAATGAAGCTGAAATCCATAATCGCCTTTTTCACGCTCTGCCTGCTCGCACTGGGCAGCCTGGCCTGTCAAAACAAGGGTTACGCCGCCGACGATAAATCCAAGATTCATGTCGGGATTGTCTTTGACATCGGTGGCAAGGATGATCGTTCCTTCAACGCCGCCGCTTGGGCGGGCGTAAAATGCGCCGAATCAGGCAAGTGGCCCAACGGCGAACCCTGCGGCAAACCCGCCATGGACATCGTGCTGCGGGACATTGAACCCGGCAATCCTACCTCCATCGAGCCGGCCATGCGCGCGTTTGCCGAACGTGGCTATGATCTAATCATTGGTGTCGGCTTTGCGCAGGCTCCCATCATGGAAATGGTGGCCAAAGACTATCCGCACATTCATTTTGCCATTGTCGACGGGGTCAGCGAGTTGCCCAACGTCGCTTCGCTGATCTTCAAAGAGCACGAGGGCTCGTATCTGGTTGGCATGCTGGCGGCGCAAACCTCGAAGACCGGCACCATCGGTTTTCTCGGCGGCATGGACATTGGTCTGATCCATCGCTTCGAGAAAGGCTACGAGGAAGGCGCCAGGTCGATAAATCCCAACATCAAGGTGATCCAGAATTATGTAGGCGTCACCGACGGCGCCTGGAACAATCCCGGCAAAGGCAAGGAGCTTTCACTGGCCCAGATTGGCAAAGGTGCTGATGTGATTTTCACCGCCGCGGGCAATTCCGGACTCGGCGCTTTCGATGCGGTTGAGCAGGCAGGGAAAGTCAACGGGCGGGCCACCCATTTTGTGATCGGTGTAGATTCCAATCAGAACATGGTCAAACCTGGCTTTGTGCTCACCAGCATGGTCAAGCGGGTAGACAACGCCGTCTATGCAATTGTCGAGGACGTGGTGAACAAGAAATTCCAGGCCGGCTTTCATGTCTACGGTCTCGACAAAGATGGCGTTGGCTACTCGATGGATCAGTTCAACCGGGACTTGATCACCCCCGAGATGATCAAATCCGTGGAGGAAGCGAGGAAGAAAATTATCGCCGGCGAAATCAAGGTCACCGACGCGATGCTAAAGTAATAAAGGTTTTTGGCCTTTGGTTTGTGGTCTTTGGAATAACAGCAGTTGCTCGGCTCGCGAGAAGAACTCAGGCTAATCAGTCAAAACGGAGCCGAACTATGTCCAAGGCGAATTTTGAAAAACTTCGGATTTATCAGCTTTCCGAAAGTCTGGCGGACAAAATATGGCACGCAGTCGTGCGTTGGGATAACTTTTCCAAGACGACTGTAGGTAAGCAGTTGGTTCGCGCAGCGGACAGCATTGGAGCAAATATTTCAGAAGGTAGTGGCCGTGGAAGTAGCCAGGACTACCGGAGATTCCTGCGAATCTCAAGAGGTTCGCTTTACGAGACGCTGCATTGGTTGCGTCGTGCATATATGCGAAAGCTCCTGAATGCTTCGGAAATAAAAGAACTACGGGCCATTATTGCCGAGCTTTCACCAACTCTGAATGCCTATCTAGGTTCGGTTTCAAAGTCGGTGTCAAAAACCCAAGGAGACTAATAATCGAGAAACGTCGCCAGCAAGTCATGCGCTTAGATAGCCAAAGACCAAAGACCAAAGACCGAAGACCCAAGAACTAAATCAATGCTCGAACTACGCAACATCAGCAAACGTTTCGGGGCGGTCCTCGCCAACGACAACATCAACGTCAAGGTGGAGACCGGGACTATTCATGCCATCGTGGGCGAAAACGGCGCAGGCAAATCCACCGCCATGCGTATAGCCTATGGCTTTTACAAGGCTGATAGCGGCGAGATCTTGATCAATGGCCAGGTGCGCGAGATTCGCACGCCGCATGACGCTATCGCTCAGGGCATCGGCATGGTGCACCAGCACTTCATGCTGGTGGACACGATGTCGGTCGCGGAAAACATCGTGCTGGGCGCCGAACCGGGAAGTGCGCTGGCGTTGGATCTGGCAACCGCGTCGGCGCAGATTCGTCAGCTTTCGGCAGAGTTTAAGCTGTCTGTGGATCCCAACGCCCTGATCGAAAGTTTGTCGGTGGGCCAACAGCAACGCGTTGAACTGCTCAAGGCTCTTTATCGCAAAGCGCAACTACTAATTCTGGACGAACCTACGGCCGTGTTGACTCCCCAGGAGGTCGATGAGTTCTTTTCGATTCTGCGCAGCATGCGCGCACAGGGCAAGACCATTGTAATTATCACGCACAAGTTGTCCGAAGTTCTGGCCATCTCCGACGAGGTTACTGTCATGCGCGACGGCAAAGTGGTCGGCCGCGTAAAAACAAAGGATACGGATGCAGCGGAATTGGCGCGATTGATGGTGGGACGTGAGGTGCTGCTGCGGGTGGAGAAGCCCGACGCCAAAGTCGGTGGACCACGGCTCAAAGTTGTCGACCTCTCCGTTAAGGGTAAAGGGGGCACGGCTCGCGTAGACAATGTCTCATTCGAGGTTCGGGCCGGAGAAATCGTGGGCATTGCCGGCGTCGAGGGAAATGGCCAGACAGAATTGGTTGAAGCGCTCGCCGGCCTCGTGGAAGCTGGACAACTTTCAGGCAGTATCAACTATGAAGGCCGGGAGATCAGCCAACTCCCCGCGCGCGCGCGTCGCGAACTGGGCATCGCGCATATCCCGGAGGATCGTCACCGTCGTGGGTTGTTGCTGGAATTCAGTCTGGCTGAAAACGCGATTCTGGGCGTTCATTACCGGCCACCGGTGACGGCTTATGCCGGCCATGTTTTCCTTGATAACGCTGCCATTCAGGAACGCGCAGACGAAATCATTCGAGGGTTTGATGTTCGCCCCGCGAACGCTGCCCTGCCGGCCCGCTCACTTTCGGGCGGCAACCAGCAGAAGCTGATCATCGGTCGCGAGTTCAAACTCAATCCGGGTCTGCTGCTGGTTTCGCAGCCAACGCGCGGCGTGGATATTGGCGCGATAGAGTTCATCCATCGCCAGTTGGTGGCCCTGCGCGATGGTGGTTGTGCCGTGTTGCTGGTGTCGGCGGAACTGGAAGAAGTTACCTCTTTATCCGATCGTCTGCTGATCATTCATAAGGGTCGGATTGTCGGCGAAGTGGATCCGAAAGTAGCGACGGTGGAAGATATTGGACTGCTGATGACGCGGGGACACTAATTGAGGAAGGTATTTAGGTCTTTGGTCTTAGGTCTTAGGTCTTGGGACTCTTAGCTGCAAGACTTTGGAGAATGCAAAACAGAACTAAAACCAAATATCTAAGGCCCAACACCTAAGACCAAAGGCCCAAGACCAAAGACCAAAGTCCTAAGACCAAAGACCCAAGGCCAAAGTTCAAAGACCCAAACCATGAAACTTCTTCGCGAATTAGTCTTCCCGCTGCTTGCCGTTTTGGCCGCTTTTGTAGTGGGTGGAATCCTGATCCTGCTGATTGGCGACAGTCCTTTGCAGGCCTATAGGCTGCTGATTGGCAGTGCTCTCTCGTGGCCCGATGGCATCGGTTATACACTCTTCTACGCCACGCCTCTGATCTTTACCGGTCTCGCGGTGCTGGTGGCTTTTCGCTGTGGTCTGCTGAACATCGGCGCGGAAGGACAACTCTATGTGGCCGCTTTTGCCACCGCCTGGGTGGGTATCACCCTCGCGCAACGCTCTGCGTGGATACTTATACCGCTGTGTTTCCTCGCGGCAGTGTTGGCCGGCGGCGTCTGGGGCGCGATTCCCGGCATCCTCAAGGCCCGGTTTGGATCGCACGAAGTCATCAACACGATCATGCTGAACTTCATCGGCATCGCGCTGGTCAGCTACTTCACCCAATATCACTACAAGGTGCCGGGCGATCCGATCATGCAGAGTTCAGAAATTGGACCAGGCGCCCACATCGCGCGCCTCGGCCATTTCATTCCGAGTCTACCCGAGCGTATTCCCCTTAACCTCGCGTTCGTGCTGGCCCTGGTCTGCTGCGTGCTTGTCTATTTGTTTTTGTGGCGCACAAAGTGGGGTTATGAGTTGCGGGCCACCGGCGCCAGTCCGACCGCGGCTGAGTATGGCGGCATCTCGATTCGCAAACAGATAATAATTGCGATGACTATCTCTGGTGCGCTGGCCGGCATGGTGGGGATCAATGAAGTGCTCGGTTATCGCCACCGCTATTATGATGGCTTTTCGGATAATTACGGATTTACCGGGATTGCTGTGGCGCTGTTGGGACGCAATCACCCGTTCGGAGTTGTGATGGCTGCCCTCCTGTTTGGAATCCTGCAACGGGGCGGCATCTATGTCGATGGTTTTTCTGAGCACGTCACGAAGGACATCGTACAGGTGCTGCAGGGAATAATAATTCTATTTGTCGCCGCAGAAGCGTTCTTTCGCGGTCAATTCGGCAGCTTTAGTTTGCTGAAACGCTCAAAGGTGTGAATCGATGAAAGACCTCTTCACCATCGCGATGTTTTGGTCCACCATACGTTTGGCTACCCCGCTGGTGCTGGCAGCCATGGGTGGTCTGTTTTCAGAACGTTCCGGCGTCATCAACATAGCTCTCGAGGGTATGATGCTGGCGGGTGCTTTTACAGCCGCCGCAGTGACCTATGCAGCCGGCAACCCATTCGTCGGTCTGGCGGCAGGGATGGCGGCGGGACTCGTTATCGCTGCGATTCACGCAGTGGTCAGCATCCGCTACCGGGCTGATCAGGTGGTTACCGGCACGGCGATAAACATCCTCATGTTCGGCATGCCGGCATTTCTGAGCGGCGCCTTCTTTCTCTCTTCTGGTTCGACGCCACAGATTCCCAAAGAACAGCTCGTCCCCTGGCTTCCGATCATCGTCGCGTTCGCCCTCGTTCCCGTCATTTGGTACGTGCTTTACCGGACACCCTTTGGCTTGCGCCTGCGATCAGTGGGAGAAAATCCGGAAGCGGCGGATGCCGCTGGAGTGCCCGTCGCCCGCATGAGGTACTCAGGGGTGTTGTTATCGGGCGTGCTGGCAGGTTTGGGCGGCGCCTACCTTTCTATTGGCCAGTCTTCGCTGTTTACCCGCAACATGACTTCTGGCCGCGGTTTTATTGCGCTGGCGGCTTTGATCTTCGGCAAGTGGCGGCCCGTGCAGACAATGCTCGCCTGTCTGCTGTTTGGGTTTACGGAAGCCGTGTCGATACAGATGCAGGGCGTTTATAAGCTCAGCTCGGGTGAGGATATTCCAGTGCAGTTCGTGCAAATGGTTCCCTATGTGTTGACCATCATTGTGCTCGCGGGCTTTATCGGACATTCACGTCCGCCGCAGGCGCTGGGTATGCCCTACCAGAAAGAACGCTGAGAGCGCAGACGCAGGCCGAGGGGAGGAAACGGGAGTGATAAATGGCTGAGCAAGGTGCACCGGAAGATCTTTACGCGCGCGCCGCCCATGCGGCGCGGACCATTCGCGCTCGAATTCACAGCGAGCCACGCATCGCTTTGGTGCTCGGCAGCGGGCTCGGTGACTTTGGCGACGAGTTCGACGAGCCGGTATCGATTCCTTACCAGGAGATCCCTGGCTTTCCCATTTCGACCGTAGCGGGCCATGCGGGCCGTCTGGTTATCGGTAATATCGAACAGGTACCAGTAGTTGCCATGCAGGGTCGGGTACATTTCTATGAAGGCTATGGCCTCGAGGAAGTTACTTTTCCCATCAGGACCTTCAAGTTGCTGGGCATCAATACCCTCTTACTGACCAACGCTGCAGGTGGGGTCGATGTGCAATTGGGTCAGGGAGCTTTGATGTTAATCAGCGACCATCTGAACCTGATGGGAGTTAATCCGCTGCGTGGGCCCAACGACGAGCGCTTTGGACCACGCTTTCCGGACATGTCGAATGTTTACTGTCAGGAATTACAGCAGCAGGCAGTTGCCGAAGCGCGTGCGATGGGGCTCGAGCTGCGGCGTGGAATCTACGCCGGCCTCTCAGGGCCAAGTTATGAGACGCCCGCAGAGATTCGCTTCCTGCGCGGTCTGGGCGCCGATGCTGTCGGCATGAGCACGGTGCCGGAAGCGATTGTGGCCGGTCACATGGGAATCAAAGTGTTGGGTATTTCCTGTATTACCAACATGGCCGCCGGTCTTAGTAACGATCCGATTAACCATGAGGAAGTGATGGAGACAGGAAAACGGGTACGCGAGACTTTTGCTGCACTATTGCGCCGCCTGGTCGTGCGCTTGGCTGATTAAGGTTAAGCCCTATTGCCTCGCCCGGAAACCTGGTGCACATTTCGGTACTGGGAACTGGTGTTGTATGGTTACCAGAACCTCTGAACCTGAGGCTCCTGCGGAACTGAGCAAACTATGAGTGAATCCGTCAACTTGACCATCGGCATCTGCGGCGGCACCGGATCGGGAAAGACCACGGTCGCCAAAAGCATTCTTGAAAAAGTCAGCGCCAAGGATGTCGTTTTCATTCAACAGGACTCCTACTACCGGAACCTCAAGGATCTGCCGCTCGACTATCGCCAGCTCGCGAACTTCGATCATCCAGACGCCATCGACAACGATCTGCTGGTCCACCATATTCGCAAGCTGAAAGCAGGCGAAGCGGTCGAGTTGCCGATTTATGATTTTAAGACCCACACACGCTTGCATGAGACATTGCGCGTCGAGCCGCAGCCAATCGTCATCGTCGAGGGTATCCTGATTTTTGCCGATCCCAGGTTGCTGGAGCAGTTGGACATAAAAGTGTTCGTGGACACACCGGATGATATTCGTTTCATTCGCCGGCTGCGGCGCGATCTTGATGAACGTGGCCGTACGGTAGAGTCGGTCATTGAACAATATCTGGCCACGGTACGCCCGATGCACATGCAATTTGTCGAATCATCCAAACGCTATGCTGATGTAATCATCCCCGAAGGTGGCCATAATCTCGTGAGCATCGATCTAATCAGCGGAAAAATTCGCGAGAGACTGGCAGGTACGTTACTTACTGTTGGAGGTCAAGGTTGAGCGACTCAGAACAAGAGGAAGTAATCAGGGCGGCCCTGGCGGCCCGCGAGCAATCGGTCGCGCCGTTTTCAAATTTTATGGTAGGCGCCGCCGTGCGCACTGACACGGGCAAGATTTTTACCGGCTGCAATATCGAGAGCGCCAGTTATGGGCTGACCGTTTGCGCCGAACGTGTGGCCATCTGGAAGGCGCTCTCCGAAGGAGAACGGAACTTTACCAACCTGGCAGTGGCCGCGGACACGCGCACCCTGACCCCGCCGTGTGGCACCTGCCGCCAGATCATCTGGGAGTTCGCCAAGCAGGCGGACATTGTCATGGTGAATCTGCACGGTGAACGCGAAGCGGTGCATATTGAGAACCTACTGCCCCGGGCTTTTGATGCGCGTTTTCTCAGAGAATTCAGCGCGCATAAACAGTGAACCGGCGGCGGCGTGAGGAGCCGGCTTTCGCCACTGTCTTTGACCTTTCGAATATGACAAAGCAATTTCTGTCGCTCCTATTTCTGGTGGTTATGTTAGCCAGTTCAGCAGCAGCCAACGTCTCCGCGCAATCGGGTAAGGTCAGCGCTGATCTAATTGTGCTTGGCGGGACCATCGTCACGATGGACCCGGCGCGCCGCATTCTTGACGACGGGGCAGTGGCTGTTGCGCAGGGCCGGATTGTGGCCATTGGCTCGCGCGCCGAGATTCAGAAGTCATACACAGCGCGCGAGACCATCAACGCCGGCGGCCGCCTGATAATTCCGGGGTTGATAAATGGGCATACACACATTCCCATGACTCTGTTTCGTGGCCTGGCCGACGATCTCGATCTGCAGGAATGGCTGACGAAGTACATCTTCCCCGCCGAGGCTAAGAATGTTACCGAGGACTTTGTGCGGGCCGGTACGCGCCTCGGCCTGGCAGAGATGATCCGCGGCGGGACGACGACCTACTGCGACATGTACTACTTCGAAGATGCCATCGCCGACGAAACCTCAAAGGCCGGTGTCCGCGCCGTGCTGGGCGAAACGGTGATCGATTTTCCCGTGGCCGACAACAAGACCAATCCGGAAGCGATGGCCTACGTGGAAAAGTTCGTTAAGCGCTGGCAGGGAAGCGAACTTATTACGCCGGCAATCGCGCCCCACGCTCCCTACACCGTCTCTGAAGAGCACCTCAAAGCGGTGCGTGCGTTTTCTGATCGCACGGGAGCGCCGATCGTGACTCATATCTCCGAGACCAAACGCGAAGTGGACGACAGTCTTAAGGCAAAGAATGCCAGCCCCATCGATTATCTTGAGCGGATCGGCTTCCTGAACGAGCGAGTGATTGCGGCGCACGTTGTCTGGCCCACGGCGGCGGAAATTCAAACCCTCGAACGCCTGAAAGTCGGAGTTGTGCACAACCCCCAATCAAACATGAAACTGGCGGCCGGGGTTGCGCCTGTACCCAGGATGCTGGCCGGGGGCGTACGACTGGGGCTGGGAACGGATGGGGCAGCCTCAAACAACGACCTGAACATGTGGGAAGAGATGGATACAGCCGCCAAATTACATAAGGTGTTTTCGGGTGATCCAAAAGTCATTACCGCTCAGGAGGCTTTTGAGCTGGCCACGATTCGGGGCGCGCAGGCGCTGCACCTGGATCGTGAAATCGGCTCTCTCGAAGTCGGTAAACGCGCCGATCTCGTGATTCTCGAACGCGATGACCTGCACCAGATTCCGGTCTACGGGGTATATTCCGATCTGGTCTACGCGACCAAGGCTGCAGATGTCCTGACCGTGGTGATCAACGGCCGCACAGTGATGCGCGAGCGAAAACTTCTGACCCTCGATGAACCTGCCATCAAAGAAGGCGCGCGAGTCTATCGGGAACGGGTGATGAAGAGTCTGGAAGCGAGGCCCCCAAAGTAGGTCAAGTGCTATGCAGAAAGGTCATGCTAAATTGTCCCCTGCCTAATCGCTTGCCAGGCGGCGCCAAAGTGTAGATAATAATTGCACCAATAACGGTACCAACCTTAAGCGAGCATTTATGCTCGCTTTTCTCTTTTTGGACGGAGTTTTATGGTGAAGAAAAAAGAGACGACCAGTCTGTTCCCTCGGGCCGGAAAATTTTTCCTCGCTTTTATTAGTCAGTTTCTTATCGCCGGGGGCGTTTTCGCACAAGCGTCACCTGGTTCTGCTACCCCGACGCCCGTGGTGGCATCTTCAGCGCCGGCCGTGGCTGCTGCCGCCGAAGCCGACAGTTTGTCGCGCCGGATGGAGCGCGCCCGAGCCCTGGGTGCGGCCCACCAATTGATCGCGGCGGCATCTGAATTGGAAACTTTGCGGGCCTCAGCCAATGATGAAGTCGTGCGCAATAACTCTTCGTTGATGCTGATGGGTATTTACCTCGAGGACGGAAATTATGCGCGCGCAGAAGCCCTCCTGGAAGAAACCTTTAAGCAGCGTTCAGCAAAGAATGAAGCGTCGGTGCGCACCTATTTTGCTTTGGCAGGACAGGCCGTCAACGGGGCCCGCGCGCACGTCGGACGCTATCGTACTTTTGGCATTGATGTCTCAAGCCCGAGTTTGCCGGCTGAGGCGGTCACGGATCTCGACCGGTTGCGCTCCCTGCTTGAGCGCATGAGCGCGCAGGGCAAAGAGCTCGTCCGGGAAAATGCCGAGGCCAACGATGCCTTTGCGCTGCTGGAAGATATCACCAGCATCCGCACAGCCCTGGCGCGTGATAACAGTGACCGGCTCAGGTGGGACACGGAACGGAGCGCCGCGCGGGCCAGGCTCGCGACCTTGCCGGCAGCCGTTGAATCCGACGCGTCCACACGCACCGTGGGGCCGGAGGCTGCGAGTGCTGAGCTGCCTAAGACGACGCCACCTGTCCCGGTTCAGACACCGGTTACAGCCAGCGTTCAACCCTCGGTGGGTCTCGGCGCTGCCGTTACACCGGGGGCAGGCAGTGCGTTGCCATCTGAATCTCCCAAACCGGCACCGGCCAATTTACCTTTTGAGGTGGGATCTTTGACCGACAGGGCTGTCAGCAGAGTACTGCCAAGCTACCCGCAGACGGCCAAAAACGCGGGAATATCCGGACTAGTGCGCATCAAGATTGTCGTTGATGAAAGCGGCCGCGTGAGTAGTATCGCCTGGGCGGAAGGCCCGATGCCTCTCAGACAGGCAGCGCAGGACGCCTTGCGGCAATGGAAGTTTCAGCCGGTTTTGGTCGATGGCAAGGCTGTGCGGGCCACGGGTTTCGTGGACTTCAGCTTTTCCAGGTAGGGGTGTCTCCCGGGTGAGGCCACAAGGCGGGCAAGGGTGCCCGCCTTTGACCCCCTACAATGTTGACTAAAAAGTAAGGTATCGGTAGAATCACGCCGTAGATTGAATTTCCGATCGAGTTATGAAGATTTCCGCGCAAGAAGAATATGGGCTGCGTTGCCTGTTGCAATTGGCGCGTGCCGAAGTTGAGGGCGAATCGCTCACGCTTTCACAGCTGGCGCGCCGCGAGGGGATTTCCGTTGCTAACGCCGGCAAGCTGATGTGGATTCTGAACAAGGCGGGTCTGGTCCTGTCTCAACGGGGGACCAAGGGCGGATACCACCTGGCACGCCCGGCATCTGAGATTCACCTTAACGAGGTGATTCGGGTATTGGACGAGCGCGTCGAAGCCCACTGTCGCAGTTATACGGGTGTCCTGGATGCCTGCGTGCACACGGGTGATTGCGGCATCCGTCCGGTGATCGTAGAGCTGCATCAGATTGTCGACAGCGCCCTGGCGGAGATTACGCTTTCACAGTTGATCGGTAGTGAGGCCAACGTCGATGCAACCCTGCATCGCATTCAAGGATTGAAACCGCGGGCGGACGAACCGCTCCTGCGGGCGTAGAATCAGACGGACGTGGAAGTGGCCGCGTGCCGCGAGGGGATGGAGAGAAAAGATGAGTAGTGGTATCGAAATCCTTGCGAATCAGGAATATAAGTACGGATTCGTGACCGACATCGAGTCAGACATGATTCCCCGTGGCTTATCCGAAGATACAGTCCGGTTAATTGCATCCAAGAAATCCGAACCCGAATGGATGCTGGAATTTCGTTTGAAGGCCTACCGCAACTGGCTCAAGATGACTGAGCCGCGTCATTGGCCCAATGTTACCTTTCCGCCCATCGACTATCAGAACATAATTTATTACAGCGCCCCCAAACAAAAGGCACTCAAGAAGAGTCTCGACGAAGTTGACCCCGAATTGCTGAAGACTTTTGAGAAGCTGGGCATTCCTATTACCGAGCAAAAGCAACTGGCCAATGTCGCTGTCGATGCAGTCTTTGATTCCGTTTCCGTGGCCACAACTTACAAGGAAAAGTTGCGCAAGCATGGCGTAATTTTCTGCTCCTTCAGCGAGGCTATTCGCGAACACCCTGAGCTGGTCAAAAAATATCTCGGCTCCGTAGTGCCGACCAACGATAACTTTTTCGCGGCTTTGAACAGTGCGGTCTTCTCGGACGGAAGTTTCTGCTTCATACCCAAAGGCGTGAAGTGCCCGATGGAATTGTCGACCTACTTCCGCATCAACAACTCTGAGTCAGGGCAGTTTGAGCGCACGCTGATCGTTGCCGAAGAAGGCGCCAGCGTTTCCTACCTTGAAGGGTGTACCGCGCCAAAGTTCGATAAGAACCAGTTACATGCCGCCGTAGTCGAGCTGGTCGCGTTGGACGATGCACAAATCAAGTATTCGACGGTTCAGAACTGGTATGCCGGCGATGAAAAGGGTGTGGGCGGCATTTATAATTTCGTCACCAAACGGGGCAAATGCGCTGGTCGCAATTCGAAAATTTCCTGGACCCAGGTCGAAACAGGCTCGGCCATCACCTGGAAATATCCCTCCTGTATCCTGCAGGGTGACAACTCAATCGGAGAATTTTACTCGGTTGCCCTCACTAATCATGCGCAGCAGGCGGATACCGGGACGAAGATGATTCATCTTGGCCGGAACACAAGATCGACCATCATTTCAAAAGGGATTGCGGCGGGGCACTCTAATAACAGCTATCGCGGGCTGGTGAAGGTCATGCCGAAGGCCGAGAACGCGCGTAACTACACCCAGTGCGATTCCATGCTGATTGGTTCGGAGTGCAGCGCTAACACGTTCCCCTATATTGAGGTGATGAACAACAGTTCGCGCGTGGAACATGAAGCCTCTACTTCAAAAATCAGTGAAGAGCAATTGTTCTATCTGCAACAGCGAGGTATCCCGCAGGAAGATGCGGTATCGCTGATCATCAATGGTTTTTGTAAGGACGTGTTTTTACACCTGCCCATGGAATTCGCCGTCGAGGCAACCAAGTTGCTCGGCATGAAGCTGGAAGGCAGCGTCGGATAAGCGACGGATGCCGGCGACCCGGGGCTGGGGAGAAAGAGAATTTCTCGTGCGGCCTGCTCTAAATGTTCGTTAATTGAGGAGAAAGTAATTCGTGTTGTTAGAGATTCGAAATCTGCATGCCAGTGTTGCCGGGAACGAAATTCTCAAGGGAATCAACCTGGTCATTAATAAAGGCGAGATGCACGCTATTATGGGCCCTAATGGCTCGGGCAAGTCGACGCTGGCCAAGGTCCTCGCCGGACATCCGGCTTATGAGGTTACCGCGGGCGAGATTATCTACGACGGTAAGAACCTGCTCGAGATGCCTACGGATGAACGCGCGCGGGCCGGTGTCTTCATGGCTTTCCAATATCCCATCGAGGTGCCGGGCGTTTCCAATGCTCAGTTTCTGCGCTTGGCTTACAACGAACGGCAAAAACATCTGGGCCAGGAAGAACTGGATCCGCTGGAGTTCAAGGATCTGCTGAAGGAGCGTGCGAAACTGGTGCAGATGGACGCCAGTTTCATGTCGCGCTCAGTCAACGAAGGGTTCTCCGGCGGCGAAAAGAAGCGCAACGAGATTTTGCAGATGGCTGTGCTGGAGCCAAAGCTCGCGATTCTGGATGAAACCGATTCTGGTCTGGATATCGATGCCCTGCGGATTGTCGCGGACGGCGTAAACAAATTGCACTCGACGGAGAATGCAACCATTGTCGTGACTCACTATCAGCGCTTGCTCAACTATATCGTGCCGGATTTTGTACACGTACTGGCCGCCGGAGTCATCGCGCGCGAGGGGGGTAAGGAACTGGCGCTGGAGTTGGAAGAAAAGGGTTACGACTGGATTACGAAAGCATCGTCCAATGGCCCGGCGCCTAACGGAACGGGGGTAGCAGCCGGCTAGATGCGCTTCGTTTTGGCACGGGCCCGCGGGCCGCGCCGGCACGCAGCCAGGTATTTCTAAAAGGGACGGGACAGACGCCGGCCAGGGCAAAACCAGAACCGATGATTTCAGAAGCTACAAAACTACAGGATACTTACCAAAGCGCGTTTCGAGCGTTACAGGCAACTGGACCTCAAGCGCCGGGCGCGTCATGGCTGCAGCGTTTGCGTGAGAGCGCAGGGGAACGATTCGAGCAACTGGGCTTTCCGGGCGTCGAAAACGAAGAATGGCGCTACACGAACGTTTCACAAATCGCGCGGACGCAGTTCTTGCCCGTCACCGCACTCGATAGTTCCGACGCCGCGGTTGGCCCGGAGGATCTCGCCAGGTACATTTACCCCGAGTCGGCCTCCAGCCAGTTGATTTTCATTGACGGCCTCGTACGTCACGAACTGTCTTTCCTGAGTGGACTTCCCGCCGGCGTGGCTGTGCTCGATTTCGCCGCCGCGCTGGAGTCGGAAGCCTTCGGCGAGCTGATGCGCGAATACCTGGGGCGAGTCGTTGATTTTGAAGCCAACGGTTTCGCCGCGCTGAACACTGCCTTGCTGGGCAGTGGGGCGCTGATCGTGATTCCTAAAGGGATGACGGTCGAAATACCACTGCATCTGTTGTTCTTATCCAGTTCCAGACCGGGGCTCGCTGCTTTTCCGCGCGTGCTGCTGGTGGCCGAAGAAAACAGCAGCGCTACGGTCATTGAGAGCTACGGCAGCGCTGGAGATAAATCCTCCTTAACCAACGCCGTCGTAGAGATAGTGGTAAAAGATGGAGCGCGCCTGGAACATTACCGCGTCCAGGATGAAGATTCAGAAGCCTTTCATGTTGCCTGCACTGGCGCCCACCTCGGCCGTAACAGTAGTTTCGACACGACCAGCATCAGCCTGGGCGCAAAGCTGTCGCGTCACGACCTGAGCGTGGTCATGGATAATGAAGGCGCCGAATGTTGGGTCGATGGTCTGTATATCATGGGCGAAGGCCAGCACACGGATACGCATTCGGTCATTGACCATAAGCAGCCACATTGCACCAGCCATCAGCTTTATAAAGGAATTCTGGATGGCAAATCGCGCGCAGTCTTTAACGGCAAAGTATTTGTGCGTCACGGTGCGCTCGGTACCGATGCCAACCAGACCAATAAGAATTTGCTGTTATCAAACGAAGCGCACGTTGACACCAAGCCTCAACTCGAGATCTTTGCTGACGATGTAAAGTGCGCGCATGGGGCAGCCATCGGCCAGTTGGATGAAGACGAACTGTTCTATCTCGAAAGTCGTGGCATCCATACTGATTTGGCCCGCAACCTTTTGACCTACGGCTTTGCCGAGGAAGTAATCGCAAAGATAAAGATTGAATCGATTAAGGCGCGCCTTGATGAGACGGTGCTTAACCGGCTGCACGCGCGCCTCGAGGCGTAGAGTTCAGATCGATCATGGCAACAATGGCAAAATCGATTGGTCCAGAAACGGTTGGTAGACAAGGATGGGATGTCGAGCGGATTCGCGCTGACTTTCCCGTTCTGCACCAGACTGTGAATGGCAAACCTCTTGTCTATCTTGATAATGGGGCTTCGTCCCAGGTGCCGCAGATCGTTATCGATCGCGGCAGTGCGTATCTTGAACAGGAACACTCCAATATTCATCGCGGCGTCCATTACCTGAGCCAGCGGGCCACAACTGCTTATGAAGGGGCCCGCGAGAAGGTCAAGCGATTTATTAACGCCCGCGAGGCTAAGGAATGCATTTTTGTGCGGGGCGCCACCGAGGGCATCAACCTCGTGATGCATGGCTATGGCCGCAAGTTCATCGGTGCCGGGGATGAAATCGTCATCTCGGCGATGGAGCATCACGCTAACATTGTCCCCTGGCAAATGCTTTGCGAAGAGAAAGGTGCGCGTTTACGTGTGATTCCCATGAATGACGCGGGCGAGTTGTTGCTCGACGAATATGATGCCCTCCTGAATGAGCGGACAAAATTCGTGGCCCTGACCCATGTTTCAAATGTGCTGGGGACCATTAATCCGATCAGGGAGATGACCGACCGCGCTCACAAGTATGGGGTGCCGGTATTGATTGATGGCGCCCAGAGCGTGCCGCACATGCCGATCGACGTGCAGGATCTTGACTGCGATTTCTTTACGTTCTCGGGCCACAAACTGTATGCACCAACCGGAAGCGGCATCGTCTATGGCAAGGCGGAACTGCTGAACCGGATGAATCCCTTTCAGGGCGGCGGCGACATGATCAAGAGCGTGACTTTTGAAAAGACGATCTATGCCGACCTGCCGAATAAGTTCGAAGCGGGGACGCCGGCAATTGCCTCGCAAATCGGTCTGGGCGCTTCAATCGACTATCTAAACGGTATCGACCGCGAGCAGGCGGCGGCGCACGAGCACGAACTACTGCGTTATGCCACGGAA
>DAIMCP010000084.1:0-20815 GCA_036726305.1 Pyrinomonadaceae bacterium | reverse complement strand
CTTTGGTCTTTGGTCTTTGGTCTTTGCTCTTTGCTCTTTGCTCTTTGCTCTTTGCCCTTTGCTCTTTGCTCTTTGCTCTGAAAAGTTTCATTCTATTCAGCCAACAAACCCAAGACCAAAGACCAAAAGCCAAAGACCAAAGACCAAAGTCCCACTACGCCACAATCATTGTTCCCGTGCCCGTGTCCGTAAAGATCTCCGAGAGCAACGCATTGCGATTGTTGCCACTGATGATATGCGCGCTGTGCACGCCCCTTCGCAAGAGTTGCGTAATACTCTGGAGCTTCGGAATCATGCCGCCGGTGGCCGTGCCCTTGCGAATCAGCTCTTCTGCCTCATCCGCTGTCAGCCGCGAAAGCTTTGTTTGCGCGTCACCCGCGCGCAGGTAGATGCCATCGACATCCGAGAGCAGGATCAATTTTTCAGCCTGCAATTGGATCGCGATTTCCGCGGCAATAGTATCAGCGTTGATATTGAAGACGGCACCCTCCGCATCTGCTCCCAACGATGAGATGACGGGCAGGTAACGCTGATCGAGCAGCACGGTCAACAGACGCGTGTTAATCTGAACTACATCACCCACATTGCCAAAATCAATCTGCTGGCGCTCACCCGTCTGGCGATTAACAACTTCTTTGGGTGGCCGCCGCTCGGCATGGACGATGTTCCCGTCGACGCCCGAGAGTCCCACCGCGTCCACGTTGCGCTGCCGCAGGGCGGCCAGAATATCGGTGTTGATTTTGCCGGCGAAGATCATCTTGGCCATCTCGAGTGTGGCGTCATCGGTTACGCGGCGGCCGTCAATGATGGTTTGCGCTACCCCCAACTTGCTGGCCAGTTCGCTCAATTGCTTACCACCTCCATGAACGACACAGATGTGAATGCCCACCTGGTAAAGCAGAGCGAGTTCCTCAGCCAGCGAGTTCAGGTTCTCGCGATCCTCGGTGACTTTGCCGGATAGCTTGATAACAAAGGTCTGTCCCTGGAAGCGCTGAATGTAGGGCAGCGCCTCGCGCAATAGATCCAGCCGTAGTTGATCGCCGACTTCGTTGGTATTGGTCATTTGATAATTCCCTGACTGCAAGCTTCGGATAAAATTACCGCCGCGCCATATTCACTCTTCAGGGTTTGCTTCATTGCGGAAGAAGTTGCCCTTCCTAACTAACCTACAGCAATCTCGCCATAATCGCCTTTTGCACGTGTAACCGGTTCTCCGCTTCGTCGATTACCACTGATTGAGGCGAATCTATTACCCCGTCGGTTACGATCACGTTTCGCCGCACCGGCAAACAGTGCATGAAAATGGCGTTGTCGGTGCGCGCCATCTTTTCTTCGTCGACGATCCATTTTTCCCGGTAGGGCGCGCGCGCTACCATGTCCGCCTCCGGATTGCCATAAAATTTTTTGCTGCCCCAACTCTTGGCATAGATGACGCCAGCATTCTTCAAGGCTTCATCAATATCGTTTGTAAGATTGATACGACCCCCGGCAACGGCCGCCTGCCGGGTAATTTCGGCCAGTAGCTCATCATCCAATTCGTAGCCTTCCGGGTTCGCAATCGTTACTTCATGGCCCAGTTGCGCCGCCGCCAGAGCAAAGCTGTTGGGAACGGCCATGGGCAGAGCCCTTGGGTGCCAGGCCCAGGTCAGCACCACGCGTTGCGGCGCCGGGCCCAGCTTTTCGCGAATCGTCATCATGTCGGCCAACGCCTGGCAGGGATGATGCATGGCCGATTCCAAATTGATGACCGGCACGGAGGAATACCTGGCAAACGCCCTCAGGATTGGATCGCAGCGTTCCTCGCTCCAGTCTCTTAAGCCAGCGAAGGTGCGCACTCCGATGGCGGCACAATAACGGCCCAGCACGCGCACGAACTCCGCCACGTGTTCCGTCTTGTCGCCGTCCATCAGCGCGCCCTCGCGGTGTTCGAGAGTCCAACTGGTCCCGCCCGGTTCCAGCACAACCGGGTTGCCGCCCAGTTCGTAAATGCCTACCTGCATCGAGGCTCGCGTGCGCAAGCTCGGATTGAAAAACACGAGGGCGATTGATCGGCCCGCCAGCGGCTTTGTCTCCGGCCGGCGCCGTTTCATCTCCACGGCAGAATCGATGAGAGCCAGGAGGTCTTCACTCGACCAGTCAGCGGTACTAAGAAAGTCTCGATTTGTCATTGATTGTGATCCGGCTGCTTGTTTCGTTGCGATCGTAGAAATCTGATCAGCCCAAAGACACTGATCAATAGCCAGAACGCTTCAACCAGAAACGCCGAGAGGTTGAAACTGTAAAGGAGAGAAAGAAGCACAAGGAGCGCGCCAATGGCATTGGTGAGCGAGTAGCTCAGGTCAGTGATGCGCAGCTTGCCCAGGTGCAACAGCAGGTAGGCGAACACCATGCTCGCCACTCCTATGTTACCGATGAGATCGTACCAGGCGTATTTCATGATTGCACTTCTCAGTTGCCAGCTTCAGCTCGACTGGTTCCGAGCAGTTGATAATCCTTTTGTTCAATAGCTGCTTGTGGTAAGCCGCGGTTGAGATAGAGCGAACGGCTGTGAAAATTGTCATACGCCAAACCGGCGCTAAAGACTATCCCAGCAAACAGAAAGCTCGCGGCGAAGATCCGCCAGCGCCGGCTGGCGCTGAGAAATTCATTCCAGCAATAGAAGCTGTACATCATGACGAACGGAAAAACCACATAAAGGGTGTGGGAAAGTGGCGCCTTCATTGAGAAAGCAAAGGCCCCGTAAAGCAATCCCACCGTTGCCAGGGTCAGGTACTTGATCGCTTTCCAATCGGAACGCGAGTGGTTCTTTTTAAACCAGCAGACCACCAGGGCCACGGGTTGGACAAAGCCGACGACTCCCAGAAAAATGATTACGGGAACCAACCACCAGTTGTGCTTTATGAAGTCCAGTCGTGTGTGTGTATTGTGGCCCAGAAAGCGGGCCATTTCATAACTGGCGAGCGACAGGAAGCGTGCCAGCACGCCCTCCGCCAGATTCCATTGACTGAGCAGGTTGGCAGCGTTGAAGCGGACCACTGCGCTGGTGCGGCCAGAGCCGGCGGCAAGCCCATACCGGATGTAGGTGGGCAAAAGAAAACTGAAAGTCAGCGCTGCCCCTGCTGCCAGCCAGGCTGCCGGCCTGACAACCTTTGCGCCTTGCTCGCGAAACTGAAGATAAAGCGAGACCAGTACGTACGGTACGAGAATCACCCAGGACATGTGAAACTGCATGACCCAGCAAAGAGCGAAACCCATCATGAAGTTTGCCCCACTGCGCGACACCGCGTTGCTACTCAGCGGCGGAGACGCTTCCAGGAACCCCACCAGGAAAAGAATGGCGCCCGCCAGAACGTATGAGGGGTTATAGATATGCGTCGACAGGTTGAGTGTCCACGGCGCCGTCAACAGCCAGATCCAGATGAACCATTGGGGCATCGCCGGCAGTCGCTGACAACAGTACCAGGCAAAGAAACTGAGCGCGGCGAAAGAGATCGCGTTGAGCAGCACAAACGGCGCTTCGGGAACAGGTAAGACGTAAAAAGGCAAACCCACCAGTAAACCCTGTAAGGCGCCGGGAATGTGAATCGTATTGGTAACGTCAGGCCCGAAATAAGGCCATTGACCGGTGGTGTAAAACTTCAAGCCAATTAGATAAATTTGCTTCTCGTCCTCAAACCAGAATTCCGAGCAGAGTCCGAAAGCCAACCGAAAGAGAAATGCCAAACTCAACCCCACCAACATTCCGAGCCGACTGTATATGATTTGCAGAAATTCCATTCCGGCTAATGCTCAGAGTTCAGAGTTTTTTCCCATTCACCGCTCTCTGGTTGCGCCAGTTTGGTCAAGTGGGATAATCCGGAAGGAAACGCCTATCCCGCAAAAGCGGGTAGAAGTTCATCCAGCACCTTGACTTGAGTTGCTCAGCGCGTCCGCCAGTGCGTCAACGAACAGATCAACCTCTGCCCGCTTCAGACAAAGCGGCGGCAGCAAACGCAAAACGTTGGGATTGCTCGAGGTACCCGTGATAATTCTCCTTGCGAGCAGAGCCTGATGAATCGCTGCGGCCGGCTGCGCGAATTCAATTCCCAGCAGGAATCCCAGACCGAGCACCCTGACGACCTGATCAAGTTCCTTCAATCGCTCGCGCAAATGAGCTTCGACTGCTTTGACGTTGGCGAGCATTCCGTCAGCTTCTATTGCCTCCAGCGTGGCTGCGACCGCGGCCATTGCGATCATTCCACCACCGAAGGTCGTGCCCAGATCGTTCTCCTTAACGTGTCTGGAAACCTTCTCGGCTACCAGACAGGCGCCGACCGGAATTCCACTGCCCAGAGATTTCGCCAGCGTAACGAGGTCCGGAACGACCCCTGCGCCAGCTTCGCTGCCGGCAAAGAACCACTGGCCCGTGCGCCCAACGCCGGTCTGCACCTCGTCATAGATCAGGATGATGCCACGTTGGTCGCACAGCTCGCGCAGTTCTCGGTAGAAGCCCGGCTCGGCCAGGCGCACACCTGCCATCGATTGGATCGGCTCCAGCATGATTGCGGCCACATTTTCATCGGCGAGCGAACGCACCGAATTGATATCACCGAATTCCGCCTGCAAGTGGCCGGGCACATTTGGTTTGCCAAGCTCGCGATACCTGCCCAGGAACGTCGCGCTGATGGCGTCGGCCGTACGACCATGAAATCCACCAGAAAAGGTGACAATGTTCAGGCGGCCGGTGGCCATGCGAGCCATACGCATAGCATTTTCATTCGCTTCGGTTCCGGAGTTACAGAAGAAAGCTTTGCTGAGGACGTCAGGCGCCAGGGAAACCAGCTTCCGCGCGGCCTGCGCGCGCGTTTCTGAATAGACGAGGTTTGAATAGAAGAGCAACTTCTCTGACTGTACGCGAATGGCTCTGACCACGGACGGATGAGAATGGCCCGTGCCGGCTACCGCATGGCCACCGTAGAGATCGAGATATTTCGCGCCATCGTTTGTGTAAAGCCAGACTCCTGCGCCGCGTTCGGCGACAATGGGCATCTTCTTATATGTAGCGAGTTGATAGCGCTCTTCAAGCGCCGCCACATCAACAATAGGGTCTTGAGTCTCAGGTTTCATGCGGCTCTCGTTCCGTCGGGAATCTGTGTCTCCGGTACCGCCAGCACCGGCGTTAGGCCATCTGCATAACCGACGTCGAACAGCATGCCTTCGGACATCTGGCCAAACATCGTGCGCGGCGGCAGGTTGACGACGAACAGAGCCTGCCGGCCTTCGATCTCCCGGGGATTTGCCCGCTCCTGCTTCAGCCCGGCCAGAATAGTCCGCTGTTGATCCCCAAAAGTAACAGTGAGCTTTACGAGCTTGTCGGAACCGCTGACAGCCTCGACCGATAAGATCGTGCCCACGCGTATGTCGATTTTTTCGAGATCAGCGAGAGCGATGGTTGCCTTGATTGGCGCTGGTGTGAAATTCATCGTTGCAAATCCCAATAATCAAAGAAGAACAGCCGTCATCAAACCCAGGCCAGGCTCGCTTACCCGTGGTGTCAGGGATTGCTTCCAGCCAGCCGTAAACCAGTGGTTTCGTCCAACCCGAACATCAGGTTCATGTTCTGTACTGCCTGGCCCGCTGCCCCTTTGACCAGGTTGTCGATGGCCGAGAAGACGACCAGCTCGCGACCGCGAACCGCAAAGCCGAGGTCACAAAAATTGGTCGTCTTGACCCAATTAATATCCGGCGATCCCTTTACCAGGCGAACGAAAAATGCGTCGCGATAAAACTCCTGAAAGATCTCGCGTACTCCGTCCTCCGGCAGGGCGTTATTTAGTTCCAGATAAATCGAAGCGAAGATGCCGCGGGCGACCGGCAGGGAATGAGTCATGAAAACCAGCTCACTGGTCCAGGCGCCCACTGCGGCCAGCTCTTGTTCGATCTCCGGCACGTGTTGATGAGTGAAGGGCTTATATGCATAGAACGAATTACTGCGCTGGGGGTGGTGGGTGTTGGCGGCGGCTTTTGCTCCCGATCCGGAGGAGCCTGTTTTCGCGTCGACGATCACCCGGCCGGCAATCTTCCCGGCGGCCACCAAAGGCGCCAGGCCCAGCAACGCGGCTGTGGCAAAACAACCGGGATTGGCGATCAGGCGCGCGCATCTTATCGCTTCTCGGTTTGTTTCAGTAAGACCATAAACAAACTCTGGCTGCGCCTGCATCGCGGTGTGTGTGCGGCCATAGTGAGCTTCGAACACAGCCTGGTTGCGCAAGCGAAAGTCCCCCGAAAGATCTATGGCCTTCACCGTAGAGGACAACCGCGGCACAATGTCCATGGCTTGCCCATGAGGCAAAGCGAAGAAAACGCAATCAAGATCCCCGGCAGGCTCAGGATGGTCCGCGGCGGCGATAAAACGCAGATCGGTCAGGCCGTTGAGATTGCGATGCACCTCACTCACCGCTTTGCCGGCCTGCTCATTCGCGGTGACGAAAGCGATTTCCACCTGCGGATGGAAGAGCAGGATGCGCAACAGCTCCGAGCCGCCATACCCCGAGCCGCCAAAGATTCCAATTTTGATTTTGTCGCCCGCCATGGATTTACACCGTCAACGCCTATCAATCTCCCATCGTGTCTGTTAAATTGCTACCGCCCAAACGTCTTCCCACCGGGGGTCTTACCGACAATGCGAAACGCCTACATTGCTTTTCTCGTGCTCGGCATTGCCTTCATAGCCATTGGCTACAGAGGCCAGCGTGCGTTTATCTACATCGGCATGGTCTTCCTGGTCGTTGCCTTCCTGCGCCTGCTGCGTACACGCAGTTAGGCAGCGACCGTGGCCTCGACAGCGTCGATTCGCGACCTGATCAAGCGGAATAGTTGCGCGCCATCGCGACGAGCATTGGCGGCTGGCACGCCAAACTCTTTTTCAATGTAGTCCTCACCCATCTGGGAATCCGTCACAGAGCCGGCGATCATGTCGATCTCAATACCACGCCGGCGGAACAATTCGATGCCGCCCCAGGCGCCCACATAATCTGAGGCACAGAAGAGGATCGCTGCCGTCGCGTCGCGCAACTCCTGATCGTCGAAAACTGACTCCACCGAATAGCCACCCAGAATGCCGTCGCCCATTTCAATCACAATAAAGTCGGGGTTGCTTTCATTGAGTCGCGCGATAACCGCTTTGGCAATGGGAGCGAGATCTCCGATGCCCACGGTTGAAGGCAAGCCGCAATCAAGAAAACTGGCGGTGGCGATCGCTCCATGGTCGCCCATGTTCAAAGTGTCGCGCAGGCACGCGACGCCCGAGAGTTTGGCAGCCGCTACCCGCAGGCCCACGCGAGTCGCCTGTTTGATTAACTCGGTGGCCGCATAGGTCTTACCACTGTTCATGCAGGCGCCCGCGATCAGCACCAAGGGGGCCGTAGAACCCAAACTTGCACGCGGCGGGAGGGCGGAATCGCCAATGTTCTGTACCCGTCCGTCTTCATCACAGACCAGACCAATTACTTCGAGCTTGATAGCATCGCTCAGGCTGGAATGATGGCCCGTGCAGAAACCAATCACACCTCCCATGTTAAGCAGATGAAGCTGGTCCCCGCGCTTGACCGTGTCGGGAACGTCGCCAACAAAGCCTTTTAACGCCTGCCGGCGACCGAGCACGCCAAGCAGTAAATCGCCGGGGTTGATCTTAGCGAGACGGCCGGTGGGCAATTCCAGCATGTTGTAGGTGGCACTATCAGTTAAAGCGCGCACAGCGACGACATCGCCCGCCTTTGGCTCCAGGCACTCGTCCGTGATTGCGACGGTGCGCGAAAGATCGAGCGGCGAAGTGGCCGAACCAATCTTGTCTGCTTCGATGATAGTAATAGTTTTGTTCATGCTGTCTTCTCCATCGGCTTTGGTTTGCACAGTTGGCAAACGAACTTGGTCCGCGACGGCGCGGGAAAATAGCCTGCTTATACGGCCGCAGGAGCGGCTGGCGTCTTACCCTGCCTGGCTCTCATGCGTAAACGGAGCGCATTTAACTTGATAAAGCCTTCGGCGTCGCGCTGGTTGTAGACTGTATCCGCTTCGAAGGTCGCGAGCCTCTCGCTGTAAAGCGACAGCGGCGAGCGGCGGCCAACCACTGTCGCGTTGCCGCGATAAAGCTTGAGGCGCACATCGCCGGAAACGTTGTGCTGCGTCTCATCGACCATCTTGCGCATTAAATCGAACTCCGGCGCAAACCAGAATCCGTAATACACGCTTTCGGCAAACTTGACGCCCAGCGAATCGCGCAGGTGCATCACCTCTCGATCAAGCGTAATTGATTCCAGGGCACGATGGGCGGCCTGCAGGATCGTTACACCCGGCGTTTCGTAAACCCCGCGTGATTTCATGCCGACAAAACGGTTCTCGACCAGATCAATGCGCCCGATGCCGTGCGCTCCCCCAAGTGTGTTTAGCGATTCAAGCAGCTGCACCGGACCGAGGGCTTGACCATTCAGTGCCACCGGCTCTCCCTGGAGAAAGGAGATTTGCACGTACTCAGCTTCAGTCCTGGCGTTCTCGGGAGATCGCGTTAACAAAAAAATATTCTCGGGAGGCTCAGCCCAGGGGTCTTCGAGGATGCCGCCTTCATATGAAATGTGCATCAGGTTGCGGTCAGTTGAGTAGGGCTTTTCGGCCGAAGCCGTCACGGGAATGTTGTGTTCCTGGGCATAGGCAATCAGATCCATACGGCCCTTGAACTCCCACTCGCGCCAGGGCGCTATAACCTTGATATCAGGCTGCAGTGCGTAATAGGTCAGTTCGAAGCGGACCTGATCGTTGCCCTTACCGGTGGAGCCATGCGCTACGGCGTCGGCCCCTTCGCGGCGCGCAATCTCAATCTGGCGTTTGGCAATCACGGGGCGGGCGAGTGAAGTGCCCATCAAATAGACGCCTTCATAGACGGCATTCGCTTTGACTGCCGTGAAAACATAATCGCGAACAAATTCTTCGCGCAGGTCTTCGATGAAGAGTTTTGTGGCGCCGGTCTGGAGGGCCTTGGCCTCTAGACCGTCCATCTCTTCACCCTGGCCAACGTCGGCGCAGTAACAGATTACTTCGCAGTTGTAATGCTCCTTCAGCCAGCGCAGCATTACGGAAGTGTCCAGTCCGCCCGAATATGCGAGGACGATTTTATTTACCTGATCAGTCACGAAAACTCCTTAATAAGATTGGTCAGTTGTCAGTTGTCAGTTGTTAGTGGTCAGTTGCATGAATCGAATGCCAAAGCCCAAAGACCAAAGACCAAAGCCCTAATCAAATATTTCCCAAACCTTCTTCATCACCGCCCGCTGCGCCTTGTGATCTGTGGCCGCGATGAAAATCGTGTCCTCACCGGCGATGGTACCGACAATCTCCGGAATAGCAGCACCGTCAATCCTGACCGCCACCGCTGAGGCCAGACCCGGTTCTGTATGAGCCACGATCAAGGCATCGCCGGCTAGATCCAGGCTCAGGAGGCCACTGCGGCCCGCTCGATTCGGACGCGGCAGCATGTAGCGGCCGTTATGCTTCAGTACCCCCAGTTCTTCGAGGTCCCGGGAAACACTCGATTGGGTGGCTGGTAGTCCCGCCCGCTCCAAATAAGCTTTCAGATCAGCCTGCGTGGCGATTGGCCGGGCCTGGATCAGGCTCAGTATCTTTCTTTGTCTCGTACTCTTTTGCATATTTCATTTATGCAGCAAAGTTGCATAGTCACTGCATAGATGCATAAAATACGCGACGGGCTGCATGGAAGTCAAATCTAGTAGAATCGAAGGGGCTGAGGGAAGACGGAGTGAAGGAGAGATATGAGCGAAGCAAAAAACTTATGGGGTGGCCGGTTTACCGGTAAGGCGGACGCGGGTTTTGTCGAATTCAACCGCTCCTTTGGCTTTGACAGGCGACTGCTCGAGGTCGATGTGCGCGCGAGCCTCGCGCATTGCGCAGGCCTGCTCGGCGCGGGGGTGCTCAGCCGGGACGAAGCGTCTGCTATCTCCGGCGCGCTGCAAACGGTTCTCGAAGGCGCGCGGGCCGATCCCGGATACTGCGAGCAGGCGGCGGAAGATGTGCATGCCTTCGTCGAGGGGCAATTGATCAAGCTGATTGGAGACACTGGCCGTAAGCTGCACACGGGACGCAGTCGCAACGATCAGGTGGCTACTGATCTTCGACTCTGGCTGCGCGATGAAGCAGAAGCGGTCAGCGCTTCGCTGCACGCAGCCCAAGGCGCTTTGCTTGATCTCGCGGAAGCCCGTCGAGACTGTGTCCTGCCAGGCTACACGCACTTACAGCGCGCCCAGCCGGTGCTCTTTGCCCATTGGTGTCTCGCCTACTTTGAAATGCTCAGGCGCGATCGCGAACGGATTGCGGAGGCGCGCCAAAGAATAAACGTCATGCCGCTAGGGTCAGCCGCCCTCGCCGGCACCTCCTATCCAATCGATCGGGAAGCGGTCGCGTGCGAGTTGGGATTTACGGCAGTCTCGCGGAACAGTCTGGACGCCGTCAGCGATCGCGACTTTTGTGTTGAGTTCGCCGCTGCTGCCTCGCTGATAATGGTTCACCTTTCCCGGTTGGCTGAAGACATCATCATCTACTCCTCGAGAGAGTTCGGCTTTTTCGAACTAAGCGACGCAGTGGCGACGGGCTCGAGCCTGATGCCGCAAAAGAAAAATCCCGATTCGATGGAACTTGTTCGTGGCAAAGCTGGGCGAGTATTCGGCCACACTCTGGCGCTGCTGGCGATGCTCAAAGGGCTCCCTCTGGCCTACAACAAAGACATGCAGGAGGACAAGGAAGCGGTCTTTGACACAGTCGATACGGTTAAGGCGTGTTTAGATGTCAGCGCTACGGTGTTGCGCAATTTGCGTGTTAATGAAGAGCGAACTCGCGCTGCGGCTTCAACGGGTTATATGAATGCCACAGAACTCGCAGACTATCTGGTGCGCAAGGGTATTGCTTTTCGCGAGGCCCACGAAACCGTCGGCAGGGTAGTGCTTCGCGCAATTGAATCAGGAGTTGAGTTACAGGATCTGCCGCTGGAAGAGCTGCGGGGGCTCTCGACCATGATTGGCCCTGATGTATTTGAGGCGCTGTCGCTTGAGAGTACATTGGCCACGAAATCGCAGTTTGGTGGCACGTCTCGCGGGCAGGTGACCGAAGCTTTGGCTGTGGCGCGGGGCTCGATAGATGGCGGACTTTAGGACGCTTCCATATTCACTTCGGGTGGTCTCTACAGCTCGACAAAGCACGCAGGATGCGTGCGGTCCCAGAATCTACGCGAGCTTTGACTTTACCAACTCACTCAGCGCGCGGCCGTCAGCGTTCTTACCTGCAAGTTGCGCCTGCGCAGCTTTCATCACCTTGCCCATGTCCTTGATGGAAGTCGCACCGGTTTCGGCAAGCGCAGCGCTCACGGCTTGTTCGATCTCTTCCTGAGAAGCGCTTTGCGGCAGATAGGCTTCGATGATTTCAATCTCCGCTTTCTCCTTATCGGCTAATTCCTGCCGCGCACCCTTCTCGTATTGTTCGATGGAGTCGCGGCGCTGCTTGACCATTGAGCGCAGCAGCTTTGCCAGTTCGTCATCATTCAACTCGCCGCCCTTCTCAATCTCGCGGTTCATGATCCCGGCCTTAACCATCCGCAAGGTCGAAGTGCGCGCCGCGTCCTGGGCCTTCATGGAAGTGGTCAGGTCAGAAACGATTTGTTGTTTTAAGCTCATGGCAACTCCTTTTCCTGTTTATCAAACGCCGGCTACTTCTTTGCGTGCCCGTTCGAGCGGGCCAGGTGCGCACGAAGAAAGCGGCCAGTGTGCGATGCCTTAACGGTCATGATTTGTTCCGGGGTCCCGGTAGCCACCACCTTCCCGCCGGCGTCGCCACCATCGGGACCAAGATCGATCACGTAATCCGCTGTCTTGATGACATCGAGGTTATGCTCAATGACTATCAACGACCCGCCCGCAGTCATCAGCGCGCGAAAGGCAGTCAAGAGTTTGTTGATGTCGTCAAAGTGTAGTCCCGTGGTGGGCTCGTCAAAGATATAGAGCGTTTTCGCTCCCGTACGTTTCGAAAGATGAGCCGCCAGCTTGATGCGTTGGGCCTCTCCACCTGACAAGGTGGTGGCCGACTGCCCCAGACGCAGGTAACCGAGGCCCACATCCTCGAGCACGCGCAGGCGGTTCATGATTCTGGGTACCTCACGAAAGAAGGCAATCGCTTCGCGCACTGTCATGGCCAGCACTTCATGGACATTCTTGCCGCGATAGCGCACGTCGAGTATCTGCTGTTTGAAGCGTGTGCCCTTGCACTCTTCGCAGACGAGCTCGACGTCAGCGAGAAACTGCATTTCCACGGTGACCGTGCCGTCGCCCTGACAAACTTCGCAGCGCCCGCCCGGCACATTGAAGGAAAAGTGCGAAGGATCCAGACCACGCGTCTGCGCTTCGCGGGTGGCCGAAAAGACTTCGCGGATTGCATCGTACACCTTAATGTAGGTGACGGGGTTGGATCGGGGTGTGCGACCAATTGGCGATTGATCCACGAGAATCACATCGTCGATTAGTTGTGCGCCTTCGAGCTTGCGAAACGCGCCGACGTGACCCTGCCAGTCACCGCGCTGCTTCTTTAGTCCGGCGAAGAGGCAGTCATGAACGAGGGTTGATTTGCCCGAGCCGCTGACCCCGGTTATGCACACCAGCATGTCCAGGGGCACCTCAACATTAATGGCCTTCAGGTTGTGTTCACTTGCGCCGCGCAGTTTCAGGCTTCTGGTTTGCAGCAGTCGCCGTTGCTTTGGCTCCCTGATTTCGGCTTCGCCGCGCAGGTAGCGCGCGGTCAGGGAAGCTTCGTCTTTCAGCAAACCCGCGAAATTGCCTTCATAGATAACGCGTCCCCCAAGCTCTCCTGCCGCCGGGCCGATATCCAGAATATGATCGGCCGACCGCATCATGTCCTCGTCGTGCTCGACCACCAGCACCGTATTGCCGATATCGCGCAGGTTGTGCAGCAGCCGAATCAGGCGGTCGTTGTCACGCGGATGCAACCCAATCGACGGCTCGTCCAGCACATACAGCGCCCCCACCAGTGCCGAACCCAGGTTCGTCGCCAGTTGGATGCGTTGCGCCTCGCCGCCGGAAAGAGTAGCGGCCAGGCGATCAAGCGTCAGGTAATCCAAGCCGACATCCACCAGGAAGCGAAAGCGCCGCCTGATCTCAAACAGGATGCGATCGGCAATCGCAGTTTGTTCCGTTGTTAGTTCCAGCGCCTCGAAGAAGGTTGCGCCTTGCTTGATGGCCATGGCGGAAACCTGTGGCAGGGTGAGGCCGCCAACCTTGACGTCGCGGGCCTCCTGGCGCAAACGGCCTCCGTTGCAGTCCGGACACAAGGTGTAGCCACGATACTTTGAGAGGAACACGCGTACGTGCAGCTTATATTTCTTCGTTTCGAGCCAGTCGAAAAAGCCGCGCACGCCGGCCCATTCGCCTTTGCCTTCGATAATTGCGCGCTGCTCCGCGCGCGATAGTTGGTTGAAGGGAACGGTGAGCGAAATCTTTTCTGACTTGCAAAACTGGCGCAGTTCCGCGAGTGCCCATTCGTGCTGAGGCCTGGTCCAGGGTTCTATCGCCCCCTCGTTCAAGCTCAAACCAGGATTGGGAATCACCAGATCCAGATCCAGGCCAATCGTATTGCCAAAGCCCTGGCAGGTGGGGCAGGCGCCGAAGGGATTGTTAAAACTGAAGAGACGCGGTTCTGGTTCCTCGTAGCTGGTGCCGTCGTACTTGCAAGAGAATTTTTCAGAGAAAGGCAGACGCTGGGGTTCGGTCTCGGCAGTTTCAATAATGGCCACGCCGTGGCCTTCCTGAAAACAGGTTTCGAGTGAATCAACCAGACGCTGTCGCACAGCGGCCCGCGCCGTTAAGCGATCGACCAACACGAATACGTTTTCGAAATCAGCCAGCGTGTAGTCGTCCGGCGAGCTTAATTCGATGGTCTGGCCCTGGAATAAGAGGCGTGTAAAGCCTCTCTGCATCAGACTCATGATGTGCGCAATGACGAATTGACGCGGCGACGCGGCTACACGGGGACCTGAAGATTGCCTGCTGAGTGCTTTCCCTTTTGCGGCGCGTTTTCGCGGCGCTGGCTCGACGTTCAGTTCCGGCTCCGTCAGCCCCGCCGCGGCCGGGAAGAGGACGTAAAACCGCGTGCCTTCGGCGAGCTTGCCAAGTACCTCGTCCGCTACCGACTGGGGCGAATCACGGTAAACCTGGCGGCCGCAGACACGACAAAATGTGACACCAACCCGCGCGTAAAGCAGGCGCAGGTAATCATAGATTTCCGTCTGCGTGCCGACGGTGGAGCGCGGGTTGCGAGTGGAATTCTTTTGCCGAATCGCAATCGCGGGAGCAATGCCTCGCACCTCGTCAACATCGGGCTTGTCCATTCGCTCAAGAAATTGGCGCGCGTAAGCCGACAGGGATTCAACATAACGTCGCTGGCCCTCGGCGTAAATGGTATCGAATGCCAGCGATGACTTGCCCGAGCCGCTCACTCCGGTAACCACAGTCAACTGGTTATGCGGTATGGAGAACGAAATGTTCTTAAGGTTATTGACGCGCGCGCCGCGGACTTCGATTGCATCTTCAGACATAGCAAACCTGTACGAGCCCACACAGAGGGGAACTTTGGGCCCTTCGCAAACCTCGAATGATAGCAGTGAATGGGCGAGGAGGCGAAACGCGGGCCGAGATATGTAGTTCCGGTGGCTTCGCCCGCCCGCCTCGCTTTTCAAATCCCCACCGTGAGCTGTTGAATCTCAGTCAGGCATCTACTACCGGAGGCCGTAGTTGTTGACATCTGAACGCTTCCTGCCTAACAATCGCTCCCAATGAAAACACCAAGGTTTTTCTTACGGGGATTCCGCCGTCCCAGCGAGGTGGCGTCACTCGCTTTGGGCAAGCTCGAACAGCAGGTATTGAACGAAGCCTGGCGGCGCGGGGAATTGAGCGTCCGAGAAGTATTCGTAAACTTTGAGGAAAAGATCGCTTACACAACCCTGATGACTACGCTGGACCGGCTTTACAAAAAGAAACTGCTTGAACGGCGCAAGGATGGCAGGGCGTTCCTGTATAGCCCCGCGGTCTCGCAGGCAGAGTTTGAGCACGGAATCCGAGAAGACGTTATTGATGGCCTGCTGGGCCACGGCGCCGAAGCCATCGAGCCGGTGCTGGCCTGTATTGTCGATACAGTAAGCGAGCGAGATCGCGAATTGCTCGACGAGCTTGATCGGCTGGTGAAAGAAAAGAAGCGCCAGTTGCGGCGCCAGGATTAGCCTTCTATGTACGAGTTACTTGGAATCAGCCTGGTCCTGGCCGCTTTGCTTAGCCTGAACGCTTTAGCTTCCCTTGTGGCGGCCACGCTCTGGCGTCTGTTGGCCAAACCCACGCGCCGCTGGCCGGCCCACACCCGTGCCAGAATTATTTTTGCGATGCGCGTTGGCCCGTTGATCCTGGCACTGCTGTCAGTCGCCGGCCTGCTGCTGCCGGCGTACCTCCTGTATGAACCGTACTCAACTAAAGAAGTAGTAGGCGGGAAGCTGGGTCTGCTGGCCTTTCTTTCAGCCCTTGGGGTAACCCTCGCCCTATGGCGTGGGTTGAAATCGTGGTCCGCGACCCGCAGTTTGCTCAGGCAATGGCTGGATGGGGCAGAACCCATCGCGATAGCGCAGGTAGCCATTCCAGCCTTCATTATCGAACACCCGTTTCCAGTGATTGCAGTTGTAGGTTCAATCCGGCCCCGCCTGTTCGTTGCCCGTCGAGTGCTCGAATCGTTAACGGAAGAGGAAATGCGTGCGGCAATTGCGCACGAGTGCGGTCACCTGGCCACGAGCGACAATCTTAAGCGAGTCTTTCTCAGGGCCTGCCGGGACCTGCTGACCATCGTTCCCTGTGGGCGCTCGCTGGATCGCGCCTGGGCTGAAAATGCGGAAGCTGCCGCAGACGAATATGCGGCCACCCAGGGCTCGGCAGTGGCACTTAATCTTGCCTCAGCTTTGATCGCCATCGCCCGTATGATTCCGGCCGGCTCTCGTCCTACCATGCCGGTGGCCGCATTTCTGCTGGGCGACGAGGCCGACGGTGTCAAGGGTCGTGTCAGACGGTTGCTGTATCTGGCGGGAAGTGACGGGCGGCGGATTCGCCGCGCAGCAAAAGTTACACCCCGGGCGGAGCAGTGGGTTTTTGTCTCGTCTCTTTTGCTCCTCATGGTCCTCCTTATCAACTCTTCTAATCTCGCCGCGATGCATGATGCTATTGAGCACGCCGTTCGGATGTTGAGCTGAAAATCTTGATCAGGCAGCACCAACGGTCTCCTACCTGTCCCGAACATTTACGAGTGCTGGTAGTAGATGGCGCGCGCGGTTAACCTCAGCTCGTAGCAAGTTCATCCTCCAGTTAATTATTCATCCCGGTTTCATTCCTGGGACAAAGGAAGTCAAAAGTATGCACAGTCCTGCACTGCGTTCTCTGAGTGTCGCTGGCGCACTAGTCGTATGGTCGACACTGGTAACAGCGTTTGCTCCAGTGGTCCTTGCGCAAGGGTCGCCGGGGTTGATTAAGGGGATTGTCAGAGACTCTCAGGGGGCGCCCGTGAGCGGGGCTGAGGTCTCGCTGGTCCATGCACAGCAGGCAGTGTTACGCACCACGCTCACAGACGGTAGCGGGACGTTCACGCTGGCAAATATTACGCCGGGCAGCTATGAAATCAGGATCAGCGAATCGGGTTTTGGCCGTTATAGCTCGGCGGTGCAACTAAACCCGGGTGGGACCAAAGAATTGAACGTGGTGCTGGAGATCGATCGGATTAGCGCCGACGTCACGGTTACTGCCGAAGCGGGAAGGGTCGCAGATGCTCGCTCGATTGCCCAGCCAGTCAATGTAATCAACGAAACAGAGATCTTACAGCGAGCCACCGAGGTGGTGGCGCAAGTAGTCGATGAAGAGCCGGGGGTGAATTTACAGCGAACCAGCCCCTCGCTGAGCGCCGTTTTTGTGCGAGGGCTAACCGGCCGGAATGTAGCGGTTTTCGTTGATGGTGTGCGCTATACAACCAGCGCCCAGCGCGGCGGGGTAGGGACCTTTTTTAGTCTCATTGAACCGTCAAGTCTTCAGACAGTTGAGATCCTCAGAGGACCGCAGAGTTCTCAATACGGCTCCGACGTGCTCGGCGGAGTTGTCAACTTCCTTTCGCATCCGCCGGTGTATGGCGACGCGGAAGGCGAATTTCATGGTACCAGCAACCTCTTTTTCTCATCAGCGACCAATGCTCTGGGTGGCAACACATTACTCAGCTACGGCCGCAAGCGTTACGGTCTGCTGTTCAATTTGAATGCTCGCCGGATCAATCGACTGCGGCCCGCCGACGGTCTGGATTCACACGCGGCCGTTTTCAGGTTTTTCGGGATACGCTCTGATGTCTTTGGGCAGCGACTTTCAGACACCGCGTTTACACAATACGGGGGCTTGCTGCGAGCTAACTATGACCTCACCGCCACAACCCAATTGCACTTAAGTTTCGCGCGCAACCAACAGGACGGAGGCCGGCGCTATGACCAACTCCTGGGAGGTGACGGAAACCTCATTGCCGACCTGCGCAATCTAATGACCGATCTTTTTTACGTACGTCTCTTTAAGCAGAACCTCGGTTTTTTCGACAGCGGCTCGTTTACATTTTCCTATAACGGCCAGCGGGAAGAGCGGATCAATCAGGGGGGGCAGGGAAATCCCAACGGCGGGATAACCAATCAGCGTGAGCGCACCGACGTTCTCGGTTTCAACTTCTACGTTGACAAGCAAATTGGAGAGCGCAACACGACATCCTTCGGCGCGGATTTGTACCACGACAAGATTGCCGCTCCCGCATTTACTTACGACCCCGTTACGCGCCTTACTGTAAACACACGCCCACGTATCCCGAACGGCGCCCGTTACCTGGCCTACGGCTTTTTCTTGCAAGACGTTTTCAGGATTATTCCCGAACGGCTCAACTTAAGCGGCGCGCTTCGCTACAGCGTGGCCTCGTACGAATCGCGCGCCGCTAACTCGCCGATGGTTGCTGGCCGGCCATTATTTCCGGATGATAGTGCCCGTTTCAGCGCTTTTTCAGGTCGCCTTGGCGCTGTGCTGAATGTCGGCGCTGGTTTTGATATCGCAGCTAAATATGCCCGCGGCTTTCGCGCGCCGAATACCACGGATTTGGGAATTATCGGATTGGTGGGCACGGGTTTTGAAGTGGACGCCGGGACTGCAGCCGGTTTGGGCGGGCTGATTGGCACTACAGCGGGCAGCGACGCGGTTTCGACCGGTATAGCCGTCAAACGCCTCAGGCCGGAGTTAAGCGACAGCTTTGATCTCAGCCTGCGCTACAGCAGCAAGCGCTTTTCAGCGGAAGTGACGGGTTTTACCAATAAGCTGAGGGATGTTTACTTTGACCAGACTCTGATTCTGCCTCCCGGGGCGGTGGGAAAATTTCTCGGCAGCGAACAGATCGTCTCGCAAAACAGCCGGGGCTGGGTGTCGGTAGGAATCAGTCCGAATAGTCCGGTGCTCGTGCGGGTGAACTATGACAGCGCGCGCTTTAACGGCGTAGAGTTCAATACGCAGGCACGTCCCGATAAGCACTTCACTGCGATCGCCAATTTCACCTACGTTCGCGCGTACAGTCTGCTCAACGGGTTGGCGCCGAACATAGAAGGCGGAGTTCCCAATCCTGCCGGATTCCTGAGCCTGCGTTATCAACCCCGCTCGCGTTTCTATGTCGAAGCTTACTCGACGCTTGTTGCTCGTCAAAGACGGCTCTCATCGCTCGATCTGAGCGACCGGCGCACGGGCGCGGCGCGTTCTCGTGGCGCCATTCAGAACTTCTTCCGCCGCGGAGCGTGCGTACGCGGGTTGACCACGCCTGGACCCGGCGGCTGCGGCTCTGCCAGCAACACCGCAATACTCATCCCCACCGGCGAGACACTCTTGCAGATACAAAACCGCCTGCTGCCAATTGGCGCCACCATCAATGGAGTGAATGTCGCCGATGCCAATACTAATGTCCCGCTCTACACCGCCGTTCCGGGTTACGGTTTAATTGGCGTTCGCGGTGCGGTTCACCTTGGCGAACGCTCTGAGGTTCTGTTTGATTTCGAAAACATCGCCGACAAATCATATCGCGGCATTAGCTGGGGTATCGACGGTGGCGGCCGTGGTTTCACACTGCGTTACAGATACAAGTTCTGATTAGCGGCCGGATCATCGGTAAGTCGGCTTTCCGCGGCACTCCGACATCGGAGGTGGCAGCCTTTATCGAAAAGCGCTTCAAGACGTCGGAGCACACGGCCATTCTGCTGAGGTTGGAAGGCTTTAATCTACTTAATCACGGAAACTTTCTCGGCCGCGGGGTGACGGTCTACGGCGATCTCGCGACGCCGGCACCGACGTTTGGTCAACTAGTGGCCGTCCCCACTGGAGCGATCGCGCTCCCGGCGTTCGCCAATATCGACCCGCCGCGGATGTTCCGGCTGCAAGCGAGGTTTATTTTTTGATCGAAAGCTGCCGAGGTGCGGCGCAGGCAAGCGCTGAAGAATGAAGGATGTTTGCTTCATTCTTCCTCCTGCTTTAGAGCGCCGGCGGGTCTTCAAACGGTAGATCGGGCTGAATACGAGCGTCTCTGCTGACTACGTACAAGCGCATCACGAACCAGAGCATACCGAAGGCCAGGGCAATCCAGAGCACGGTCCAAAAGATAGCGGGGATGCCGGTAGCGACGGCCATGTTCAGGGCGTCGGTAGGCCGGCTCAGAGCAAACGGTGAGGAAAGGAAGAAGACCGTTTTCAGATCTATCAAGGCATTCAGGATGCACTGCACCGCCAGAAAGCTTAAAAAGAACGAGGCGAAACCGGCAGTAGCAAATCGAGCCACCGCAAACAGGCCCACCGCGAGCAACGTTCCGGCAACGAGGGTAAAGGGAATACCGGAGAGAGCGCCTCCGGCAAATAAAGGTCTGAAGAGTCCAAAGATCAGGGTCAAGCCAAAGATGAGCACCGCCGAACCCGCCAGCACTAAACGCGTCGCTATACTGCGGCGAATCAAGACCAGCAGTAGCGAACCAAAGGCCATTGAGCCCAAATACCCGGCGCTCGAGATAAAGACTTGCGAAAAAAGACCGCCCTTAATGGTATAGGTTTCGCCGCTGGCATCCATGGCCACGCTCAGGCTTTGCACAGAGTTACCGGTTAGCAGTGCGGCCAGCGCGTGCCCGCCTTCGTGAATGAAAGTCACAAAAAGACGGAAAGGGTAATTAAGGAATTCGGCGAAGGGGATGAACCAAAGGGCAATGGAAATTGCCGCCGCCATCAGCAAAGTCGTGGCCTGCGGCCGCGCATCTCGTGAAATACCTACTCTCATAATTAATTCTCCTGACCGGTAAACGCCTGCCAGGGCTTTGATGTTCCTGCTTTCTCCTGGGACCGCACGCTTCCAGCGTGCAATCTCACCCCGGCTTCCAGTTGTCAGACCACTGACCACTGACCACTGACCGAGGAGTGCGACCATGAATCCAACCGGCTTGTTGGCCAAGTTGAGGCACGCTGGAAGCGTGCGGTCCCACCCCGGCTTCCAGTTGTCAGACCACTGACAACTGACCACTGACTACTGACCGACGAGTGCGACCATGAATCCAACCGGCTCGTTGGCCAACTTGAGGCACGCTTCCAGCGTGCAATCTCATCCCGGCTTAATTTTAAGAATCCAACCGGCTCGTTGGCCAACGTGAGGCACGCTGG
>DAIMCP010000083.1:2278-20937 GCA_036726305.1 Pyrinomonadaceae bacterium | reverse complement strand
GCGCTTGACGGCGTGATCCGGAAAAAATTGGCAGAATTACTTGCACACGCAGCTAAAGAGGCGGGCCATTCGCTGCTCATGGAGCAGCTCACCTGCGATTTAGGGAAAGGCTTCACCATCGTGTCGGCGCCAATCGCTCGCGCCGAGGGAATTGGTGAGCAGGATCTCACGCAGGGTGCGAACCTGGTCTTTGGCTATTTCTCCCATGCCGAAAACAAGCAAATACCGCCGGGCTTTTACACTATTCGGGTGGCCACCAGGGGCTATGATTTCAACGAAGGGACGGTCAAGCTTTCTCTGGTCGACGCGCACGGCAAAACAGCATATTCTTTTGCCGGCCAGGCAGCCCAGCTGAAGCGAGGGCCAGGCCAAAGTGCACCGACACCCGAAGAGTTTGCCGCACGCTCGCTGGGCCATGGAATGATTTGTGGCAGTCGCAAATGCTTCAAATGGGATCGAGTAGGCCGTGGGAAATGGGAGTTTGGGTGTACTGATCTGTCAGGGAATTCGGTTAATTGTTGAAAGAGGGACTTGGGTCTTTGCGCTTTGGTCTTTGTTGGTCTTAGATCTTGGGTCTTAGGTCTTAGGTCTTTGGTCTTAGGTCTTGGGTCTTAGGTCTTGGGGTTTGGAAAGTGGGCTTCGGGTTTGAAGCACAGGGCAGAAGGCAGAAGGCAGAAGGCAGAAGGCAGAAGGCAGAAGGCGGAAGGCGGAAGGCGGAAGGCAGAAGGGACCAAGGACCTAAGCCCAAACTCAAAGACCAAAGACCAAAGACCAAAGACCAAAGACCAAAGACCAAAGACCCAAGACCCCTCTTCTTCTATGTCATCTCCGCTTAATCTCCCCAGTTGGTTTGGTGACATCGACATCTATCTGTTCGATCAATTGTTAAGAGGTCGAATCGTGCCGGGGATGCGTGTGTTGGATGCCGGCTGCGGGGGAGGTAGAAATCTCGTCTACCTGATGCGCAGCGGATTTGCGGTCTGCGCCGTTGATGAATCGCAGGAAGCGATCGAATACGTGCGAAAGATGGCAGGAGAGCTCCAGACCGAAAAGAGACTGGAAAAGGATGAGGGGTTTCAGGGAGAGGAGTTAGTGATGGCAGGTCAGCACGCAGGATGCGTGCGGTCCCAGGAAGTGCGGTCCCAGGAAGTGCGGTCCCAGGAGAGGTTTCGGGTTGAGCCGGTTGAGCAGATGTCCTGGGAGGACGAGAGTTTCGAGGTCGTGTTGAGTAGCGCTGTGTTGCACTTTGCGCGGTCAGAGTCGCATTGGCGGGCAATGATCAATGAGATGTGGCGCGTGCTCCGGCCCGGCGGTATCTTTTTCGCTCGTCTCGCGTCCAGTATTGGCATTGAGAACCAGGTGCAGCTGCTCCAGGGCCGGCGCTATCGCCTGCCTGACGGCAGCGATCGCTTTCTGGTTGACGAGGCGATGCTGCTCGACACTGCAGCAAAACTGGGTGCCGAGTTTTTGGATCCAATCAAGACAACGGTGGTGCAAAACCTGAGAGCGATGACAACAATCGTTTGGAAGAAGGGTCTTGGGTGTTAGGTCTTAGGTCTTTGGTCTTTGGTCTTTGATTTGCGCTCTGTTGCCAAAGACCCAAGACGCAAGTCCCAAGACCCAAAGGCCAAAGACCCAGCCCAAAGACCCAAGCCCAAAGCCCAAAGCCCAAAGGCCAAAGCCCAAAGACCAAAGCCCTATTCCCGCTTTGCCAGCACCACCACCGTGCCCATCAACCACCAGAAGACTAAGGCCACTACACCGGCGCCAAAGTTGTAATTGACCAGCGAGCTGACAAAAAAGCCAGCCAGCGCACCGGTGGCCCCAAGCAGCAGACCGTGTCGATTGGTGTCACCCGTATCGCGCGTTACGCGCTCGCCGCGCGAAACTATCTTCCAAAAGGCAACCATGATCCAAAACCAGAAAACCAGCGCGGGCAGGCCGCGGTCGAAAGCTATCTGCAACGGCGTGGAGTGCAAATGAATCATCACCGTGCCCGGAAAGCCCCATTCCGTCCAGTGCTGTTTTACTGCATCCATGCCGTGACCAAAGACCGGGTGGACCAACAAACGGGAAAAACCATTGCGCGCGACTGCCAAACGCAGGGATGAGCTGTTGTCGCCAAGTGAGAGTGCCTGGTGGGCCCGCGTTTGCCAGACGACGACAACACCAAAGGCCAGCACAAAGGTGATTGCTGCGGTTACCAAAAAGCGCGCTGCCGTTCCCCTGGCCGCCGCCCGCCAAATCAGAACGCACCCGCCAAAAGCAAAGGCAACCAGCACGGTTCGCATGGCTGTGAAGGCAATACCGAAAGCGAGTATGCCTCCCGCGATCAGCGCCAGCTTAAAGCGACGATTGGTTCCATGGTTCTGCAGGTTGGCCAGCGCCAGACCCAACGACAACTGCGCGAGCATTTGCAGAATCTCGGCGAAGTATGCGTAGTGACCGGTCCATCCGGAAGCGCGAAAGCGATGCAACCTCTCAGTGCCCGCGACGCCCGCGGGCGATGCCCGGGCTTTCAGGCGATCGCTCACCACAAAGCCGGGCCACTCCGCGTGTTCGCCGCGCGTGATGGCGCTGACAGAAAGCTTCTGATCTGGTTCGGCTTGCCTGATGATCCGATCGATGTCAGAAGCCGAGTAGACGCGCTGTCCGCCGACGCGCCAGATAGCGTCTCCTGTTTCCAATGCGACGTGCGGCCGCTCAACACCAGCTGCAGGGCCTGGACTGGTTTCAATCTTGCGGAAAGGACTATCAGCGGCGATAGATTCGATCACCAAACCACGCCCGCGCAGCAGGTCCACAACGCTCCACATCGTTCCCGCCACGCCGGACAAGATCATGAGCGTGAGCAACATGACAGCCGTGCGCCGCGTGACAATGGCTTGCGTTAGATAGAAAACGAAGAGGACACAGACAGACTGTAGTTTGCCGATGCTGATGCGCGGCTCGACTGAAACTAATGCTGAGATTATGGTCCAGAGAAAGAACAGCCAGAGGGGCAGATCGAGTTTGGTGCGGCGGAAGCCGGTCTGCCCGGTAGTGAGCGTGCGAATCAGCCAGCCGGCGGCGGCAATAGCCAGGGCTATCTCGGCGCCGGCGATGGAGTGGGGCACGAAGGCAACGAAAAGAAAAAAGCCCGTCAGGGCGACGCGCTGGCCGCGAGCGGGGCCGTGTTCGCGTTTCAGGTCGGAAGTTTGTGTGGCCGGGGACATAAGGGAAACGGCAAAGAGCCAGGGGACAAAGATCGACCAGAAATGCCCGCAAAAGAAGAAGTGCGTTGACACTCGCCAATTTCGCGTGTTAGCGTATTTGTTCGAGCGACCGCGTCCGCGCGTCGTCCGTAGTTGTCCAGGTTATTAGCGACTGCAACTTCCACCCGCCCTGATTTGATCCGCCAATATTATAGGGACACATAATACACGCAATGGCTTTCGAAAAGGCTAAGGTCTTAAAGGCCGCGGAAAAGTTCCTTTCACTCGGGAACATCTCGGCTGCCATCAAGGAATACCGCCAGATTGCCGAGCATGATGAGGAAGATTTCACGACCCTCAACATGTTGGGCGATCTATGTGTACGCACCGGAAATAAGCAGGAGGCAATCAGCTGCTTTGCCCGCATCGCCGAGCATTATCGCCAACAGGAATTCACCCTTAAAGCCGTGGCGATGTACAAGAAGATAGATCGCCTGGATCCGCGCAACCCGGAAATCGCTGAAAAACTTGCCAGTCTCTATGCTGTGCAGGGGTTGGTCGTCGACGCGCGCGCGCAGTATATGATCGTTGCCGAGGCTTATACGCACGCCGGCGAAGCCAAGCGAGCGCTCGAAGTGCTTCACAAAATTGCCGACCTCGACGTCCAAAACACTGATGTGCGCCTGAAGCTGGCCGAGGCTTATCTCAAGAGTGGTTTGCAGTCAGAAGCGGCACAGGCGTTCCACGAGGCAGGGTCGCGTCTGCTGGAAAATCGATCCTATGAGAAGGCCCTGCACGCGTATACACGTTGCCTGGAAATCAGACCGCACTGCCTGGAGTCCCTCGGAGGCATCGTCAAAGCGCATACCGCTTTGGGGACCGCTTATGAAGCTGCCGATCTGCTGGAGAGAATAGTCGCAGACCGGCCTGACGATCCGGCGCTGCTTTCGCTGCTCCTTACCTCTTATCTTGAAGCCCAGGACGCTACAGGTGCTGAGCGGGCAACCTCGATGTTGATGGCGCACGATGCGTCCCACTATAACCGCTTTCTGGAAGTGGCGCGTCTCTATTTGGGCGGCGGCGATATTGATTCTGCTGCCAGGGTGTTGTCGGGCATAACCGAGCGGGCCCTGGCCGGGCGCGAAGAAACGCAGTTGCTCGAACTCGTGAGCGAGGTGCTGGCCCGCGACCCGGAACAGATTCCAGCTTTGCGTTTACTGGTGCGCATACATTGGTGGCAACGGGATACAGATAAACTCCGCAGCGCCCTGGATCGCTTAACCGAATCAGCCGAAGCAGCCGGTCGCTCCGAGGATGAACGCTACGCTTTGACCCAATTGGTCAGACTCGTACCTGATGAACGCAAGTACGAGGAGCGCCTGCGCGAATTGGGGGGCGCTCAGGAAGAAGGGCCGATTGACGATCCCCTGGCGCTGACTGATCTGAATGTCAGGGAAGTGCCGACCTTTGAAAGTTTTGCGACCGTGACGCGGGCAGAGTCAGCTAACCCGGTCGTCCGGCAAACGGTCGAGGAGTTTGAATTCAATTCCGTAGTCACCGAGTCTGCGGAGCCGATTTCAGACCCGAATGCCTCGTTTGCCGATCTAAATGATGAGCTCGGTGGAAATGACCGGGCTGCCGAAGCTGCTGTACCGGACTTTGGCGGTTATGAAATTGCCGGTCGTGAGGGACAGCCGGTTGAGTATACCGGGGCCGTGTTCGCTACCGAGGCGGCAGCCACGGAGGCGACTGCAGACAGCGAACGCCATGAGACGATGTTGCGTCAGGAGTTAGAAAGCGTCGACTTTTATATCTCACAAGGGTATGCCGACATAGCTTTAGACACACTGGAATTGCTCGAGCGCCAATTCAGCGGGAATCCAGCCATCGCTGAGCGTCGCAGCAAATTGGGCCAGGCAACCGTCCTGCGTTCGCCCGCGGTTGTCGATGCTCCCCCTGCTGCAGAGTTAGAACGCGCGGGTGATGACTGGGATTTCCTGCCGAGCGTGCCGGCAGGCGAGGTGGTCCAGACTGGCTCCAACGGCAGTATGGCGGCTGCGGTTACCCCGACTATCGATACCGGGCTGGCCGATATATTCGAAGAGTTTCGCGTTGCCGCTGAGGACGAAGATGATTCGCAGGCCGAAGACTACGAAACTCATTACAACATGGGCCTCGCTTACAAAGAAATGGACTTGTTGGACGAAGCCGTGCGCGAGTTTCAGGCTGCAGTAGGATTATCGATGCCCAGGGACGGCACTCCACGCTATCTGCAATGCTGCAACCTGCTGGGCCATTGTTTCATGCAAAAACAGCTCCCCAAAGCGGCCGTCATCTGGTTCCGCAAGGGACTGGACGCACCCGGCCACAGCGAGGATGAATATCAGGCCCTTCGTTATGAACTGGGCTCCGCCTTTGAGCAAATGGGAGAGTTGAATAAGGCGATTGACACCTTTACCGAAGTCTACAGCGTTGACGTCGCGTACCGCGACGTCGCGGAGAGGTTGCAGGATCTGCAAGCGCGCAAGAAGCAGCATAAAGGTGACGGGCAGGGCGAAGGGCAAAGGGCCAGGAACAAAGAACGAAGAGGCAAGGCCAGTGACTAGGCCCGGAAAGGCTCCTCCTTGACTCTTGACGTTTCCGGCCCGTACCATCTTCCCGTAATTTATGTCGGCGAAGCTTAGCGTCATCTTCTACATCATCCTCTGTCTTGAGATTGGGCTGGTGTTGACCCTTGCTCCCTGGATTCCGCAGGGGTTTTTTGGTTTGAGTGATTGGGGCAATAACTATTTTCTGCTCTATGCCGCGCGCAAGACCGGGTTCTACGCTTTGCAGTCCGTGGTCGCCTCCGGCTGGGTGCGGGGAGCGGTAACCGGCGTGGGGCTGCTGAATCTGGGTATCGCTTTTTGGGAAATATTTACTTTCAAACAAACAGTGAGCGCCCTCCAGCGCGAAGTTGCAGGCTCTGGAAGCACAAGCAAAGATGAGGCTCGACCTCTCTCAACCGATTACGTACCTGATAACCAGCGGGGAGATGACGGCAGCCACCACGTCAGCAACTGACGACTTCCAGAGTTCCCTCAAGCTCATCTCGGCCGCCGTTGCCGCCGGCATAAACCTAATTCAGCTTCGCGAAAAAAGTCTGAGCGCGCGAGTGCTTTATGAGTTGACTGTGCGTGCAGTGGGATTGACGCGGGGCAGCAACACTTCTTTGCTGGTCAATGACCGGGCGGACATCGCGCAGGCTGCCGGAGCAGCAGGAGTTCATTTGACGACCAGCTCGTTAAGCCCTGCTGTTGTGCGGCGCTGTTTCGGTTCACTACTGATTGGAGTCTCAACTCATTCTCTTGCCCAGGCGGCGGCTGGGCGCGCTGCCGGCGCCGACTTTGCTGTTTATGGTCCGGTGTTTGAAACTGATTCCAAGCGAATCTATGGTGCGCCGATCGGTCTGGGACGGCTGGCAGAGGTAACAACTGCGCTTCGTCCTTTTCCGATCATTGCCCTCGGCGGAATAACGCTCGCTAACGCTGCGGACTGTGTGCGCGCCGGAGCCCGTGGCATCGCCGGCATCAGTCTTTTCAAGCGAGCGGAGCAATTGGATCAGATTGTGAAAATGGTTAGGGCGATGTGACGCAAGTTGTCGGTATGTCCGCGGTGGGGCAGCCCGGCGCCCTGACCGCCCGCTGACTTATGCGATAGAATTGTTGGCAAGCTGGAACGCGCGTTTAGATTGTTCGCAAGTGCCATCATGAGTTTCAACCTGGCCCAGCAGCAGCACGCCCCCGTGACCGCTTTGACAATTGCCGGTCTCGATCCATCCGGCGGCGCGGGAATCATCGCCGACATAGGCGTGTTCCACGCGTTCGGATACTCGGCAGCCGCCGCGCTCACGTCAATAACCTTTCAAAACGACGAAGAAATGTCCGGCGCAGATCATTTGTCCCCGGCCACTATACGTGCCCAGGTGTTGGCGGTTGCCGGAAGAAGCAAGGTCGCGTGTACGAAGACAGGCATGCTGCCGACACGCGCCATCGTCTGTGAAGTCGCGCGTTTGTTTCGTAAGACTAACTTGCCGGCGCCGGTTGTTGATCCAGTCGCTCACTCGACGTCGGGCCACGCCTTGATTGAAGACGATGCCCTCACTGCGCTGCTGCAGGAATTGCTGCCACTGGCGCGGCTGGTGACTCCCAATATTCCTGAGGCAGAACGGATTACCGGGCTGCACATCAGGGATCTGGCCGGCATGCGCGAAGCTGCCGCAGCCATACGCGCCCGTGGTGCTCGTGCAGTCCTCATCAAAGGTGGGCACCTGGGGGCGCAAGCCTTCGGTCTGCCCGAGTCTGGCAAACGGCCTACTGGAGTCCGGCCGCTGGCCCGAATTGAATTCACGCCGACGCCGGAAGGTCAGGCGCCGGCAGCGCCAGGTGAAGCGATTGACCTGCTCGAAAATGAGGGCGAGGTGACCGTCTTCCGGGGCGAATGGATCAACGGTCCAGGTCTGCGGGGCACTGGCTGTATGCTCTCAGCAGCGATCGCCTCGTGTCTTGGCAGAGGGATGACGATGGAAGCATCTGTGAGCCGCGCGAAGAAATTTGTCACGGAAGCGATTCGCGCCAAAGCGGCCCAGCAGCGGAAGTAACCGGAATGCCCAGTTAAGCCTTGCTGGGTTGTTCCAGTTTGCTCTAAGTCCGCGTTCATCAAATTCAAATCCGGCCCCGAATCAATGACCACAGAACGAACCTCCCGGAACCAGATTGCTTTGCTGCTCCTGGCTCTGGGAACGGTGGTGGCGGTTTGGTATGGCTGGCGCCTCTTTTGGTTCCTCACTGACGACGCCTTCATCGCTTTCCGCTACGTCAGCAACAGTCACTTTGGATACGGGTATGTTTGGAATCCTCCGCCGTTCCGGCCGGTCGAGGGTTACACCAGTTTCCTTTGGGTGGTGTTATTGGATCTGGTCTGGCGCCTTGCCGGTGTCGAGCCCCCTGAGTCCGCAAATTCACTTTCTTTGCTCTTCACTTATCTGACGCTGGTGGTAGGTGCATTAATGGTGCTGAGAATGGACCTGCGCCCGGCGCTGGCGAAGCATCGGGTCACTCTACTCGCGCTGGTACTGGTTGCTGCCTTGACCAATCGAACATTCCTGGCCTGGACCAGTTCCGGCCTGGAAACGGCAATGTTCAATTTCTTTCTGACCCTCTGGGTTTACTGCACCCTCTACCTTCCATTCGCCAGCCGGCGTTGGGTCTTTAGCTCGTCATTAGCGGTTGCCCTATTGACGCTAAGCCGGCCCGACGGCCTCTTGTTTGCGCTGGTGGCCTCTGTGCTGATTGCCAGAGCAGCATATGGCGCGGCCATCAGCAACAGAAAGGTGGCGCTGTATCTCGCTTTTTCTGCTGCGCCACTACTGCTGATTCCTGCTCATTTGTTTTGGCGGCACAGCGTGTATAAGGCCTGGCTGCCGAATACTTACTACGCAAAAACGGTAGCGGGTCGCATCTGGCCGCAGAGTGGCATCAGGTATTTCCTGTCCTTCATTCTGGAGTATTCCTATTGGGTCTGGCTCGGCCTGTTCCTTGTCGTGCTCCTGGTCAGCGCGAGACGTCTTTGGGTGGAAAAGAAGTTCGGCGCGGACTCTTCCGCGCGCGCGGCCGTGTGTCTGGCGCTGGCTGGTCAATTTTTCTACTACACTATTGTGATTGGCGGCGATCACTTCGAATATCGCGTCTACAGTCACCTCGTGTTGCTGGCCGCGATCTCCTTTGTCTGGATGCTCAATCGCGTGCATTTTAACAGCCGGGCCGCCCTCCTGCTGCTGGCCGCCTCCATCGTCTTGTCATGGCCAATTCCGTGGCTTCACTGGGCGGCCACCCACAACCTGAGCGGACGCCAGCGCACTGTTGTGCTGCGGGCTTCGGTGGCCCGGGCGATAGAAAAACGCTTCCCGGCGACACCGGATATTCTGCTGGCTTACCCACGCGCTTTCGACAATCTGCAGGACTGGCTCATTGGACACTACGTCTGCATGCGGCACCAGGAACACAAGAACTTTTATCTTTACTTAAAAGACAAATTGCCGTCGCGAGAAAAGGGGCTGCAGCTCCCGGCAGCGGGCTATCCGGTTTTGGCTGAAGGGTCAGTGGGGGTGTTCTCCTGGGTGCTGCCAAGAGTGAATATCATCGACATACTGGGATTAAATGATTACGTCGCCGCCCGCAATCCCGAAATAACGGCCTATCCGGTGATGGCCCACGAAAGACGGCCACCCGATGGTTACGTCGAGTGCTTCAGTCCCAATGTCTCTCTCGACGGGGACCATTTCGTGATCAATGAACGGCCGGTTCCGCTGACTGCAGAGATGATTACGAACTGCGAAGGGCGCTTTGCATCTCAGGTTGCCGCCGGTGGATGGCAGCGAACACCACCGGTGGTCCGGAATCCCATTGATGAGGCCCACTTCTTCGTGAGCCAGCAGTACCGCGATGTGTTGGGCCGTGAGCCCGATCCGCCCGGTCTGGAGTATTGGGCCGAGCACCTGAAGTCGTGTCCCTCGGGCAGCGATTGTTTCCATGACAGCCGGACCAAAATCAGCATGGTCCTGCTGGGCGCCGATGAAGTACAGGAAACTGCTTTTCTCAGCTTCCGTCTGCATGAGGCGGCGTTTGGCGCGCCGCCGGGGTTTGCTGACTTGATGGAGGAGCGAAAATCGCTCGCGGCGCTGCAAGTACACGACTGGCGCGATCCGGAGGAATTTATCCCAGCGCAGCGTTCGTTCATTGAAGACTGGGTCAGGCGCGACGCCTTTCGTGCGATATATCCCGACAACCTGAGCGCCGAAGAATTTGTCGACCGCTTGTTCCAGCACGGGCCTCTGAAACCATTTGTGCGGGAACGCGTGAGGACGATAGAAGCCCTGCACGCAGGCAAGAGCAGGGCCGAGGCGTTGCGAGAGGTTATCGAGATGGAGGATTTCAAACGCCGTGAAGGCGAGCGGGCACTCGTGCTGCTGCAATTACTGCTGCAACTGCGGCGTGATGTAGCTTACGGCGACTCCCGTTATCAACCCTGGCTCGACAAGCTGGACGCTTCCGAGCCGGTTGCAGCGCGCCACGTACTGTGCCTGGTGCTTACCTCAGAAGAGTACCAGCGACGCTTTGGCAGCGTCGTCTCACATAACAATGATGAATGCCGCTAGGTGATGCGCCGGGCTTGCGAAATAAAGTATGTTCGCCATTAGATCTAAGGCTTAAAGCCCACGCTGAGCCAGAGCCTGGCACAATCAAACATGCGGCCGCCGGTAATCACAGTCTTCACCGTGCGAATGTTTCTGATGTTATCCAGAGGGTCCCGGTCGAGGATTATCAGATCCGCTCGCTTCCCAACCTCAATCGTTCCGACCTCGTTATCGAGTTTCATCACGCGTGCCGGTACGATCGTGGCCGCTTGAATTGCCTCCATCGGGGTAAAGCCGGATTTGACGTATAACTCGATCTCGCGATAGAGGCTGTGGCCGGGAACGACCTGATCAGTGCCGGCCACGATCGTGATTCCCGCCCGGTGCAGCGCGCCGACAATTGCCAGGTAGCGATCCATGATAGCGGTCGCTTGCGGCACCGCGCCGGCCGGTACACCCGTATTGTTGATGGCGCCGGCCAGTTGTCGCGGCACTTTCGCCGCGCCTGGTTCGATGCTGGCAAATGGTTTGGCAGCCGGATGGAGCGACCACTCGAAGATGGCGAGCGTGGGATCGATAACCGTCTGATGAGTTTTGAAAAACTCGAGGGCCTGTTGCGCTTCGGGAGTCTGAAAGTCCAGCGGCGGCGCCGGCGCCCCCTGAAGCGGCCGGAACGTGCGCGGGCGCACCACCGGCAGCAGATACTGAATGTGATTTATCTGATCCATGCCGGCTTCCACACCCTGGATAGCATTCATGCCTTCGGGTACATGGCCGGTGACAGTCAGGCCCAGTTTGTGGGCCTCGTCGCAAATGGCTTTCACAACGTCCGGCTTGACTGAGCTGTAAATTTTTATCTGTTGGAAGCCGGCCGCATGATAGCGATTAACTGCCGCCTGGGCTTCAGCCGTCGAATTGGCACGAACCAGTCCCCACGCAGTCTTGCTTTCCCCGTCAATGATTCCGGCCAACAGCAGACGTGGGCCCAGGCCTCGTCCTTCATTAATTGCATCACGCACGGCGGTGATGAATTCGAACTCGTTGCCGACATCGCGTACGGTAGTGACTCCGGCAGCGAGATATGTCGGTCCCCACTCGACCTGCTCAAAGTGCGAATGCATATCCCAGAAGCCGGGCAGCAAAAACTTGCCCCGCGCATCGATGACAGTTGCGCCTCTGGGAATGGCAAAGGCATCGCCCTGGGCAATCGCCTTGAAGCGACCACCTTCAATTAGCACCAGGCTGTCGGACATGGTAGCGCCGCCGCGTCCGTCAATCAGGGTGGCGCCGGAGATGACGAGTGGACCTTTGCGTTCAGGACTCAAACGCCGGGCGGTTTCGGCCAACGCCGCCATGCCGTCGGCGACGGCCCTGGTGACAAAGAAAGAAAGGGCGGATTCATAACCATCGCGCAAAGCTTCGAAGTGATCGAATTCGGCGTCGACTGTCACCACCGCCACCAGGTTCCGGGCCGAGTCGAACCAAAGTGACTCGCGTCCCCAGATCAGACCGCTGACGCTGTAACGATCGAGCTCAACCTCACGGTTGTTGAGTTTCAGCTTGTCTTTGCCGCGATGTTCGAGGGTGACCTCGCCCCCGGGCAAAGTGACCAGTGGTCCGGACGGTTTATGAGTCAGGAGATAGCGCACCATCATCATTTGCACGGTGGCCGGAGCATAACCACTAATGGTGAAGAAGCGTTCAGGAACAGGAGTTTCGCGAGTCGTGTTGTCTTCGCGAATCGTTGCGGTCTTGTTCTTCACTTCGACCGAGGAGTCGATGGTGGAGAAGCGTGACACGTTCCCTTTAATGCTGAAGTTGATCGGGGTCAGGTCCTGGCGTGTACGCAGCACTGCAGTCAAAGGGACCTCGGTACCGCGATCGGTGAACTCGAAATTTGCGGTAACGACCAGAGCGTCCCCGTCGCGTTGGATCGTGTAGGTTTCCTCGCCGATCGGTTGCTCGAATTTGTGCAGGCGAAACTTACCGCTTTCGAGTGGCGGCGCAGTCTGCGCCTGCAGGCCGAGGGCAGCGAGCAGCAGTAGTAATACAGCCAGGAACAGTGAGCGAGATGAAAGCGTGCGCTGGTTATTCATGCGATCTTCGTTGCTGGTTGACGGAAGCGCCGTCCTCTTTTCATGCCGGCGCGGTGAATCTCAATCTGATTCTCACCCGGATACCACCGGGTGAGAATGAGATGCCCTTTGCTTATTACCTTCCGGGGAAGTGGCATCCGCCGGCACTTACGCTCCCTCGATCATTACCTTTTCCATCTTTACCTCGGAGAGGGGACGATCGTTGCGGTCTCTGGGTGTTTTGGCGATAGCGTCGACCACTTCCTGGCCTTCAGTGACGCGGCCAAAGATCGAGTAGCTGGGCGGCAGGGGATAATCGACGTGCATGATAAAGAACTGTGACCCGTTTGTGTTTGGGCCGGCATTGGCCATGGCCACGGTCCCCGCTTTGTAGCCACGCTTGTAGACTTCGGATTTTGCATCAATCTCATCAGCGAATTTTCCACCCCAGGCAGACTTGCCACCCGCGCCGGTACCGGTGGGATCGCCGCCCTGAATCATGAAGCCATCGATCACGCGATGAAAGATAATCCCGTCGTAATACCCCCGTTCGGCGAGGGTAATGAAGTTCTCAGTTGTTTTTGGTGCCTCTGCTTCGAGCAGCTCGAAACGGATAGTGCCTTTGTTAGTTTGAACCACCGCAATGCGATTTGCCATTTATGTCTCCTCTTGTCTTTGAAGTTCGCCGGCAGAACGAAGCGGCGACGGCGCTTTGGAGTCATGTGGGACACAATCCAAGGCAGTGTCGCGCTTCGCTTGCCAGCGGATCCTAAATCTAGATCTCTGAATGCAAAATAAACTTTTCAATGGCCAGCGCCACGCCATCTTCGTCGTTTGTTCCAGTGATGTGCAAATCCTCAGCTTCATGCAGGGCCGCTTCAGCGTTGCTCATCAATACCCCGGTGCCCGCGTAACGAAGCATCTCCAGATCGTTAAAGTTATCGCCGATAGCCATGACCTCAGCTGGCGTAATGCCGAGCTCCAGCGCGGCAGCGGCGACGCCGGCGCCCTTTGAAGCGCGCGGGTGCAGGACATCAAGCAAGCCAAAATCAAGTTTCGGATACATCGTACTAAGGACCCTTGCCTCAGTGCCAATCTCGCGCTGCAGCCGCTCGCTTAACTTGTTCAGGGGTTCGCAGGCGCCGGAGAAACTTACATGGACGGGATCGTGATCAAGATACTGCTCCAGTGAAGCAGTCTCCAGTACGGCGCCGTCGTCGCCATGAATGCGACGGGCCCAGGCCACATATTTTAGTAATGCAGAATTCTCTCCGCTCAGCCGGTCGTAGACCAGCACCCCCAGCCCCCCTTGATCGTCGCTGATCAGCGGATTGACGCCCCAGCTGCGCCCGATGGCCAGCGCTTTTTGTGCGGCTGCCAGCGGGAGGGGGAATAACGCAATCGTCTCCAGGGTGCTCGCATGCCTGGTCAGCGCACCATTGTGCGAGATCAGGGGCACGTCCAGGCCCAGCTGTAAGGCAGTTGGCCGCGCGTCGCGAAAGCGACGACCGGTCACGACTGCGACGTGCACGCCCAACGCGCGGGCCGCGGCGAGCGCCTGCGCATTGCGCTCGGACACCTTTCCCTGGGAGTTGAGCAGTGTGCCGTCGAGATCAAGTGCAAGTAAACGAATAGACATAGGCGAAGGCAGGCAACGGTAAAGGAATTGAGGAGAAAAGGCAAAAAGCGGCGGGTGTTTGTGCGCAGGCTGGAGCTTAATAATCCCCGCAGCTATCGCTGAAGCCAATCACAAGAATGAGAAGATTTGCGACCAACAAGAACTAGCCCCTGCCTAAATGAAAATTGACAGGTTGTAACGCCGCGCACTACAGTAAGTTTGTCGATATCATAAGAAGTCTCCTGAGGTTTGGTTGCGCATGCAGCAGGCTATCGAGGTGTGGGAGGCGCTGCAACGACACCAGCATCGTTACAGGAAAATCACATTCGCCCCAGGAGAGCTGCCTGGCAAGCAGGTCTCGCTACTCGCGTCATACCCTGTCCGCTGTCCAGGGCTCATTCTTTTATTGCATCGAACCGGGTGTGCAGCGACGAAGCCCCCTCTTGATAGGCACGTTTCCAGTTTCCGTCCAATCAGATAGTCGGATGATTGCTCCACCTGGAAACATTACTGTGTCTACGATTCATCTCGGGCCGTGAAGGTCTACCCCTAAGAGCATCAAAAAAAGGCCAAAAAACTATGAATGTCACTCATTTGGAATGCGCAAACTGTGGTTTAAAGCACGAGGCACAGCGGTTGCACAACCTCTGCACGTCGTGCAACAAGCCGCTCCTGGTTCATTACGACCTGGAGCAGGCCGCACGAACTTTGACAAAAGAATCACTGGCCAGGCGCCGCGCCGATCTCTGGCGCTATCGCGAAGTATTGCCGGTCGTCGACGATCAAAACATCGTCTCGCTGGGCGAAGGTTGGACGCCGCTCCTGCACGCGGAACGATTGGGTGCGCAGTTAGGGCTGAGGGAACTTTACATAAAAGATGAATCGCAGAATCCTACGCAAAGCTTCAAAGCACGCGGCATGGCGGCGGCGGTATCGATGGCGAAAGAGCTTGGAGCGCAGAAGCTTGCGGTCCCTTCGGCAGGCAACGCAGCCGGCGCCCTGGCCGCCTATGCAGCCCGGGCCGGACTTGAAGCTTTTATCTTCATGCCCCGGGATACGCCCCGCGCAAACATAGTCGAGTGCGAGCAGACCGGCGCCCAGGTGACTTTGATGGACGGCCTGATCACCGATTGCGGCGCGGAAGTCGCGCGCCGGAAGGAAGCGGAAGGCTGGTTCGATGTTTCGACTTTGAAAGAACCCTATCGTGTCGAAGGCAAAAAGACGCTCGGCTATGAACTGGCTGAACAACTGCATTGGGAGTTGCCCGACGTGATCATCTATCCGACCGGAGGCGGCACAGGCCTGATTGGCATGTGGAAGGCCTTCGACGAGATGGAACAAATGGGTTGGATTGGAGCGCAGCGACCAAAGATGGTGACTGTACAGGCCGCCGGATGTGCGCCGATTGTCCGCGCCTTCCAGGAAGGGAAGCGGTTCGCAGACGAGTTTCCCAACGCCTCCACGGCCGCCTCGGGCCTGCGTGTGCCAAAGGCGGTTGGTGACTTCTTGATTCTCGATGCGATCCGTGCCTCGGGCGGCACGGCGCTGGCTGTCACCGATGCAGAGTTGCTCGCCGCCACGCGTGAGATTGGCGCGCTGGAAGGAATCTTTTGCGCCCCTGAAGGTGCGGCTTGTCTGCCGGCATTGAGACAGCTAATGACTGCCGGCGCCGTGACGGAGAAAGACCGAGTAGTGCTGTTCAATACCGGCTCGGGCGTGAAGTATCTGGAATGTTTTAGTCATTAGCGAAAGCCTATTTCTGGAGTTCGAAAAATGAAATCCTTAGTGGCTACTTGCTTAGTTATCATTTGCCTCATCCCGGCGTTCGCACAACAACCAATGAGCGCCCCGCCGCCAACGGCCAGGATGTTGAGCGATGCGGACCAGGCACGCTTCGACGCCCTGCGGGCGAGCGGATTTGAAGCTCTGTTCAACCTGGACTACGAAAAAGGCCGGAAGGACTTTCGGGAGCTGGCTCGTTTGTTCCCCGAGCATCCGGCGGGTCCGCAATTCCTCGCGGCCAGCTTGTGGATTGAGACGCTTTATGAAACTCGCCGCCTCCAGGCATCGCTTTACAGTGGCGACTCCTTTTATGCACCCAACGAAGACAAGGCCAATCCAAAGGTTGTCGAGCAGTTCCGCGCCTGGACCAGAGAAGCCAGGAAACTGGCCGAGGCGCGTTTGAAACAAAATCCAAAAGACGTCGAAGCGCGCTATTTTCTCGGAGCGACCGCAGGCTTAAAGGCCTCGTTTGAAGAAGCTGTCGAGCGCCGGCACTTTGCCGCTATGCGCGATGGTTCGGATGCGGTCGATCACCATCGCGAAGTGGTCAAATTGGATCCGGCTTTTCGCGACGCGGAGATCACGGTCGGGTTGTATGACTATGTCATAGGCAGTTTGCCGCTAGCGGCGAAGATTCTGGTGGGAGTGACCGGGGCGCGCGGCTCCAAAAAGAGGGGCCTGGCGACGCTGGAGCGGGTCACGAAAGAAGGGAAATGGGCCCGCGACGATGCCCGCACCCTGCTGATTGTCCTGTACACACGCGAACGTCGCTTTTCCGAGGCGCTCGCTTTTGCGCGCGAGTTGGCGGCGAAATACCCGCGTAATTATCTGTTCCGTTTGGAAGCGGCCGATGCACTCGTGGCCCAGGCCGCGCAGGAGCGCAAGGCCAATCATGCCGCGGCAGTAGCCAGTGCCGAGCGTGAGGCCTTCGCCACCTTTGAAGACTTGTTGCACGATCGCACTGTCCGCGATACGGCGGCGCGGGCGCTGGACTTGATTCACTTCAAATACGGCGAGGCATTATTGACGGCCGGCCAACCTGAACGGGCCGCGAAAGAGTTTCTCGCCACTACCACCGCGCCGCGGGCCGAGTCCGGACTCGTGACCATGGCCTACCTCTATGCAGCTCATGCCTTTGATGTAGCCGGAAAACGCAATGAAGCCCTGACCCAGTACCGAGCAGTGCTGGAGCGTCCGAACGTCTACGACTCGCACGACCTGGCGCAAAAGGGGTTACGTCAACCGTTCAAGATGGAATCCGCCGCTGTCAGCGGCGACGAAGGCCAGTAACGCCAGAGGTGTTTAGAGTACCGGCTTCAGTCGGGCTTTTGGACTGGCGCAATGTCGGCTCATGACTAAACCACAAACACGCCCGCGGCGGTTGCTGCTTTGTCTCGACGGCGTGCCCTACGATCTGATGGTCCAGGCAAGGGAGCGCGGGCTGTTCGATAAATTCCACACTCCTTCACGACTCCTGTCACCGTTTCCGACCATGACCAACATCGCGCTCTCAGCGATGCTCGGAGCCTCTGTGCCACTCGGCTACGAGACGATCTATTTTGATCGACAGGCGCGCGAAATGCGCGGCGGCGTCAGCAAGTACGTCGGCCGGCGCACCCCGGCTAAGGTTCCCTCCACTTACATGGACCAGCTTGATTATCAGGAGCCGCTGCCGTTTGAGTTCCTGGTTTATGTTGCTCCGGAAACTGTCTGGCGCGCCGACATGCGGCGCTTTTATGAGCGGTTCCAAAGTGCCCCCCAGGATCGGGATTATTTCGCTTTTCTCAAAGGCACCGACGGTCTGTTGCACATCCGCGGGGCTGACCGGCTGAACGTAGCGCTGGCGTCGTTGGATGAGCTGCTGCGTAGAATTCAGGCATGGTGCGGGGCCGAAACAGAGATGGTGTTGTTTTCAGATCACGGTATGAGCCTGCTGCCCAACCTGCGCGTTAATTTGCAGGCGCACCTGCGCGACTGTGGATTTCAATTCGTCAAAAGCCTGTCCGAGGTTGCTGAGAAGCAGGTCGCACTCCCGACTTTTGGACTAATCGGGTTTGCTGCCCTTTATTGCGCCAAAGGCGTCGAGTCACAATTGGCAGAGGCCCTCCTGCCCCTCGAAGGAATTGACTTTGCTCTCTATCACGAAAACGAGTCGGCCATAAACGTGAAAGGCGCCCGCGGCAGCGCGCGTATTCACCGCCAGGAGCAGGACAGCCAGACATATTATCGTTACGAGATGCTGGCCGGGGATCCGCTGCAGCTGGCCGCGGTGCTGGGTGACTTGCGCAGTGAAGGGTTATTGACCGCTGCGGGGTATGCACCGGCTGCAGTCTGGGCCCGGCGCACGGCGGCCCATAATTACCCCGATGCGCTTGCCAATCTTTACGGCTCAATGATGACGACGCGAGTCTGTCATCCAGCCGATGTACTGGTGAGCCTGCTTGATGGTTACTACTATGGCTGGTCGGCGTTTGAGTATGTTGTGAATCTTGTAGCTACGCACGGTAACGCCCTGCGCGCCAGTTCCAGCGCTTTTCTCATGAGTACGCATCGGGAGTTTCCTGAGTATGTGCTCGCCGACCACGCGCAACGGTTCTTAAGAGGCTAATCCTGGGACCGCACGCATCCCTGCGTGCTTTACTATCCCAGGGACTGCCTGCAAGCCCAGTGGCCTTCTTGAACAAGAGTACGCAGGGATGCGTGCGGTCCCAGGGCCGAGGTCGGCAAACTGGGACGCAGGCAGCCTCTAAGGATCGGAAGCACGCAGGGATGCGTGCGGTCCCAGGGCCGAGGTCGGCAAACTGGGACGCAGGCAG
>DAIMCP010000083.1:0-2178 GCA_036726305.1 Pyrinomonadaceae bacterium | reverse complement strand
ACGCAGGGATGCGTGCGGTCCCAGGGCCGAGGTCGGCAAACTGGGACGCAGGCAGCCTCTAAGGATCGGAAGCACGCAGGGATGCGTGCGGTCCCAGGGTTAGGGACAAACAGTGGTGCCTTCGCTTTCAAAAATCTCGATCGCACCGAGATCGGCAAACTGGCCGGCCTGATCGCGGAAAATGCTGGCCTCAATCCAATAAACGTAGTTGCTGAAATCAAAGTCCAGACTGGGAGAGAAGCCGGCGCTGGTATAGGAGTTACCTGAGCCGAGTCCATCGCTGCTGAAGCTGAAGATCGTGTCATTGCCGCCATTGAGAATGCTGGTGCGATGAATATCAAACTTCACCTGTGCATGCAGCCCCGAATTGTCGCTGTTGCGGAAGCGCACGTTGACTACCGACTGCGTGGCCGGACAGTAGGTAGAGATGCCGTGCGTGGACGAGATGTTATAGCGAATGGTTGCCGTGCCAGTCAGGCCGGCCTTCAGTTGTGCGCCAAAGTCTTCATGACTCACAAGCGCGGCGCTATCTTCGTCGGTCGTGCCGCTTGAGCCGGTGGTAGACCAGTACCGAGGCGGTTTTACCGTGACTGTGAAACTGCAAGTGGGGGCTGCGCCGCCCGTATCCTCGCACCCTTTGACATTCATCACAATATGCATATTCGGGAAACCGATGGCCGCGGTGGTGGTTGGCGTGATAATGCCACAGTCAGGGGCGCTGATATAGGAGGGGCCAGTCTCGGCTGCCGCGTTGGAGCCGATAAAAAACCGGTTTCCCTGGGCGGTGCCGTCTGGCGTGAATACCTCGACCACCAGCTCAGAGCCGGGAGGTAAATCAGCGTTGATGGGAACGTTCAGAATTGTCCCTGACTGATCCGAAATATTCAGTGTCACCGAGTTCAACAAGTTCAGCGTGCCGCTCGGGAATGCGCCTCCTGTGTTGCGGTAGACGCGTACGTCGATAAACTGACCTCCCGCTCCAGCCGGTGCGTTTGTGTTCTTACGTCGCGAGGCCTGGGCAGTATTGCGCGAGAGCGAGGACGGTCCCGGCCCCAGCGCGCCGCCCCCGGCGGTAGCTTCCTCAATGCCAATGTCTACGGACTGTACGTGAAAAGTATTGCTGATTGAGAAAGCCGGCAGATTGAAAGCTCGCCAATAATGATTGTCTACGTGGCTTCCGCCGCTGTTGCAGGAAACCGAATTGTTGGGAGTGATTGCCTGACTGCTTGAGTGGGTGATGGTCTTGTTGGTGCAGTTAGCTCCAGTGGTGCAGGTAACCGTGGTTATGCCGACCGGAAAGCTCGAGCCGGAAGCGGGATTGCACACCGGGGCCGGCGCGCCGGGACAATTGTCCGTCACCGCAGGATCCGGATAATTTACGATGGCGCTATTAGTCCCCGGCTGAGCGGGGACGGAAATGTTTGCCGGGCAGGTGATGGTCGGCGGTTGGGTGTCATTGACTGTGACGGTAAACGAGCAACTCGGACCGGCAGACGCGTTGCAAGTTACGGTGGTTGTTCCGACCGGAAAGAACGAACCTGAAGCGGGCGAGCAGGTCACCGTACCGCAAGTCCCTCCGGTCGTTGGCGCCGTGTAGGTGACGACCGCGCCACACTGATTTGTATCATTGGGTTGAGTAATATTCGCAGGGCAAGTGATGATGCATGGGTCACCGGATGGGACGGTTGAGCTCGCAGAGCGCGAATTACCGACCTTAACTTCCGGCTGACTCTTCTTTTGCGGCGCTTTACGGCTTTCGGGCTGCTGCTTACTCTGAGGAAGACTGACCGCCTGATAAGGATTGTCCGGACTTTTCCTTGCCTCCACTGCAGGGAATTGCATAACTGAAGCTGGAACCATTAGAGCAAATATCAGTAACGTCCAGCGCGGATACCTTTTCATTTTTCTTCCTCTCTGTGATCTTAAACGTGAAACGCAAAACTGGACCCAATCTCTGCCCATCTGGCTTGGCAGCGCAGAGAATTCGCTGAGTGAGTTTAATGTTGTAAGTGGACAAGTCGGATAATGGGCTACCTGGAGTCCGTGTGGCTTGAATTCCGGACAACGAATCGTTCACCCGTTGAAACGCAGGCAGTCTATTAGATTCGCACTAGTATGGTCAAACGTTTTTACTTTCGGTTAGTGCTCCCCATTGAACCTATCGGGAGCCAATCGTTG
>DAIMCP010000082.1:0-22326 GCA_036726305.1 Pyrinomonadaceae bacterium | reverse complement strand
ACAACGTCGAGTGGCTGGTATCGGATCAACTCGGAACGCCGCGCATGGTCTTTGACAAGACGGGCAGCCTGGCCGGCATGAAACGTCACGACTATCTGCCGTTTGGCGAGGAACTCGGCGTCTACACCGGAACTCGCACCCTCGCTCAAGGCTACGGCACACCAGATGGTCTGCGCCAGAAGTTCACCCAAAAGGAACGGGATTACGAAACGGGGCTGGATTTCTTTGGAGAAAGATACTATGCCAGCACGCAAGGACGGTTCATTTCGGTGGATCCGTTGGGTGCGAGCGCAATAGTTGCCGATCCGCAATCGTTCAACCGTTACACTTACGTACTCAACAACCCGCTGAAGTATGTTGATCCTGATGGACTCGACGCGAAAAATCCCTGGGCTGATCTCACTGACGAGGAGCGAAAACTCTTAGCTTCGAAACTTACTACCGTCACTGGAAAGAATCAGATGGCCGCAGCTCAGGATGCCTTCAACACCATGGTAAAACGTGGTACCAAGACTGACGAGCAAATTGCAAACAATGTCGCAAGCGTGCAGAACTTTGTGGCCTCCTTGGGACATGACGAAAACGTGTGGGGTCAGATCACTTCGATCACAACTGTCAATGTCTCGGGTGACGGCAAGCAAAGCGATGTTGGATTCACAATCAAAGATCAAAAGGGCTTCACAGACGCAGTGACGGCCATGAAAGATCCAGCGACTGGCTTGCGACGCTTTGCATGGCTTGGCGATCATGACTGGGGAGATCATAAGGACAGCATTCGAGAGATGGCTCAGGATACAGGTGCCGCGTCAATGCATCTTGAAAGTACCAATGGCGCTCGAACGACTGAGGCCGCGCATTGGGATGTTTCCTCCTTCTTCACGGAGAACACATGGGGAAATGTTTTCAAAGACACCATACCGATCTATGGAGGGGGAAGGCATATCAATGCGGGTGTGAGGCACCTTAGAGAAGGCAGAGCGACAACTGCAGCGGTGAGGCAAGAACTGAAAAACAAGAACCTAGCGCCGCGCTGAAATTACCGATGAACAAACCCCTGATTGTTATAGGAGAACTCATCTTGGTGAGCCTCATTGTAGTGTGCCAGTCGAGTTGTCAGGAATGTTCGGTAGAGCGCGAATTCAATCACGTGAGCAAACCCGAAAGGTTTCATGGTTGGGAGCAGTTCCAAGAGCGCGGAATGAACATCAAAGGAGATTTTGTCTTGGCGCTGGGCGAGTCAACGAATAACGGTAAGATCGGCGTAAAGGTAATTGGGCTTACTTCCGCGCGTTGCAGCCTGACACGAGAGCCCGAGGTCCCAACTGCGAAAATCCAGTTCTTCAATATCGCAGACCGAAAAGTAATCTGCGAAGGGGTTTTCCGGCCAGGAGGCGCTCGTTTGAATGTCCCAGAGATGTGTGGCGAGGGCTTCGACTGGGCGGGAATTGGCGTTAGCGCGATCAATGCCAAAGAAAAGTGGGTAGCTTTTCAGCTCGACTAGCTGAACGGACCACGGCAACTCTTCAGGTCGCCTGGTAGCCCGGAAGTTCTTTGACAACTTGGCCTCGACCGCGGGGACTAACTACCCGTTCTTAACCTCAAAAGAACGGGATAACGAAACCGGACTGGATTACTTCCTCGCCAGATACTACTCGTCAACGCAGGGAAGGTTCACGTCTCCTGACGAGTTCACAGGCGGGCCTGACGAGTTATATTACTTTGTTGATGATGCCTCAGCTAATCCGACTTTCTATGCCGACCTGAGAAAGCCGCAATCCCTGAACAAGTATCAGTATGCTTTCAACAATCCTCTGCGTTACGTCGATCCTGATGGCCACGATCCTGAGGAACCCGAACCGCAGGATCCAAAGCCTGTGGTTCCGGTGCCCGTCCCAGGACCTTTTCCGCTTCCAGTGCCGATACAGCCGCTTACTCCTGCACAAGCACAGCAGCTCGTGGATGATGTTGACAAGGTCGCCGACGCTGCGGCCAGTGCAATCAGGACAGAAGCTGCAAAGCAAGTCGCCCCCGTTGTGATTACAGTCGGGGTTATCATAAATACATTGCTGCCTGGTAACGTTAATCCTCAAGCGATTCCAGCAGCGTCTACTCCGCCGCTAGTACAGCCACTGCCGGTGCCTGCGCAAATGTCGCCACGTCCGATTGACAAGCCTCGCGACAAAGGCCATCGGAAGGGGAAGCGGGACCACAACAAGCACACACGCAAGACACCAGGAGAAAGTCGGCCCCCTGGCTTTAAACCTCGGAATCCCCCACGTCCGCAAGATATGCCGCCCAAACCACCGAAGCCGCCTAAGGGGAAACCTAATGAGTGGGAACCATAAGTCAATAGCTTTTCGAAAGCCGCTGGTATGAATGAGGGACATGATGGTGACAGAGGCAGAAATAGAGGCATCCGAAATCGGGCAACAGTTCTTTTATGGCCAAGGAAGAAGGAAGAGTTATAAAAAGGCTTTTCCCTACTTGCTTGTGGCCGCTGAAGCTGGAGATCCACATTGTCAGAATCTGGTGGGGTACTCCTATGACCGGGGCTTAGGTGTAGACAGAGATCTGCAAGCCGCTTTGTTTTGGTATGAGTATGCCGCTAGCAATGATGATCTAGAAGGATTGTATAATCTCGCTCTTTGCTATGAACAAGGCCAGGGCGTTGAAGTTAATGAGAAGAAGGCATTCTCTTTGTACAAGAGAGCCGCTGAACTTGGTTATGCTTGGGCTCAATGCAACCTGGGAGTCGCATATCTCGAGGGCCTGGGAACAAAGCAAGACTTGGCTGAAGGGATCAAGTGGCTACGGAGAGCAGCGCGCATAGGAGATGCTAGAGCGCAATACAACCTGGGCATGGCGTACCGCGATGGTGAAGGTGTGCGGCAAAACAGGCGGTATGCCCGAACCTGGCTGGAGAGAGCAGCGAAGCAAGGTCACAAGAAAGCATCTCACTCTTTGAAGTCGCTAACGAAGTGATGTTCAGTTCCAGCTACTCGCATTGGTTGATGAAAACGGCGACGAATCGAGAACTTTATTCACAGGTGGCGTTTTCAGCATGGAAATAAATCCGCAAGTGATGCAGTGGTGGCGGTTGAGTGAGATCTTTGGGAACTTTATCAAGAGTGATAAAGAAACTTTATTCCATAGTAGTTGATAGCGACATTGCTAGTACTCCTCTCTTTGAGCGGTCATCCTCAAAAGGAGAAGTGCAAATGCTTGCCAGCTTCGCCTGATCAAAAGACGAGTTGGGGACAGCAGAATGTAGTAATCAAAGAGGATGAAATCTTCAAATCACTGCGCGGCAAAGTTGTTGTAGCTGCTAATGAGCAACCGTTAGCCGGGGTGCTGGTCGAGGTCTATGACAAACCAGAAGGTCTGTTAATGGATTGAAGGAACGTGAAGCAAAGAAAGATCAGCAGCGCAGAATAGCGGCTTGTGTGACTGGAGTAGATGGGGAGTTTTCCTTCCCGAAGATCCCAGCCGGCAAATACGAGTTGCGTTGCAGCAAGCCCATTGAGTGGAACTCTACTTCCGCCTATGTGATCGTTGCTCCCAAGGACCCGCACAGCACAAGCTCGAAAGTCATCGTGCCGATGCACATCAGCCAGTAAAGCTTGTTGATTCACTGTTCACGCATCATCTCGAGCTGATCTCGGTCGCGCCATGAAAGTCCCTTTTAGCTGTCAGAACAGCACCGATTTCCTCATCGGCTGCGATTTCAACCTCGGCGATATCGGTCGCCGTCGCCGCTTGCAAGCCTATTCGGAAATATCTAAGGGCTTCGTCATAACTACGGCTGGGGAATTTGGATCGTAAGCACTGCCAAAGGTTGTCACCTCAGCCTGACAATCTTCGTCAATTCTAATTTGGGGGTTCCCGGGAAAAGTGTTCTTTTGTACAGAACGCTCCAAATATCCCCATACCGTTCAATAATGCCGCACCGTTTTGCCACGCGGCACGGCGGTTGAATGGGTTTGGTCGGCCCATTCTGTGCCCGGGGCCTGTTCTGTCTTTAGCCTTGTAGCGGTCCCGCCGAGGCACACGATTTAGCCAACCGCAATTCTTGCCTTCAAGACCAACCCTTAACAACTATTAAGAAGCAGCCGGTTCGCTGGCGCGGACCGCTGCTTCAGGAGACACTTTATGCCAACCCTAGAGTCCAGACTTGGTTCCCTTGTATTCGCAGCGTTCTGCCTGTTGGCGCTGGGCAGCGTTGCGGTTTTTGCGCAACGACATTTCATGTCCGCCAGCGTCGCTCGCCCGGAGGTAAAGGTCGCGCTGGCAGCGACGGTTGAGCGCGACAATGCTCTGGTACCGGTCGAGAAAGCCAATCCGGTGAAGCAGGGCGAGACTCTTGATTGGACCATCGAGTCCGAGAATTCAGGCGGAGCGCCGGCATTTGAGTATAAAGCCGTGGCTCGCATACCCGCCGGGACAAGCTTTCTCGCCGGCAGTGCGAAGGTAGAGGGCAAGGCCAAAATTGTGTACAGCCTCGACCGCGGCAAGTCTTACTCAACCAATCCAACCATAGATGAAAAGCAGGCTGACGGCTCGGTCAGGAAAATTCCCGCTCCTGTCAGCATGTACACAAACATTCGCTACGAATGGGCCGACCCCCTGGCCCCGGGTGGTCATCTGACCGCTTCGTATAAGGTGCGCGTGAAATAAGCGTCTGCGCCTCCCCCTTGCATAGCCGTCTCTAACCGCCCAATTGAGGATTAACGATGAAACTCCCAGCCTTTATTCACCCCTTGACTAAGTCTGTCTTTTCTTTGATCGCCTTACTGGCGATTACGTCTGCTATAACCGGATTGACCCTGGGCCAGACCCCGGGGGGAACCGTGATTTCTAATCAGGCCAGTGCTTCCTTCTCCGACGGCACTAATAGTTATACGACGGTCTCGAACACTGTCACCGTTACCGTCTCGAACGTCTCGGGCCTGGCCATCACGCCGGATGCCGGTAGTAATCCGAACGTCGTAGCCGGCCAGACCGGCCTCCTGTACAACTTCACAGTAACCAACACCGGAAACTTCGCCGACCAGGTGCGGTTTCTGACCAGCGGCGCCAGCGTGCGGCTTGTCGGTCCCGGTTCGGTCACCCGCGCAGTCATCGACGTAGATAACAGCAGCACAATCAATGCCGGCGATATTGATATCTACACCAATGGCGGTGACGTTCTTTCCGCAAGCATCGCGCAAAGCGGCAATATTCACGTGCTGGTCGAAGTGAGCGTTAACGCCGGCGCGACCGCGAGCCAGACCATTCAAGTTCTATTGGGAGACGCCGCCACTGGCGGTCCATCATTTGATAACCAGTCGGCAAACAGCTCCGCTAATGAGGTTCGCACAGTTTCCGGAGCGTCCGTTAACGGTCTTCGCGAAGCACGCGGCGACATTACAAGCACGGTTGACAACGACGCACAACTCCGAGTCACACTGACCGCCCCAGCCGGCCCGGTCGCGCTTGGCTCCAACATCAGCTACATCATTCAGACCTGCAATACCGGCGGGCGTCCGGTAAATTCGATAACCCTGCCCGGAGGGTTCACGGGCGTCTACATCATCGCGCCGATTCCAGCCGGCACAGCGCTGGCTACGGGACAATCGTTCCCCGCAGGCACGCTCTTTACGACCTCAGCGCTTTCGACAGCGCCGACCGCGGCGGTCTGGTCTACCACAGCGCCCGCACCCCTCTCGAACACCACGCGTGTGGCATTCAACGCTGGCGCCTCTCTGGCGGTCAGCGCTTGCAGCGCCAATATCACGATGGCGGTGACCGTCACAACTACGGATGCCACCAATCCGATCTTTGAGATTGTTGACACCTTTGGCAGCAACACCAATGGAACGACAATCACTGATCAGTCGGGTGACGCGCTTTCAGGCCAGGGTGACGGCAACGCAGACTTCAACGAACCGCGTCCTACCGATCCGCCCACAATCACTCAGGGTATCCAGCAACAGACGACTCTGCAGCTGTCGGGCGCGGTCTTGATCGGACCGAGTGGACAGCCCGGTGCCGTGGGACCGACCAACAATAACGACGATTACACCAACCGCGCTGTCAATACCGGGATTGCGGGCGTGCCCCCTGGTGGTGTGACCACCGCGTCCGGTCAGGCGGTCTTTGCCAACACCGTGCAGAACACTGGAAACGCCAACGATACGTTCAGGCTCACAGCGCCGACCGTGCCCGCCGGATTCACAGTAGAAATTTCCATCAATGGCGGTACGACCTACGTAACAGTGAGTGGAGGCGGCTTTGTTGACTTGCCGCTTACATTCGGCGCCTCAGGGAACATTCTCGTGCGCGTCACGGGACCGGCGGGTCAAGCGGTGCTGACCGGCTTCGCTGCGGTGATCCGCGCGACCTCGGCCAACACGCCCGCGAGCGTCAATGACACCATTGACCGTTTCTATACGGGCTTCGTGCGTTTGGACAAGACGTTCACCATAGCTAACGGGACGGGCGTCGGCGGTCCAACTGATGCGGTGCCGGGTGCGGTAATTACTTACAACATCACCTATACGAACATCTCGAGTTCCAATGGCGATGCGAACTGCGTCAGGCTTACTGCAACCAACCTGGTTATCAATGAAGACGGACTGGCCGCGCCGAACAACTGGGGTACCTACACCACCAACTCCGGAAGTCCGAGCGATTCCGGTTCGGGAACCGTGGTCACGGTGAGCGCGACACGGTACACCGACACGATCGCTTCGCTCTCTGCCGGAGCGTCTGGAGTGTTCACCTTCAAGCGTTCCATCAACTAATGACGCCTTAGCGTCCCACTCCATGCCGTGAAGCGGCGCGAAGGTTTTCAGACTGCCAGCACAGTTCGAAACCCACCGCGCCGCTTCCAGGCCTTTAGTTGTCAGGAGCGCCGGCGTTGAAGTTCCCCACCACTTAAGCGGTCCACGAGTTTCTCATGTCAAGAGCTCGATCAACGTCAATCGCTATTGCGGCAATCCTGTCGGCGATCTTCTTTCTGCCAGTCGAGTTGTGGGCCGACAACCCGGCCGGCGCCGGCACGCTTATTTCCAATCGAGCGGAAGTCACATATCAGGATGCGACGGGCGATGTATTTGAGACTGTATCGCCGGTTGTAACGGTTACCGTACTGGCGGTGGCCAGTATCGTGGTCGCACCGGATGAAACCACACCATCGGATTCAATCGCGCCCCACGAGCGAATTTCACGGCTGTTTACGGTCTGCAATACCGGCAACACCGCCGACACCTTTAAACTGGCGCGGGCCGCGGTAACTTCACCGGCAACCATTAACGCCCTTTATTTTGATATCGACCGCAACGGCACTCTTAGTACCGGCGACCTGCCGATCATTTTAAACGACACGTCCTCGCCACAGTTGCCGCCCGGCGGCTGCCTCGGCGTGCTGGCAGTGATCGAGACGAACGACGTCGTGGGGCAAAGCACGATTGCCATCAGCATCACGGCGCGTTCGAACTCCGTTAATGCCGTCAACGGCCGCAGCGAAGATGACGGCATGATCATCAACGCCGTCGGCCAGGGCCCCCGCCTGACTGATTCAGACGACCCCAGCCAGGCGCCCAGCAAATTGGTAAATGGCCTAAGCCAGCTGGTCACCGGAACGGACAGTCAATTCACCTACACGATTTCTTTCCGCAATAGCGGGGACAGCGCTGCTCGCAACCTCGTGGTCAGAGACGAATTGCCGGCGGGCGTTGAGTTCGTATTTGGTTCGCTACAACTTGACGAACACAGCCTGTCGGACGCGCTCGACGGCGACGAGGGGTCGGTGCAAAACAACATCGTCGAGGTGCGCCTGGCGCACGTTAATCCGAACGAGGCCCATCGCATTACCTTGCGGGCCCGTATCTCCGGAGCCGCCGGAGCGGGTACCGGGCGGGTGAACAGCGCCCTGATCACCGCTGACAATGCCCCGGCGGCCCGAAGCCGCGCGGCCACTGTCGTCATCAACCCGTTCGGCGTCGTCTTCGCTGGGCGGGCCGGAAGCTCCGTGCCTATTGCCGGAGCGCGCGTGGAAGTTCTCATCGATCAAGCCAACAACTCTCTGCGGCTGCCGCCGAATGCCGGGTTTGTGCCCAACGCGAGCAACGAGAATCCGTTTGCTACTGATGGTCAGGGACGCTTCACTTTCGCGCTCGCGCCCGATCAGATTGGGAGCGCCATTGCCGCGGCGAACTATTTCATGAGGATCACCGCCGAAGGTTTCATGACCCGTCTCATTCAGATCAATCTGCGTCCGGCACAGTCCGGTCTGTTTACGATGACCGTGCACGCGCTGGACAATCAGCCGCTGGCTGTTGCCGCGGGTTTCGATTTGGTGCGAGAAGACGTGAGCATCAGCGATCTGGCCGCGCTCGTAATGAACATTCCCATGTTTGAGCCTTCCGGCCTGCGCCTCGTGAAGTCAGCGGATCGCGCCCGCGCCGAAATTGGAGACATTGTTACTTATAGAATCGAAGTGACCAATCCGACGGCCGCCTCAGTCAATGACATAAAAGTCAGGGACCACTTGCCGCCGTCATTCCATTACGCCCCCGGTTCCGGCCGCATAGCCACTGGCTCCGGACTGGAAGGACCTCTCGAACCCGAAATCCAGGCTGGCGAACTACTGTTCCCCATCCGTCAAATCCTGCACGGGGCGACTGTGCGCTTGCTCTATCGCGTCCGTGTAGGCGCGAATGCACGCGGCGGCGCTCAGGAGAATTTGGCTGCCGCTGCGGGCCTGTTCCCGTCCGGAGAGCGCACTGAGACCGTCCCAGGCCGCGCCGTCGTTTTCGTTTCCGCAGGGATCTTTTCCACGACCCAGGTCATTGTCGGCCGAGTTTTCGTAGATGTGGATGCCAACGGCCAGTTCGATGACAACGATAGACCGATGCCCAACGTGCGGCTGTACTTGAGCAATGGCCAATCAGTCATCACTGACTCTGCGGGTCTATACAATTTTCCCTCGCTCGGCGATGGCAGCCAGGTAATCTCGCTCGATCCGGTCAGCGTGCCGCCGGGATACGCGCTGAGTGACGGCGGCCGCCTCTCAGGCAAGAGTTGGACGCGCTTGTTGCGCACGCCAATTGGTGGTGGCGCCCTGTTGCGCCAGAACTTTGCCCTCGTTGTTACCGCGCGTCAGCGATTGGTCAACTCCCAAACGAATCCTCAGAAGACAGATGATCCGGACCAGGTCGAGGCAGCTGCCTCGCCTAAGCCGGCCGCGACGCCCGAATCTATCGAGGCGGTCACCAAGGGACCCGGAACCTATGAAGTGGCCCCTGCCGAACATGTCGCGGCGGTTACGCCTGGAGATGTGCGTATCCTGTCGCCGGCATCAGGTTCGGTATCAATGTCTCCCGGTCTTCAAATTCAGGCGCGGGTTGCCTTGAACTGGACGCTGAAGCTGGAAGTCAATGGCGAACAAATCTCAGACAAGAACATCGGGGTGCGCGCGGTGGACCATAAGAACCAGGTTTCGACGTTTACTTATGTGGGGATCAATTTGCGGCCTGGGCCCAACCGCATTCGTTGTACCGCGATCAGTCCTGAAGGCGGGCCTGCTAATCTGCACGATATCATGGTCATGGGCCGCGGCACTGTGCAACGGCTCGAGGTAATACCGGAAAAGACTTCGATAAGCGCCGGTGGGCGCGATTCAACGGTTGTTAAGATTCTGGCCTTTGATAAGTGGAACCATCCAGCCAGCGACACGCAGGTGGGCATTGAAACCTCGTTGGGAGAATTGCTGCGGATGGAGTCGACCGGTGGCGACGCTGCCGGCAATGGCGACGTGTTGCGGCCCGGCACGGTGGTGACGCACAACGACCTGCCTTTGGATGTGAAGATTAACCCGGAGCAGCAGGAGCGCTACAGCCATCTGGTTCTGTCACTGGACAAAGGCGAAGCCCGAGTGCGCTTAATCGGTTCAGGCGCGACCGGCGATGCCAGGCTGCGGGCCCTGACCGGCCAGCTCGAAGCAGAATCACTGGTGCGCGTCATTGCGGAAATGCGCCCCACCATCATGGTGGGTCTCGCAGAGATGTCCTTTGGCAATGCCATACCCGAAGTTAGTCTGCGCGGCGAACAGGGAAAATCACGCAATCACATCAGCCTGTTTTATAGCGGCCGGCTATGGCGCGCCAACCAGTTAACGCTCGCCTACGACTCGCAACGCCCAATCAATCGCACCACAGGGCACGATCGCCTGTTCCAGTTAGATGCGCTCGACCGAGTTTATCCGCTGTATGGTGACTCGTCGGTACGTTACGAAGCTGCGCAATCCAACTCCAAGCTCTACGCGCGCGTTGATCACAATCGCTCATACGCGATGTTCGGCGATCTGGATGCAGACATGGAAGAGTTGGCCCTGGGCGGCTATACGCGCAAACTGACGGGGGTAAAACTTCGTCTGGAGAATTCAGCCAGCGATTTTCTGACGTTGACAGGCGCCCGACCAGACACTTCCTTCGCACGCGAAGTCTTTCCCGCCGGCGACCTCAGCCTCATGCACCTGGCGCACGGAGAAATCCTTCAGGGATCGGAAACTGTAGCTCTGGAAGTGCGCGATCGGCGGAATCCCGAAATCATTCTCACGCGCGAGTTGTTGGTGAGATCGGTCGACTATAATTTGAACGCCGCAAATGGCGAGCTCTTCCTGCTGCGAAATATCTCCACTTTTGATTCCGGCTTGAATCTGCAACAGATCGTTGTGACCTACGAACACCAGGCCGGCGGAATGAACTCGAGCGTGTACACAGCGCGCGGCCGCAAATCTTTCACCGGCTGGGGCCTGAAGCTGGGATTCTCAACTGTGTTGCAGCAACAGGAGGGCGCCGCGAGTTTCCTCGTAGGCGGCTTCGACGCCGAAAAGCGTTTGCCGCGTCGCGGTCTGCTGAAATTTGCCTGGGCCACCAGTCAAGGCGAGATCACCAACGGGTTTGTCGGTTCGGGTGGGAACAACGGCGACACGAACCACATTGGTAACGCTTTTAGTCTGGACCTGCAGCAGCCGTTGAATTTTGGTGAAGGAATTGTGCGGGCCCGCTATGCAAGCGCGTCGAGCCGTTTTCTTAACCCCTTCGGATCCACGGTGACACCCGGCTCGCGCCGTGGCGAGGTAACCTTTGACTTCAAGCCTCGACGTGGCGCTGTCCTTCGTTTGGGCCTGATCAAGGAGGACAACCAGACCGCGAATGTCGACAACAACCGCCTGACGTTTTCCGTGGCCGGCGTCCAGACCATTCACGAGCGAGTCCGTCTGCATCTTGGTTATGACCATCGCAGTTTCGCGGACGAGTTGAGTAACAACAAGGTTGATTCAAATCTGGTTACCGTCGGCGCCCAGGTACAGGCTACGGAAAAGCTCGATATAGGCATCAAGCGCGAACAGAATCTGGGCGAGGCTGATCCCACCTATCCGAATCAAACGACGCTCTCAGCGAATTACCAAATCACTGCCTGGACCAAATTCTTTCTCACCGAGCGGCTGGCGTCAGCGGCAATCATGCCCATCAGCGATTTGTCACAGACGGGTTTTGCCGCCACTAATGCGCGCCGCGAAACTGCTCTGGGAGTGGAGTCACGTTTCGGCAAGTACACTTCCGTAGTGGGCCGCTATCAACTTGAGAATGGCATCAGCGGCGCCGACAGTTTCGCGGTCTTCGGATTGCAAAACCGCTTGCCGGTCAGGAAAGGTTTATCGCTTGAACTCGGTTTTGAGCGTGGTTTCCACTTGGTTGGTGACGGTAAGAGTTTTAACAGTGCGACGCTCGGTTTTGGCTGGACGCCAAATGACTCTTTCAAAGCGTCCGCTCGTTACGAGTTTCGCGATCGCGGCGGCAACGGCCAGCTCATCGCCATTGGCGCCGCTGGTCGTCTCAATGAAGGCATCACAGTTCTCTCCCGAATGCAGTGGTCCCGCAGCGCTTTTGCCGGGCATGATAACCAGGCCGTTGATGGCCTTGCGGCGCTCGCCATTAGGCCACTCAAATCTGATCGCGCCGGTTTGCTCTTCAGCTTTAATCACCGGGCCATCGAACAATCGGGCTTGAGAGGTGCGGCCGCTACTCGCGACCGATTGGATACGTCTGCAACCGATGGGTATTACCAGGCCACCAGACGGCTCGAACTCTATGGCCGCTTCGCTCTGCGCCTCTCGGCAAATGGCGAGCCGGCGTTGCCCTATGTTTCGACGATGACGTTCCTGACACAGACGCGAGCGCAATATCGATTGACGACACGTTTCGACCTGGCGAGCGAGATGCGGCTCATTCTCCAGCCTTCGTCGCAAACCCAGCGCTCGATCTATGGTAATGAAATTGGATTCTGGGCCCTGCCTGATCTACGCGCGGGTGTTGGTTATAACTTCTCCCGCTCTGCAGAACCCGGCCGTGACTATGCTCTGCCGCGCAGGCAGGGTTTTTACTTCACCATCTCCTCGAAGCTCTCGAATTTGTTCGATCTCTTTGGCACGTCGAAAGCAGGGCTTCAGGGACAAGACGATTCAGCTAAGACTGGAGCCAGGCCCTGACATTCACGATTTACAATTTGAGAAACGGGCTGCAGGCGATAAGGACGAGAGCGCAGTTGCTCTCTGGTCTCGCGCTTATCCTGCTCGTGTCTCTGGCGGTTTCGGCACAGTCGAACAATATCTATGAGATTCGCGGCAGCACTGATATAGCCATCTATCACATCAACGCCGCCACGGGCACAGTCACGACGCTCTTCACCGGTTACCCGGGCGGTAGTTCGGCGACGCTCGCGCAACGCCCGAGCGACGGAATGATTTTCTACGCCATCAACGCGACCAATGGCCAGGTTTACAGGTACAACCCGGCGACGCCCGCGCTGGCCCCGTTAGCGCTGACAGGCACATTGGGCACAAGCGTTCCCGCATCGTTTCGCATGGCATTTTCGCCGAGCGGTGTCCTCTATTACCTGCCAGACACGGGCCTGCTCTACACCATCAACCAAACCACTGGCGTGGCCACAGCCGGCCCAACCATTACCGGCCTCGGCAGCGGCGGCGACATGGCTTTCAATTCCGGCGGCACTCTATACGTCATTAACAGCTCGCGCCAGCTCTTTACCGCGCCGCTTGGGGGCGGGGCAGCGACGCTATTGGGCACAGTTACTTTTCCCGGAGGTATCACGCCGGCTACGCTGGGCCTGGCCTTTGACGCCAGCGGCGTGATGCGAGTCCAGACCCAGAATCCGAGCACGATGTATAATGTTGTTGGTCTCACAGCGAGCAATCCCATTGCGATTGGTGGGGGTACCGCCTCGACCGGAGATATGGCCAGTTCGGCCGCTCCCAATCCTGACCTCTCGATCACAAAAACGAATGGCGTATCCAGCGTCTACCAGGGTGGGCCGGTCAGCTACACGATCGTTTTGACCAACAAGACTGCTGCTTATGGAGTGACTGGCACCTTGACAGATACTGTACCCGCGAGTCTGACCGGCGTCACCTGGACCTGTGCTGCTTCGGCAGGATCGTCGTGCGCGGCAGCCTCGGGTGCAGGCAACACAATCAATACCAGCGCGACGCTTTTGCCAAACGGGACTGCCACCTACACGGTAAGCGGAACCGTTTCGGCCGGCGCCACCGGGACGCTGATAAATACCGCGACGGTGGCTCCACCGGCGTTTCTCCCGGACATTAATGCGGCTGACAATTCGGCGACTGACAGCGATCCAATCAACGTGCGCGCTGACCTTTCGATCAGCAAGACGGACGGCTTGGCAAACATAAATTCGGGCAGTCCGATCACCTATACGATTGTCGTGCAAAATTCAGCGCTCAGCAGCGGGGCTTCCAACGGCTCGATTATCACCGATACAGTGCCCGCGATCATCACCGGCGTGAACTGGACTTGCGGGTCAGCGACGCTGGGAGCGACGTGCGGCGCGCCGAGCGGCAGCGGTAACACGATTAACACGACCGCTAACCTGCCGGTCGGATCCTCTTTGACCTACACTGTTACCGGAATCCTCTCAGCGGCGGCAACGGGCACGCTTTCAAACACCGCTACCATAATCACTCCGGCCAGCGGCGTTTCAGACCCTACCGACCTCGCGCGGACCGGGGCCGGAAATAACAGCGCCACTGACACGACAACAATCAACGCGGTCCCCGATCTCAGGCTCGCGAAAACACACAGCGGCAATTTCACGGTGGGCGTTAACGGCAGCTACACGTTAACGGCCAGCAATGCAGGTAGTGCAAACACGAGCGGCACGATTACCGTAATCGACAATCTGCCCACAGGGTTGACCGTAGCTGCTATTCCTACCGGCACTGGCTGGAACTGCTCGACCACCGTGGTGGGCAGCAGCACGGCGACTTGTACCAGCAGCACGGTCATCAATGCCGGCGCGACCAGTGCCAATCCAATCACAGTGACTGTAGTCGTGGCTCCGGCAGCATTTCCGGCGGTGACCAACACGGCGACGATCTCTGGCGGTGGCGAGCCGGCCGGCAACAACGGCAATAACTCTGCCAGCGACCCGACGACAGTCAACGCTGCGGGACCGCCAATCTTAAACCTGGTCAAGAGTGTGAGCCCGGGCGGTACTCAGCTACCCGGGACCGATCTGCTCTACACCATTAATTACACGAATTCCGGAGGCCAGCCCGCGAGCAATCTGGTTATCGTGGATCCCAACCCCGCAAACGCGGTTCCCGCCGAGAGGGTTCTCCGTAATGTTGACTTCAAGGTTGGATCGATGACGAGCAGTCCGGGCTCAACCGGCCTGTTGGCGTCCTTCGAGTATTCAAAAGACGGCGGAACAACCTGGACCTATACACCCGTGAGCGGGGCAGGCGGGGCAGTGGCCGGTTACGATCGCCTGGTGACAAATGTGCGCTGGAGCTTCACCGGAGCCCTGAGCCAAACGGCTCCCAACAACGCCGGCAGCGTCGCGTTCACCGTAAGAATTCGCTGAGAGTAATCTAGAGAACTAACCTGGCGGCCAGGTCAGGGGGCGGCCAGCGAGCAGGTGGACGTGGAGGTGAAGTACTGACTGTCCCGCGCCGGCGCCAGTGTTGATGACTGTTCGATAACCACCTTCACCATGGCCTTCATCGTTCGCGATACGCGCCGACAGGCGCAGCAGATGTCCCAGCAGCGCTTCGTCTCGACCCGAGGCTTCGTCCAGAGATTCCATGTGATCGCGCGGTATTACAAGGATGTGCGTCGGCGCCTGCGGGTTGATGTCGCGAATGGCAATGCAGCGCTCATCCTGATGAACCAGGGCGGCAGGGATTTCGCCAGCGATAATTTTGCAGAAGAGGCAATCGTGTTCGGGCATGATTGCGTATGTTAGCACAGAAATAGGAGCGCCCTTTGGGCATCTTTCAGGCGTTTACCGTGCCGGATTCTGTGGGCGCAGCTAGCGGCGCCGTCACCGACTCTCTGATTCGTTCAATGTCAGCACCGACAGCCCGCAACTTTGCTTCAATTCTCTCGTACCCGCGATCGATGTGGTAGACACGTCTGATGCTCGTCTCTCCTTCGGCTACCAGGCCGGCGAGCACCAGGGAAGCGGAGGCGCGCAAGTCGGAAGCCAGGACCGGCGCTCCGGTAAGTTGCACGGGGCCCTCGACAATCGCAGTATGGCCATCGATGTTGATATGGGCGCCCATACGTTGCAGTTCAGGTACGTGCATGAAGCGATTTTCGAAAACGGTTTCCGCAATCGCCGAGCGACCGGTGGCCTGGGTCATGAGCGTCATATATTGCGCCTGCATGTCCGTGGGAAAACCCGGGTGTGGCTGGGTAGTAACATCGCTTGCCTTGAGTTTCGGATGACCGCTCACGCGTAGCGTGCTTTGATTCAATTCTTCCAGTTCTACCCCGACTTCGCGCAGCTTCGCTATCAGTGCGGTGGAGTGTTCCGGCCGGCAATCCCTGACTTCCAGATCGCCGCGAGTGATGGCGGCAGCGATCAGAAATGTACCCGTCTCAATGCGATCAGGGATGATAGTGTGCTCCGCGCCGCCCAGGGCCTCAACGCCGTCGATCTGAATAGTTGGCGTACCTGCTCCGCGAATACGCGCACCCATCTTGTTTAGAAGTTCCGCCAGGTCCATGATCTCCGGCTCACAGGCCGCGTTATTGATAGTGGTTCTGCCGCGGGCCAGGGTGGCTGCCATCATCAGGTTTTCTGTGCCGGTGACCGTCGTCTTGATGAGATGAATTTCTGCACCGCGCAACCGTCCATCGTGGGGAGCGCGCGCCACCACATCACCCTTTTCCAGTCTTACCTCAGCGCCTAATTGCTCGAATCCAGTCAGGTGCAGATCAATCGGACGGGTGCCGATAGCGCAACCTCCCGGCAGCGAGACTTTGGCTTTGCCGAAGCGAGCCAGCAATGGCCCCAGTGCGAGAACTGACGCGCGCATGGTTTTGACCAGTTCATAGGGGGCCTCAAAGATTTCAATGTGTGCGGCAGAGATCTGATGCGTGCGCAACTCCGGGGTCAGCACCGTTGCCCCTATGTCCTCAAGCAATCGTCGTTGGGTAATGATGTCGCGGACATAGGGGATGTTGTGCAGCGTCACTTTGTCGGCAGTCAGGATGGCTGCGGCCATGCACGGCAGCGCGGAATTCTTGGCGCCGCTAATCGACACGCGACCTTGAAGCGGTCGCCCGCCAATGATGCGAAATTTATCCATACCGCAACAGATTAGATTAAAAGCAGAAAACGGGAAAGGAGACTGAGGAGGGTTTTTGGTATTTGGCCTTGGGTCTTTGATCTTTGGTCTTGGATAGTGGGTTCTTAGTCTCAGAGATTCGGTTAGGCCCGGGATAAAGCCAAAGACCAAAGACCAAAAGCCAAAGACCCAATCGTCCTACGGTATTCGCTTCTTAATGATCACACTCGCGAGACGATCTGCGACTTCCGGCGCCAGCGTCTGTAGTCTCTTCTGTTGTTCCAGCGCCTTGGCCGTGTCTCCGGTTAGCAGGTAACTCAAAGCAAGGTTGTAGTAGTAGGAAGGCTCTTGCGGATTTAGAAATACCGCTTTCTGATGAAAGGGGATCGCCTCGCGGGCGCGTCCCGACTTCGCGAGCGTCACTGCCAGGCCATCAAGCCCCAGATCATAATCGGGACGATCACGGACCAGCAGGCGAAAGACAAATTCTGCGTATTTGAGGTTACCCAGGCGCGAGTAGGTAATCCCCATGTTGTAACGCGCTCGCACTAACCCGGCATCGAGAGCGATGGCTTTGTTGAAGAATTCGAGCGCGCGAGTGTACTGGCGCAATTCGCCGAGCGCTTCGCCCAAATTGTTATGAGCGAGAGCCAGTGTTGGATCGGTTGCGATGGACCTCTTGAAAGAAGCGGCGGCGGCTTCAAACTTGCGCTGGGCCATATAGACGCCGCCCATCTTAAGTTGGGCCAGGGCTGCGGTCTTTGGCGAGGAAGTGGATAGCAGGTAGGCCCGCGTAAAGGCCCGCAGGGCTTGGTCGTAGTGCGCCTGGTCAAAGGCATTCTGCCCCGTCTCGAGCAGGAGTTGGGCCTCTTTTTCAACTCGCTCTGGCTGCTGAGCGAAGACGAACAAACAAGGCGCCGCCAGCAGCAGGCATACCAGGACTCTGCTCGGCCAGATTGGTATTGCTCTCGCGCCAGATTTCATGATAAAAGAACGTCCCCTTTAGTTAGATAAGTAATTGCAGGGAAAACTGGGAAATTTGTGCGGATTCCTTGTTCTCTATCTGCACTTAGAGTGTCGATGGAAAACCAACCAGGGAGGATTCCGCCTAATGCGTAAGAGTTTGTTATTGCTCACTGTTTTGCTCTCCTTTGCTCCTGCGGCTTTCGCCCAGGGATACTCAGACTGGGAGTTTTATGTTGGCTATGCTCACGAGCGTGCCAACAACGGCGCCGACCGCCTTGATACCACGGCGCGCCGCATTTTGCCCAATGGCAGCACCGTCCCGGTAGATTTTCGTTCAGAGCGCCGCGTTCCCCATAATGGCGTAGTCGGCGAAGTTGTCGCCAACGTCCATGCGAACGTCGGCATTGTGGCCAACTTCGCGGCCACCTTTGCTGATACGACTCTGGTGGATAATCTCAGTGGCAGCTTGTTTGACGTTAAATTGCAGCGCTACACCTTGTTGTTCGGTCCCCGATTCAACTGGCGCAACTCGACCCCGTTGATTCCCTTCGCACATGCACTGTTTGGCGCGACGCATTACCGGGCCAAGTTTCGCAGCAAAGACATAACTTGTACCAACAGGGATGAGACGGCCTTTGCCATGGGATTCGGCGCCGGCCTGGACATCAAGGCGGGCAAACATATCGATATCCGCGCCGGGGAAGTGGACTACATTCCGGTGTTCTTCAAGCACCAACGCGAGGACAATTTGCGCTTCTCTGCCGGCGTGAAGATCAAATAATCAAGTAGCAGAATGAAACAGGTGCAGGCAGCCAAGGCTTCAGTGAAGCTTTATTCAACCACAACCCACTGAAGTCAATACTCTCTGCGCCTGTTTCCAAAGTTCTCTCACAACTTCAGGGCCTGGCGGCTGGCGAAAAAATCTTTCCACGGATTGCCCTTCTTCTCGATCAACGCCGGAACGTTCCTGATGGTGAAGTCCGATATCTTCACCCCCTTATCTACCTGTTCCCAGGTCAACGGCATGGAGACGGTGGCCCCTGGCTTCGCTCGCGCCGTGAAGACAGCAGCCAGGCTCTTGCCACGTGCGTTCTGCATGGCGTCAACGTAAACCTGGTCGGTTTTCCGCTTCGCAATAGTGCGTTCAATCGTAGCCCTGGCCGGAACACGCTGTGCCACTTCAGCCGCCAGCAGACGGGCGAATTCCGCGGACTGTTCGTAGCTGTTTTGCGGTTTCAGGGGCAGATAGATATGCATTCCCGATGAACCGGAAGTCTTGGGAAACGACCGCAGCCCCAACTCATCGCAAATCTCCCTGACCGTCAGTGCGACCTGCAACACATTCTCCCAGGGCGCTTTCTTGGGGTCCAAATCGATGGCGATCCAGTCAGGCCGGGAGAGTTTCTTGACGGTCGAATGCCACGGATGCTGTTCGATAGTACCGAGATTAACAAAGTGGAGCAGCGAAGCAGTGGTCGTATAAACCGCGTAATCAAGTTCGCGGCCTTCGAGGTTGGTCAGTCTTACGGTCTTGATGAATTCCGGGGCGCTCTCGAGATCCTGTTGAAAAAACATCGGGGCCTTGACGCCGCGCGGCCAGCGCTGAAGGATTGCCGGCCGGTCGCGCAGGATGGGCATTATTTGCTCGCTAATCAGCAAATAGTAGCGCAGTAGATCGAACTTGGTCAGCTTTTCGTCAGGCCAGTAGACACGGTCGAGAGAAGTTAACGAGATTACCTGGCCATCGACCTCGAGCAGCAGATCGCCCTTTGGTTTCTTCAGCTCCCGGAACTCTGTACATGAAATGGACGGTCCGGTCTTACGAGAAGTACGTTTTACGGCAGGTTTTCTAACTACACTCAGTGTCATTGGCAACCAATTTCCTCTTTCTGGCAATTGATTTTGCCATAGAGTCGAGCCAGGCCAAACTGAGCAAGCTGGTTTTTGCGCTTGGGTGGGAGTTTCTGGTGTGGTTGCCAGAGTAGCGCTGCTGACAATAGGAGAACGCAAGTGGAAAGTCCACTCTGAGACGACGGCCGGCAGCAGAAAACTCCTGAGAGGAACTTCCTGATTGCCTGCTCAGTTACTGTTCGTTGCCGACGCTAAGTAGTAGCGACTTTCTCGCGCGCCGGCGAGGGGGACGCAGGCGCCGAGTCCTTGGGGACGTAGTAAAGAATGCGATTGCAATTATCGCAAATAATCACTTCGTCACCGCGGCGCACCTGGGCCATTATCTGCGGGCGCAAAGCCATGCGACAGGCAGCGCAAGCGCCATTGCGCGCTTCGGCCATGGCGACTCCATCGCGGATGCGCAGGCTGATGCGATTGTAGAGGGCACTCATGGGTTTCGGGAGGGAACTCAGGATTCGCTCTCGTTCGGCGCGCGCCGTCTCCAACTCTGCAATTTGGCCCTCCATCTCCTGGTCGAATCGGGCGAGGCGCCCTTCGCGGTCGGTGTTGAGAGAGGCTATCTCGGCTGCCCGTTCACTCAATGAGGATTCGGCCTTCTCAAAGATCTCCATCTGTTCGAGAATCTGGGTTTCGAGCGTGGAAATCTGCTTACGAGCGGCATCGGCTTCGCGTATCGCCGCCGTATATTCCTCAGGTTTCTTCGATGCCTGAAGGTTTCGGTCTGCTCGCTCGGCTCTTGCCTTCTGTTCGGCGACCTCTTTCTCGAGGCGCGCACGTTCGTGACGAGCGTCGTCCCGACGAGTTTCTTCAGCCCTAATTTCAGAGGCGCGCTGATCGAATTCTCCTTCGATCTCGGCGCGCCCCAGTGGTATGGCTTCGATTTGTAATTGTAGTTGTCTTATGCTGGTATCCAGGTTCTGCAAAGCGATTAACTGCTGCAATTCCGCTTTCACTTACACGCTCCTTGAAAGATCAGGACTGACAATATGGGAGAAAATAATCATCAGTTGGGATTATCGGGCATCGAGCCCAATCTGCGCAAGTGAAGCGGCGCCTTGCTGACGAGGAAGCAAGGAGCGGACAAGGAAAAAGGGGGAATCCAGCGGTTTCCCCATTTAGCGACCCCTGTTTAAACCTCGTATTGTTACCCGGTTACAATTTCCACTGACCACCTACGGCCTTTGCCGCATCAACTCTTCCGCCGCTCAACAACTTGGTCTTCAGCCCGGGTAACTTGTCAATTGAGTCGAGGATGTGCCGGCGCACTTCATCTACCGATAACTCCGGATTGTCGGCCAACACCAAAGCCGCAACTCCGGCAACCACTGGCGTAGCCATGGAAGTACCCGAAGCCGTCCGGAATTCATGGTCCAGCCAGGTGCTCAGAATGTCCTTACCAGGCGCTCCGATATGAACTGTCCGGGCGCCGAAATTCGAGAACGAGGTGAGCCGATCATTGCGATCGAGGGCGGCCACACTGATGATGTTGCCGAGGGCATAACTTGATGGGTAATGCGGACTCCGGTCGTTGTCGACACTCGCATTGCCACTCGCGGCCACAAATAATATTCCTTCCTCATAGGCCTTTCTGATCACGTCTTCCAGAGCGCGCGATTTCTGCGTCGATCCCCAACTGGCGCTGATGATGCGGACGTTCACGCCTGCCTTGCGCCGATCGATTACATAGTTGATGGCTTCGATCGCGTCTTTGGTCGTTCCGGAGCCGTTGGCACCCATGAACTTCAGCGGCATGATCCGGACCGTCCAATTCACGCCGGTAATCCCTTCATTGTTGCCGCCCTCGGCCCCAATAATGCCCGCGCAGTGAGTGCCGTGCCCGTTCTGGTCCATCGGGTCGCCGTCATTGGCCAGAGCGTTATAACCATGGATATCGTCAACGGTCCCGAGGTTCCTGTCCTCGTACTCCTGAATGTTTGCGGGCCGCCTCCAGATGTTGTTTTCGAGATCGGGATGCGTGTAATCGACTCCACTGTCGAGGACTGCGACGACGACGTCGCTGCTGCCGGTCGTGGTAGCCCAGGCGCCCACGGCCTTAATGTCCGCGCCGCGCGTGCCGCCGTCCTGGCCATCATTGGCAAGGGCCCATTGTTCGCTGAATCTCGGATCGTTGGGCAGCACCGGGGCAAAGCTGTCGCCCACTTCGTCCAGCTGGATTTTGTAAACTCGCTCAGCGTATTCCACCTCGGGCAACGCGCTGTATTCGGCGATTACCTGCTCGACTTCCTTACCGTCCTCGTCTTCGATCAGGTCGAGGCCGGAGACTGCTTCAGTCTGATCGGCAACGACGTCATGCAGTCGCTCGGTGATGCTCTGAATCCTTTCTTCGGGAACACCAGGACGAAAGCGAACAAAAATCTCAGTCGCTTTGATAGCTGACGGAAGAGTTTGGCGGGGCGCAGAAACAGCGACTGGACGGCTAACTACGGCATGTCTCCGATGCCAACGCTGCTGCAAGTTTCTGACTTGCCCAGCGAATGCGGCCACGAGTATCAGCACCAGCGCGAGTGCTACATGTGGAAGAAAATTATTGCGGTTCATTGCGTAACCTCAAAAGCAGGTCTTTGAATTTTGGCCTTTAGTCTTTGAAAATCAAACTGGAGAGCTGCGCTTCCCGGAGTCGTCTGGGAAACTGTCAAAGACCAAAAGCCAAAGACCTGTTTCAAATCTTGTGATTTGAACCATTGTGATTAAACAGCCGAAGTTGCCCCTGGCTGGCGCGATATTCGAAACTCTTTCCGGCCGCGGTCAGGCGAATGCGCCATCCC
>DAIMCP010000081.1:0-23072 GCA_036726305.1 Pyrinomonadaceae bacterium | reverse complement strand
CCACTATTACGTTGGACCATGCAACAAGGTTACTTTTTCAGCAGCCTGCTAGGGGCCAACAATGGGTCCAACGCCCCGATCCCGCAGCTGTTTATTGAATGTGGCTAGATCGCCGCCGACAATCGCTTCGAGGCGAGTGCGCTGCGCGGCCAGTTGTCCCTTGAGCAGTGTCTGCACTTCGCGTTGTTGCGCTGTCGGCCCAAAATCCGAGCCGCTCAGGCCATTGGCCAGATAGTTGATCTTGCTTACCAGTTTTGGTGGCCAGCGAACACTATCCTGGCCCTGCCCGGTTAGCTTGCGCTGAATCAAATTATCTTCAACCTCAACCAGCTTCTTCTCGAGTTCGTCGGCTGACTTTCTCAACGAGGCGTTTTGTTCTCCCGGCAATAGGGCCGTGAGATTGTTTAATTGAGCACGAATGGCTTCGATCTGATTGACCATATCCGTAGCACTTTCCAACTCGTTCCGCAGATCGACAAGCATGTCCATCTGGGCTCGGATATCGGCTTCGCTGCCGCTTGAATTCGGGTCCTTCATAACGAGTAAGGGCTGACTCAATTCCGAACCACCGGCTGAAAGTTTCACCGTGTACGTGCCGGGCGGGAGCAACAGCGAGAGGCGGGCGCCGTCGGGCGCCGGCCGCGTACCGTCCGGGCCGACGCGAATCTCAGGAGCGTAAGCCGGACTGGTTCGCAGGCGCATTTCCTTTGATGGTTCGCCCCGCAGGTCCCAGGTAACGCGATTGAGGCCGACATTTTTCGTCCCATTGATCGTCCGCACCGTCTGCCCTTTGGCGTCTTCAATTCGAAGCTTCACGTCACCGCCGGGCACCGCTTTCAAAAAGTAGCTGATTGCCGCCCCATAAGGCGGGTTCTGTCCAGCCGTCGGATCGTCACTCATGGTTACCGGAACCGTACCACTGCGAAAACGATAGGTGGCGTGTGGCCTGAACAGGTGCGCGTTCGCATTGCGCACGTTGTCGGTCATTTGCTGGATCGGCGTCAGGTCGTCAAGAATCCAAAAGCCGCGCCCATAGGTCGAAATGACCAGGTCGTTGAAGTGCTCCTGGACGACCATCCAGTAGACCGGGGCGTGCGGCAAATTTGCCTGCAATGATTCCCACTTGTCACCATCATCGAAAGAAACGTAAAGGCCGTTCTCGGTGCCCACATACAGCAATCCCTGCCGCACCGGGTCTTCACGGACACAGTGGGCATAGCTCAACATGCTGCGAGGAATGCCGCTGGTAATCAACGTCCACGTTTTGCCATAGTCTTTGGTCTTGTAGATAAATGGATCGCGATTGTTCACCTGATGAAGATCGACGGTGAGGTAAGCGGAACCGGCGTTGTAGCGTGAAGGTTCGATGTTGCTGACCGTGCCCCAGGGGGGGAGGCCGGGAATGTTCTTAGTGACGTTAATCCAATTCTTACCGCCGTCTCGCGTTAATTGCACCTGACCATCGTTCGTGCCGGCCCAGATTAGCCCGCTCTCGAGGCGTGATTCGGCGATGGCAAAGACCACCGGCGCATATTCGACGCCGATGTTGTCTCCCGTCAGTCCGCCTGAAAAGCCCTGTTTAGTTTTGTCGTTGGTAGTTAAGTCGGGACTGATCAACTGCCAGCTTTGGCCACCGTCAGTCGTCTGATGAACATACTGGCTGCCCACATAAATTTTGTTGTGGTCATGGGGCGAGATCGTCAGCGGCATAGTCCAGACAAATCTGTACTTCAACTCGGCGGCCGGCGTGCCATTGACCTGGTCCGGCCATACTTCGACGTTGCGCGCCTGGCCATTGCGAAGATCGTAGCGTTCGACGATGCCGCCAATGCTGCCCGAGCCCGACGCGCTGGACCAGACGATGTTCGGATCTTCAGGGTCGGGAGTGGCCCAGCCGCTTTCACCTCCGGCCACTGCGTGCCAGGCGCTGCGGGGAATTTGTCCGCCGCCAAAACCGCCCCCCGGAACACGGCTTGGACCACGATAGGAGGGGTCGTCCTGCTCGTTACCATAGACGTAGTATGGAACGCGATTGTCCACTGTGACGTGATAGATCTGTGCAATGGGTAACTGGATTCTGTTCCAGGTTTTGCCGCGCGTGACGGAGATTGAGACGCCACCATCGTTGGCCACAGCCATGCGATTGGCGTTGGTCGGATCTATCCACATGTCGTGGTTGTCGCCACCGGGACTGCTGCCAAAACCGGCGCCGGCTCTGGTCGTCTCACCGCCATCGAGCGAAACGGCAAAGCCCGCCGTCAGATAGTAAGTCTCATTCTCGTTATCGGGGGCTACGGCGAGACGAAAATAATAATGCGTGCGGCCGCCCAAACTGCGGTCGTAACTCACCAGGCGCCAGTTGTCGCCGCCGTCATCCGAGCGCCAGAGCTTCCCGCGATCTGTCTCCTGGCCATTCAATGGCACGCCATCACCTGTTTCGATCAAGGCATAAATGCGATTAGAGTTGGACCGCGCGATCGCCAAAGCGAATTTTCCGGTCGTCCGCGTAGGCAGGCCATGTCCAGTCAGCCTGTTCCAGGTCGTACCGCCGTCCGTCGATTTGTAAAGACCACTGCCCGGGCCCCCGCTTTCACGGCCCCAGGTGTGAATCTCCAGAGGCCACATTCCGGCAAAGACTATGCGCGGATTATTGGGATCCATGGCAATGTCAGAGCAGCCCGTTTTCTCATCGACAAACAAGACCTTCTCCCAGGTTTTTCCGCCGTCGGTCGTGCGAAATACACCGCGGTCAGGTTGTGGTCCGTAGGCGTGCCCTACGGCGGCAACTAAAACGTTGTCCGGGTTGCGCGGGTCAATGAGGATGCGAGCAATGCGTCCGGTTTTTTCCAGACCCATCAGGTTCCAGGTCTTGCCCGCATCAGTGGACTTGTAAATACCCTGGCCCACGGAGATGTGGCTGCGAATCCAGGCCTCACCGGTGCCGGCCCAGACAACATTCGGATCAGAGGGGGCAAGCGCCAGTGCGCCAATGGAAGATACGACCTGTTCGTCAAAGATGGGATCCCAATGCGTTCCCCCATCAATGGTTTTCCAGATGCCGCCGGAAGCTGCGCCCACATAGTAGATGTTGGGCTGGCCCGGCACGCCCGCAACTGAGGTCAAACGATTCCCGACCGGGCCAATATAGCGATAGCGAAGCGCGCCCATGATGTCTTTGCTGGCTGGCTGAGAAAGGACGACCGGTCGGGTAGATACGAAGGAGATGGCTAGTAGACAGACGATTAGGATCGGAGACTTGCTCTGCAACATGACGAAACTCCTCCCGCGCCTCATATGGAAAGACTAATCAGGCTGCGCTTTTGAGATGGTTTTGTTTAGCCCTTCATCACGGCTCGATCAATAATGAAAAGCCGCTCTGTGCAAACTAATTACTCTGAGATGTAACGGAGCGCAGGGATTATTGCACAGACCGTTCGCTGCGGCCAGTTTTTGTTTTTCCCACTTTCTGATTGAGGATCGCGATCCCTCAAAGCGGTTACTGCCCGCACTCCGCGTTGCTGTGCGAGACAACTGAACTGAAGCGGCGCTGGTATTCCGACGTCGTGAACGAGCAGACCATCCCGCGATAGTTGCCCCGGTCGCCGGTATTGAGCACATTCAGCCAGAATTCATAGCCCTCCTGGTCCGGACCGCGGTGCCGGTAGCCAAGTATTCCACGGCTACGAAGGCCGCGTTGTAAGTAGCCTCGCGGACGGCTGAGGCTCCCGCTTACCGCGCGCAGGACCTACAAATGATAAGACGCCCTCAGCCCAGCGTTTGGCCCATTGGCGCGAGGCCCGATCGTGGTTGCAGAAGAGTAAGGAAATCCTGCAGGTTTTTCGTGACACCGGAAAACTAACCGGTGAAGATAGTGCCAGGCTCGATGGAGTAAATGAGGGACTCACGAAGTGCGAGGCAGCCATTGCCGGGTTGTCGGGAACCTGAGAAGTCAGGTCAGCAGGCATCACCCATGGCCGAGTAAACCTGGCGCCAGCGGTCGCCACTTCTCTTGAAGATCAAATAGCCGTAGGCATCAAAGCCGCCCTGGACGGCAAAGACCTCCCCCGTCCCGTCGCCGTCAAGATCGAGCTGGTCCACGAAGTCAATACTCGAAAGAAATCCTTCAGCCGGAGGTTGATAAGCCTGAAACTTCGCGAGGCCGGCCCGCATTCCCGCGCCCTGGGCTTCGGCAATCAAGAACAGATCACGCTCGGCTTTGGTTTTCAAGGCGAGCGCAAAGCTGCCGATCATTTCGTACCTGCCGTCTCCGTCCAGATCGGTGGCCGCCAGATTAGTCACCTTAAGTGACCGGTACTGCGAGCCACTTACGCCATGCAAGGTATATATTTTCTTGACCAGGTCCATGACGGCCGCCCGCTCGCTGTCTGAGGGTGCACGACGCGCACTGGTCCGCTTGCCAAGGGAGTCAGAGTTTGTAGCCAACGCTTTGACCTGGCCCCGAATTTTGGCGAAAGATTCAACGGCCACGCTTGCATGAATGTTGTTACAGCCGGTAGCAAATTTTTGCACAGTAGCGGTCCCGACCTCCCCTCCGCCGAACGTCAACCGGTACTTTCTGCCCGGCTTAAAGTATTCCCTGGCAAACTCCTGTTGCGCAGCCTCGCTGTTTTCGTCGAAGGGTGCCTTGAACTTGCCGGCCTCGATCATGACCACGGCATCCATATTCATCTCCCCCTCGCCTTCCCCCGAGACGACAGCAACAAGAACGGGACGCGGAGGTGGGTTCCTAGTCATGCTCGACCAGACGGGTGGGGTGATGTACCCAGCAAGTGCCAATAACAGACTGGAAAAGGAAAAAATAGCTTTAGCGCTGTTCATTCACAGTCTCCTTAAGGCTTAAGTGAATTGGCGGACAAACACCACAGCATCGCAACTTCCTTTCCGCCACAGGTTACTAAGATCTAAAGCTCAAGGAACCGACGGCAGCATTGTAGTAGGATTCGCCACTCCGAGGGGATCTCTTTGTGTGCTAGCCGGGTGTTTTATCTGCCTGCGTCAAAGTTGCATCTCGGTAACCCGATCCATATAATGCGCCCATCCTTGAGGGCTACTATTTTTCCTGATATAGCGATCAAGTGCCTTTATAGCGGCTGATTACTCTACTATGGCTACTCCAACTCGACGGAAGTTGCGCCGGAATGCGCCGCATTCTCAACCTCCGAGGCCCCTGCGAACGCTCGCGCTGAGTCTGGGCGAAGTCGCCCGGGCAGCCCTTGCCGAGCCGTTTATGTTGACAATCGAACGTCGCTCGATTTTCCTGCGACGCCTTCCAAGTGCCCTGGACGGACTGCGCATTGTTCAGCTTTCAGACCTGCACCACGGCCCGCTGACCACCGTGGCCCAGTTGCGCCGGGCCGTAGATACAGCTAACAGCCTGGAACCCGATATCATTGCCCTGACTGGCGATTACATTTCACACGAGCGGAAGTATGCCGCACCCTGCGCCGAAGTAGTGGGCCGCCTGCGCGCTCGCTGCGGTGTCTATGCTGTGCTCGGGAACCACGATCATTGGACCGATGCGGCCCTGATAACCGATCTGTTTCGCGCCGAAGGAATAAGAGTTCTCGTTAACGAGGGCATGCGCTTTGAGAAGGACGGCGCCTCGTTCTGGCTGGCCGGTGTTAATGACACCATGGTTGGTCTCGAGGACATATCGCTGGCTATGGCGGGAGCCACTGAGAACGAAATGAAGCTGCTGCTCGCGCACAATCCCATTATCCTGCGTCGCGCGGCCCGCGCAGGAATAGATTTGGTGCTTAGCGGACATACCCACGGCGGCCAGGTCGCGTTGCGAGCTGAGCGGAATGGAGCAGGCCGGACGCGGCGTCGCGTACTGAATGGATTGGGGCGTCATGGCGACACACAAATCTATGTAACGCGAGGCTTGGGCACCGTCATTCTTCCCATTCGCTACGGCTGTCCTCCAGAGGTTTCCCTGCTGGAACTACGCTCTGCCTGAAACCGAACGGGACGCCAACTGCTACCACGCTTTCACTTCAGTGATTCCAGCGAAAGATCCCAGATGTCGTCCAGAATTGTTACCCTGCCCAATGTGCTCACCATCTTCCGGATGGTGTTGATTCCAATATTTGTTTCCCTTCTTTTTTATCAAAGGTTTGTGCTTGCACTCGTGGTATTTGTTCTCGCCGGAATAACCGATGGGCTGGATGGGCTGTTGGCGCGTCGCTTCCACCAACAATCGCAACTGGGCACGATTCTCGATCCCATCGCCGACAAACTCATGTTGGTGACCGCATTTGTTGTTCTTTCCCTGCCGGCTGTTTTTCGTGCGCCGCTGCCTAAACACTTGCCGGTGCCATTTTGGGTGACGGTGGCAGTAATTAGCCGCGATGTTTTTATTATCGTCGGCGCCGCCGCGATCAATATCATGACCGGATTTCGCGGTTTCAAACCCTCCTGGCTGGGAAAATTGAACACCGCAGTGCAGATCCTCGCAGTTACGGCGATTATGTTCAGCGCCAGTGTGCCGGTGGCCTCCGGATACTACCTTCCGACTATTTACACGAGTGTTTTTACTCTCGCAATTTTGTCAGGTGTCCATTACGTTTTTTTTGTGTCCCGGCTCTTAAATGAAGAACGTCGCCACACTCCGCCCTCCCACTAAGCTGGCCCCCACTTTGCAGTCCGCGTAAACCACACTTAGCTCAAATCAGCCCCTTCAGCCCGGCCTGGGCTATAAAGCGTAGGAAAGCTCGCCCCTGGCCCGGCACAGTCTCGCCTCAGGTTTGCTCCGAAACTCGATCAAAATGGCAATACAATCGCGCTAAGAGAAAGTTGACAGTGAGGCACTCAGGTATTATATTAACTGCGCGTTCAACTCAAGTGCGGCGCAGGAAGCAGGCAATCTGAAGAACGGGAAAGAATTCAACGATTTCGGAGAATAAGAGCATGAGCAAAATTATTGGAATAGATTTGGGCACGACCAACTCAGTGGTCGCAGTTATGGAAGGCGGTGAGCCAACCGTAATTACTAACTCTGAAGGTGGCCGGACTACGCCGTCGGTGGTTGCGTTCACGAAGGACGGTAGCCGCCTGGTCGGCCAGGTCGCAAAACGCCAGGCGGTCACCAATCCAGAGAACACTGTTTATTCAATCAAACGATTTATGGGCCGTCGATTTGACGAGGTCACAGAAGAAATCAAGCAAGTACCCTATAAAGTCCAACCCGCTTCGGGCAGCGGTGATGTACGTATCTTTGCCGGGTCAAAGGATTGGAGTCCACCCGAGATTTCGGCAATGATTCTTCAGAAAATGAAGCAATCCGCCGAAGATTACCTCGGGCAGAAAGTCGAAAAAGCCGTTATTACTGTTCCGGCATATTTCAACGACGCCCAGCGACAGGCGACCAAGGATGCCGGCAAGATTGCGGGCCTGGAGGTCATGCGGATTGTCAATGAGCCGACCGCGGCCGCATTAGCCTATGGTCTGGACAAGAAGAAAGATGAAACCATCGCCGTTTTCGACTTTGGTGGCGGTACTTTCGATATCTCAATCCTTGAAGTCGGCGAAGGCGTAGTCGAGGTTAAGTCGACCAACGGTGACACGCACCTGGGCGGCGACGACATCGACGAGAGACTGATTGAGTGGATTATTGAAGAATTCAAGCGCGATCAGGGCATCGACCTTTCAAACGATAAGATGGCCTTGCAGCGGCTTAAGGAAGCGGGCGAGAAAGCTAAAATCGAATTATCGAGCACCATGGAGACGGAAATAAATCTCCCCTTCATCACGGCCGATCAATCAGGACCCAAGCATCTGGTGATGAAGCTAACTCGTTCCAAGTTCGAGCAGCTCGTAGATCCAATCCTGCAACGGTTGCGCGGCCCGGTGGAACAGGCAATCAAAGACGCGGGACTGGGCGCGACCAAAATAGATGAAGTTGTCCTCGTTGGTGGCTCGACTCGTATTCCCAAGGTGCAGGAGATCGTCAAGAACATCTTCGGCAAGGAGCCAAACAAGAGCGTCAACCCCGACGAGGTCGTGGCAGTTGGTGCCGCGGTCCAGGCGGGAGTGCTTTCAGGGGAAAAGACAGACATCCTGTTGCTGGACGTCACGCCGCTGAGCCTGGGAATCGAAACCCTCGGAGGCGTGTTCACCAAGCTAATCGAACGGAATACCACTATCCCCACCCGAAAGTCGGAAATCTTCTCGACTGCTTCGGACAATCAGACTTCGGTTGAGGTCCACGTATTGCAAGGGGAGCGGCCAATGGCCCCGGACAATCGGACTCTGGGCAAATTCCACCTGATCGGCATCCCCCCGGCTCCGCGTGGCATACCTCAGGTTGAGGTTGCATTTGACATCGATGCCAACGGCATCGTCAACGTCTCCGCCAAGGACATGGGCACAGGGCGGGAGCAGAAGATTACCATTACCTCGTCATCGGGTCTTTCCAAGGAGGAAATCGACAAGATGATGCGGGATGCCGAATCTCACTCAGCCGATGATTCACGCAAGCGAGATGAGATTGAGGCTCGCAACAAGCTGGACGGTCTGACCTACCAGATGGAAAAGACTCTCAACGACAATCGCGAAAAGGCCGGAGCTGCCGCCGGCGACGTCGAGTCGGCCATTGCGGAAGCAAAGAAAGCTTTGCAGGAGGGCGGTCTGGAGAAACTCAACGAGGCTTATAATGGGCTGCAATCGGCCTCGCATAAGCTGGCGGAAGTTCTTTACCAGCAAACGGCTGCCGGCGGGACAGAAGAGTCGGCCGACCAGGCTTCAGCAGCAGGCGCCGGAACATCCTCGGGGGCAACGGGCGGTGATGACAATGTGATCGACGCCGAATATGTCGACGTGGACGATAAGAAGTAGCGACTGTCGCGGGGACCGGGATTCACGAGGGACGCGGGGAAAAGTGCTAAGTCCACCACGTTCGTGCCTGCTTGTCCCCGCGTTCGCTTTTCAAAATGGCTAAGAAAGATTACTACGAAATACTGGGCATCAAGCGCGACGCTAAGCCCGAAGAGATCAAGAAGGCTTACCGGCGTCTGGCGCGCAAGTATCATCCGGATGTAAATCCAGGCGACAAGGCTTCGGAGGAGCGCTTTAAGCTGACCACCGAGGCACATGATGTACTTTCCGATCCTAAAAAACGGAAGGTTTATGATCGCTTTGGAGAATATTCGGAGAATTTGGCTGACGCCCATGCGCGCGGCGCTACTCCGGGAAGCGGCCGGGGTGGGCCGGCCGGATTTGATTTCACGGGCTTTGATTGGGGGAGCGCGGCGCCGCCAGGAGGGAGCGGGGGCAGCAGTAGCTTTCGCGACATTTTCGCAGACCTCTTTGGCGGCACCGGTAAAGATAAGGAACCGCCGCGGCCGCAACCACAACGCGGCACTGACATTGAGATGCCCCTTTCGCTTTCATTTGAAGAAGCGATCCAGGGGCTGACGACAAACATTACAGTCAATCGCTCGGAGCAATGTTCGCGTTGTAACGGCGCCGGAGACATCGGTGGTCCGGTGGTGGTTTGCCAAACTTGTAAAGGTTCGGGCCAGGTGCAACGCGCCGGGGGGCGTTTGCGTTTCTCGCAGGAGTGCCCCGATTGCGCCGGCAGCGGACGAAGGCGAACCCCGTGCTCGCTGTGCAAAGGCAAAGGCACCACGCCAAAAACAGAAAACGTCAAGGTGCGCATTCCGGCAGGAGTTGATACCGGTTCGCGGGTTCGCATTCCCGGAAAAGGGCAGGGTGGTCGCATGGGTGCACCGCCGGGCGATCTGAATATCAATACGAATGTTGGTCCGCATAAGTACTTTACGCGCAAGGGCGATAATATTTATGTGACCGTGCCCATCACCGTTCCTGAGGCAGCGCTAGGCGCCAAGATTGAAGTACCAACAGTCGAGGGCAAGGCACAATTGCGCATCGCGCCGGGCACGCAATCGGGCCAGCGCTTTCGCCTGCGCCAGCGAGGTGCTCCTTCGCTGCGAGATCCGAACGCGCGCGGCGATCAGTTCGTCGACGTGCAGATTGCGCTGCCAAAAGTGATTTCGGAAGAAACCAAGGAGCTGTTGCGCCAGTATGCGAAGATGAACTCCGAGAATCCCCGAGTGGTGATGGGACTGGAATAGGGGTTGGGTTTTAGGTCTTTGGTCTTTGGTTATGGTCCGTGGTTGCAAAACTACTTTCTGGTTTTTCAAAGACCTAAGTCCCAAGACCCAAGACCCAAATCAACATGAAACGTAAACCTAAAACTTACACGATTAGTGCAGTTGCGGATCAGTACGGCATTCATCCGCAAACACTACGACTGTATGAGCGCGAGGGGTTGCTCAAGCCCTCACGCTCGGAGGGTAACACGCGTCTTTACACTGATGAAGATCTGACACGACTGGAGTTGGTGCTGGCGTTGACCAGGGATCTGGGTGTAAATCTCGCGGGCGTCGAGATCATTTTGAACATGCGAGAAAAGATGGACGCAATGCAGCGTGAGTTTGAACGATTCTTTGACTACCTGCAATCCCACGTTAGCGACTTTGCCAGCTTCACTGAACCGCCACCTTCCGAAAGCGACGCGCTGGTTCCCATCTCGCGAGCGACTGTCCTGCGCCGGCGCACAGTTTCGCGCGGTTGAAATCGCTGCGCGCAACCATTATTGTCGACCAGAAAGCAGTCCGGTCGCTAGAAATACTCTTGAATCCATCAGCGGTGACGTGATAGAGTCACCGCCGAAATCAGACTGCCTCGCTAATCCTGGGCCCTCTCGCAGCCCAAACGATATCAGTCACCTTGCACCCACCAGGTTGACTCAGAACTAAAACACCACCAAAGCATTTTAATCAGGCAGCAGCGGCAGGAGTATGCAATGAGATTCCTTACGTTAAGCGCGGCGCTTAGGGGACGGTCTGTTCTAACCATCATACTGATCAAGTTTGCGTTCACCCTGACACTCTATGGTCAGGATCTTGACACGGTGACGATGACCGGACGCGTCACCGATCAAAATGGCGCGATCATTCCCAGGGTGACCGTGACGGCCGTGCTGGTCAGGACCGCCTTGACGCGCACGGTCAACGTAGACGATGCCGGCCGATATAGCTTCATCCAGCTCGAGCCCGGCATCTACACATTGCGATTCTCGTCGCCGGGTTTTGCCACTCAGGAAAAAGTCGATCTCTCCGTTGTTGCCGGCCAGAACGTCCAATTCGACATTGTGCTGGTGCCGGCGGTGGTCATGGCCGAGACAGTGGTGGTCAGCGCGGCCGACGAAGCCGCGCTGGATAAAACCAGAACCGTGGTTGGTGGCACAATCACCACGCGCGAAGTGGAGAGCCTGCCGGTTGCTACACGCTCGGCGCTGGATTTGGTCTTTACCTTACCCGGAGTGACTGAAGAGCCTTTATCGACGCGCGATCTGGCTGAGGATCGCAAGGCAAACGCCTCCACCCCGGAAGAGGCCGGATCTTTTTCACTCTCCGGCGGCGCCGCTTCGTCAAACAACATTACCATCGACGGCCTCGACAATAACGACGACCGCTCAGCCAGAGAGCGCTTTCAACCCTCGCTGGAAGCGATTGAGGAAGTGCAGATCATTACTAATCAATTCTCTGCCGAATATGGACGCGCCTCGGGCGGACGGATCAACTTGCGCACGCGTGGTGGCTCGAACCAATTTCGTGGTCGCGGTTTTTATTTCTTCCGCGATGAGGCGTTGAATGCTAATACTCTTAATAACAATCGGCTGGGGCAAAAGAGGCTGGCGCTGCAGGAGCATGATCCAGGGTTCACGCTCAGTGGGCCGGTCTGGCTGCCGAAAATTTATGACGGACGCACGCGGACCTTCTTTTTCACCGCCTATGAATACGACAAACTGCTCGACTCAACTCTCATCGATACTCTGGTTCCGTTGGATCTGAATCCTCTGTTCCCCTTGCCCTCTCCCACCCATCTGGCCGGCAGGCGAGCAGAGGACGCTTCCGCCCCGGCAGCCAACGCGCCCAACGGCCTGGCTCCTTTTATCGCCTCTGTCAGCACTCCACAGCGCAGCCATACTCTTACCACCCGAATCGATCACAAGTTCAATGATCTGCACAACGGCTCGATCCTTTATCAACTCGGCCGGCTTGATAACCTGCGGCAGTTTGGCGGCGGCAGCCGGCTGGCCGAGGCCCTGCAATCAAACACCCGCAATACCGAAGCACTCTCGTATTCCGACAACTTTGTCTTGTCGCCAAAAGCGGTGCTCCAATCTCGTTTTCAAATCTCGCGACTGAAGCCGGCCTTCGCAGCCCAGGGAGGTAATGACAGTCCAGTGGTGCTAATCGCCATAAATGATTCTTTGCCTCCGAGCGAACCAGCCCAGCGAAGCGGTACCCTGGTCGCCGGCACTTCAACCTCGGGCGCTACCGGTCGGCAGGAAGATCGCTTTCAGTTTCAGGAAATCTTCTCCTACCTCAACGGCAAAAATTCATTAAAGTTTGGCGTTGATGTTCAAAAGGTGAAGTCGACGTTCATTGACTTTTCAGATGCCTCGGGAACCTTTAGTTTCGCGAGCGCAGGCGATTTTCTGACTAATACGCCCAGTCGCTTGCGCCAAAACTTCCTCACTCAATCAACCCAAAGAAATGTCTATATCGGGGCTTACGTCCAGGATGAATTCCGCGTTCGCCCCAACCTGACCTTCAGTTACGGATGGCGTTGGGAGAATGAAAGTATCATTCGCGATCGCAACAACTTTGCGCCGCGCCTGGCCGTAGCTTCCGATCCTTTCGGATCGGGCAAGACGGTCATCCGTCTGGGCGCGGGAATTTTTTACAATCGCGCCTTGTTGCGCACCATCGACGATTTTACTCTCGGTACGCAACAGCTGTTCTTTGATACAAATAACTTGCTCGATCCGGCGACGGGCAAGCTGATGAGCGCCGAGCAGCGGCGGCTGTTTATCGCTTCCAATATCCGCTTTCCGCACGCACTCGCGCCTGATTCGCCACTGGTCCGGCAATTCGGAGTTCTCAACACAGGATTCTTGCGCCGCCTGGATCCCAGCCTCAGGATTCCGGAGAGTTATCAGACGAATGTGGGCTTCGAACGCGAGTTGGGCCAGCGGTTTGTCTTTGAGGCCAACTACACCTGGAATCGGGGGCTACATTTGTGGCGCGAATTCAACGCTAACGCGCCCCGGCTGCCCGGGACCTACAGCAGCTTTACACAATTTCTCGCCGCGCGAGACTTTGCGAACTTTCGCCACAGGCAAACCGGCATCAGGCCGCTCTACAATGTTCCCACGGCCGGCGAACTGGTGCGTTTTGTGCTCGCGCCCCCGGACCCTTCGAATCCGAACGCCGTGGTTAGGATAACCGAAGCCGGCGTTCCCATTTCACTCATCAACCTGAACAGTTTTACTTCGACAACGGCTGTGGCTGTCGCACTGGCGGCGCTGAATAACCTGAGACCCGACCCCTCGCGCGCTGATATCCAACAGCTAATCTCGGTTGGTAACAGCTTTTACCACGGCCTCAGTTTGCAGGTGCGCCATCGCTTTCTCAATCAGGCGTCCGGATTTGGCTATACGTTCCGCGCCGGCTACACGCTATCCTTCCTGAAGGATGACGGGATCGTGAATACTTCGGACGCACTCGTTCCGGGAGATTTTCAGGGCGAGCGCGCCCGCAGTTTGCAGGACAGGCGACATCGATTTGTCTTTTCGGGCACGCTGGACGGGCCACGCAAAGTGGGCAATCTGCACCTATCAATGCTGTTGCGGGTTACCTCTGGAGCGCCTTTTAATATTTCATTGGGCGTGGATCGAAATCTCGACGACGTGGGAAATGATCGTCCAATCTTTACCGGCGATAGGAAGCTACTTAAGTGGAGACAGCCGGGGCGGCCAATCGATCCTTCCATTTTGAATTATTTTGCGTTGCCGACCATTGGCCAACCGGGCAACCTCCCTCGGAACTCAGGTTCGGGACCGGGCCAGTTCTTACTCGACGTGAATTTGACCCGCGAGTTTCGCGTTAGCGAGCGAGTGAAGCTGCGGCCCGCGGTCGAGTTCGACAATGTGCTGAACAAGACTGTATTCAGTTTTGGCAGCGAGTTCATCAACTTCAATTCTTTGGCGCCGCGCGCCGCACCCGCCCAGCGCCAGGCCTTCCTCGACTCCTTCCTCGTCACTACCCGCACACTTCGCCCGCGGCAGGTTCGTCTGGGAATGCGACTGGACTTTTGAGCACTAGAAAGCTTTGCCAGCATTCGCGAAGCAATAAGAAGAATTGACGCGGATGTTGCGGCTTGGCCGGCACCCGTGCGGCCAATCTTAACTGGGGAGCCTTTTTGTATAATATCAGCCCGCCTTTCTTCACCGGAATTGAACTGCTGAATCCCTTCCCTTCGCCTGTGATAAACTCCCGTTTCTGATGAGCGAGCTGCAATCCAAGTCCGAACCTACTAGTGAAGTTGAGGCTGCTCTGCTTGATGCAGAGCTTTTCGTAAAATACGGCGCTCCTGAACGGGCCATCAAACGGTTGCGTGGAGCCATTGAGCGCGCGCCGCGATCCATTCCCGTCCGCGAACGCCTGCGTGAAGTGGCGGCCAGCCACCGGCACACGGAAGAGGCAGCGCGCCAATGCCTGGCGCTGGCCAGTCTCTATATCGAACGGGAAGACTTTGAAATAGCTTATGATCGATTGCTTGAGGCCAAGCAGCTAGACCAACGGATTAACATCGCGGCCGGACTCGATGCCATCCGTCGTGCTCGGCGTCCGGAACTCCATCCCGGCGTCCAGGCGCCCGAAACCCGCTCCCCAACGCCCTCCGTGACCCTCGCCGGCGACCTCAGCGCCATAAGTGTTTTTGACGTGGTTCAGGTGGTTGAAAATGCGAAGCTCACAGGTAGTCTGAATTTGATCAATGCGGCGCAGCAGGGACAGCTCTTTTTCAATGAGGGCGTGATTGTGGATGCCGATTGCGCGGGGCAAACTGGCGAGCCGGGGTTTCAGCGAATCGTGGAACTCACCAGTGGAACCTTCGCATTTGAAAAGGCGGCGCAACCTTTCGCAGTGAAAATTCGGGCGGCCAGCAACACCAACCTAATCCTCGATTCCCTGCGCCATTTGGATGAAAAGAAGAAGTGATGATCACTCCGCGAACCCGCACGCGTCCCGCGTGCTCACATTGAATGACCTGAATCGCTGTACCCGCCAAATACTCTCAGTCCAACAGCACTCTCGCTTCCAGGGCCTCAGCCTGCTCAATCGCCGTCAGTAAACGCAGGTACTGCTCATAATTCCGGCTGCGTCCCTTGAGACGCTCGAGCTCAGATTGATTCAAATCATTGCGCAGCAGCAGGTCGAGGAAATCATAATAGTCGGCCGTGGCCGTGGGTGGCAGCTCGCGAGTGTAACTGGTGGCCTCGAGTTGATCGGAATGAAAGCCGCCCAGCAAGTCAAACAGGTTGTCCGTAGTAATTCGCGCTGCCTCGCGCGCGAGAGCTATCGGCAGACGCAATTCAAAGAACCGCAGCCCTTCAGCAGTGGTCACGCGGCGCAATTCTTTGGCAGCTTCGCCGTCAAACGGAGATTCAGAATCCACCAGGATGCGTAGCAAGCGGGGCTGATCAATTTGATCAACTGTATCCAGTATCAGCTGCACACGATCGGCCAAAAATTTTTCAAATTGCGCTTCGATGGGATAGGTAATGCGCCCCAGACAACCGACAGCCTCTCCCTCGCCCGCGATTGCCAGCGGCAAAGAGGCGGGGCAGCTTGGGCAAATCGTGGTTTCGGCCTGCATCAACTCGATTTCTTCGCGGGCTTCTTCGACCCACTTTATTTTGTCATCGGTGGGAACAAAAGTGTCCCCGGTAGTCAGACGAGTGTGCAGGTTGCTGAGACGGCCCCAGCGCCGTAACTGTGCTTCCGAGTGGCGGGCGCGCAAGGGACAGGGATACTGCAGAGCAAATTCAAGTGACACTATTGACTCCAACCAATCCGCGCCGGACAAGGGCGTTTGACCTGCGCTCTTTTTTCCTTTCAAATCACTAGCACAGTGAAAGTAATGGAGCAAGCGAAGGCCAATCATTCCCGCATACCACCGGGTCCGCGCCGGCGTATCCCGCTCGCCGGGCTGCTTGCCTATCGCCGCGGGCCGTTGCCATTCTTTCAAACTCTCGCTCAGCAGTATGGGGACATTTCGTATTTCAAACTCGGCGGACAGGAGGCCTTTTTTCTTAATCATCCCGACCTCATTAAGGAGGTGCTCGTAACCAACAGTCAGAATTACATGAAAGGATTGGCGCTGCAGCGCGCCAAGCGTTTGCTCGGCGAAGGTCTGCTGACCAGCGAAGGCGAATTTCATCGAAGGCAACGACGGCTGGCCCAGCCGGCGTTTCATCGCGCCCGATTGGCCTCATACGGCGAGTCGATGATCGAATATGCAACGCTGACCGGGGCTCGCTGGCAGGACGGTGCGACGCTGGACATTGCGGAAGAGATGATGCGCCTGACTCTGGCGATTGTGGGCAAGACCTTGTTTGATGCGGACGTGGAGTCGGATGCTCCGGAAGTCGGCGACGCGATGAGCGTGGTCATGGACCTCTTCAACACCATCACGATTCCCTTTTTCGAACTCCTCCAGAAACTGCCATTGCCACAATTGCGCCGGTTTGACATCGCCAAAGCCAAACTGGATGCGATCATCTTCCGCATGATCGAAGAACGGCGGCGCAGCGGCGGCGATCGCGGCGACCTGCTTTCGATGTTATTGCTGGCGCAGGATGAGGAGGGAGATGGGGGACAGATGACTGATACGCAGTTGCGTGATGAACTGATGACCATCTTCCTGGCCGGTCATGAAACAACCGCGAACGCCCTGACCTGGACGTGGTATCTGCTGTCGCAAAACCCCGCAGTCGAAGCCGCACTGCACGCCGAACTTGATCGGGTCCTTGGGGGGCGACTTCCAACCGTGGATGATGCCGGTCGCTTGCCCTACACGGAAATGGTATTGACGGAGTCGATGCGGCTCTATCCGCCAGCCTGGGCGCTGGGTCGGATGACGTTAAGTGACGTGGAAATCGGCGGCTATCGCGTTCCCAAGCGCTCGCTGGTACTGATGAGCCAGTACGTGATGCACCGCGACCCGCGATATTATGCAGACCCGCTGCGATTCGATCCCCTGCGTTGGACGGCGGCTGAGCGTGAATCGCGGCCGCAATTTTCGTACTTTCCGTTCGGCGGTGGTCCGCGTCGTTGTATTGGCGAAGGCTTTGCGTGGATGGAATTGATCCTCCTGCTGGCGACTCTCGCCCAACAGTGGCAAATGCGCCTGCTGCCCAATCAGGTTGTCGCCCTGCGACCCGTTATCACTCTGCGACCGAAACATGGCATGCAGATGACGGTGCTCAGGCGAAAGTAGGTTATTTCATGCAGTGCCCGAGTTCCGCTTATCACGGTATCCCACTAACCCTGGCCCAATCCAATTATTAGGACGAACGTGAGCACGGCGAACAATATCGCCAACACAAAGAGCGCAATCTTCCAGATACTGTAAGGCCGGTCGCCATGTATCTCTCCAGTGCGACCGTTGACGACGATTTGATAGACCTTCTGGTTGAGGCGATAAGCCCCGGCATATACCGGCAACAAGAGATGCTTGAAGGTGATGCCGTCATAGTGTGTGACGATGTTGTGTACCCTTTGCTCGTCCCCACCAATGTGCGCGCGCACATCGCTGGCAATTACGCCCGCCGCAATCTGCCTCACCCGGGCAAACCCCTGCACAAGATTAACCTGGTAACGCTCCGCCTTGAATCCCGAAAGATAGGCCGGATCGTAGTGACTCAAAGAAGGAAGGTCCCAGGGCTCCAAAGCCGCCAATCGATTTTGCGGTAACGAGACAGTAGCGGGGACCAGCACGTCGTCGAACCAACGCGTTACTGCACCGGAGGCAGGGGACCAGCGAGTATGGCGGACCTGTCTGGTACTCTGCACTGGTTTACCTTGCGCGTCCCTGGCAGTGAAGTTCTCGGTTACGTAGTAATGCTCCCCACGCTCACCTGTGTAGTAGCTGGTCGTGTTGGTGTCATAGGTCCAGTACGGTAAATAGATGCCGCTGATGGAATCAGGTTGGGAAAACTCCTTCAACGCATTGGGTGCGAACCAACGCGACTTGAGCCATTGACGCAGCCCCTGGTCAGCCTGTTGCTGTGTGATGCGAAAAGGCAGGACACCTCCCGGCGCCAGAATCGGATCAGCAGATTTTGCCTGGGCCACGATCTGTACACCACAAAAATCACAGTGGCGCGCGACTTCCGGCGGCGTAAACGTGACCGTCGCGCCGCAGCTTTGACAGCTGACTTCCAGTGCGTTCGGAGCCAACTGCTGTAACTGTTCGGGCCGGACCTGCAGGTACTGTTCGAATGAGCGCTCCTCGACCTGCTCAGCGCTGACCGGGATTTCCTGCCTGTGGCCGCAATAGGAACAGGAAAGGCAACCATCCTTTGGCTCGTAAAGGAGATCGGCGCCACAGGAAGGACACGGGTAGCGGTGGATTTTGTTGTTCGCGGCTGGGGTTGTTGTTTCCATCTTCGAAGGAACGCGTTTTGAGTATCCAGCAACTCCCGCGCCGGCAGACTTGAATGTAGCGCGTTGACAATGCTCCCACCCTTGCCGTCAGAGTCTATGTTCACCCGGCCTCTTTGCTACACGCGCCTCGACTCAATTCCGAGCGAAGCAGCAAACAAATGAAAACGAGGTTCTTATAGACACTCTACTTGCGTGAATTGGATTCAGGCATTTCCAGTGTAGTGCGGGCCTTTTGGTAGGCCCCCCTGCTGCGCTGATAGATTGAACGCCCACCAAGCAGGCAATAGAGAAATTTGTGAGCCACTTCGGGGCGGTAGATTGCTGAGGGGTTGGAGCGCAATGCTCTGAAGCCCATGCGCGCGGCGGCCTTCGAGTTTCCACCTTCGAGATAGTAGCCACCGCTGGTGAAGAACATGTTGACCAGCGCCTGGCGCTCGAGCGCGCGAATTTCATCCGGCAAATCCGGCCGCGCAAAAAATTTCCGATACATGTATTCGAGTTCAGGCGCGGCCTTGTTAGCCTGCGCGACCGTCTTTGAATCCTTGTGCAGGCGATAGGTCGAAAGCAGTTCCGGGATGTACGTAATCCGGTGGCGCAGCCCCGCCCGCAGCCAAAAATCCCAATCCATAAAGTAATAAAACTCCGGATCGAGCAGGCCAACATCTTCGATTACCGAGCGACGAATGAAAGCGGAAGGCTGGGCTATCGGGTTCTCGCACTGCAGCACAAACTCGCGGTAATCAAAGTCAGCGCGCTTCTTGGACCGCTCAATCGGGGCGCCATCGAACTGAGTAAACAGAGTATCGCCAAAAACAATCCCCACGTCTGGGTGTTGTTGTAGGTAGTCGACGGCCTTCGTAACGGCCCCGGGCAGAAAGGTGTCATCGGAGTTCAGCCAGGTGAGAATCTCACCCGTAGCACGTTCCCAACCCTTGTTGATGGTGGGGGTCTGGCCCTGGTTTTGATGTCGCTCGACGGAAAGGCGATCCGCATACTCCGCGAGGATCTGCGGCGTTGCGTCGGTCGAGCCGTCATCAATTACCTGATGTTCGATGTGCGGATAGTCCTGTTCCAGGACGCTCTCCAGCGTATCCCTCAGAAACTCAGCCTGATTGTAGGTTGGAGTTACAACTGAAACGACGAGCGGCTTTTCCGGTTGGTTATTCTCTGTAATCTTCATCTTCTTTCGCGAACCTTGATAGTACTACAGCAATCACGAAGGTGGCGACCGGGCAGCAGGACTTGTCTCACCGGGATCCAGCTTTGAGAGCGCACTTGTGCGCCCGGCGCAGCTCGCCGGCCTTCACCCGCAGCGGGCACCCGAGGTCCGACAGGCTAGCTTTCTCAACGCCAGGGGAGCGGGATTGACGCGCCGTACCTGGCGCCCACTTGCGGCCGTCTGGAAGATGGTCTAGATTCGGAGTCAAGGGGAAAATTAATGTCCATTGCAGTTATCACAGGTTCGTCGGGGTTGATCGGCAGCGAGACGGCCCGCTTTCTTCATGAAAAGGGGCTGCGGATTGTCGGCATCGACAATGATATGCGCGGCTATTTTTTCGGCGCTGACGGCTCGACAAGTTGGAATACCAAGCAGTTACAGCACGACCTGAAAAACTATGAGCACCGCGCACTCGATGTGCGAGACGAAACTGCCATTGGAAATTTATTTCGCGAACTAGGAAGGGAAATCGTCCTCGTGGTCCATGCCGCCGCGCAGCCCAGCCACGACTGGGCGGCGCGCGAGCCTTTCACAGACTTTACAGTGAACGCCAACGGCACCCTGGTCATGCTCGAGATGACCCGCCAGCATTCTCCGGAAGCTACCTTCATCTTCACCTCAACCAATAAGGTCTACGGCGATTTGCCCAATTCGCTACCGCTGGTTGAAGGCGGCACGCGCTGGGAAGTCGCTGAGACCCATCCCTACTATGAACATGGCATTGACGAGTCAATGAGCATTGATCAGTCCAAGCACAGCTTGTTTGGCGCCAGCAAAGTTGCTGCCGATGTCCTGACTCAGGAGTATGGACGTTACTTTGGATTGAAAACCGGAACGTTTAGAGGTGGATGCTTGACTGGACCGGCACATTCAGGCGCAGAACTGCATGGGTTTCTGGCCTATCTTGTTAAGTGCGCTTTGTCGGGCAAGCCGTATACGATTTATGGTTACAAGGGAAAGCAAGTCCGGGACAACATTCATTCATATGATCTGGTCAATGCATTCTGGCATTTCTTTCAAAATCCCGTCCCGGGCGCGGTCTATAACATGGGTGGTTCGCGTCATAGCAACTGTTCCATGCTCGAAGCAATCGCCGACACCGAAAAACTCTGCGGTCGCAAGTTGAATTACGTGCTTTCGGACCAGGCCCGTTCCGGCGACCACATTTGGTGGATCAGCGACGTGCGCAAGTTTCAGAGCGACTACCCCAGCTGGAGCTACCGTTACGACCTGCAGAGCATCCTTGAGGAAATCGTCGCGGCCACCGGCGAGCGGCTGGGAGCGGCTTCCAGGGTGTCCGGCTAGCTTGCCTGGGCCATACTTTCGGACGCGCTGAACGCAGCACAACTCTCGACTACGTATAGTTGTTGTTCGTCGGTCAATTCCGGATAGAGTGGTAAGGCAAAGGTTTCGCCGGCAGCTCGCTCCGTCTCCGGCAGATCTCCCGGCTGGTATCCCAAATAGAGAAAACATTCCTGCAGGTGCAAGGGCACCGGATAGTAGACCTTGGTTCCAACTCCATGTGCGCCCAGGTGGGCCATCAGTGCATCTCTATTTTGCGGCACGCGCACGATGTAAAGATGGTAAACGTGTTGTGCCTCTCGGCGAACGGTAGGCGTGATAAGTTCGTAGGACAGATCCGCTCCGCGGAAAAGTTCATTGTAGCGGGCGGCCTTCTCGCGTCGCGCACTGGCCCAGGCATCGAGATGCGGCAGTTTAACCCGCAGCACAGCGGCCTGCATGCCATCCAGCCGGCTGTTGATGCCAACTTCGGCGTGATGGTATTCCGTCAATCCGCCATGCACGCGCAAAGCGCGCAACCGCGCAGCCAGAACCTCATCGTTGGTGGTAATCATGCCACCATCCCCGGCCGCGCCGAGGTTCTTGGTGGGATAAAAACTGAAGCAACCGATTCGTCCCATCGATCCGGCCCGCCGCCCTCGTTCTTCTGCACCGATTGCCTGCGCGGAATCTTCGATAATCGGGATACCGCGTCGCCGGCTGATTTCCAGCAGCGGATCCATATCAGCGCACTGTCCGTACATGTGAACGGGAATGATAGCGCGCGTGCGTGGTGAAATCGCTGCTTCGACCTTCTGCGGATTGATGGTGTAGGTCAGCGGATCGATATCGACAAATACAGGCCGCGCCCCAAGACGCGCAATCGCGCCACCGGTGGCGAAAAATGTGAACGCCGCAGTGATTACTTCGTCGCCGGCTTTGACATCCAGGGCCATCAGCGCCAGCAGCAAGGCGTCTGAACCAGAAGCGCAGCCGATAGCGTGCTTCACATTTGCATAGGCGGCAATTTCGTCTTCGAGGGCCTTCACTTCCGGGCCGAGCGCAAACTGCTGGGAATCCAAAATGCGTTCCAGCGAGGCGAGCATCTCGCCACGCAACGGAGCAAACTGATCTTTAAGGTTTATGAGAGGTATGTTCATATTGAAGATAAACTAAATGAAAACCGCGTTCCCACGCTGGTTTATTGATTTCTGAGCTGCCTCAAGCAAACGCACCACGCGCAGCCCAGCATTACCGTCGGTTAGCGGTGGCCGCTTTTCGGCAATGGCCGCCAGAAACTCTGCGCACACGTAACGCAAAGCCTCAGTGGTATCCAGTTTGGGCACCCAGACATCACCGGTACGATAGCTCACGAGCGTGCGATAAGCCGCTTCGCGATCCATTTGCTCTTCCCTGTGAATGGCAGTCACCCCACTGTCATAGACCCGTACCTTTTCGGTCGGCTCAATGTCGTCATACACAACCATCTTGCGACTTCCAGCCATCAGCGTGTGTCTAATCTTGACCGGCGACAACCAGTTAAAATGAAAGTGCGCGATAAATTCATCGGGAAAGAGCAGCATCACGTAGGCAATGTTTTCAATCCCTTTTTTAATGTGACAACTGCCGGTTGCGGCCACGGCCAGGGGCTGGCGCGCCAGCACAAAGTCCATGATGGAAAAATCATGAGGCGCCAAATCCCAAACCACGTTGATGTCATTCTGAAATAATCCGAGATTTATACGGGTAGCGTCAAAGTACAAGAGGTCGCCCAATTCACCGCTGGTCACCAATTCTTTAATCTTGCGTACTGCGCCCGTGTAGATAAAAGTATGGTCCACCATCAGCGTAAGTCCGTTGCGCTCGGCGAGTTCGACCAATTCTTCGGCCTCGGCAACGCTGGCCGTCAGGGGCTTTTCCACCAGGACGTGTTTACCCGCCTCGAGCGCGGCTTTGGCAAACGGATAGTGGGTCCAGACAGGCGTGGCTATGACGACGGCATCGAG
>DAIMCP010000080.1:0-23291 GCA_036726305.1 Pyrinomonadaceae bacterium | reverse complement strand
TGGTCCGACGCCGACTCCAACGCCGACGCCGACGCCGACTCCAACGCCGACGCCGACGCCAACACCGACACCGACGCCAACACCGACGCCAACACCGACGCCAACACCGACGCCAACACCGACACCAACGCCGACACCAACGCCGACACCAACGCCGACACCAACGCCGACACCAACACCGACACCAACACCAACACCGACACCAACGCCGACGCCAACACCAACACCAACACCAACGCCGACACCAACGCCGACGCCAACACCAACGCCGACGCCAACACCGTCACCTACACCAACGCCGACACCTACACCAACGCCGACACCGACGCCCACAGGTCCCAGCACACTGCAATTTAGTAGTGGGAACTACACCATAAGCGAAGGTGCGGCCCTCGCTACCATAACAGTCATCAGGATGGGTGATACGTCAGGAACGGTGACCGTCGATTATGCGGTCATCGCCGGCAGCGACGATGATGGTGAAGATGACAGTGCGACTTCAGTTCCTGGTCCCTGCAGCACTATTAGCGGCGTCGCCAGGCAAGACTGCGACTACACGATCACTTCGGGTACGCTGCGCTTTGGTCCTAATGAAAGTAGAAAGGACTTCGTGGTCCTGATCACAGAGGATCTCTACGCCGAGGGCAATGAGACTCTGCGGCTGGTCCTGAGTCAGCCGACGGGTGGAGCAACTTTGGGAGAGCAGCGTACGGCTACACTGATGATCCTGGACGACGATTCGGGACCGCCCGACTCAAATCCAAGCGATAGTCCGGGGATGTTTGTACGCCAGCATTACTCCGACTTTCTCAATCGGCCGGCGGACCAAAACGGATTGGATTACTGGACCGGCCAGCTGACTCAGTGTGGCAGCGATCAGCTCTGCATGCGCAGCCGGCGTATCACAGTGTCAGATGCTTTTTTCTTCGAACCTGAGTTTCAGGAAACCGCAGCTTACGTCTATCGGATCTACAAGGCTGCATTTGGCAACCGGCCAACATACGCGCAGTTTATGCCAGACCGCGCACGCGTAACTGGCGGGGTGCAACTCAACCAGAGCAAGACTGATTTTGCCAATATCATGGTACAGCGGGCGGCCTTCGTCTCCCTTTACCCGAATACTTTGGAGGCGGCCCAATACGTGGACGCGCTGGACACAAACACCGGACACTCCCTGACCACGGCCCAGAGGGCTGCGCTCGTTGCCGGGCTGATCAGCGGCAGCGAAACGCGTGCGAGTGTACTACGAACGATCGCGGACAATCAGACCTTCAGTAATCGCGAGTACAACGCCTCGTTCGTCTTAGCGGAGTACTTCGCCTATCTGCGTCGCGATCCTGATCAGGCGGGTTACAACTTCTGGCTCGGACAGGTCAACAGTTTTCCCCTACGCGACCTAAGCGTCCAGCATGCGATGGTATGTTCGTTTATTACCTCGACCGAGTACCAAAGCCGTTTCAGCTCAATGGTGACGCACAGCAATACCGAATGTCGTTGAGCGTGAAAGGGCAAAGGGCAAAGGGCACGCTTAGCTCTTTGCCCTTTGCTTTTTGTGCCTGACTTTACTGCAGGGCTGCGTATTCTTTCTTTGCTTGTAGCAAAACTGGTAGATCCTGATCGGCGTCTTTCCAGAGGGCAAAGAAGTCCTGATATTCAGTGCGGGCTTTGGAGGTATCTCCGGTAAGGACGGAGGCGCGCGCGAGGCCGAGGTGGGCTAACACATGCAGCGGTGAAAATGAATCCACTCCGGGGCGAGAAATAATTGACTGAAATTCCACTGCCGCCTCTTTACCGGCGCGCTGTTGCAGGTAAGCCTGCCCGCGCAGATAAGGAGTACCAATACCGGCAATCAGGCCAAAGTCATACTGGCGTGCTGACTCAAACAGCTGCAGGGCTTCAGGAAGGTTTCCGCGTTGTCGCTCGATCTCAGCCCGGAGTGGCGGTGCTGACATCAGCGACACCGCTGTATCCTTAGGATAGACTTTCAACATCTCGTCCAATAGCTGTTGTGCTTGTGCCGTGTCTTTGCACAATACCAGTGCCATGGCCGAGGTCGGCAGGCTGATTCTGCCACGTCCCAACTCGAGTCCTTTCTTGACGTTCCCGGCCACAGGCTCGCATTTGCCGAGGAGTGCCTGGTTAAAGGCCAGATAGGTCAACGTTTGGGATGCGTTTTCCTTACGTTCAGAAGTAGCGTAAAAGTTGAGTTGGCGTCTGATGATTTCCTCTGCTTGCTTCAGATGACCGGTGGACAGGACCCGAGCCGCCGTCATACCCAGGAATTCGGCTTCTACGGGCTTGCCCCTCGCCCACTCGGCCTCTCGCTGCATCGCAGCCTCATCGCGGCGCAGAAACGCAGAGGAGTAATTATTGAAGTGTATGTTTGGCGCGTCTGGGAAGAGCGCGGCCATCTCCCCGTTGGCCTTGTCTGCCTCATCAAACCTTCCCAGGTGGAAAAAGCTACTGATCAGGTTGTCATGCGCGCTGTAAACATTTGGCCCCAGGCGGACAGCTTCGAGCGAGTGTCTTAGCGCATCCTCGTATCTCCCGAGATACATCGAGTTTAAGGCGAGATTGTTGCGGGGAATGAAATCGTTAGGATAAAGCCGGGCCCACGTTTGCAGAACTTCCATCGACTTATCGATCTCTCCGGTCACGTAGTTGTAATACTTTTCGGAGATATACAGCCGTTCTCGTTCGCTCACCCGGTCACGCAGCGCGAAGGCCCTCTGCACGTATTCCTGGGCTAAATTCAGTTGCTCCATGTTGCCATAGCCCACAGCGATTCTGGCGTAGGCCATGGCAAAATTTGGATCCAGTTCTGTAGCCCGCTTGTAGAGGGCCAGCGCTTGCATACTGTTTCCTTTTCCCCGTTCCTCAGTGGCCATGGCGTACGCTTTCAAGGCTTCCAACGAAGACGTCGTGGCCTGCTCAACCGGCACCTCGAATTTCTTGATCGAACTTAGCGATTCGCCCAACTTGCTGCGCAACGATGAAGCTGCATTGCCCAGCGACGCAAGCACCTTCTCTTTGCTCTCTGCCTCGACCTGCTCGCGCGCGATTGAGTCACCCGTGTGCGCATTCACTGCTTCGATGGTCACGACGTAATGGCTGCCCAGACCAGAGATCGAGCCGACCAGCATGGCCTTGATACCCTGGCGCTCACAAATTTCGCGAGCGACATCGCGTGTAATGCGATCGTCGGGAGAGCGTCCCATAAAGCGCAAACTCTCGCGCACTCGATCTTCGGGAAAGATATTCAGGAAAGGGGACTGGCCAAGTTGTACGGCAAGCGCCTGCTTGAGCGTGCCGTCAAAGACGGTTTCGCCCGTTGTATTAACAAAATCAGCGAGCAGAATAGTGTCTTTCTCAGTGAGAGCGGCGGCTCGATTCCTGAAGAAGTACGTACTGACGGCTACTGCTGCGACTACCACCAGGGCGATAGCGAGGGAAACTGCTTTGTGGCGCTTGATTTCAGTAACGATAAACTCGGCGCTGGAAGGTCGCGGAACGGTTGCCGAATCAACCGCGGTAGTGCGCGTGCCCTCAGCCGTTTGAGCCTGGCCGGTGAGTTGTGTGGGCAGAATGGCCGCCGCTTCAGAGTCACCAGCATTACTGACAATGGCGCTGAGACGGTCCGGCGGTACGGAACGTTCCAACTCGGATTCAAACTCCAGACGCTGTTTCAGTTTTTTCAGGTCCGAATACAACTCTCTGGCAGTCTGGTAGCGCTCGTCGACATCCTTGCGCAGAGCTTTCATGACGATCCATTCAAACTCGGCCGGGACTTTAGGTGAATATCGCGCCAGCGGTGGCGGCTCGGTTCGGGTAATTGCCGAAAGCACATCGGTGGCAGTTTCCGCTTCAAACGGCACGCGGCCGGCCACCATCTCGTAGAGCACGACACCCAGGCTCCAGATGTCCGTGCGCGCATCAACCGGTTTACCGCGCGCCTGCTCCGGTGACATGTAGTGGGACGTGCCCATCACCGTGCCGGCGTCCGTGTGGACCAGAGCCCGCGTGGGGGCTTCGGTATCGGCGCCGCTCGGCACTTCGGTGAGTTTTGCCAACCCAAAGTCCAGAATTTTCACGTAGCCGTTGCGCCGCACCATGATGTTCTCGGGCTTGATGTCCCGATGCACGATGTGGGCTTCGTGAGCTTCCTCCAGCGCACTCGACACTTGCATGCCGATGTCCAGGACTTCGATGATTTCCAGGCCCGCCCCGCCAATTCTCTGGCGCAACGTGACGCCATCGACGAATTCCGTGGCAATGAAGTTATGACCGTCAGCCTGCCCGACTTCGTGGATGGTAAGAATGTTGGGGTGGTTGAGCGCCGAAGCCGCACACGCTTCCTGCTCAAAACGATTGAGGCGATCGCGATTGGTGGTGAACTCTGCGCCGAGGAGTTTCAGCGCGACCTTGCGGCCTAGCTTTGTGTCTTCAGCGAGATAGACCTCGCCCATGCCACCGGCGCCCAGCTTGTGGACAATGCGGTAATGTGAAATTCTTTTTCCGTCCATGCTCGTGTCAGTAGTGGGGGTTTGTTCGATGGATATTACCGTAAGCGCGTAAGATTAATCATCCTTTTCTGGTCGATTGAAAATCTGCACTCCACGCCGTGGCCTCTCGATCGGTTGAAACCGGATGAGAATTAATCTCAGCTCTCCGCCAGCAACTCTCGGAGCCTTGCGGGCGAGCCCCCATTCACCCGCACCTGTTTAAATTTCGCAGTCTGGCCGCTGGTAATCTCAACCGCCCTCTTGGGCACGTTGAAGGTCTTCGCGAGCACGCGAACCAGCTCTCGGTTTGCGGCGCCGTCGACTGGTGGTGCGGCAATCCGCACGCGCAAAGCATTGTTGTGGTCACCTGCGATCGCACTTTGCGAAGCTCGCGGTACAACCAGCACTTTGAAGATTAACGCGCCATTATCTTGCGAATAGTCGATCACTTAGCTGCGTAAAAGAGTTCCCTGAATTGCTGCCTGAAATAACCAGATGATAATAAAGGCGACGAAGGCCGAAATATCAAACATACCGATGGGGGGAATGACGCGTCGTAAGGGAGCAAGAAACGGCTCGGTGGCGCTAAACAGGAAACGCATGACGCGATTTGAATAAGTCAGCATGACCCAGGAAAAAATGATGCGGGTAAAAATCAGGAGCGCGTAGATGGCCAGTAAGCCATACAACAGATGGCCGATGATTCGCGCCACCGCTCCCTGCTGCACCGCGCTCATAACTCCGATCAAGGTGCTGAGAACGGCATCTGTGAGCCTAAGCGCGAGCCAGCCAAGCAGTATAGTGATCAGAATCGTTACCAGCGGCGCATACTTGGGATCCACCCGAAAACCACGCAGGGCGCCACGCACGGGTACGATCATGGGGTCCGTCATTCGGCGCAGCGTTACGTAAGTCCAGCCAAAGTAGTTGAGATTGGCGACCTCAGCCAGCAGGCGCAAAATGACCACGGTTACCACGACGACAATCGCCATCGTCACCAGCCAACCTGCAAAGAGGCCGAAGCGGTCAATAATCAAGTAGTTCATATCCAGGCTTGTCCCTCGCGCTCGCCAAAGAGGGCCGTGCCAATCCTGACCATGGTCGCGCCTTCTTCGATCGCGACCTCAAAATCATTTGTCATGCCCATCGAGAGTTCGCCTGGTCCGGTGCCAAAATCTCCGCGGAGTTGCATTTGATCGCGCAATTCACGCAGACGCCGGAAGTAAGGCCGGACGCGCTCGGCATCGGTAAAGAATGGCGGCAGCGTCATTAGCCCGCGCAAGCGCAGGCGCCGGCTGACACCGACAGACTGGATCAACTCTGCAAGTTCAGATTCGCTGGCCCCTGACTTCGTTTCTTCACCGCCGAGGTCAATCTGAATCAGGACCGGCAATTCCGCCCGCTCTTCTTCGACACATAAACGATCCAGGCGTTCCACTAGTTCGACCGAGTCCAGCGAATGAATCAGATCGAAGAGTTTCACCGCACGACGGGCTTTATTCGCCTGCAGGTGGCCAATCAAATGCCAGTGGGCCGCGTTTCTTCCCACGGCAACGATTTTCGGCTCCGCTTCCTGAACCCGATTCTCGCCAAAATCCTTTGCTCCAATGTCCAGCGCCACCCTCAGGGTTTCTACCGGATGGGTCTTAGTCACGGCAATCAACGTAATTTCATCCGGCGCCCGCCGGCTTCGCACGGCGCTGGCGTTTATTCGCCCGCGAATTTCCGCGAAACGCTTGCTCAAGTCTGCGAGTTGGTTGGCGGTGGCGGACATACGACTCAGTCTGCCTCCCTCAGACGACATGCTGATAGTGCACGGATAATGTACCACGGTATGAGAACCACGTTCTCCTCATGAAGACGTATTACCATACACGCCCAGTGTAGCGATAACGCGTCATGAACTGCGTCAGAGGAATATATCGTTGCAAACGCGGGTCAGAAGCAGGGTTTTCTGCTGGCACGGCGATTGTATGGTACAAAAGGTAAGCACTCTTCCCCATGAACGAATTCTTTATTGATGGAGGTTTTATGACAGTGTCAATCTCAAGCAGGGAACAGGGCGAAGGCCTACCGGGAAAGTCCTTCAAAAGACTGCTCCGAGGACATCTTTGGACCGCTGCCTTTATGCTCTTACTGGCTGTAGCCGTGCCAGCCAGCACCTTTGCCCAGGGTCGAGGCCGGGGGCGCGATCGCTACTCCGGTGCCGATAAGAAGTGCGGCAAGTTTGTTAACTGTCACGATGCCCGCGATGGACGCTGGGATGGAAGAGGTCCCCGGCGAAACAGCTATCGTAACCGGGTCGATTACATCGGGCGGAGGTACCGCGTCAGAAGAGGTTATTCTTATGATCGCGGCCGATCCTACGATAATGGGCAGGCGAGGATGAAATACAGGGCGCGCGAACGAAGAGCGCAGCTTCGCCCGCGTTATTTTGCGCGACGTTATGCAGTGCGCAACAATCGACGCTGGCAACACCGGCAATAAGCTTATAGCCTTTCAATTATGCGGAGATAACTGCAGTTCCTGGGACTCGCCCGCATCCTGCGTGCTGAAGCGGCAGAAAAAACTACCGTGCCCCTTAAGATTCTTGATCGCCTTGACACCCCTTGAGCCGGTTCGTATATTCCCTTGTCACGGGGATGTGGCGGAACTGGCAGACGCGCAGGTCTCAGAAGCCTGTGATGGCGACATCGTGGAGGTTCAAGTCCTCTCATCCCCACCAGTTACATTAGAAAATAAGTTTGCGGCGAGTCTCGTCAGGGGAGGCTCGCTTTTTTTTGGGGCAGCAGATTACAAGCCAACCAAGAGCTCACTCATCGACACTAAAACGCCACAGAACCTATGGGGGTGGTGTTATCGTACTAGAGTCAGTACTGAACAAGGAGAGAGCCATGGCCGTACACCCAGCTGCATTCGTTGAGACAATAGATCGTGGTACGGATTCACCAGAATCGACCAGAACTGTCAACTTGCGGTTAGCATCAGGTAAAGGGAGTGTTGGCCGTGTGCAGCGACTGGTTGAGCTGGCATCGTCCCTGATGCGTGAAGCTCAGGTACTGGCTCGCGATAAGGCTTTTGCTGACGAGTCTGCCAGCCTGGAAACCCTCGACCTGGCAAAGGGATTCGACTTCTATGATGAGGTTCAGCGTTTTGAAATGGCGCTGATTAAACTTGCCCTCGAGCAGGCTGAAGGTAATCAGGCAAGAGCTGCGCGGCTCCTGGGTTTGCGAGCTACCACCCTCAATTCGAAAATCAAGGCCTACGACATCCAGTATTAGGGCTGGGCCTGTCACCTTCTACACTACCGGCTGACGAAACGATTTCCCTTAATCCAAAACCGCCAGGGCTTATCGATCCAATCTTCCGCATAACCGATGCCAATGCGTGGCCCGGAGGCGATCTGACGCGCCGGCACTCGTCTATTCTCTTCAATCCAGATCCGGTTTCCCCGGAGATCAGACTGGTCCAATTGGCGGTTGATTCCTAAAGCTATGCAGAGTTTGCCCGGGCCGTTGGTTAGATTTGTATCAGGCTGATGCGGACGTCGCCGGCGCATTTGTTCGAGTCCTTCCACCGGCTCAAGGCCGCGAACCAGAATGGCATGAGGGATTTCAGGCATGTTCGTAACTACGTTGAACTGGTGATACATACCATAAACAAAGTAGACGTAAGCCGTCCCGCCCATTCCGAACATCGTTTCCGTTCTTTTTGTCCGGCGCCCGCCGTAGGCGTGTGAAGCGCGATCCTGAGGACCACGATAGGCCTCAGTTTCGACTATCAGACCAGAGACACGCGTCCCGTCAGCGTCCGGGACTACCAGGAGTTTGCCGAGTAGTTCTCGCGCCACCGTCACCACGTTAGCTCGTGTATAAAACTCGCGTGAAAGCTTGAGCTCCGTTTTCATTTTTGCCCCGAGAAATCTCTAGCCCGCCACCGGGTCCGCAGACGGCGGTTTACCCGCAGCATCGCAAAAGTGCGCCATCAAAAGGAAGTGTACTCAAGGACCAGTGGCTTACTTCCACAGTTTCCATAACATTAGGAAAGTAATTACAAAGCCGATAAGGACGATAGCGCGGCGCACCACAACCTTGCCGATGCGGACAGCCATACTTGCCCCGAAATAGCCGCCCAGCAACGCACCTCCCGCCATCAGGAGAGCATCGGGCCAAACCACCAGATGCGTCAGCGAAAAGCTCAGCACGGCTATACTATTGATACAGATTCCCAGGAAGTTCTTGATGCCATTGGCGCGATGAATTTCATGAAGACCAAGCAGGCCGAGCGCGGCCAGCATCAGGATGCCGTTGCCCGCTCCAAAATAACCTCCGTAGATCGCCGAGCAAAACTGAAAGACGAGCGCCCCCAGCCACCAGGAGGTTTTGGGCCTGGCCGCGATTGGTTGCAGTTGCAGGCGGCGACTGAGACTGCCCTGCGCCATGAATAACAGAGTGGCGAACAGAATCAGAAACGGAACCATGCGGGCAAATGTCGGCGAGGGAGTAACGATTAACAGCCAGGCGCCTAACGCTCCTCCGAGCACACTGATCGCTCCCAGTCGCAACAGCAGAGTCGAACTGTTTTCCAGTTCCTTGCGATATCCAAACAGTCCGCCAAACAGACCTGGCCAGAGCGCCACTGTGCTGGTCGCATTCGCGACCTTTGGATCCAAACCCAGCCAGATAAGCACCGGGAAAGTTACCAGAGTCCCGCCGCCGGCTATCGAGTTGATCGCGCCGGCAACGAAAGCGGAGGCAACCAGGATGATTTCGTGCAGGATGGGAAGATTCATCGTCAGGACCGAGCCGCGCTGAAAGACCAGAGCTGAAAGAGTTCGCATGTTAGAATGCAATACAGGGTTTCAGCAAAGAAAAAATGAAGGGAGAAGTGAAAGATGGCTCAGGTAACCATTCATCCACGCAAAAATGGTCCCTACCTCATCGAGGGGGAAGTCGATCTGTTCGACACTGAGGGCAACAAGATTGCCGTGGAGAAATCAACCATCGCTCTTTGTCGTTGTGGCGCGTCCTCAAAAAAACCATTTTGCGATGGCACGCATAGCCGCATAGGCTTTGAAGCGGCAGGAGCAATCAACCCGTCAAGCGCCGAATAGCCTGACGTCAGACCTTCTCTGCAAAATGATTCGTCGACTCTTTATCGCTGCAGCGGGCGCCATCCTGCTTACTGCTCTCCTGTGGGGGACAGCTCCGGGTCGCTGCGCCCCGGCGGCGGCAGTAAAGAAATTAAGGCTGCGGGTGATGACTTACAACATTCATGTCGGGGTCGGCATGGATAAGCGCATGGATCTGCAGCGTATCGCAGACGTAATTAACGGGGCGAAGCCGGATTTGGTTGGTCTGCAGGAAGTTGATCGCGGAGTTAAAAGGACGCAGGGAGTTGATGAAATTGCCGAGCTGGCGCGTCTGACAAAACTGGAATTTGCCTTTGCCCACAATCTCGATTTCCAGGGTGGGCAATATGGAGTGGCGATTCTTTCACGTTTTCCCATTCTAACGACCGAGCATCGCATGTACCTGAACAGACGCGAAGCCGAGCGTCGGGGGCTGCTGCGCATCGAGGTAAGCAGCGGCGGTCACCGGCTCAGTTTTGCGACGACGCATCTGGATTACCAATACGAAGATGGTCGCATTTATGAAGCAGGACAGCTGCTTGATTTTCTCAAGGTCGAGAAAGGGCCTTTAATCCTGGTTGGCGACTTCAATGTTGATCCAAACGGGGACAGCTATAAACTGCTAACCGCCTATTTTCGCGACGCCTGGCTGGAGAGCGGGGCCGGGGGGAAGGGACTTAGTTATCCGGCTGATCAACCGGCCAGGCGAATTGATTATATTTTTTGCCGCTTCGATTCCGGCGCGCGTGCGAAGAGAGCCTGGATGGTAGATAGTCAGGCTTCGGATCATGTTCCAGTCCTGGCTGAGATTGAAATTCAGTAGTTCCGGTAGGCAGGGTGTAAAGCGTTATGACAAACGTAAAGCAGATGTCGGATGAGGAAATTCGCGAGCGCGTGACGCGGCTTGCTTTTGATGGCGATAACCTGCGCTTCCGCGAGTTTCTTAGGAAGCTGGAGACGGGCTTGCCGCCAGGGACGGGGATTGCTCTTCGCGGCAGTGTAGTGACTAACGAACGTTGGAAGGACGGCAAGCCTTTCGATGCCGAGGGCCGGGGAACAAGCGATCTCGACGTCACCTTAATCGGTGCGGAAGTAATGGAACATTGGGATAAGGATGCTTTCTACATACCGGCCCTGCACACAAAACCACTGTGCGACGAGGACCCCAACATTGCGCCGGGACTGCGCGCCTTAAGGGTAGAGTTGCAGGAATTAGCAGAGCGGCCGGTAAATTTTCAGGCCACCGCTAACTTAATTCTGTTCGCGCGCGATGTTTTGTTCAACGAGCCTTACGTTATGCTGATCGAGCCGGGGAAAGGTACCGGACCGGTTTGACGTCGCACGGGCGTCTCGTTCGTGTGCCACGCCGAACAATTGTAATGGAAAAGTCAACACACAGGCCGCCTGTGTCCAGGCAGGAAAGGGATTGTGATTGTCAGGCTCCTCAGCTACAACATTCGCTTCGGTGGCCGGGGGCGCGAAGCCGAACTCGCAGATGTTATTCGCAGTGTCACACCCGACATTGTTGTGTTTCAGGAAGCTATCGATCCTGAGGTAATTGCCTCCCTGGCGGGCTTGACTAATCTGCCAGTCTGGGCCGCGCGCCGCAAACACTCCCTCGCCTACATCACCCGCCTGCCGATTGCGCATCACGAATGGCATTATCCCGCCGGGGCTAAACATTCATTTCTTGAAATTGCGCTCGAGGGCAGCGAGGCGAGGATTTTCGGCCTGCACCTGAGTGCGATGTTTTCCAAATGGAGTGAACAACAGCGCGCCCGTGAGATTCGCGCGCTGCTGAAAGAGATTAAAAAATTTGAGGCAGGCTTCCACGTACTGGTTGGCGACTTTAATACCCTGGCCCCCGGCGAAGTGCTGGATGTGCGGCGCATGCCGCGTTGGATTCGAGCGATGATTTGGTTGAGCGGGCGCGACATTCAACGGGAGACGATTGGCGTTGTACGTGACGCAAAGTACGTGGATGGCTATCGGGTCTTACACCCGGACGTGAAGGGCTACAGCTTCCCGGTCTGGGATCCGCATCTGCGTCTTGATTACGTTTTCCTGCCGGAAAGATTTGCGGACCGGCTGCTGCTGTGTGAGGTGATTGATCGGCACGAAAGAGCCGTTACCGCCTCTGATCATTTTCCGCTTTTGGCAGAGCTTGATTGGAAGTAGGATCGACGGCTGCGGAGGCAGATCTGGTGATCGGAAATCCGCAGTTCCTCACGGTCTTCCTCTGCCGCCTCGGCGATTGCGCATCTCCTGTCGGTTCTCCTGAAACTGCTTCCACTGCTCCGGTGTCAGCACCTGCTGGAGGCGCTCGTCCGTCCGTTGTCGAATCGCGTCCATGCGTTGCTCTGACTCTTTTCTCATTCCCTGCAGTTGTTCGCGCGTTTCACCAAGTATCTGGAGCACCTGCGTCTTCTGATCGGCATTGAGTTGCAGGCGATCGAGCATTTCATCAAATCCGCCCCGGCGGGTCTGCTCGATGCGGTTTCTGGTCCAGGCGCGATAGGCATTAAAAGCCAGCGCGCCGGCTGTAAAGCCCAGCAGGAAAATAACCATCGCGGCCGTTCGCAGTTGCCACTTGCTCTTGCTGGCTTTATCCATGATTACCTCTCCTCATCGGCCCCGTAGAGCGTTGCTAGCACCTGGGCATCGGATACCTGCTCCGTATTCACGAGTTCGGGCTGATTCAAAATTACTTCTTCGGCTGAATAAGCGTTGCCGGCGACGGTTTGGTCCGGTTGAATTGCATCGCCTGCCGCACCTGGAATGGCAAAGGTCAGCACTGCAATGGCAGCGACAGTGGCCACCATAGAAGAGGCGAGCGCCCCGGCCGCTCGCCACATCTTTGCCCATGACCATTGATTACTCTGCTGCTCGCGCCATGCTGCCAATACCCTGGTCTCAAAGAAAGGTGTGGGACTAAAAGTCTCGGCTGCCCGCTCCCGCACGAGGAACTCACTTATCTGTGCCGCCTGCCAGGCCTGCTTACACGACTCACAAACTTCGACGTGAGCCGTGACCCTTGCGAGATTCAGTTCTGCAATCTTGCCGGGAGGGATGTCCTCGATCATACTGATGATATGTTCACTGTCCATTTCGTTCCTCACCTTAACTAGTCGCATCCTAACGACCACCCGTGCTCTTTGCACGATGCCCCAACAGCTTCTCAACCGCGAGGCGCATTCTCCGGCGGGCACGAAAGGCCTGAACTTTGACTTTTGATTCGGACCAGCCGGTCATTTCCGCTACTTCCTTCACCGAGGCATCTTCACCATCAATCATCGTCAATACCAGTTGATCATCTGGCGCCAGGTTATTTAGCACGCGTCCCGCCAGGTCAGCCGCCACGAGGCTGCGTTCGCTGGATTGATAACGTTCGTGCGCCGTCGTTGCGAGTTTATGTTCGAGCCAGGCACTCTCGTCCACGGTCAATTCTGAAGCAGTCAACTCCGGCCGGCGTTTTGAACTACGAAGCAGATTCAGGCAAGTGTTGGTGGCAATGCGCGTCAACCACCCTTCCATGGAGCCGCGGCCTTCGTAACTGCCAAGTTCAGAGAAAGCCTTCAGGAAAATCTCCTGCGCTGCGTCTTCCACCAGGCTGCGCTGCCGAAAGAACCGGCTGGCGACACGCCAGACGCGAGGGCTGTAGCGGCGCATGATTTCCGCGAACGCAGACTCGTCTCCTTCACGCGCCTGCTGCGCTAGATCCAGATCCGACACCTCTTCGAGACTTTTCGCCAGGAAGTGCTCCCATTTTGCTTGTCCGACAAACTCGAGTTTGTCATTGACTCGTGCAGAAAATCTATCACCAGGTAAGTGAGCTAATAACCGAACCTTTCGGCGGACTCGCGAGTCTCGAGTCCGCCATCCGGGTTAATTGCCTTTTACTGATTCTCAGGTTTGCTCTCTTCACCTTTATGATGGCCGCGCTGATTTTCTTTCGCTTTGAATTCAGCACGTTTCTGTTCCAGTTGTGTCTTCTGTTCGGGTGTCAGTATCGCCAGCATTTCCTGACGCATCTTGAACTGTTCGCCCATCAGCTTGGCCTGAATGGTGGCGGATTCCTGAAGCTTTTGCGTAGCCACGGCCTCGTTGAAAGTATCGCCCTCGGCCGCCTGGCGCAACTCCCCGCGCTTGGCCTGAAGTTCCTGACGCAGCGACTGAGTTCGTTCTCGGAAACTTTGGCTGACTTGTTTCATCTTTGCTTTTTGATCTTCAGTCAGGTTTAGACCGCGAAAGAACATGCCGCGCATTTCGCCGCCGCGACCACCGTGCTCACCCCAGCCTGCGCCGCCGCCATGGCGTTCTCGATGCATCTGATCGCCCGGTCGGTTTGTTTGAGCCAGAGCGATGGAGACAGTCAAGGCAAGCACTGACAGGGAGGCGATGGTCAGTGTTCGTATTGTTCCCAGGTTTTTCATTTTCATTATTTGCTCCTAAATTCTAAACATAATTGGGGCGCCTTCATTAGCTCCCTAATCCCAAGACACCGTCGAACCTGAAAGAGTTACAGCCTGCTGGCCCAATAAGTTCGCGCCGCAATCAGGGACCCGAGCACGAAAGCAGGGCCACACCGAGGATTTGTTGCCTTTCTGTGTTCTTTTGTCCACTGCGGGTGTTTTGAAAAGGGATAGCGGGCAGTATGCGGTGGCGGGTTGTAACCATGACCCTACAGAAAGTGTCTGACATTGTGGCGGGTTTTGAACAGCGAGCTGAGTCATTACACAGGTGTCAATATGTCTAGTGAAACTATTAGTGAGCGTATGCCGGTAAGCGTCGGCGCACCCGCAAAAGGTTGGGTGACCTCTTTCGGCGTCCGCTCGACCAGGGTTGTCAAACAAAAGAAACAGTTAATGCTTGGTGGCGCTGCGCTTGTGATCCTCGCGCTCGCAGCATTCTATTTTTGGGGCGGTCAATCGAGCGCCGCCCAATACATGACTGCGAAGATAGAAAGAGGAAGCCTGCGCAATACAGTAACTGCAACGGGGACACTGCAGGCGGTAACGACGGTCCAGGTCGGTAGTCAGGCTTCGGGAACGATCTCCGCGCTAATGGTCGATTTTAACTCTCCAGTGAAGACCGGCCAGGTCATCGCGCAACTCGATCCTTCAGTCCCACGAGCCCAGGTAGATCAGGCTCGCGCGAATCTGGACCAGGCACGCGCCAGTTTGCAGCAGGCCCGGGCTGGAGTGACCCAGTCACGCGCCGGAGTAACCGATGCTCAGGCCAAAGCAGTTGCCGCAACGTCAACCGTACAAAATAACCAGGCAGGAGTACTCAGCGCCCAGGCAAACGTCGCCGTCTTGAAGGCACAACTAGATGACGCCGCCAGCTATTTGCGCCAGCAGGAATCGCTGGTGCAGGCGGGAGTGATTGCGCGACGGGATCTCGAAGTCGCGCAAACGAGCTATAAAGCCGCCGAAGCAAAATACAAACAAGCCCAGGCCCAGGTAAGTCAGGCAATGTTAAGCGAGCAGTCGTCGGCGAACTCGGGCGTGGCCCAATCGCAGGCGCAGATCCAGCAATCGCAGGCGCAAGTGCAACAATCGCAGGCGCAGGTGCAGCAGGCCCAGGCGCAGGTGCAGCAGGCTGAGGCTGCCTTGCGTCTCGCGGAAGTAAACCTCGCGCATACGACCATTACTTCGCCGATTGATGGCATCGTAGTTTCCCGAAATGTAGATGTGGGCCAGACGGTGGCGGCCAGTCTTTCTGCTCCCACGCTTTTCACGATTGCCAGGGACCTGACGCAGATGCAGGCCATTGCCAACATCGATCAGGCGGATATCGGGCTGGTCGAACAGGCCAGGTCGGTCAGGTTTTCGGTTGATGCATTTCCAGGCAAGGACTTCGACGGCAAGATCGAACAGCTGCGACTCAACCCACAAAATGTACAAAACGTCGTCACCTATAACGTAGTCATCGACGTCAGCAATCCCGAGCAGAAACTGAAACCCGGCATGACTGCTAATCTGACGATTACCATCGACGAACGCAACAACGTACTGAAGGTGCCAAACGCAGCGCTGCGCTTCAACCCACCGGGTTCCACAGGCCAAAGCAAGGGTGGTTCAGGTCAGAGTGCGTTGCCGCCTGCGGATGCCGGCGCACGCAGCACGGCTGTTCCAGCTGCTGGACAGCAGGGAAGCGGGAGCGGTCGCAACTTTGCTCCGGCCAGCGCGCCAGTGCTGGAAGGCCAGACGCGTTTAGTGTGGGTGCTGGGCCAGGACGGAACGCCTCAGTCTCGCCGCATCAAGGTCGGACTAACCGATGGTGTTTCCACTGAAGTTGTTGAGGGCAGCCTGCAGGAGGGTGAAATGGTCATCACCGGGCAAACAATTGCCAACTCCGGGGCTACGCCGAGCAATGCGAACTCTGCGCCCGGTTTCGGTGGCGCACCACGCACCGGCGCCCCAGGCGGAGGCGGCCGCAGAAATTGAGTCTGGCAGACTTCGGTTTGTCGCTTGACCGTACTTCATCTACCAGCCTGGACCGGTCAATCGCGACAAACTGATGTTTTGCCGGATAGTGGAGACACAATGTCAGCACAACTTGAAATCGAGCTGCAAGTCCCTGAGATCAGCGTTCCCGCTTTCCCCGGGCCGGCTGAAGCGCGTCCGGTTATTCAGCTGGATCGCGTCCACAAGACCTACAGCATGGGGGATGTGGAAGTGCACGCGCTGCGTGGCATTTCGCTCACCATTCGCGAGGGGGAGTTTGTGGCCATCATGGGTGCCTCCGGCTCGGGTAAATCGACGACGATGAACATCATTGGGTGTTTGGATCGGCCCACGCGCGGTACGTATGTGCTTGACGGCGCCGACGTATCAGAAATGTCGAAAGATGAGCGCGCTGACGTCCGCTGTCAAAAAATTGGTTTTGTGTTTCAGGGGTTCAACTTGTTGTCACGCACTTCGGCGCTCGAAAACGTGGAATTACCAATGCTTTATCTCGGGGTGGAGACGGCTGAGCGCGACCGCCGCGCTCTGGAGGCCCTCACCGCTGTGGGACTGGCGGGGCGGGAGCAAAATCATCCGAATCAACTTTCCGGCGGGCAGCAGCAACGCGTAGCCGTAGCTCGTGCTCTGGTCAATAATCCGGCGCTTATCCTAGCCGACGAGCCGACCGGCAATCTGGACTCGCGCACTTCCATCGAAGTGATGGAAATTTTTCAACGGCTTAATCGGGAAAGGGGCATCACTCTCGTGCTGGTCACGCATGAACACGATATTGCGGAGTACGCAACGCGCGTGGTCGTCTTTAAAGATGGGAAGATTAAGAAAGACTACCAGGTTGAGAACCAGCGAGATGCCGCCGCGGAGTTGCGAAACCTCCCGCCTCTGGAAATTGATGAGGACGACGAAGGTCAGGGGTAAATGATGAACTTGAAAATGATTATCCGGGTGGCCTTTCGGGCCCTGATACGCAATAAGATGCGTGCTGCGCTGACCATGCTCGGCATCATCATCGGCGTGGCTGCCGTCATTGCCATGGTGAGCATTGGCCAGGGTGCTCAAGCTTCGGTACAAGCCCAGATTGAAAGCATCGGTACTAATCTCTTGTTCGTTAGCGCCGGGGCACAGAACGTGGGCGGCGTGCGCAGCGGTACAGGCGATAGTGGAACCAATACGCTGACCATCGAGGACCTGGACGCGGTTAAGCGGGAAGTACCCAGCGTGTCCATGGTCACACCGGCAATCAACTCTCGCGCGCAACTCGTGTCGGGCAATATGAATTGGAACACGTCAGTCCAGGGAGTGAGCGAACAGTATCCCGACATTCGGAAGTGGATGGTCCAGAGCGGCAGCTTCTTTACCGACATGGACGTGCGTACAGCGGCGCGTGTGGTAGTGATCGGGCAGACCATTGCGGACAATCTCTTTGCGGGTGCCGATGCTGTGGGCCAGACTTTGAGAATATCCAGTCTGCCGTTCAAGGTGGTTGGGGTCATGGCTAGAAAGGGACAGGATCAGCAGGGGCGGGATCAGGATGATATTGCCTTTGCACCATATACGACGGTGCAAAAGAAAATTCTTGGCAGCCCCCGTTTGCAGATAGCGTACGTATCAGCTATCTCCCAGGATGCGACCTACACTGCCCAACAGCAAATCACCGAGCTCTTGCGGCAACGACATAAACTTGGCGCAAATGAAGGCAGCGATTTTACGGTGCGCAACATGTCGGACATTGCCGATGCGGCCAACCAAACCAACAATACCATGACGATTCTGCTTGCCTGCATTGCCAGCGTTTCGCTGCTCGTAGGCGGAATCGGAATCATGAACATCATGCTGGTCTCGGTGACGGAGCGTACGCGCGAGATTGGTATTCGCATGGCCATCGGCGCTCGTTCGTCTGCCGTTCGCAGACAGTTTCTTATTGAATCAATCGTCTTGAGTTTGACCGGTGGAGTCATAGGTATTGTGCTGGGGGTCATTGTTTCAGTAGCCATTCCGAAACTGGTGGGTTGGCCAACGTTAATCTCCAGCCTGGCGATCATTGGTTCGCTAATCTTTTCAGCCGCGGTGGGAATATTCTTTGGCTATTACCCGGCTCGTAAAGCGGCCGCGCTCGATCCCATTGAAGCGCTGCGATATGAATAAAGCACTGTTTTCGGGTCTTTTGTCCTAGCTGCCGAGCGGGTGATGCACCTCCCGGATTACTGAAATCAAGGCGCCGCAGGGTCAAAGACCAAAGACCAAGACCCTACTTTGCGGGCAAACTAATCGTTACTTCCAGACCACCCGTCGCGGCGTTCACTGCCTGCACCTGACCACCATGCAGGCGCACAGCGCGTGAGGCTATCGCCAAACCCAGGCCGCTGCCGCCGGATTCGCGGTCGCGAGCATCTTCCGTCCGATAGAAGGGGTGAAAGATTTTTTCCATTGCTTCTTCCGGCACACCCTGCCCGTGGTCACGCACGCTGATTACCGCCGCGTTCTTGCCGCCATTGCGCAGACGCAGCGCGACTTCGACTTCTGTGCCTTCGGCCGTATAGCGCACCGCGTTCCGTACCACATTCTCGACCGCACTGCGCAGTAGTTCTTCGGTGCCCGTGGTCGAACATTCATCGGCCGTGACGATGCGCACCGAGCGATTGCGGCTGCGCGCCTCGAAATCCGCATCGTCGGCAACTTCACGCACCAGCTGAGCGAGATCGACTTCAGTCCGTCGGAGGCCGTCAGTCCCACTCTCCAGCCGCGTCAGCTTCAGCAAGTGCCCAATCATCTCGTTGAGAGTTTCGGCTTCGTGTTCAATCCGATCAAGAGCGCTCTTGGCCTCCGGGCCGGCGCGTTTACGGGCCAACTCGAGCGCCACGCTCATGCGTGCCAGCGGCGAACGTAATTCGTGTGAGATGTCACCCAATAGCCTGTGTTGTGCGGAGACCATGGATTGCAATCGCTCGGCCATTCTGTTGAAGTCTGTGCCCAGGTCGCCAATTTCGTCGCGGCGCGTTGCCAGCCTGCCCGCCGCCCGCGCTCCCAGGTTGCCATCTGCAAATTGATGCGTTGTCTGGCGCAGCTTGCGGATTGGGGTCGTCAGGTAACGCGCCAGTCCGTAGCAAAACAGTCCTCCGGTCAACAGCACCACCAGCAGCCGGAGAGCCTGGGCTTGCAGGCTGACAGTGAATGGCGTACGAACGATGCGCGACACGAAAACATAGTGACGGTTGCGCGGAGTTGCGACCTGCTGCGCAACCACCAGCGCAGTGGCCGACACGTTGAACTGTGTAATGCCGGTTTTTGCGGTTTTAGCGGCCAGTTCCTGCCAGCCGCCCGGGACTGGGCGGCCCGACAACTCTGTTCCCTGGTCGTCTATCAGCACAGATGCGATGCCGTTGCTCTGTTCAAATTGGTCCAGATAGCTGGCTAGGGCAGCCTGCCCTTCACGATCGTAAGTCTCCGCCGATTTCTGCGCGCTGGAACCGACCATGCTGAGGTCACGCCAGGGTCGATTGGAGCGCTCGGGTCGGGTTGCCGCCACCGAGAGAAACAGGGCGACATTAGCCACGATCATCCCCAGCCAGAACCAGATGAAGATCTTCAGAAATAAACTACGTATTCTCATGCAATTTCACTTGCCGGCAGCGTAGATATAACCAACGCCACGAATTGTCTTAATGCGTTCAAAGCCGTTTAGTTGGTGACCCAGTTTCTTGCGCAGATTGCTGACATGCATATCGATGCTGCGATCAAAAGGCGAGAGTTCGCGACCGAGCACATCTCTTACAAGTTCTTCGCGCTTGACTATCTGTCCAGCAACGCGCAGCAGCTTCTCAAGCAGATCGTATTCCACCACGGTCAACTCAATCCTTTCGCCGGCCCGGTGAACAGTGCGCGTGGCCGTGTCGAGTTCGATGTCGCCCACCACCAGCGTCTCGGGCGTTTCCTTAGGTCCGAGAGATTGCGTGCGACGCAGTATGGCTCTGATGCGGGCTACCAGTTCTCTTGGGTTGAAAGGTTTTGGAAGATAATCGTCAGCGCCAATTTCCAGTCCGACAATACGGTCGATATCGTCGCCGCGTGCCGTGAGCATCAGAACAGGAATCCTCGATTTGGACCTGATTTGTCGCAGCACATCAAAGCCATTCATTCCCGGCAGCATTACGTCCAGAATCACAAGGGCATGTTCATTTGCCAGCGCGCGATTTATGCCGCTTTCGCCATTGTGCGAAACTTCAACTTCGTAGCCCTCAGGTCCAAGATATTCCTGTACTAATTCGCAAAGCCCCACATCGTCATCAATTACCAGCACACGTTCCATAAACCACTCAGCGGCCAGAACTCAATCGCAGCAGCGCGCCAGCATTCTAACTCAGAGGACTTGCCGCCACTGTAAAGAAATGTCAAGCAATTACCGCAACTGCTGACAAAACTTTACATTAAGTTGACAGACTATTTACCGCGTTTCCATTACAATTTGGCCCCAAGTATGACTGTGAGCTTGGACTTGCTTTTGCCCGCAGACTAATCGAACCGGGACAGTTGAGGGAGACTTAATCGGAATGAGTAGATTGTTAATGATGCTGACGCTGTGTGCCGCAACGGCACTAGCTCAACAGAGCAACGCCAGCTTGCGAGGTCAAATCCTCGATGAGATGGGCGGCGCCATCGTAGGCGCAAGCGTCGTTCTGATCGACGCCAAAGGGGCGGAAAAGACGGTTACTACGAATGATCAGGGAATGTACACGTTCGGCGGACTTGTCCCCGGGCGATACACGGTGCGCGTAGCGACGTCCGGGTTTGCGCCCTACGAGAATACAGAAGTCGAACTGGCCGCAGGACGAGGGGGAGAGCCTCTCAACATCACTCTGAAAGTCACGATTGAAGAGCAGAAGGTTACGATTGAAAGTGATAGTCGGGCATTGAGCACGGATGCGGAGAATAATGCGGGCGCCGTCGTTCTGAAAGGGACGGATCTGGACGCTCTGCCCGAGGATCCGGATGACCTGGCGGCCGCGCTTCAGGCACTCGCTGGCCCTTCAGCCGGTCCGAACGGAGGACAGATTTTTATCGATGGTTTCACGGGTCGCTTACCGCCACTCTCTTCCATCCGGGAAATCCGGATCAACTCCAATCCTTTTTCAGCCGAATATGATCGTCTCGGTTTTGGTCGCATCGAGATCCTGACTAAACCCGGAACGGACAAGTTTCGCGGCCAGGCTTCTTTTAACTTCAATCATGATCGGTTCAATTCGCGCAACCCGTTTGCGTCAACGCGCCCGCCGCATCAATCACGTCAGTATGGCGCGAATTTCGGTGGTCCGCTTTCGGCAAAGAAGGCCTCATTTTTTATCGACTTTGAAAAACGTGATATTGACGACGAGGCGGTCATCAATGCTCTCGACCCAGTCAGTGGCACGCAGTTACGCCAAACGTTCCCCATACCTAGCCGGCGCATCGGCTTTGGGCCACGCATTGACTATCAAATCAATGCGAACAATACGCTGGTCGGTCGCTACAACTACAGCCACGTGACTCGGGTGGTGGGCGTTGGAGGTTTTTCGCTGGTGTCGCAGCAGTTCAGCAGCTCAAACACTGAACATCAGGTGCAGTTGACGGAGACTGCGCTGATCAATAAAAAGATCGTCAACGAAACGCGGCTGCAGTTTGAACATCGCTTGACCACGCAAGATGCCAACAATGACATTCCCACCATCAATGTTGCCGATGCCTTTGTCGATGGCGGTGCCCAGACTGGGCGCTCGGCAAATACTCAGAACGAACTCCAGGTGCAAAACAACACGAGCTTTACATTCGGACGCCACTCACTGAAGATCGGCGAGCGCGTTCGTTACATAAAAATTACGGATAGTTCAAACCAAAACTTTAACGGCATTTGGACCTTTACCAGGTTTGACACCTACAGAGCCAGTTTACCGAGCCAGTTTCGGGTGACGATTGGAAATGCCAGGGCCGCTGTCAGCCAAATAGACTTTGGTCTCTACGCTCAGGATGATTGGAAAATTCGGCCGAACCTGACCGTGAACGTGGGGCTTCGCTATGAGAACCAGGACAATATCAGCAGCCATTACAATTTTGCGCCGCGCATTGGCTTTGCCTGGTCGCCGGGTGGCCCCCAACCCAAGACAGTCGTCCGTGGCGGCTTTGGAGTTTTCTACGATCGCATTGGCGAGAATTTAACGCTCACCGCGCATCGCCTCAACGGGACCAATCAAAAGCAGTACATCGTGACTAATCCCGCCTTCTATCCGCGCATCCCGACCGAGGCGGAGCTACAGGCCTTTCAGGTGCCCGTATCGATTTACCAATTGGCGAGCAACATTCAAGCCCCATATACGACTCAGGCGGTCATCAGTGTTGAACGTCAGCTGCCGCGCAATTTCACGCTGGCTCTTAGCTACATCAACGCCCGCACCCAACATCTCTTACGCTCACGGAACATAAATACGCCGCTGCCCGGCACCTATAATCCTTTGGTGTCGACGAGCGGCGTGCGTCCTCTGGGCGAGGGGAAGAATGTCTTTGAATATGAATCCAGCGGCCGCTTCAATCAAAATCAATTCATCGTTAACGTCAACCACCGGTTGAGTCGCATCGGGAGCATCAGCGCGTTTTATGTGCTTTCCAAAGCCTTGAGCGACACAGACGGGCCGGGTACAAGCCCCGCGAACCCCTATGATTTGACCGGTGAATATGGCCGCTCCTCTCAGGATGTACGTCACCGCTTCGTGGCCACAGGCTCCTTTCGGATCCCCTGGGGTGTGAGCCTAAATCCGTTTGTGATTGTGACCTCTGGCCGACCATTTAACATCACTCTCGGGCGAACCGATCTGAACGGCGACACTCTATTCACAGAGCGACCCAGATTCGCCACCGACCTCTCAAAGAGCACAGTGATCATGACTCGTTGGGGTGCCTTTGATCGAGATCCATTTGCTACCGGGCCCATCATCCCGCGAAATCTGGGTAATGGGCCTGGCTCATTAACCACGAACCTCAGAATTAGTAAGACGTTTGGAGTTGGAAAAGAGATTAATACTTCGGCCCGACAAGGCGCCGGCAATCGCGGGAATCAAAGCGGCAACCAAAATACTGCCGCCGGACGCGGAGCCCAGGGTCCAGGGCAGGGCATGGGCGGGATGATAATGGCCGGCGGCGGTCCACGTGGTGGTGGCGGCGGTGGTG
>DAIMCP010000079.1:0-23661 GCA_036726305.1 Pyrinomonadaceae bacterium | reverse complement strand
GGAGGGACTCGAACCCCCAACCTCTTCCTTGTAAGGGAAGCCGTCTACCATTGACGTACGTGCCTGCAATCCCGAAACCGAACAAAACCTTATTTGACACGTGCGCATCCAAAGAACCTTTGCCACAACCAAACTATGGTGCGAGCGATTGGCAATGCTAAGAGAAGCCGGCGATAGTGTCAAGGAAGGCTCCCAAAGGTCAGTAAAGGGAACAAAAGTGCCCGTCGCAAGTTTCATGAGAAGTGTTTTGCAGCTATAGTTTCAGGCAGAAGTTTTTTGACGATCAAGAATTAATCACCATGCAACCGAATTGTGAATCCAGGCGCAGGGAACTTCTTCGCAACGGCTACCAGTGTTTCTTCCTGCTCAGCGCCCTTTTGTGCCTCGCTTTGCCAGGCGCCGGTCAAACCCAGGCCCCGGAAAAACAACAGCGGCCCCGTCGCGCAACTGAGGCGACCAGCCAACAATCCCCGGCACAGCAACAGGAATCTCAGGAAGTGGGCGAGGATGACGTGGTGCGCGTGGACACACAATTGGTTACCGTCCCCACCATTGTCACCAACAACCTCGGCCGTCCCGTTTCCGGTTTAGCTCAAAGCAACTTCATTGTTTATGAAAACGGTGTGCAGCAAACGATCGCGAATTTCGGAACTACAGAAGCGCCCTTTGAAATTGCTTTACTGCTGGATACATCCGGCTCGACACGAGCTGACGTCAATTTGATTCGCAGAGCGGCCAGGGCTTTTATTCAAGCATTGCGACCGGGCGATAAGGTTGCTGTCGTCGCCTTCAAGGATCGTACGGACGCGGGCACAACTCTGGCTACCGTCGATCTGCTTTCAGGACTGACTGACGATCGCAAAGCACTGGACAATGCGATTGAGCATTTGGGCTCAAGCAACGGTACACCTTTTTACGACGCTCTGGAAAAAATTGCCGATGAAGTATTTCGCACGCCGCCGCGCAAAGATCTACGCGGTCGCCGCGCGGTCGTGGCCCTCACCGACGGTGTGGATTCATCCAGTGATTCGTCATATGAAGAAGCGCTTGAGAAACTCCTGCGGGCGGGGATAGCCGGCTACTTTATTCAGGTTAATACGGAAGAGTTCGTGGAGGACCGCCTGCTCAAAGACTGTCAGGACAATGGACGGTTGACACTCTCGGCGCGGCAACTGGAACGATACCGGCGCATCTTTGTGCCGCGCGCTCGGAGTGAAGACTATGCAAACTTCTGCCAGTTAGGGCAGTTTGAGAGAATGCAGATCAGTCGAGACCTCTATAACCTGGCCCGGCGCGAGATGAATGATTTGGCACGACTGTCGGGCGCCAGGAATTTCACTGCCGTTGACCTTCAGGATGCACGGGCTGCATTTGCCCGCGTGGCTGCCGACATCGGCACGCAGTATAGCCTTGGTTACTATCCGACGAACAAGGCACGCGACGGGAAGTATCGAGCGATTCTAGTGGAGGTGCGCGGCCTCAAAGAGAAGAACGAGGTGCACGCCCGGGAAGGGTACCTGGCACCGAAGGGTCCGTAGGTTGTCGGCAGGAATGAGTGGCAGATTTTCTATTGATCAATTGTCATCAGCCATTTTGTCAGGCGCAATTTAGTAGGGGAACCTTAAATGGAATCGGCAATGAGAAATGAAAAATCATAAACGATATATGGAAAATTTCCCCGCTACTTCTAACATGCCATTCAACCGCATAATCCTGGTCGTGCTCGATGGCGCGGGCATCGGCGCTATGCCGGACGCGCCCGAATGGGGCGATGCGGGCTCAGATACTTTCGGGCACATTCTCGCATCACGCGAAGTTCATCTGCCTAATCTTCAGCGACTCGGCCTGGGCAACATTCGTCCGCTCGAGGGTGTGCGGCCCGCCGAAACCCCAGAGGGGTCGTATGGCCGCTGCGCCCTGCGCTCGAATGGCAAAGACACAACTACCGGTCATTGGGAAATGGCGGGAATAATTCTTGAACAGGCTTTTCCGACCTATCCCCACGGTTTTCCGCAATCAGTGATTGATCAATTTGTACGCGAGACTGGAGTGCCCGGAATCCTCGGTAATGTCCCGGCGTCGGGAACGGAAATTATCAAGGAACTGGGCGCGGAACACGTGGCCACCGGAAAGCCCATCGTCTACACCTCCGGTGACTCTGTGTTTCAAATTGCTGCGCACGAGCAGGTGATTCCCCTGTCGCGTCTTTACGAGATTTGTGAAATCGCGCGGGCGATTCTGGATGGCGAGCACAAAGTTGGCCGGGTGATTGCACGACCATTTCTCGGTGAGCCCGGGGCGTTTTATCGCACGGAGAATCGGCACGATTATGCGGTTCCGCCTCCGCGCGAAAATCTCCTGCCGCTGCTGGCCGACGAAAATCTCGACGTGGTCTGCATCGGTAAGATAGCTTCGATTTACGATTCCCTGGGTGTGACCCGGGACCTCGGCGCCAAAAACAACGAGCAGTCTATCGACCAAACCATCAACGCCCTTCACGAGCAATCACGCGGATTAATTTTTTCCAATCTGGTCGATTTCGACATGCTCTATGGCCACCGTCGGGATACGGAAGGTTATGCGCGGGCGCTCGAACATTTCGATTCGCGCTTGCCGGAAATTCAAGCCGCTTTGCAGGGGGACGATTTGCTGATTGTGACCGCGGATCACGGCAATGACCCGACGTTCCCGGGGAGCGACCACACGCGTGAGTACGCGCCGCTGATCGTTTACGGCAAGAACGCCAGGCCCGGCGTGGATCTTGGAACTCGCTCGTCATTGGCGGACATCGGGCAGACTATTGCGGCAGCATTTAACTTGCACTTGGTTGCCGGCAAAAGTTTCCTGCCTGAAGTCACGGCGGGATAAAAGCAGCTCCTCGATCCCGGTTCCCTCGCGCCCATAGCGTGTGCAGCAGTCAAGCAGGATTTGAAGGCTTCAGCCGGCGGCTTCTTATCAATTGTTCGCTTAAAGACATAAAGAAATGAGTCCTTTTCTCAAATGGACCTTCTATACGCGACCAGTGCTGGCGGTAATTTGCCTGATGACCGGATTTTCTGTCTGGATCGAAGGCCAAAGGCGAAATCCGCTGAGAACGTCGACAGGTTTTGACGATGTCGTTTTTGCAATAGCCTTCTCACCGGACGGCAGAACTCTGGCGATAGCCCGGGGAGCCGGAGAACCCTCGCAACGGTTTGGGCGCATTGAACTGTGGAACGCTGAAAGTCTCAAGTTGCGGCGAGTCATTAAGGGATTTGATGGGCCAGTCAAATCCATTTCGTTTTCGCCCGACGGGCAAACCCTGGTAAGTGGCAGCCTTGAGTTTCGCAGCGACAAGATTCAGGAAAAGGCGCGTTCGCGTGAGGGCTCGGTCTTTGGTGAGTTGAAGTGGTGGAGCAGTGAAACTGGCGAACTAAAACAAAAACTGACGCTGCCCGGTGAAGGGAACTCAAACCTGCGAGTTTCATACTCGCCTGACGGTAAAGACCTCGCAGTTACCGAATCGTTCATCACCTGGTCGTTCCTGTCAACTGGTTTACCGTTTCAGCTGCCCACGCTGGGCTCGATGCAACCAGGTCCTGCGGGTCCCAGGCCCGTGATGTTTTACCGGGTGGCCATGAAATTACTGGACGCGGAAACCGGGAAAATCAAGGAAAAACTCGGCCTGGATCGTCCCGGTGTGATCGCCTATTCGCCGGATGGATCGCTGATCGCAGTGGGGAACAATAACGAAGTGCGGCTCTTGAACTCTCGAACCGGAAAGGAATTCCGGAAGCTGAAGGGTTTCAAGGGGCATCCGAATGCCCTGGTGTTCTCTCCCAATGGACACCGGATGGCGGTCGCCTGCACCACCTTCGATTCCGAGCCGTTTGGAGCTTACGTAAAGATCATCGGCTACAGCGAGGTCACTGTGTTCGATACGCGTGACTGGGAGGTGACCCGCAGAGAGTCCGAGGTGGGCGCGGTCAATACTCTGGCCTTCAACCCGAGTGGCAGCGTGTTGTTGCTCGGAGGCGTCGGACGCGGCAGTGAAAAAGAAGTTCCGGGAATCATCCTGCTCGATCTGGAAACAGGGAAGACTTCACACTTGACCACCGGCGAAGACTATACCGAGGCTGTCGACTCATTGGTGGTAGCAAACGACGGAGCCTTACTCGCTCTCCGCTCCGGACCCTCAACCGTCAAACTCATAGACGGGAAAACGGGCAAGCTAAAATTGACCCTGGACGCGAGCAGCGGCGGCACTGAAATTGAAAGACCGGCAAGCCGTTTTGTGCTCTCGGTAAAACGCGTCCAGGCGTTGGCTTTTTCCAGAGATGGTAAAACGCTGGCGGCCGAAACCAATCAGGGCGAAATCAAATTGTGGGATCCGCGCACGGGAGAAAACAAGAGACAGCTGCCTAAGCAACATGACGACCCGAGCCTGGTTGCGGTCGCGTCCAATGAGATGTCGTTTGCCGAAGTGAGCAATGGGCGGTTGCTGTTCTGGCGTGCCGGCTACGAGGCAAAGCAAAATCTTCCGCTGCCGGATCATCAGCCGATCACAGCCCTGGCAATCTCTGGCGATGGACAGTTATTGGCGCTGGGCATTGGAAGGGATCTCTTGCTGGTTGGGTCTGCCACCGGCAAGGTGATCAGGTCTCTGCGAGGTCAGCTGGCATCGATCAGCGGCGCGATCCTATCGGACGATGGACGCACCCTCGCCAGCTTCGGAGATAACGGCAGGATAGAAATTTGGGACATCCAGGGTTCCCGCCTCGTCAGAACCCTGGTGGCGGGTTCAGAAGTCACAACCGCCCGATTCTCGCCCAATGGGCAAAGCCTGGCCACGGCAGCCGAAGACCGCAGCATTACCATTTGGAACCTGGAGACGGGCCAGGCACAAGGGAAACTGCAGAAGCACGACGAGGTAATTAACGCCCTCGCTTTTTCACCTGATGGACGCCTACTGGCGAGCGGTAGCGACGATCGAAACGTAGTTGTCTGGGATACTGCCTCAGGCAAGTCTAAGCGCACTCTGAAGGGTCACGATCAGACCGTGACATCGCTCGCCTTTTCTCCTGATGGTCTAACACTCGCTACTGGCAGTGGCAATGCTGCGGTAGTTTTGTGGGAAGTTAATAACGGAAAATTTAGCCGGGTGCTGAAGTAAGAACCGGGAAGTCATTAATCCCGGCCATCGGCAACCGCCCGCTTATCACGGCGACACTTTGTGACGCACGCGGTAATTACTTCACGCTCAGGCTGCGAAAAACTATTTCGAGCCACAGCTCGGTTTTGATAAAGCCCGTGCCCCAACTCTTCCACTCATCCGGAAGGCCCGCCTTTTTTACCTGCTCCAAAGTCTTGCCGGCCGCTAACTGCTTGCGGACCAGATCAGTAGTTTCCACCAGCATGCGCCGGTAGGCCTTCAGGTCTTCCACGGTTGAGATCGGACCATGACCGGGAATCAGTTTCACATCTGCCGGCAGCTTGGGAATGATCTCGTCAACATTCTTAATCAGACCCTGAACGCTGCCGCCGCTTTCCAGATCCACAAAAGGGAAACGACCGGCAAAAAAATCGTCGCCCAGATGGACTACATTTGAGCCGCTGAAGAAGATCACACTGTCGCCGTCAGTGTGTCCATGAGGAAAATGAATGACGCGAATCTCCTCGCCGTTGAAGTGGACCGAGAGTGATTGATCGAAAGTGATCACCGGCAGCGCTTCTTTTGGGGCGGCGGGAATTGTCTCCTTGAAAATTTCCAGGCGTTGTCCGCTAGCGAGCCGCCGGCGCACATTGTCGTGCGCAATGATCGGAGCCTCGGCGCTAAAGCTGGCGTTGCCGCCCGTGTGATCGCCATGCCAGTGCGTGTTCAGCACAAACTTCAACTTGCCTTCGCCCAGATTTCTGAGCGCCGCTTTGATCTTATCGGCGAGCGGGGCGAACTGATCGTCCACGATGAGCAGGCCATCGGGGCCTACCGAAACGCCGATGTTGCCGCCCGCGCCTTCCAGCATGTAGACGTTGCCGGCGACTTTAGTGGATTTGATCTCGACTTTCGAATAGTCCTGAGCCAGCGCCGGAACGGCGCCCAGGTAAGACAGTGCCAGGCTGAGAATGATGATGATTCGCTTCGTCATGGGGCCTCCTGCAGGATTAGCTTCGGCGGTCGCTCGCGACCAGTTGGTAGTGACGATTCTCTATAGTTACACGGTGCTGATCGGCAAGCCCAGTTGCGCCGTTTCTGGATTCTTAAGTACGGCAATGAAAGGGAGGTTGCGATAGCGCTCGGCAAAATCAAGTCCATAACCAACGACGAAAGCATCCGGAATCTTGAAGCCGAGATAGTCGATCTCAACTTCTCGTTCGCGGCGTTCGAACTTGTCGAGCAGGGCTACGAGCTTTACACTCGCCGCGCCACGAGATTTTAAGTTCGCCAACAGGTACGAAAGAGTCAATCCGGTATCGACAATGTCTTCGACCACGATGATATGACGATTTTCGATTGGAACGTCGAGATCTTTGAGGATCCGTACTTCGCCCGACGTCCGTGTCGATGATCCGTAGCTCGAGATAGCCATGAACTCGATGTTCAAGGGTATGTCTATGGCCCGCAGAAGATCGCTCAGGAAAAAGCAGGCACCTTTGAGCACACCAATGAGGAGCGGATTGAGGCCGGCGTATTCGCGCGCTATTTGCATCCCGAGCTCTTTTATACGATTGCCAATCTCGGCTTCGGAGAAAAGTATTTCAAGGTCGGGGTTGCCAAATTCGGATTGTAAATGTGCGGTGGATGTGGCCAATGGTAATCTCCTGATTGGACTATTAGGGCTGACTGCTGCAGTTTAGAAGAAAGGTTCCCGATATTTGTGCGAAGATTTGATTCGTGTTAGTAAAAGTATTCCGCGAGCGCACTCAGGTGCGACATACTATTTAAGCAGTTCGTTAAGGTCAATGGTGAAAACAAATAAATATCATTTTATTCGACGCTTTTCCAGACCAGGTTTACCGCGGTCGATTGCTGGACTGCGTCATTGACCTGAAGATTGCGGTTCGGCAGATCCAAAGCTGTCGGCTATCACGCGGACAGTAAATGAAGAGTAAGAGAGTAAGATAACGTTAAAGTTTAGCGAATAAGACAATGCCGGAAGACAACACTAATCGCGATCGCATCAGGGCGCTGGTGCGTGATGTGCTCGACAAGATTCCTGCTGCCAGGGACGAGACTGTTGCAGAGGCAGATACGGCGAGGGCTACCAGGTTCGTCGATGTTGCTCCGCCAGACCATAAGACTGCGGAATCTTCCATCACCCGCGACGAATCGTCCAAAAGGGTGATCACCGAAGACGATGTTCGTGGGCTGGAGTCGGGAGCTGTGTTGCGTCTTGCCGAAGGAGCCCGACTAACTCCGTTGGCCGCTGACATCGTACGCGAAAAACATATTGAGATCGTCCGGCGCGCCTCGCGGCGCGGCTCAACCCTTGCGAAAATGATCGCAGTCGGCGCGGACCATGGCGGGTTCCAGATGAAGCAGGACTTGAAATCTTTCCTCGCAGATTCTGGACACCGAGTTCATGATTTCGGCACCGACTCTGAAGATGCAGTTGACTACCCCGATTTTGCGCATGCTGTCGCGCGAGCGGTCGCCGAGGGAACTGCGGACGTCGGCATCGTCATCGATGGCGCCGGCATAGGCAGCGCCATGACGGCCAACAAGGTACCAGGCGTGCGTGCAGCAGCCTGCTACACAGTCGAATTGGCGCGAAATTCGCGGGAGCACAACGGAGCTAACGTGCTGACGCTGGGTAGCAAGACAGTAACCAGTGCGCAGATGCGAGAGATCGTCGGTGCCTGGCTGGGGACTGAAATCAAGGAAGACCGTCATAAGAAACGGGTTGCCAAGATTGAGGCCATTGGGCGACAGTACCAACGCTGAAGTTTCATTCTTCATCGATGGACTTGGGCAGAAACCGCCTCGGCAGTTAATGTATCATCTGAAGGGCAGGGATTAGGGAAGGAGCAGGCGAAGGTTATTCGCCAGGCCAAACTTAATGCGTTACTCAAACAGCGGAGACTTCGAACAACTGGTTGAACAGATTACGGATGTGATCGTAGCTCGTCTTAACGGCGGAGGCGAGCAGGCCGAATTATGTGGCTGCACTTCTGAATGCTTCAATCGCTGCCCTGAGCGTATGCATAGAGTTGTCGACGCCGGCGCCGCCCGTATTGGCTTGCTGTTAGGGCAAACGGGATCTGCTCGGGACTGGGCCAGCTTGATTGACCATACGCTGCTGAAACCTGAGGCGACAGATGAAGACATCAAACAGCTCTGCGCCGAGGCGGCCAGATACCGGTTTGCGTCGGTATGCGTTAATCCAACCTGGGTACGTATCGCCGCCTGCGCTCTGCAGGGAAGTGGAGTTCCAGTCTGTACCGTGATCGGATTCCCGCTGGGCGCCACCCTCTCGGATGTGAAGGCTTACGAAGCGCGCCGCGCTATTCATGACGGGGCCCGCGAGGTCGATATGGTCATCAACGTCGGCGCTTTGAAGAGCGGCGATGACTGTCTCGTGGAACATGACATTCACTCAGTGGTTGAGGCGGCGCATGAATACAATGTGACGACCAAAGTGATTATTGAGACCGCTTTACTTACCGATGACGAAAAGGTGCGTGCCTGTCAGGCCGCGCAACGCGCAGGCGCGGACTTCGTCAAGACCTCGACTGGATTTTCAAAGGGCGGTGCCACGGTCGCTGACATCCTCCTGATGCGCCGGACAGTCGGCTCTGAGCTGGGTGTCAAGGCATCTGGGGGAGTCAAGAATCTGGAAGACGCACGCAAAATGGTTGAGGCCGGCGCCACGCGCATAGGCGCCAGCGTCGGCGTCAAGATTGCTCAGGAAGCGGCAGGGAGTAAGAGAAACGGTGGTCCCACCAGCGCCTACTAAAGTATTTCCTCAGGGGCTGCATAAGGTTACTCGTCAAGGGTCGGCAACCAGACACCTCAAGAAACCTCTCAACAAATATGCGAGTCAGTAGGTGGGCTTTCCTGCAGTCGTTCACAGCGCTGCCAGTGATAGGTCATCGGCAGCCTTCTCCCCTTCGCCGGAAAACTTCTTGATGCGAACGGCGATTACGGTCTATGCTCTTATCGACATAGATTCCTGAAACCAAAGATGGAGCATTGATGCCAGCCCCGAAGCGTAATCTGCTCGCAGTAATCCTGGGTGGGGGCGCTGGCTCCCGTCTTTTCCCCCTCACGCAACAGAGATCAAAACCAGCTGTCCCCGTGGGTGGGAAGTATCGACTCGTGGATATACCAATATCGAATTGCATCAACTCTGATGTTCACAAGATATTTGTGTTGACCCAGTACAATTCGGCGTCGTTGAACCGCCACATCGCTCAGACCTATCGCTTCTCTCAGTTCTCAAATGGCTTTGTGGAAATTCTGGCCGCGGAGCAGACCCCCGAAAGTCCACAGTGGTTTCAGGGAACCGCAGATGCCGTCAGACAGGTGATGCCGCATATTGCGGATTGGGGTATCGACACTCTTTTGATCCTCTCCGGCGATCACCTTTATCGCATGGATTATCGTGACTTCCTCACCAGCCACTATGACTCAGACGCTGATGTAACAGTGTCTGTGATTCCTTGTGGACCACAGGAGGCAAGCGAGTTTGGCCTCCTGAAAACCGACGAGGAAGGCCGTATCATTGAATTCAAGGAAAAGCCTAAGGGCGACGAATTAGAATCGATGCGCGTAGATCGCACCGGCTTCGGACTCAGTCCCGAAGAGGCCTCAGCGCGCCCTTTTCTGGCTTCCATGGGTATCTATGTCTTTAAGTTCGAACGCATGAGCGAGCTATTGTCGGAGAATACCACTTGGCTGGACTTCGGAAGGGAAGTGATACCGGCGGCTATTGCGGGCGGGAAGGTGCAGGCCTTCATGTTCGATGGCTATTGGGAAGACATCGGAACCATCAGTGCGTTTTACAAAGCCAACCTCGATCTCACCAGTAGGATTCCCCAGTTCAACTTGTTCGACGCCGCGGCACCTGTATATACCCGCGCTCGTTACCTGCCTCCCTCAAAAATCGAGGAGTCGGAGATTAGTAATTCCATCATTAGCGACGGCTGCATTATGATCGGCGCCACAGTGAGTAACTCGATAATCGGCCTAAGGAGCCGCATAGGAAATCGCGTTCAGCTTGAGGCGGCCATCGTCATGGGCGCTGATTACTATCAGAGCATCGAGGAAATGGGCACCGATTTGGCCCATGGCTTGCCGCGTGTCGGTGTAGGCGAAGACGCAATCATTCGGAAGGCGATCATCGATAAGAACGCGCGGATTGGATCGGGCGTTCGCTTGCTGAACGAGGCCGGAGTGGTCAACTTCGACTCGGCTGACAAGAGTTATTTCATTCGAGAGGGAATCATAATCATTCCCAAGAACGCGGTCATCCGGGATGGAACCATCATCTAGATCTTTAACTGGGAGGCTCTTGTTAAAGTATAGCTTGAGGTCAAGCCGCGAGGGTGTTTCTTTTAAGATTTGCCTTCTGGGCAAGCGAGGCGCAGGTTCTCGCTAACTGGCTGTGTGACCGGGAGTCGAAGAGTAAATTTAGAGTTTCAGATTTGCGCGGAACGTAATCCAGGACAATCATACCCCGAGGGTTTCCTCTGGGGTTTGTGAGGTACCAGGAAATGGCGCGAGGCTGGGAGAGTAAATCTGTCGCCGAGCAGATCGAGGAGAATGTCGAGCGTGTTTCGGAACGGCCAGCTGAGGTTGATCATTCACCCGAAGCTCAGGCCCGTCGCCAGCAATTGGAGTCACTGAGGCTTTCACGGGCACGAACTCTGGATCAGTTGGGGAAAGCATCTCAGCCTGCTTATAGACAGATGCTTGAGCGAGCGCTTCGTAAACTCGAAGAGGATATTGAAGAGGTCTCACGCCTGCTGAAGAAGCCAAAACCCAAGCCCTAGATCGGGGACAGCGATTTAATCCAAACCTCCAGCTAGTGTTTGACCCAAGGTCAGGGCCACAAGTGAGAACAGGTTGAAATTCCCGCTGGAGACAAGACTCTCGGTCGTCCCACCAGCAACCCTGGACCTCATGTTAGGTGTGAAGGGAAGAGTAACTCTACTGCAAGGTCTTGAGGTGCCGTCTCAGGCGTCGGCACCAAGACAGTTCAAGGTCCTTATGAGGGCTGTGGCTTTGATTGCGGTCGTCGCTTAAGTGATGCTTTAATCCCACCGGCTTCAAATGATGAGTACTCAGTTCGAGATTCTGCCAACGGTTGCCGGGCAAGCTGTATGGACCATTGGTCATTCAACCCGCAGTAGAGAGGAATTCCAGCAGCTCCTGCTGGCGAACCAGATAGCCAGTCTCGTCGACGTGCGCAGCCATCCCGGCTCACGCCGTTACCCTCATTTCAATCAAGCGGAGTTGGCAGCAGACCTCGCCGCCGCGGGAATCGATTATCATCATCTGAAGTCCCTGGGCGGCCGGCGTAAGCCACTTTCGCAGTCGAGAAACACTGCCTGGCAAAACGCCTCCTTCCGGGCCTACGCTGATCACATGGAAGAAGCAGAATTTAAGCAGGGAATCGCGGCATTGCTGGCCCTCGCGCACCAGAAACGCACAACAGTAATGTGCGCCGAGGCGGTTTGGTGGCGCTGTCATCGAGGCTTAATTGCGGATTATCTAAAAGCTGGTGGTGTCAACGTCATACATATTATCGACGCCACCCATGCGGAGTCTCATCCCTACACGTCAGTGGCCCGTATTGTTGATGGCGAGTTATCTTATGAGGGATTGTTACCCGGCTAACTGTTCCGTTCGAGAGAAGTGCGCTTACGTACCAGAGGTAGCCCCGGATCTTCAGAAGTTGAGGTAAAGACCTAGCTTGTCCAGACCTTTTTCTTCTGCCCCTTTTTACGACGTTTGACCCCCGTGCGCGGGGGAATCTTCTTTGGATCGCCTGTCGCCGCTTTGCGCATGTCACCGCCTTCGTCTTCGGCAATCTCGGCCAGGGTTCGGCGGGTGAGGATGGAAGCAGGCGCCACCTCCGTCACATCAAGACCTTCAATCGCATAATGATCCCTGTGCTTTATCAACAACCACTGGCGATCCCGGGTGCGAACCAGAGCCCATGAACCCATCAGCTTCTTTCCCTTCAGGGAAAACTTTAACTCGCCTTTTCGGATTGCGGCTGAAACGTCGCTGGTGTTCTCTGGCTCGTATGTTCCGTAGTCCCAAACCATCACCGTGCCGCCACCATATTCTCCTTCCGGGATCACACCTTCGAACTTTGCGTAATCTACAGGATGATCTTCAACCTGCATGGCCAGCCGCTTGATCTTCGGATCGAGAGCCGGACCTTTGGGCACCGCCCACGATTTCAGGACTCCGTCCGCTTCCAGACGAAAATCGTAGTGGAGGTGACTGGCACGATGCTTCTGGACGACGAACATTTTCCCGGTTCGGGTGCTCTTCTTCTTTGGTCCCGGCTCTGGAGTCTTGGAAAAGCTCCGCTTCTTTTCATAGTCTCTTAATGAAGCCATAGTCCCCCCTGCTTGATAATTTACTTTAACTACTAGTTTGTGCTTGAGGCGACGGCGCCTGAGATTATTCCCGGCCCATCTTCGAAGAGTTGCGTTTGCACTGGATCCAGGCCCAGGGCCTCTCGTACACGTGCGAAGCTGCGCCGGTGAATGGGCAGAGCTCCCAGTTCCTTCAGCAGCCTGCAGTGCTCCGGTGTTGGGTAGCCTTTATGAGACGCCAGACCATAACCGGCGTATTGACTGTCCAGTTCGATCATGTGGGCATCGCGCGTGGTCTTGGCGATTATGGATGCCGCCGCAATTGTGGCCGAAAGTGCGTCGCCGTGGATAATTCCTCTTTGCGGAATGCTGCAGTTCGGGATACGACGGGCATCAACCAAAACGAATTCAGGAGCGCAGTCCAGGCCATTCAACGCTCGTTGCATCGCCAGCAGTCCGGCATGATAGATATTGATGGTGTCGATCTCTTCCACCGTGGTAAAGCCCACCGACCAACAGATCGCATCCTGTTTAATCTGGAATGCGAGCTCAGTTCGACGGGCCTCGTCAAGAATCTTCTTGGAGTCATCAAGCCCGCGAAGCTTGTAATGTCGCGGCAGGATGACGGCTCCTGCAACCACTGGCCCCGCGAGTGGGGCCATGCCCGCCTCGTCGACACCTGCGACCAGAGTCATCCCTTGCATCCATAACTCGAGCTCAAAGCGCAGGAGCGAATGGAGGCGTTGGCCTTCTGCGCGATTATTGCGCCGGCGTTGGCGGATGCGTTGCGCCAGTTGTTGCGCGCCCTGCCTGGAGTCGGTTTCCAGCGCTTCCACGAGGCCCCTTGGAACTGGTCGAGCGCGTTCCAGAAACAGCTTTCTAAGTTCCGGCACTGGTTTTTCTAAGAATTTTTCCAGGCTTTTCATAAGGAGTTATGTGCGCAGGATCTACTCTACCAGCCATTCACTAAAAGAAAATAGATATGTCGCGGGCAAGATCGCCTAAGATAATAAACGACTGTGCATTTCAAGACGAGTGCAGAAGATTTAACAGGTAAGAAAAACAATTGTTCGCGAAGAGTGCTTTGGCGACCGAACCACCCACAACCCAATACCGCTTGCTGGGCTTGCTGCCATTAACGTTCTTCTTCGCCCAGGCACTTCACTATTGGCAGATTAATCAGTTAGGCCATCTGTTGTGGATGTGCAACGTGGGAAATCTTTTGCTCGCAGCGGGATTGTTTTTCGATAAACGTTTGCTCATTCGAGTCGCTGTTATTTGGTCAGTTCCAGGGCTTTTTGTCTGGTTACGTTATGTGGTTTCAGAGTGGTTTCATTATGCGACTCTGGATTGGAGCGCAGTTGCCTCGTCAACCCTGGCGCACCTTGGGGGCCTGGGATTAGGTCTTGCAGTCTTACGCCGGGTTAGTATTAACAGGCAAGCCTGGATTTATGCCGTTATCTGGTACCTCATGATGCAGCTCCTGTCGCGAATTGTGACTCCTCCAGAGCTAAATGTGAATGTCAGCTACAGGATTTACGAAGGATGGCAGGGACACTTTAGTTCTTACTTCAGGTTTTGGGTTGTATTGACGCTGGCAGTAGCTGCCTGCCTGTGGTCTTTGAACTGGGTCCTTAACAAGATTTGGCCTGTTGCGACCCAGGAGTGATCGCCTTGAGAGCCTCGAATTCCAAACAAAAAATGGGACTGCTTTTCGAAGGAAGTCAGATGCACCTTGCGGTGCCCTTCGTCAGCAGTCCCACTTTTTCCCTGTTCGCACAGGACAATACCTAAAGGGTTACCTCATTGTCTGTACGAATGAGTACCCAAGGCTGGAATTTCCTGTGTTATTATTTCATCCGTTGTACGCCCCGATTCCTCCTGTGGGCGTAATTAGCGCGGCGAGTTGGCAATACATCACGCCGCGCCTTTTTTTGTTTGCGGCCATTTTTTGCAAATTTAGGCCTTAGAAGATAATTCTGCTCAAGAATCTGCAAGAGTGTTGACACAGAATCTCAACAACCTGCCGGTATTCTCAGCAACGTACGAGCAAGGGGGAACGAGCAAAGGGGGGGTTGGGATACCATCCAATTTGGCGAGCCGCTGAGAGTAAGCGGCTCGCTTTTTTACTAAATGCCGGAAAAGTCTGTCAGAAAAGCTGCCGCGCGAGAGGATACGGCCGGACCAATGGCTTCCTGGGGACAGGGCCAGAAGGGGAAGTTGTCTGGGCGGCCGTGGCGCCGGACTGGGCATTGACTATATAGCTCTCACGCGCCCTTACCGCTAAATTTGGTTGAGTTGTGCGTACCCGGATCGATTTCCGCTGGCCCGCCTGGGCCTGGCTCTTAGGGTAATAGCCAAGACTATACTGCCGTCGCAATTCCTCGGCTACATTGGCAAAAGCCGCCGCCAGATTCTGTGTTGTGTCCGCTTGATAGAGGCGGGCGCCTGTCCGGTCGGCAAGTTCATGCAGGTAACGGTTGCCGCGTTCGTATTCCGCGCGGCTTGAACCAACGCCGCCACCGCCCCCTCCTCCGATTCCGCCGCGTCTTCCACGGCCAATACTTCCCAGAATATCGATCAGGATATTCCCCGAGCGTCCGGAGGGACCAGGCCAGCTGGAGCCGCGGTCACTCGAAGGATCGTAGGTGTCATACTGGACCGGATAAATCAGAGCATCCAGCTCTTCAGCGTCGCGAATTGTGCTTTCATATGAAGCGTGCTTGCTGGTGGTATCGACCCCATCCGTAAAGAGCACAATTGCCTTTTTGCCTTCGACGTTGGCAAGCTTTTGATTGATGATCATGTCCACCGCTTCGTAAAGCTTCGTGCCGTTGCCCGGCCGTGTTTGCATGATGGCTTCACGCAGGCGATAGCGATCATTGGTAAAGTCAGTCAGCACGCGAATCCGGTCGTCAAAAGTGATCACCATCACTCGATCCGCAGGTTGTAATTGATTTACAAAAGTAATCGCAGCGTCCTGGATTTCGTTCAATTGAAAACGCGTCGAGCTGCTGGTATCAATCGTCAGCACTACACTGAAGGGCTTATCCACGGCGGCAAAAAAAGCAATCTGCTGTTCGACGCCGTCCTCCCAGAGCCTAAAGTCTTCTTTACGCAGGTTCGGGGCATAGCGGCCCTCTCGGTCCATTACACTTACCGGGATCGTAACCAGAGTCGTGTTGACGCGAATAATGTCATTCTGATCAACTTCTTCCGGACCACTCTTAGTCTCGGTGGGCGTCTGGCTTCTCGCTTGGCCATCCTTTGGCGCAGCAGTTCCACCCAGCACTGGGGGTCGCGACGATGTTGGCTGCGCAGGGGCAGGCGTAGACCCCTGGCCGACAGTTCGCGCGCGTGTCTGAGCGCTCAAGCGGGGGGCACAAACCAACAAAATCATCAACAAAATGAGCGCTGAAGCTTTTTTCATCGTCAAACTCCTCTTGGGCGCGGGCCCGCTGCGGCCATTTTGATGCACGGGAAGAGATTTAGATGCTTGACCAGGCCGGGCTTATTAAGGGAGAGAGCAATTAAAAGATAACGCCAAACCCGGATGTGGGCAAGGCGGTCAGGGCGTGTGTAAACCCCAAGTTGAAATGTCACCCAAATGCGCAAAGTAGAGATGTCCCATTTACTTGCGCAGGATACAGAGTTCACCGCGACGCTCTTTGGCTTCGAAAGAGTTCTTGCCGAAGGCAAAGGTGCGCCAGGGATGCCAAGAAGGTGTCGCAGACTCCTTCGGGACCGGTTGCGGCCGCGAGCGCACAGGCTGAAGCAGCATTCCCTGCTTGAGGATCATGCGATCTCTTACGCTCCATCTTTGGTGTCCTAATCGAGATGGGCAAGAAGGAGCGCGGAGGGCGGAACGCCTATTCGTTAATCGCCTTTGGCAATCCGGTGATTGGCAAAAGATGAACAGCGTCAAGTGGACTTGTGTCCATTGCCAGAGGCTGAGAACGAAGTCGGTTCGATTGCAAAGACCGGAGGTCTCGAAGCAAAGAAGGTGTTTATTGGACGCGATGCCAGCGAGAAGGCCTTCAAGACTCTGGCCCCTGGCTTTTCTGTGATTCATCTTGCAACACACGGCGTTCTCGACAATCGCAACCCGCTCTATTCGCTTTTACTGTTGACCAGAACTGAAGGTGATCCGGAAAACGATGGGTTGCTGGAGGCGCATGAGATAATGGACATGAGACTCGACGCGGACCTTGCCGTACTCTCCGCTTGTGACACTGCCATTGGCAAGATCGCGCCCGGTGAAGGCGTAATGGGAATGTCCTGGGCTTTCTTTGTGGCCGGCACTCGCTCGATGCTGGTAAGTCAGTGGAAGGTGAATTCCGCTAGCACGTCTCAGTTGATGGTGAACTTCTACCAGCAATCTGATCTTGTTCGGAGCAAGTCTTGCGGTGCGAATGCAACAGCAGTTCGAGCCGCGGCTCTTCAACTTATTAAAGACGACCGTTATCGTCACCCTTTTTCTGGGCCGGCTTTGTTCTAGTTGGTGTCAATCGGACGAAATAAGCGGGTGCTACGACGGGGCCACCTGCAGCACCGTTGGTCTGATTTTCGGAAAAGCCCACACAAAAACTCTACGCCCGTCTATTGTGCTAGTCAACAAAACCGAAGCCCCAGTCTGCACCAGGGCTCTCAAGGTTGGGCGGAAGCATTCAGCCTCCAGCGATTGTAGAGTAGGGGTAAGGCGCATGTGGACATGTTTCCTCGCCCCCCTCACCGAACCGGACGTGCGACTTTCACCGCATCCGGCTCTCCATTTGCCGGTCACGCTTAGTTTTCTCTGGATGACAAACCCTCGTGCAAAGCGTCCAGAGATTATCTGGATGATTTGCGTCTACTGGCCTTTTGAAACGTCTGAACGGCTTGATGTGGTCCAACTGGGAGGTGCGAAGCGTTACTGACTTTCCACACATCTGGCAGCTATAACCATCTCTTTCGAGAAGCAACGGTTTTAGGTCTGCCGTTCCCGGCCTTCGCTCATTGCCAGTCCAGCCGCTATCTTCGGGCAGCTCTTCCCGCGATACCTTTTCCTGCGTCGTGTACGGGTTCGGTTTCAGAAAACGCTTCTTATAAGTCAGCGACGGAAATTGACTCGCCTTCAGCAGGCGATATTCTTTCGTAGCGATGGAGTCGCCTTGATTGTATCGCCTGTTCACTTCCGGCATCTTGAGTTGAAATTTCCGACCCAACCAGTGGCCCATTCGCCAATAGGTATGATATTCCACCTCATGGAATTGGGTGGCGGCTTTACTGGTGTACTGATAATAGCGACACCAACCGCCAATGATTCTGTTGAGTGCCAGGATTTTGGAGTTAACGGAGTCTCGGCAAGTCGTCGGGCTTGTGGCCCGTGTGACCTTGTGACGCATCTTGACCACAGCCTCATCCGGGATGAGCACCTTTGTCCCCATCTTGCGACTGCCTTGTTTCCGCTGAATCTTGAATCCCAGAAATCTGAACCCGTCATTGAGGTGAGTGATTCTCGTTTTCTCTTCTGAGAGGTTGAGCCGAAGTTTCTCTTTGAGGAACATGCGAAGTTCCCCTTTGAGTTGTTCGGCTTGGTCCTTCGTTCCGTTACACAGAACCACGAAATCATCGGCATACCTCGCATAGACGAAGTTCGCCTGACCGCTTCGTCGCCTTCGAGTTTTCTCTTGCGAAGAGAGACTCGTATATTGCTGCATATACTCATCAAGTTCGTTCAAGTATATGTTGGCGAGAAGCGGACTGATGATTCCGCCTTGCGGCGTGCCTCGCTCCGTGTCGCGAAACAGTTTTCGTTCCATCACGCCCGCCCGTAAGAACTTCCAAATAAGATCGAGAAGTCTCTTATCATCGATACGCTTCCGAAGAATCTTGATGAGTCTTCGGTGATTGATTGTATCGAAGTAAGAAGCGATGTCTCCTTCAATGACCCAAAAGAACTTCTTACTTTCCCGGGTGCTCCACAGAATTGCCATGACAGCATCCATCGTGCAGCGGTTGGGACGAAAGCCAAAAGAGTACTGATTGAATCCCGCCTCATAGATAGGTTCGAGAACCATCCGTAGCGCTTCCTGCACAATCCTATCTCTGACGGAAGGAATGCCCAGGGGCCTGACCTTGCCATTAGCTTTCGGAATGTACACCCGCCTAACAGGATATGGCTCAAAAGTTCCCGACTTCAATTCTTCGGCAAGTTGTTGGAGATTTGCTTCCAGCGTCTCGTCGAAGAGACTCATGTTGATGCCGTCACATCCCGCCGTCATACTGCCGGCATTCCGTGACACATAATCATGGGCCAGTCGGAGCCAGTCCATGTCATAGAGGAACCGATACAGTTCGTAGAACTTACGTTCCGCGTTCTGCTCAGCCCACAGGCTAAGTTTCCTTTGTATTTCACCGATATTCAGAAGAACTTCATCCTCTGTTATTACTCGGTTACGTTTACTTGGGAGTCTCGGCAAACTGTGACCCTTCGCCATGTACGCGGCTTTCCCGCGCTCGGACTACTATGGTCACTCCGACGCTCACAGCGGATATTGGAGGACTGCTCTCCTTGGCACTCCGCCTTGCGAGCCTCTCACGTTCATGAAGGTGAACTCTGTGAAGTAGTTTAGGTGGCAGTAATCGCTGACCCGATCCGCTCTCCGCGGAATCCCGAATGGAAACAAGATAAACAGGTGACTTGTTTCAACCTTTGGACCAGCAACGCTGATTGGCTAGTCTCGGCAATCCTTTGGAACACTAGCTACCATCGGATTCATTCGCTGTCTCATTATGCAAGATGGGGCAGGAGGGTGATTTCTCGTAGGTCGTTATCTGCTTCGGTTTCACTCACCGTGCTACTTCTTAGTCAAGCCTGTCGTCTTGGCGGCTTGCATCGCGCCTCAACAGTACCTTTTAGGAGCAACTATTTCACCTCTGCTTTGCATCCGGCAGACGCTACGCTCCAAAGACTCGTCGCCTACCTGTATAGGCTACGGAGTTTTCCACTCATTTCATCTTCACGCTTTCGTGACGTACCAACGTCCTCACCCCGCCAAACCCGACTAAACGCGCATTCTAGCGTTGCAAAATCTTATGTCAATAAAAAAGTCCTTGCATAGGTAGTAGGATGTAGAATTCGTTCGCCAAACAAATCACCAACTACTGAAAGCGAGGAATCACATCATGAAGTGGATGACTTCTGAGAAACTAAAGGAAACCCTGAATCAACTAAGACTGCTTGGCGCAATTATCCTTTTCGGTCTCCTCCTCTTCTTCACCGCCTTGATTCTTCTTTGGCCCGTCATCTTTGCTTTGGTGTGGTCCTATTTCCATGAAGTGCAAGAGTATGTAGTAGTGCGTTTCTTTGCGACGCTGTTGCTTCTCGGACTTGCCAAGCAGCTTTACGATATTCGAAGCCTCTTTCGGCACTGGTACGGTGCCGCAGAAGTCGTCATTGGGATGATTATTTGCTGGGTTGTTCTAAGGAACCTAGAGGCTCCTAGAATGAATGTGACGATTGCTCTTGCCGGCGCTGTGTATCTGATGGTCCGTGGAATCGACAACTATAAGGAAGGCCGGGAACAACGCACGAAGCTTTTAGAGGACCCTGTGGATGAGTCCTCTGGACAGATTCCATAGAGGCTTCATAATTGAGTATCGCTGGCGTGTCAGTGGGACAGGTATTCTGTCGCCACGAATAATGGAGGTTCGAGGCTCCTCGCCAGTCCAACGATTCGTTTTAGGCGAATCCACTTAACCTCACCTTGGACCAAGACAGTCCTCATTTTCACCTCTGTGTCTAAGAGATGTTACAGGAGCGAATGTCGTTTGTTATGATTTCGATATGAACCCAAGGGACGAGCCAATATTAAGCGGAGGTTTTGATGGGAAATGCAGCGAACTTTCAGACAGCAGTCTCAGTGCTGAAGACGATTCTCGCAAGAGCTCAAAGCGACGAGCAATTGACCGCGATAACTCACGCAAGGGACGAGGTGTTAGTCCGTTACCAAAGCACGTTCGATAGCAATAGGCTTCCTTCTTTGACAGAAGAAGAGTTTCGACAGTTCCTCCATTTTAAGAACAACCGTCATTGGATATCCCTGCAGAGGATGGGTCCTGCCATATGCTCTGACATGAATCGACTGAGACAAGCACTTACGATTTTGCTTAATGAAGATCGGCCAGTTCGAGACCGCCTTAACGAGCTAGTCCCCAGTACTGGGCCCGCCTATGTACCGCGATTAAGCAAAGCCGTGCTCACGCCTATCCTACTCATCTGTCATCCGGATCGGTACGGTGTTTGGAATCAAATCTCAGAAGGCGCGCTGAAGACCCTTGACATTTGGCCAGAGTTCCATCGAGGTGAGCCATTCGGTGATCGCTATGTCAAGGTTAACGCGATTTTGAATGACCTTGCTCAAGATGTTAAGGTCGACCTTTGGACTCTGGATGCCCTCATGTGGAGAATCGAAGCACCGATTGAAAGCCCCATAGACGACACTCAACTCACAGCGTATGGGGCAGGCTCTTTGCCTGAAGGCGAGTCTCTACTTCCGCAGACCTTCGGTCTCGAACGGCATCTTCAAGAATTTCTCAGGGATAACTGGGCGCGTACTGAGCTCGGTAAGAATTGGAATCTCTATGAGGAAGACGGTGATCCTGAGGCAGGTTATGAATACCCCTGCAGTGTAGGAAGGATCGATCTTCTGGCCAGACATCAGCGGGAGCCGCGCTGGCTCGTGATCGAACTGAAACGAAACCAATCAAGCGATCAGACGGTCGGACAGGTTCTTCGATACATGGGTTGGGTAGCAAAGCACTTGGCGCAGTCAGGAGAGAGTGTGGAAGGCTTAGTCATCGCGCACAAAGCAGATGAACCGATTGGTTACGCCATTGCCGCCGCTCCGAATGTTCGTTTGCAGCTGTACGAAGTTAGCTTTCACCTTCGAGAGTCCACGATGGTAGGAGAAGACATTGTCGAGAAATCTTAGAAGAATCTAGCGCGCAGCCCCGCGTATTAAACCCACGCTGCGAAGCAATTTCTTAGCTACCTTGTCATGAGGATTGAGGCGAACCAACTCTTTAAGCTCGCGTTCGGCTTCCGCCAGTAGACCAACCTTCGCGAATAAGACACCCAGCGCAAGATGTGAATGAGTTCGTTTCAGTTGATCCAGTTTCGTAAGATCACTCGTCGACAGAACCTGGAATTTCATCGCGGGAGCAGACGCGCCGGGAGAAACGATCTCTTTGCCATCGACGACTGCAATGACAACCCAGGAGTAGATATTGCCCCGATCGAGAGGCGTGCCGGGCTTCCATTCGGTGATCGCTGACGGCAAGTCTCCGCTCTCAGCGACTTGGCACCCTCGCGAATCAAGCACATTAACTCGGTATGCACTTGCGCCGGATAATTGCTCGCACTTGAACACGGGGCTACTTTCGATAATCACGGCCCTTCCGAGAGACACGGGTCTACGGGTCTAAACGTTAGCTTCGGGATGCACACTCGATCCGAAACTCATTCCGGCAAGGCAAGCATTATCTCTAACGCCAAATTTGCCGGATTATACTCCCGATGTGAAGACCGGCAGACCAGCCGCACGCGAACGAACTCCTTTCGGTCAGATGTGTTGATCTTCGGGGCGGATGAGCGCGGCCCGGATGGAGATCTGCGCCTGCAGTTTGAAGCTGTCTCAAGGTTCGCGCTTGATGAAAAGAAAGTCATCAAGGCGTTGTTGGAGGGAATGATCCTCAAACACGAAGCGAAGCGTTGGTCATCGGCAGCCTGAGGTGGCTATTCACCGCAGCACATAAGTCAGCCCCAAGAACTCAATCGCAGCGCAAATGTTGTCGAGAATTTGCTGCCTCTTGTCAGGCGGAATAACTTCACTTTCGTGCGGAGGCAACCAAGATTCGATCGAACTAGAATCGATGTCCATGCTGGGATCTCCAACGAGCCTTTCTCTGAATGCTTCAAGTCGTCTATCGCCTTCCCGATATTCGATTGTGTGAAGTCCTTTAAGTTTCACAGAAAAGCCTGAATCACTCTTAGCGCCCGTGCCTAATAAGAATCGTCTGAACATCTTTCGCAACTCCTCCTCTCACCTTGGAACAGTCCTGACGAAAGGATTGACGCGCAGGATCGGATATTCGACGGTGTTCCATGTGCTGTTGTTTCGAATCGGCTCACGCAAGAATACCCTAAGGTTTCCTGACGCACCTTCAGCAAAGTGCTTCGACCCCCAGTTCCAAACCCACGTTGATGTGCGCTCTGGCAGCGGTGCCGCTGCCTTTTGCAGCACTCTTCCACCAAGCGTCATGCTTATCGTTTTGCCGCCCTCGCTGGCGGCAGCCTCCTGTTGCTGCTTGGAAAGCGGCTTTCCCGCCGGAATAGAAAATCGCCTCACCAGTTCCGGTCGCAAATGATCTCGCGGCTGCTGCCGAGACCCCCACATTCGCGGTGCCTAGCTCCGCCGATGCCAACCCGAAATCAAGCAGCGCTGCTTCAAAATTATGCGTTGTGTAATGAAAGAGGAACCCTCGAGCATTGCCAGCTACCGGCACATGATCCACCCAAGATGGAGGTAAGACAGGTGCCTGTTCAGCCTGCGGATGCGCTGTTATATCACGCGAATAAGCACCGTTAAGGGTGTCGGGATTGTTGGAGATTACGACTGTCCTGCCATCTGAAGTGTCTATGGTACGCGTTGCATCGCCACCAAAGTTAACAGCACTGTATTGGTGCCCGCCGCGCCCGCCAATCTCACCACTAAAGTATTCATAACGAGTGTGGCGAGTGCCGTCTGGATCAATCCAGTTGGCAACACCCCAGTCTAAGCCGTTCGGATCAACCAAAGATAGTGGTTGATTGATTACGTAGCTGTAGCGATTCCAACTTTGGGGATGAATAGGCCTACCGCTTGAGAGTAAAGGATCAGGAGAAGTGAATCGCCGCTGCGTGCTCGCGTAGTACCGCGCCCCGAAGTAATCGAGTCCTGTTTCGATGTCGCGTTCTTTTTGGGTGAATTTCTGGCGGATGCCATCGTTCGCGCTGTAGCCCCAGTAATGTTGTGCGTGCGCCCTGGTTGGCGAAGAGTTCCTCACCGAACGGCAGATAGTCATGTCGCTTCGTATTTGCGAGGCTGC
>DAIMCP010000078.1:0-24395 GCA_036726305.1 Pyrinomonadaceae bacterium | reverse complement strand
GGGGCGATGTGGCGCTGATCATAAATACGCCGCTGGGTCGTGCTTCACATTTCGACGAGCAGGCGATCCGTCATGCCGCGTTGCAGTACAACGTTCCCTGCGTTACTACAATGACCGGCGCCCAGGCCATTGTGGAAGCGATCGGCGCAAACAAGGGACACTACACGCCGAATATTTATTTGCTTCAGGAATTGCATTGCACTAAGCAGCCTGGCAGTTGCCTGAGGGAGGAACGCGCTCACCCCTTTGTTCGAATCGGTTCAATCACTCTCAACTCGTCTCGTGCCAATGCGGGATGATTGCTCTCTTTCTCTCTAGTTTCTCTGCGACATAGTGGGATGTACCACCAGGACTATTGAGCGTGTAACTCAATCAGGCCACCACCCTCTGAGCCGTGCCCGGGCATGTCCTGGGGTTCGAATCGACGGCCCAAGTACTCGAGCATAAGGAGCGGAACAACCATGGATTTTGTGAACATAAGACCTCGATATATAAACAAGCTCGAGCATGTGGCTGGCTTGGACAATGACGAGAGACAACGGCTCAAGCCAGTGGCCGAAAAATTCGCCTTCCGCACAAATGAATATTATCAGTCACTCATCAACTGGGACGATCCGGACGATCCAATTCGGCGGATCGTGATGCCAGACGTTCAGGAACTGCAAGAGTTCGGGGAAATGGACGCGTCCGACGAATCGTCCTATACGGTCCTAAAAGGCTTGGAGCACAAATATCCCGACACTGCCCTGCTCCTGGTGAATAACGTCTGCGGTGCTTACTGTCGATTTTGCTTCCGCAAGCGACTCTTTACAGAGGACAACGATGAAGTGACAAATGACGTTACCGACGCTATTGGATACATCCAAGCTCACCCCGAGATCAACAATGTTCTGCTGTCTGGCGGCGATCCTCTGATAATGTCAACTGCGAAATTGGTGGGGATCATCAGGCAGCTAAGGGAGATCGAACACGTGCGGATCATTCGTATCGGCACTAAGATGACGGCCTTCGACCCATATAGAATCCTTAATGATCCCACCCTGTTGGAGACGCTGAGCAAATATAGTCTGCCCGACAGGAAGATTTTCATCATGGCCCACTTCAACCACCCCAGGGAGTTGACCGAGCCGGCCTTATTGTGCCTGAGCTTGATGCAGAAGGCCGGTGCTATCACAGTGAACCAGTCGCCGCTGATCCGTGGCGTCAACGACAAACCCGAGATTATCGCAGAACTGTTCGGCAGGTTATCCTATAATGGCGTCGTGCCCTATTATCTCTTCCTGTGTCGCCCCACGGCCGGCAACAAAGCTTACGTAGTTCCGGTGGAAGAGGGTCTGAAGATATTCGAGGAGGCCCGGCGACGACTTGCCGGGTTAGCCAAACAAGCCAAGCTTTGCATGTCTCACCGCACGGGCAAGATAGAGGTCGTAAGCAAGTTGGGAACCAAGATCATCTTTCGCTACCATCGGGCTCCCAATCCCCTTGACTGCGGACGGATGATGGTCTTCGAGAGCAACCCGACGGCCGGCTGGTTGGACGATTACATGGAGCCGGAGCCTGTGATGAACCTCAATGCGACGCACGCAACGCGAGCTGCAAGCGAAGGTTTCTAAAGACCCTTAGTGACGGCAAGTCGCTCATTTGTTGAAATGATGAGGAATACGATGGCAAACGCTATCCACATTTCCCGCTAAGTGAGTTATTGCATTTGAGAAGTTGTTCTGGCTTGTCCAGAGAAGGCAGCGGTACAATCCTCGCAGGATTCACCACGCAGCGAGATGGGCCTGAACACATGGAGGTGCTTAAAAACGTGTTAACCGACATATGGCACGACTTGCGTTACGGATTGCGGACAATGCGAAAGAACCCGGTATTTTCTTTGGTTGCGGTCTTGACCATAGCCATCGGGATCGGAGCGAACGTGGTCGTCTTTACTCTTGTCGAACGCATTCTGCTGAGTCCACTTCCATACCCCGAACCAGATCGCCTCGTGAGGCTCTTACAAGCGTATCCGGAGATGGGATTGACTAACTGGGGCCTCTCGCCGGCAAACTTTGTCAGGTACCGTGATGGAAACCGCTCCTTTGAGGCCATCGCGGCCTTCGATACTACAGGAGCAATTTTGACCGGTTCGGAAAGACCCGAATACGTTCAAGCCGGCAGGGTAACGGCCGACTTCTTCAAGGTGTTCGGCGTGAATGCTATGGTGGGGCGAACCTTTAATCCGGATGAGGATGCTCCCGGAAAAAACAATGTAGTTGTCCTGAGTCATAATCTGTGGCAGAGACGTTTCGGGGCGGATCCGCAGATTGTGGGGAAATCGTTGGTCCTAAGCGGCGTACCTACTCAGGTGATAGGTGTTGCGCCTCCCAGCTTCAGGTTTCCTGCGCCGCAAACTGAACTGTGGACCACGATGGCCTTGAACCCTCAGGCGACGGCCCCCTTCTTACTCGCCGGTATCGCGCGGCTCAAACCCGGCTTGTCGCCTTCCGCTGCTGCAGCCGACACAACCGCGGTTCTTCGGAATGCAGCAGCAGAGAATCCTGCGGTAGTCTTGCGCAAGAGTCCCCCCAGCGCGGGTTCAGGCCTGAGGACCATCGTGACTCCTCTTAAAGAAGTAATCGTGGGGAACATTAAAAATCGGTTGCTGATGGTTCAAATTGCAGTTGCCTTCGTTTTACTGATTGCCTGCGCCAACGTGGCCAACCTCTTGCTGAGCCGAGTGACTCGGCGGACTCAGGAGATTGCAATGCGTCTCGCCTTGGGCGCCTCGCCCATTCGCATCATTAGGCAACTACTAACCGAGAGTTTATTGCTGGCACTGATTGGCGCTGTCGCGGGGACAGCGTTCGCCTGGTGGTCGCTGAGGGTGCTTAGTCGGGTGTACGGCGAGGGGATCCCGCGAATTGAAGAGGCTGGCATCAGTCGCACGGTACTCTTAGTCACTGTGGCCATGACACTGCTCACCGGTTTACTGTTCGGGCTGGTTCCGGCGTTCAGGGCGTACTGGCTTGGTCTGAAGACGGGATTGAACGAAGGTCAGAAGGCAAGCGCCGGATATGCAAACCGCCGCTTGAACTCCGGGCTCGTAGTCGTGCAACTTGCGGGCTCGATGGTATTGCTAATCGGCGCCGGACTGGTGCTTAAGAGCTTCGAACGATTAATGACTATCAACCCGGGGTTCGAGACTGAGAAGGTACTGACGATGATCCTCCCGGTCTCTAAACAAAAGGGAAGCGCCGATCAGCTAATGGGGTTCTATAAGAGGTTACTTCAGGACGTCCGGGCTTTGCCGGGAGTCAACGCCGCAGCAGTCAGCTCCAACATACCTTTCAGCGGCGAACCGGTGGTGGACGGTCACGTGGTGGAAGGACAGGAACCGCCAGACGGCGACGCCCCGCAGGCGGAGATAAAGGTCGTGAGCCCAGCATATTTTAAGTCCATGGGCATGCCACTTCAACAAGGGCGCGACTTCCAGGAGTCAGACACCGGAGAATCACCGCTGGTGGCCATCGTTGATCAAGCGCTGGCGCGCCGCTATTGGCCAAACGGCGGCGCGGTCGGTAAGCGGATTCGGACGGGTGACCCCGAGTGGTATACCATCATTGGAGTCGTCCCGACCGTGAAAGAACAGAGCTTGGCGGCAGAACCGTATCCTCACCTCTACCTTTCCAACGAACAATTGGGTTTTGCGTACGGGCAAAGCCGGGAGCAGTGGAGGATGTATCTCGTTGTGAATACCGAAAGTCCTGATGGGGTTATGCCGTTGATTCGCGAGCGAGTCCGGGCCCTGGATCCCGACGTGCCGGTGTATTCCGTGAACACAATGAGCGAGAATGTTAGCAAACGGCTGGGCGCGCAGCGACTAATAAATTTCCTGCTAATGGTTTTTAGCGGTATGGCTTTGCTACTCGCGGCCATCGGAACATATGCAATGATGTCGGTTTTCGTTAGCAGCCGAAAGGCAGAATTTGCAATCCGACTGGCACTCGGAGCGCAACCTCGTAATCTCCTGACGTCGGTTTTGAAGCAAGGCCTATTGCTGGCGGTGATAGGCCTGGTAATTGGGCTGTTGGGTTCCTTGGCTCTGACCCGTGCCCTATCGTCGCAGTTGTTTGAGGTGAGCAGTACTGATCCGCTCGTCTTTATCCTCATTCCGGCAGTGCTCATTTTGGTTACGCTTTTCGCGTCGTTCTTACCGGCGCGTAGGGCCGCAAATACCGATCCGGCGGTCGTATTGCGAAACTCATAATCCTGACCTTTCACTTATTCCACGCCTTCTCACCGATTGCGACTCGGAGACTCTCTCTCGAGTGCCGACCTTGCCCCAGGGTAGGGCCCTCGGCCGTGAGCCAGAATGCGATTCAGGCAATGGGGAACACTTACAAGAGCGGAGCAGAGTGCGGGGTGGGGATTTTCAGTGGGAGCGGCCGGAGTAGGCAGAAATTTGGTCATGGTCCGAGATGGAAGAACGGGCTATGAAAAGGAGTGGACGAAATGAACGACAGAGGGGTTAGCAGAGAGACCGGGCTCGAATGCCTGGTGCTGGGGCATTATGATTTGGGTTTTGATTTTCATGAGGGGTTGCAGCGGGCCAAAGGGGTGAGTTCGGGGGATTACCGCAACCTGAGAATGGACTTCATTACCCTGGAAGGTCGAAAGCTGCCGTACCTGGAGGTACTCAATCATCTGACCGGAGAGAAGTTGCATTGGACAGAGATGACGCAAGTGGCGCCGGTGTACCTTGCGAGCTTTCTGCGGCACCTGGGGATCAGGGCGGAATTCTCCAGCTTCTTTCATGGACAAAGAGAATGGCTAAAGGAATTATTGAGTCAGAAGCCAAAGGTAGTAGCAGTGACGACCACGTTGTACCTGACGCCGTTGGTGGCTGAAGAGGTAGTGAGCTATATCAGGGAACACAGCCCCGAATCGCGCATCGTTGTGGGCGGGCCGCTAATAGATAATCTTTCCTTTCACCTGGCAGAAGAAGATTTTCGGGTGATTCTGGAAGAAATAGGAGCGGACCTGTACGTGCGGCAACAACAAGGTGAGCAAACTTTGGCGAACCTGATCATGAGACTGAGGGAGAGCGAGGATCTGGCCAAGGTAAAGAATTGCTATCTGAAGTGGCAAGGACAATTTGTGTTTACGGGACCGGAAGCGGAGTTTTCCCTGTCACCCATCAACTGGGACAATTTTAAGGGAAGAGACCTGGGGGCGACCCTGCAGACGCGCACCGCCTTAAGCTGTCCGTTCCGCTGCACGTTCTGTGATTACCCAGTGCGAGCAGGGAAGTGGGTACCGCAGGAGATCAGCGGAGTGGAGAATGAACTGCGTCAGATTGAGGAGCGGTCGAATGTGCGGAATCTGGTCTTCATAGACGACACGTTCAATGTGCCGGCTGACCGTTTCAAGTCAATCCTCAGGATGATGATAAGTAATAAGTTCAGCTTCCGGTGGTATTCCTATTTACGCTGCAACATCATGGACGAAGAATTATGCGAGTTGATGTCAAAAAGCAATTGCGCCGGAGTGTTTTTGGGGATCGAGTCAGGCGACTCGGACGTGTTAAAGATCATGAAGAAAGTGGCGACGCCAGAGCAATACCTGAGAGGGATGACGTTATTAAGGGAGAGTGGTATTACCACGTTTGCGTCCTTAATAGTAGGGTTTCCCGGAGAGACCGAGCGCAGTGTGGAAAACACCATCAATTTGCTACAGGAAGCGCGGCCCACATTTTACCGGGGAGAAATCTGGTACAACAATTCCAGGGCCCCAATCTACAAGAGCAAAGAGCAGCTTGGGATAGACGGACTGGGTTACAAGTGGCGACACAATTCGATGGACTGGGAGCAGGGATGCGAGATGGTGCTCAAGCTCTATGGACAGGTAACCAACTCCACCTGGTTGCCGATGTATGACTTTGATTTTTGGATTCTGCCTTATCTGGAAGGCAAGGGTCTTACGATTGAACAGATCAAGCAGTTCGTCAATGCTTGCGGCGACCTGCTCTCGATGGAGATTGGCGTACCCAGAGGTGCGCCCCTCACCGATAGACTCGCAGCTGAAAACAACCTGCGACAAGTCTGTCGCCAGATCCAGCACAAGAATTTCGCGACTGCGGCCGTTAGTTGATAGCAGGCGATCAGCGTCCAGTCACCTGCCGCTCAGTTTATGCCAGGCAGCGCCAATGTTTGCGTTGACGTTATGGTTGAACAACATTCCTGAAGGAGGATGAAAAATGTCTTTGTCAAATTCTGAGGAAGAGGACAAGAGGATCTATAGGGTCGTAGTCAACGACGAGGAACAGTATTCCATCTGGCCCGAATACAAGGAAAATCCACTCGGATGGAGAGATGCGGGGAAACTGGGGCCCAAAGCAGAGTGCCTCGCTTACATTAGTGAAGTTTGGACCGATATGAGACCGCTGAGCCTGAGAAAGAGAATGGAAGAGCTGGCTCGGAATCCCCCAGCCCCAGCACCTTCAACTCCACAGCCGCAGGAACATGAGAGTCTCGTGAATCGCCTTTGCGCCGGGGATCACCCAGTGGTTCTAAGCCACCGCCCTGAGCCGTCAGTGAAGCTTTTTAAGGAAGCGGTAGATAACGGCTACTTGCGTTTGAAGTTTATCGACACCAAGCCCGGTACCGAGTTGGGCGTCAACCTGGACCTAAGTGCTTGTGATTTAGGAGCGGCTAACTTTGAGGAAGGAACCGGCAGCGCATTGATTGTAGGTAATTTGTCTCTCGATTACAGGAAGGTGAGATGTGTGGCAAATATCGACTTAGCGATGCTCGCCGGTCAGGGTCATCTGGAAGCGATCGAAGATGTCTCATGAATATGATGTTAGGAGGAAACAGGTCTTTCGAGCCGGCTCCACTCCCATCCCCCTAATTCAGCTCGCACACTCTCATCGTTAATATGACGCGTGCTGTTTTCAAAAGCACGCTCGCCAAAACCATTTGGAAATTCCTGAGGATTCCTGCATGTGGAGTCAGGCTTATCTCACGAACGGCCTCGCCTACAAGTCACCACACGGTTCCGAGTATCTGAAGGTTTAGCGTGGCAATTGAGTTCCCAGGAATCGCAGAATGCGATTCAGGCAATGGGGAACACTTACAAGAGCGGAGCAGAGTGCGGGGTGGGGATTTTCAGTGGGAGCGGCCGGAGTAGGCAGAAATTTGGTCATGGTCCGAGATGGAAGAACGGGCTATGAAAAGGAGTGGACGAAATGAACGACAGAGGGGTTAGCAGAGAGACCGGGCTCGAATGCCTGGTGCTGGGGCATTATGATTTGGGTTTTGATTTTCATGAGGGGTTGCAGCGGGCCAAAGGGGTGAGTTCGGGGGATTACCGCAACCTGAGAATGGACTTCATTACCCTGGAAGGTCGAAAGCTGCCGTACCTGGAGGTACTCAATCATCTGACCGGAGAGAAGTTGCATTGGACAGAGATGACGCAAGTGGCGCCGGTGTACCTTGCGAGCTTTCTGCGGCACCTGGGGATCAGGGCGGAATTCTCCAGCTTCTTTCATGGACAAAGAGAATGGCTAAAGGAATTATTGAGTCAGAAGCCAAAGGTAGTAGCAGTGACGACCACGTTGTACCTGACGCCGTTGGTGGCTGAAGAGGTAGTGAGCTATATCAGGGAACACAGCCCCGAATCGCGCATCGTTGTGGGCGGGCCGCTAATAGATAATCTTTCCTTTCACCTGGCAGAAGAAGATTTTCGGGTGATTCTGGAAGAAATAGGAGCGGACCTGTACGTGCGGCAACAACAAGGTGAGCAAACTTTGGCGAACCTGATCATGAGACTGAGGGAGAGCGAGGATCTGGCCAAGGTAAAGAATTGCTATCTGAAGTGGCAAGGACAATTTGTGTTTACGGGACCGGAAGCGGAGTTTTCCCTGTCACCCATCAACTGGGACAATTTTAAGGGAAGAGACCTGGGGGCGACCCTGCAGACGCGCACCGCCTTAAGCTGTCCGTTCCGCTGCACGTTCTGTGATTACCCAGTGCGAGCAGGGAAGTGGGTACCGCAGGAGATCAGCGGAGTGGAGAATGAACTGCGTCAGATTGAGGAGCGGTCGAATGTGCGGAATCTGGTCTTCATAGACGACACGTTCAATGTGCCGGCTGACCGTTTCAAGTCAATCCTCAGGATGATGATAAGTAATAAGTTCAGCTTCCGGTGGTATTCCTATTTACGCTGCAACATCATGGACGAAGAATTATGCGAGTTGATGTCAAAAAGCAATTGCGCCGGAGTGTTTTTGGGGATCGAGTCAGGCGACTCGGACGTGTTAAAGATCATGAAGAAAGTGGCGACGCCAGAGCAATACCTGAGAGGGATGACGTTATTAAGGGAGAGTGGTATTACCACGTTTGCGTCCTTAATAGTAGGGTTTCCCGGAGAGACCGAGCGCAGTGTGGAAAACACCATCAATTTGCTACAGGAAGCGCGGCCCACATTTTACCGGGGAGAAATCTGGTACAACAATTCCAGGGCCCCAATCTACAAGAGCAAAGAGCAGCTTGGGATAGACGGACTGGGTTACAAGTGGCGACACAATTCGATGGACTGGGAGCAGGGATGCGAGATGGTGCTCAAGCTCTATGGACAGGTAACCAACTCCACCTGGTTGCCGATGTATGACTTTGATTTTTGGATTCTGCCTTATCTGGAAGGCAAGGGTCTTACGATTGAACAGATCAAGCAGTTCGTCAATGCTTGCGGCGACCTGCTCTCGATGGAGATTGGCGTACCCAGAGGTGCGCCCCTCACCGATAGACTCGCAGCTGAAAACAACCTGCAACAAATCTCTCAGGAAATAAAACTGAAGCATTTCTCCAGTCCCGCCGCCCTACAAGCGACGATCTCCTAAACTTCAGTTCATGGTCTTTGGCCTGCACTTCCCTTAGCGCCCTCCCGTTAGTTCGCTGGTTAGTATTTTGGGCATTGAGGGTTGGTGCGTAGATCGAATGGACATGTCAGGCAGGCTTGAAAGAATAGATCCTACGCCCTGGTTTACCTGCCAAGAGGCGGATCCTCAGGCGAAAATGCGCTTATTCTGCTTTCCCTACGCGGGAGGGGGAGCTTCGATCTTTCGAGGGTGGAATCAATATTTGCCGACAGGAGTTGAAGTGTGGTCGGTACAACTGCCGGGCAGAGGCGGCCGTTACCGGGAAACTCCTTACGGCAACATGTGCGCGCTTGTGAATGACCTGGCCCAGGCAATCAAACCCTTCCTTGATCGTCCCTTCTGCATTTTCGGGCATAGTTTGGGAGCCATAGTGAGCTTTGAAGTTTGCCACGCACTGCGTCAGGAGTTCGATCTTAACGTCGACCACTTATTCGTTTCAGGAGCGGGCGGTCCGCATCTTCCAAGAAGCACCCCTGATACCCACCACCTGCCCGACGATCAATTCATAACCAAGTTAAGAGCACTCAACGGAACGCCGCCTGAAGTGTGGGAACACCCCGAATTGCTGCGGATCATGCTGACGACTCTGCGTGCCGACTTCAAGCTTGCGGAGACGTATGCATGTTTGGCCAGGCTGCCGCTGGATTGCCGAATTACCGCGTTCGGCGGACTCGAAGATAATCTAGTTTCGCGTCAGGACCTGGAGTCCTGGCAGATCCAAACCACCAATTCTCTTGATGTCTGGTTCTTGCCGGGAGATCATTTCTTTCTTCATACCTGTGAGTCGTTGCTTCTGCAAATCCTTCATCGAGAGACTAAGAGGATCATTAACGCGGACCAGAAGCTAAAGTGCTGAAACCTTTGCTCTGACGGGAGTTGACCTTATGCAGATGACTACAAAGACTGTGCGCGACGATAACGGACAGCCGGTGGCATTAACGGAATGTGACCTGTCCACCGTAAAAACCTGCCTCCAGGAGAATGGCGTGGTGATCGTGAGAGCGAGGGCCAGCCTTGATGATTTTGAGGCTCTCAGCAACGGGCTGATAACGCCGATGGTACATCACAGCACCAGCACCACAGTCGAGCGAGATCCCGTTAACGCGGATGCAACCACCTCCACAGTCAACAAAGGGATGGATTCAATACCGCTACATCGAGAGGGTTCTTACGCGCCTGGCTGTCCTGATATGTTGATGCTTTATTGTGTTAAGCCGGCGAGTGCTGGAGGAGAAACCACTCTGTGTGACGGAGTTGCCCTGTTAGAAGGCCTTTCCGAACGCGCCCGAGATTTCGTTGAGAATGCAGTCCTTAAATGGAGTTGGACGATTTCGCCGGAACGCTGGATGGCTACTCTGGGAGTGACTTCGAAAGAAGCAGCGCAAGCCAGAATGAAAAAGATCAGAGCGAGCCTTCCCCGTTGGGAAGCCCTCGACGCCGATTTCGAGGGCGATGTGCTGCATGGTGTATTTCAAACGCTTTGTGTAATCCCGACGAGATGGGGCGGAAAAAAGTCCTTCTGTAACTCCCTGCTAATCTATCACTATCGCTCAGTGAGCGAGTATTATCCAAAGAATATTTATACGCCGACGTTAGGTGATGGGTCGCCGTTTCCCACGGACATGCTACAAGAAATAGCAGAATGCGCCCGCGCAAGAACCTACGGCGTGCGCTGGAAAACAGGCGACATTCTGCTAATTGATAATTCAAGGTTTATGCATGGTCGCACAGCCTTTACAGATACGCGTAGAAGGATCCTGGTTCGTATGGGCCATGTAATAGGGAAATAATCCATGATCAGGATAGCTGAATACGATCCCCGGCTGATTGACGATATCATTCGCTTTAGGAGGGAGACCTACACCAGGAGTGGCAGGAATCCTGAGAATGTCCAGGAATGGAGTGGCGACGACTTCGATCAGACTGCGACTCATGTTCTCATGTACAACGAACGCCAGGAAATCATCGGAGCCGTCCGGATCATCGCGGGTGATAGGTGGACCATAGAAGATTATTTTAGCTTCGAATACGACAAAGAGAAGGGAGTGGAATTTGGGCGGCTGGCGATTTCCCAGCCTTCATATGACGGCAATCGAGTCCTGGCTGAGTTGATCAAAGCCGCCTGCAGGCACTGCGCGGCACGAGGTAGAACGCATTTTTACGGGTTTGTGATCGCCCGACTCAGGACCGAATTGCAAAGGCTCCGCGTGCCCTTTGAGGTGTTGTCTCCGTCGCTGGCTCCCATGGGTGAAGACTCACATCTAATTCGATTTTGGATTGACGAGATGATCCGATTTTGAGATCCACTGCTGCTCTTAAATCAAAGGTCCTCATCTGATGGTTGTGGAATTGAAATCGGACATGAAATATAGCTCAATCGAGCTTTCGTCGTTGAATGACAAGGTCACCATCCGGCGTGACGAGCGGGGCATTCCTTACATCGAGGCCTCAAACGAAGCGGACTTATACCTGGCACAGGGTTACGCCACCGCATTCGACCGGCTTTGGCAGATGGATTTCCTGAGGCGCACAGCGCGCGGCGAACTGTCGGAGATCCTTGGGCGGAATGCGATCGAGCAGGACAAGCTTCATCGCCTTTATGGTTTTACAAAGCTTGCCGAAAGGCTGCTCGCACACGCCTCGACGCAAACGCGAGTGGCGCTTGAATCCTATGCCCGGGGCGTCAATACCTTCATAGAAGGCTGCGGGAGTCTCTCACTGCCGCGCGAGTTCCACATTCTGGCATATACGCCACGGGCATGGACTGCGGTTGATTCTTTAGCCCTGGGAAAGCTGCTGGCCGAGAGTCTATCTGTCACGGTGGATGTAGATATTCTGCGGGCTCTGCTCCGTGACCTGCCGGCCGAGAAACTTGCCGCACTCCTGCCAGAGACTTCGCCGCATGACGTCGTAATCGTAGACAATATCGTGAAAAGCCAAAACCGGCCCCCGGCTGCTGAACGCAGCCACGTTCCCAGCTATGCGAAGATAGGCGAAACCGAACGGACCGCGTTGACTGAGCTGTTAGGCGCGATGCGACGAACACGGGCGGCGACTGGCGTCGACGGACACGAGGGCAGTAATGGCTGGGCGGTTAGCGGGCGGCTGACCGCATCGGGAAAGCCTATGCTGGCCAACGATCCCCATCTGCCTCCAACGTCCCCCACGATCTGGCATATCACGCATTTGTGCTCACCCGAGCTCGAGGTCTCGGGTGTTTCTATTCCTGGGCTGCCCGGCGTGATGATTGGGCATAACAAACATATTGCGTGGGGCATTACGAATCTCTGCCCCGATGTGCAAGACCTTTATCTTGAAAAGTTTGACGAGAATGATCCGTGCGTCTACCTGACCCCGGGAGGCTGGCGCCAAGCCGAGGTGAACCGAGAAGAGATCAAAGTTCGTCAATCAGCAAACGGGTCTGCAGACGAGACCGTGACTCTGGAGGTTAAGGTCACCCGACACGGTCCGATCCACTTTGAAAGTGGCTCGTTGGGTCTGGCGGTGCGCTGGACCGCACTCGACTCTGAGGTGATAGACCTTGAGTCATTTCTCGCGATCAACCGCGCGCGCAATTGGAGCGAGTTTGTTAACGCTTTGAGCGGCTTTGCCGGGCCACCACAAAATTTTGTCTACGCCGATACTGCAGGTCATATCGGTTACCACGTCGCCGGTCGTATTCCAGTCAGGAAAACCGGGGACGGCAGCTTGCCGTATGATGGCACTACCGACGATGGCGAGTGGCTTGGGAGTGTCCCATTTGAAGAACTTCCGCAGGTCTTTGATCCGCCCTCAGGGATTATCGTCTCGGCAAATCAACGGTCCGTCAGCGAAGGCTATCCACATCATCTTTCGCACAACTGGAGGACACCGTATCGCGCCCGGCGCATCCATGATCTCCTCAAGATGAAACCAAAACTGACGATAGACGATTTCCTGGCCATTCAGGCCGACACCTACTCTTATCCGGACGCAATATTTGCATCTGCAATCGTTGAGCTCGCCGAACCTCTTACCTCCAGCTCAGCAGAATGGCGTGAGATGGCTAATCTTCTCGACGGGTGGGAAGGATACTCTACCTCCGAATCCAGGGAGTTACCGATCGTCACAGAAATGCGCAAGGCATTTCGCCAACACATTCTCGTCGAAGCTCTTGGCAGAGAGCGGGCAGAACTATTCGAATGGAGAAACGAGGGGACATTCATTGATAAGTTGATTACCGAACGCCCACTCGCCTGGCTACCGAGAGGAATTGCTTCTTATGAGTCCCTTATTTTGGCATGTTACCGTGAGGCCAGAAACACGCTTACGCAGCGGCTGGGCCCAGATCAGGCACAGTGGACGTGGGGTAGGCTTGCGCCGGTACGATTTCCTCACCCACTTGAAAAATTGGGAGCAGCAGGTTCCCAGTTCGCTGTGGGAACGTTTCCGCAACATACTGGTGGTTCGATGCCAACGGTCAACGCCGGAGGCAGGGTTTCCATGCGCTTCGTCGCAGACCTGAGTAGTTGGACAAACACCAGGCTCTGTCTGCCACTTGGAGAGTCGGGTGAACCATTGAGCTTGCACCGTGACGATCAGCTCGCGGAATGGCAGAAGGTTACGCCACGCGTCTTACACTTCAACCTGGATGCTATAGCGAACGCCGCCTGCCAGGTTCTATTAATGACGCCGAAGTGAAAGCAATATTAGCCGCTTAGGAGAACCCAGCGCCTGCCCCGGCAGTTATTCTCTACGGCTTGGTCACAATCTGTCACGTAAGATCGCCTTCCATTATCAGTCCTAAACTAACCAGAGGAATTTCCTATGGGCTTGAAACTCTCGCGTCTGGGTGTAACGGGGCTTGTCGCTCTGCTGTTTGTAGCAGCGCCTTGTCAGACACTTGGTGACGAAGGCTTGTTCTTGCCCGACACTCTGAGTCGTCTTTCGGAGAAACAACTCAAACGCCGCGGCCTCAGTATTCCGTTGACGAGCATCTATAACCCCGCCGGCGTGAGCATTAAAGATGCGGTGGTAATGGTCGGTGGTGGCACCGGCGAGTTTGTGTCGCCCGACGGGCTCTTGCTCACAAATTATCACGTCGCCCTGACTGCCATGGTCGCGGCGTCAGATCCGACCAAAGACTACGCCAGCAACGGCTACAAGGCTGATTCTCGGGCCGAGGAGCTTTGGGCCAAAGACTATACCGTCACAATCACCCAGGACTTGCGGGACGTCACGAGCCAAATACTTAGCGGCGTTACCGACAGCATGTCGCCGGCTCAACGAACTAACACGATCTTAAGAAACACCCGCGAGATCGAGCGGGCGGGAATGGACCAGAGTAATAGCGTTAGCGTGCAAGTGCTCCCGATGAATGAAGGTCTCTCTTATTACAAGTTCACTTATTTAACGTTGAGTGACGTTCGCATCGTCTATGCGCCTCCACGAAGCATCGGCTTCTTTGGCGGCGACCAGGATAATTTCAAATGGCCACGGCAGTGTGGCGACTTTAGTTTCATGCGCGCTTATGTCGGCCTGAACGGGAAGCCGGCGTCGTACGATCCCGCCAACGTTCCTTATAAGCCAAGAAAGTTCTTGTCACTATCCATGCGCGGCGTCAAAGAAGGCGATTTCGTGATGGTAATGGGATACCCAAGCTTTACACGCCGCTATCGTGAAAGCTATTCAGTCGCTTACAACCAGGATGTAAGAGGTTCGCAACTGCAGAGTCGATAGGCAGCCTTTATGGTCTTTCAACTATGCAGCTGCGCGAAGTTCACGAGCCGTTCGTTGATTTCGCTATTGAGCTGAGTGCGCTTCTTGCCCAGATGCGAGACCGCCCACAGTTCACCACGATTGTGAGTTGCCGTCGTCTTCTATTGGAGGCTATGACCGCGTTTAGAGGCCCGCAACCGTACCCGGATGCGAATCGTACGCTTCGTCTTACCCATGGAACAGTCAAAGGATACGTGCCGCGTGATGCGTCCATTTATCGGCCGTTCACCTACTTGTCAGGTGTCCTGGAAAAAGATACCGGCCGCGAGCCGTTTGATGTACCAGCCAAACTCAAACAGCTTTACTACGCGCGGGACTTTGGGCAATACGCAACTGCTGACGGTTCTAATGTGCCTGTCGATTTCCTGACCGACACGGACATAATTGCCGGCAACTCTGGTAGTCCGGTCTTAAACGGTCGCGGAAAACTAGTAGGAATCATCTTTGACGGCAACTACGAGGGTCTGGGAAGCGATTTTTTCTAACGCCCGGAGAAAAGTCGGTCAATCGCGGTCGACATACGCTATGTGCTGTTTGTTACAGATAAGTTCGGCGGCGCCGGGTCCCTGCTCAGGGAGTTAGCCTTTCCGGGAAGCCCGAAGCGCACGTAACAGCGACCGTTAAGAGATTAGTGCCCTCAACATGAGGTAGAGATCTAACCTGAAAAGAGATCGTCACCAGGGAGCGACTGCGGCTGCGACGCTGGATTTTCGGGCGTCTTGAGTGTCCTGCGTTTTGTAGGGCGCTATTAGGACCGCGATCACGGGGGTCTCGTTCAGGTGGCAGGGCGAGGACGTTAATCGCCACCTCCTGCCCAGGAGTTTTGAGCAAGCGGCGAGGAAGCTTTCCGAAAGCTCTCTTGCCGCTTTTCACGCGTACGGTCATAGCTAAGGCAAGCCCTCCGAGCGGAACTCTAGAAGATGAGCCACGTCTTTCTCGAAATTGGGATTCACTCGTCCCGAAAGCGAAATGCTATCCCATTGTAGTAGTAGGCCGCTGACTGGCTTCGACACTAGCGGACAACAGATCCATCGACCTGCACCCGATCCTGCAGCAATTCGCGAAAACTGCTTAAGTAGATCTGGCTGGCATACCCTTTGACTTGTCAACTTCCGGAACTCTATGCATTTTACTTGAAAGTTGTTTGATGGACGGAATTAGGCGCCACTTGAAATACACTCGGAAGGTCAGCGCGACGATACCGGCTTGCGATCGTTTCTGGCTCAAATTTCGTAGGGATCCCCAGATAAGTCTTTCACGGTCAAGAAGGTTTTGCTGAGAACACGTCACAGTCAACGCTAGCTATGGATATCAAACGTCCCGAAAGATCTAAATTCAAGAAGCGCATCCGCACCGTCGTCTTCACTGTCGTCGGACTGGCTGCTATTGGCGGAATCACGTTTGGCCTGGCAAGGCTGAAGCCTGCAGCACCTGCATTCGATCGTTCAACTGCAGTGGTCGATACGGTAAAGCGGGGCGAGATGGTCCGTGAGGTGCGAGGTGTCGGAACGTTGGTGCCGCAGTTAGTTCGGTGGGTGCCTGCGCCCGCTGATGGTCGAGTGGAAAAGATTCCCGTTCAGGCAGGGGTCGTCGTTGGCTACGACACTGTGATCGCCGAGCTTTCTAACCCGCAGCTGGAACAGGAGGCCATGGACGCAGACTTTCAAGTGAAAGCGGCGCAGGCTGATGAAGAGAGTTTGCGCACGCGATTGGAGAGCGAAGGCATGACGCAGCAGGCTACGATTGCCGGAATTAAGGCTGAATACGGTCAGGCGAAACTGCAGCTTGATACCGACGAGGTGCTCGGCAAACAGGGACTGGTGCCGGAGTTAATGCTGAAGATGTCGCGCATGCACGTGGTGGATCTGGCAAATCGTTTGCAGGTCGAGCAGCAGCGCCTTGTAGTGGGCGGCAGATCAGTCAAGGCGCAAATCAGCGCGCAAGAATCGCGTATCGCGCAGCTCCGAGCGTTAGCTAAGCTCAAGAGAGAACAAGTTACCGGTCTAAGGGTGCGCGCCGGGACGAGTGGCGTGTTGCAGGAAGTATCTGTGCAAGTCGGCCAGCAGGTTACTCCGGGACTCAACATCGCGCGAGTGGCCGACCCTGCTTCGCTCAAAGCTGAATTGAAGATTTCCGAGACGCAAATCAAGGACGTCAAACTGGGCCAAAAAGTCACGGTAGACACTCGTAACGGAATGATTGAAGGGAGTGTTTTGCGCATAGACCCTGCCGCTCGCGAAGGCTCGGTAGTAGTAGATGTACTGCTCACCGGACCGCTGCCGCCGAGTGCGCGACCGGATTTGAGCGTTGATGGAACGATTGAGCTTGAACGTCTTAGTAATGTTTTGTACATGGGCCGGCCCGCGTTTGGGCAGGGAAAGGACACCCTGGGACTGTTTCGCTTAAGCCCGGACGGACAGGAAGCTGTTCGCACCTCGGTGACACTGGGCCACAGTTCGGTAAGTACGGTTGAAATAATCAACGGCCTGCGCGAAGGTGATCAAGTGATTCTGTCTGACACGTCGGCTATGGACAGCTACAATCGCATTCGCCTGCGTTGAGTGTCGACCCCTCGAGGTCTGCGGCTTGCCACCGTTCTGGTGTCTTGGACGCTACCACCTCGTGAGGCGCCAAACGGAGGCACAGCCTCAAGATACAAGCAGTGTGTAAGGCGCAGCCTTAACTCACCAATGCGGTAGTGTGACAAAGAACACCACCCGGCCATTTCAAAAGGAGAGCATGATGAGTTCATCCGATACTCTTATTCACCTTTCTGAGGTCAAGAAAGTCTTCTACACAGACGAAGTAGAGACGCATGCGCTCTCAGGAATACATCTCGACATCAGGAAAGGTGAATACATCTCGATTGCCGGTCCTTCCGGGTGCGGCAAATCAAGTCTCTTATCTATTCTTGGCCTGCTCGACACGACCACGGAGGGTCAATACCTTCTGAATGGCATCCCCGTGGAAAATCTTTCGTTATCCCAACGCGCCCGCATTCGGAATCGCGAAGTCGGGTTTATTTTCCAGAGCTTCAATCTAATCGGCGACCTAACGGTCTATGAGAACGTCGAGCTGCCTCTGACCTATCGCGGCATGAGTTCCAGCGAGCGCAGAACACGCGTAACTGACTCGCTTGAGCGCGTTGGCATGGGCCATCGGGCGAAGCATCTGCCCAGCCAGCTTTCGGGCGGTCAACAGCAACGCGTCGCGGTGGCCCGTGCGGTCGGAGGGCAGCCAAGCATTCTCCTCGCCGACGAGCCCACCGGAAACCTGGATTCCACAAATGGCGAAGCGGTGATGGAACTCCTGCGCGAGCTGCACCGCGGTGGCGCAACGATCTGCATGGTGACCCACGATGCCCGTTACGCACAGCACGCCGATCGCATCGTCCATCTGTTTGACGGCCTCGTCGTCGAAGAAGAGGCGGGAGCCAACCGTCGGGAAGTCGAAGACAGTAAACGGCAGACGGAAGAGAGCGGCTTTGGGATGGCAGGATGATCATTCTACGCCATGTGAGAGATCCTTCGCGCTCGGCCTGACGAGATCCTGCGTGCCACTGGGTCGACCTCGATATTCAGCCAGGAGTTCGTCTCGATCATCGGTACGGTGCCGGCGAGTTTCCTTGCCGCGCATTCTGCGCCTGCAGTTGAAATCGTGGGGCGGGTGTTTGCCGGCGTGCTGCCCACAAGTATTTCCTTCCTGTTGATTCTCGCCCTCGCACTCGGGAGCGGCGCCAACTTTCTTCAAAGATTAGCCACGCGCTGAGAGGATTGCTAAAATATTCACCGTGCTGACCCCTCGTTGGCGTCGACGCAAAGCTAGTCATCGTGTTGGCTTTCACACGGATCGAAATCAATACCTGTTCACTAGTGGCATGGTCGGCAGCGAGTCATAACTGAGGCGTTCGTGTTCTTGTTGTGTTTCCTTCTGGCGTTTGTTGCAGAGTAGTGTGAAAGATGTCGAGAATTCTCATCGCTGATGATCAAGCGGACGTACTTGCGGCCTTGCGCCTGTTACTTAAAGGCGAGGGGTTTGAAATCGAAACGGCGTCATCGCCGGCTGAGGTTACAAGTGCATTGGGGTCACAGGAAGTGGACGTCGTTCTCATCGACCTTAACTATGCGCGCGATACAACGTCCGGCAACGAAGGCCTGGATCTGCTCACACGCATTCAATCTGCGGATCCGACGCTGCCTGTGGTAGTGATGACGGCCTGGGGAACCGTCGATCTTGCGGTCGAGGCCATGCGGCGCGGCGCACGCGATTTCATTCAAAAACCCTGGGACAACGCACGTCTGCTTACCGTAGTGCGCACTCAGGTTGAGTTGGCTGCGGCATTGCGACGAGGACAGCGGCTGGAAGCGGAGAACTTGGCGTTGCGCGACAGGGCTGATGGTGCGGGCTCAAGGCCTGGAATCATCGCTGAATCGGCGGCGATGAAAGCGGTCCTCAAGCTGGTGGAGCGGATTGGACCCGCAGACGCTAACATCCTGATCACCGGAGAGAATGGTGCCGGGAAAGAGGTCATCGCGCGCGCCGTGCATACAACGTCGGCGCGATCGGCAAGACCGCTGGTTTCTCTTAATGCGAGTGCGCTGGCGGAAGGCATATTCGAGAGCGAACTGTTTGGTCACGTGCGCGGCGCCTTTACTGACGCCAAGACAGATCGTGTCGGAAGGTTCGAGCTGGCTGATGGCGGAACATTGTTTCTTGATGAAATCGCAAACGTCCCGCTCAATTTGCAAGCTAAACTCCTGCGGGTTCTGGAAACAGGCGAGTTTGAACGCGTCGGCTCCTCGAAAACGCGGAGCGTGAATGTGAGAGTACTCTCGGCAACCAATGCCGACCTGGGTGCCGAGGTCGCTCAAGGCCGGTTCCGCCAGGATCTGCTATTCCGTTTGAACACTGTTGAGATACATCTACCTCCGCTCAGGGACCGTCGCGAAGACATTCAACCGCTGGCTGAGTATTTTCTTCGGAAACATACTGAGCATTACCGTCGAGGGGCCATGGAATTCAGCCTGCAGGCGCTGGAGACGCTTGTCGAGCACGCCTGGCCGGGCAACGTGCGAGAGTTGGACCATGTGATTGAGCGTGCTGTCTTAATGAGTTCGAGTAGTGTAATAACGGCCTTCGATCTGGCGCTGCAATCCACGCCTGCGGCCCGTCTCTCGGCTAGTCTGGAAGAGATGAGCCTGGAAGAGGCTGAGCGACTGTTGATCAAGAAGGCCCTGGCTCGGGCTGAGGGTAATGCCAATCGTGCCGCGGAAGCGCTCGGCGTTAGTCGCAGTGCGCTTTATCGCCGGCTGCAAAAGTATGGCCTATGATAGCGACGTGAGAGTGCCCCTTAAACTGAAAAATGGCACCACATTCTCGAGCCTCGATCCCCCGTTGAAGCGTGGCGCCCGGTTGGAATTCGAGGAACTCGTCACGGTGCTGGCGCTGGCCGCGGGTTTCCCGGGCGTGGCAATGTGCGCATCTCTGCTTTGGTTTGACGGCTATTCAGCACGCGTTCAGTTTACCGTCGACTTGTTCCTCTTGCTTACCTGGCTGGGTGTCGCGTTCAGCCTCAAGCGACGAATCGTGAGACCGCTGCAGACGCTTTCTAATATTCTCGCGGCCATTCGCGAAGGGGACTTTTCCATTCGTGGGAGACGGGCGTCCTCGGGCGACGCGCTGGGCGAAGTAATGCTCGAAGTCAATGAGCTCGGACAGACATTGTGCGAGCAAAGGCTGGGTGCGCTCGAGGCGACTGCCTTGCTGCGCGCCGTAATGGCGGAAATTGACGTTGCGGTCTTCGCATTCGATGGCGAACAACGTCTGCAATTGGTTAATCGGGCCGGCGAAAGGTTGCTGGCCCAACCGAGCAAGAGGCTGTTGCGCCGTACGAGCCGAGAGCTGGGCCTTTTCGAATGTCTCAATCCCGAGAATGCCGATTGCCAACAGACTATGCAGATCGTTTTTCCTGGCGGGGCCGGCCGCTGGGATATCCGCCGCAGCGCGTTTCGCGAACACGGCGCACAGCACCAGTTGTTGGTATTGACAGATCTCAGCAGAACGCTTCGCGAAGAAGAACGCACCGCCTGGCTGCGCTTGTTGCGGGTCCTGGGACATGAACTGAATAACTCTCTGGCGCCAATCAAATCGGTAGCCGGGAGCTTGGCGGATCTCCTGGGGCGAAAGCCCCGGCCTGCTGATTGGGACGAAGACATGCTAAAAGGCCTGGCGGTGATTTCTTCTCGCGCCGATTCGCTGGCGCGTTTTGTTGATTCCTACTCCAAACTGGCACGCTTACCTCAGCCGAAATGTGAGCCGCTGAACATTGGCGCCATGGTACGGCGCGTTGCCAGCCTCGAGACACGGTTGCCGGTCAAGGTGCGTCCGGGTCCGGAGATCATTCTTCGCGGCGACGACGTGCAGTTAGAGCAGTTGCTGATAAATTTGGTGCGCAATGCGGTGGATGCGTCAATCGAAACCGGCGGCGCAGTCGAAGTTGGGTGGACTCAGCAAGACGGCAATTTGGAAGTGCGAATCAGCGATGAGGGACCCGGCCTTGCTAGTACCGCGAATCTATTTGTGCCTTTCTTTTCTACCAAGGCGACTGGGTCTGGCATCGGGCTGGTCCTGTCGCGCCAGATTGCCGAGGCTCACGGCGGCACACTAATTCTCGAGAATCGTCAACGCCTGCGAGGTTGCGAGGCGCGGCTAAGATTGCCCCTGTAACGCGCGAGGCTTTTCGAGTTCGCCGGCCATCAGGCGAGAAAGTGGCCGGGGTGTCCACGCCTTCACTCAACGTTCGCTGAGCGCCGCTGAGTAGCGAGACTAAGTTAAGAACGGCAAGACCGTCTCCCTACTCTCTTCGTCAGTGACTTAAGGTAACGGGCGGCGGCTTGTTTGTTGATGGAAAGCGCCGGCTTAGTTGTCGCCAGGGTTTCTTTCTGCCCGTCAACGTGCTCGCAAGATTGTTCCGTCGTCTCTTCGTGCAAGGTCTGGCGCGCGCTTACGAGCAAAGCAGACTCAGCTTCCACAGCGCCAGCGCCTACTCGGCCTGGCCGCTTGCCTTCAATCGACCACTCGACAGTCTGCGGGCGCGCGAGTGATCGGTCTACGCCAAGGCTCCCCTTCGGTGGACCAGAGCAAGTGCTGGCTAACCTGGACCGCTACGTGCGGTAAGAAGTGGCACACAGTTTGGCACACAAAAATGTGCCGAACAGGCAGTAGAAGCAGGGGATGCAGTCAATGCAGAGTGGTTTTTGCTGAGCCTTCTCGTAAGTGGTCTAAGCACAGGATTTGAAATTGACGACAGCACTACCTTGACACGGTAGGGGTCTGGGGTTCAAATCCCCACGCGCCTACCAATCCTCTCATTACTTAGCCAGCAGATCCTCGCTTTCCGTTGCGCCACATTCCGCCTTAAGTACCTATCAATTGTCGCCCTCGGTTTAACTCGCCGCCGCCCATACTGCTCATCTGTCGGTCTTCGCTGCATCCCAGATTAGTTCCTCATCGCACTTGAGTACGAAGGGACTAAAGTCCGGAGGGTATGTCTTGAGCTTCTACGTCGGAAACGATCGCTCGTTCTTCTACACCGTGAAGTTTGAAGTGAAGTGAGCTGACCGACTTGAGCGCAAGGACTGGAGCGCAAGCGTCCCCGCTTGCACACGTCGCGTTAGCGACGTACGGCTTTTTCGCGCTTCGCGCTCATTGCAACCGAGACGGTTGCGCTCCAGTCCGTGCGCGCTCCATTCCTCCAACCGAGACGGTTGCGCTCCAGTCAGCTCCCGTCAGCGCGTCAGTCGTGCTTTATGAAATGCGCTCGAGAAGCGCCAATCCTTCGCGGCCGCACAGAGTCCTGCCTTCACCGGATTATTTTCAATGTACTGGATCACATTAACAAAATGCCTTCGGTTGCGGATATACCTGTCAAATGGCTCGTGCTGCCAAAATTGACCCCGGCGGTTCAGCAGCTTATTGGCTTCGTGCGCGGTGTAGGATTTGATCGAATGCGCAATCTCTCTTAGTTCAATGTTCTCAAGCGGAGTGGCTAAAAAGTGGAGGTGATTCGGCATGATCACCCAGGCGGTCAGTAGGTATTTCTTTTCGTGGTGAAAAAGCAAACTGTCCTCTACCAATTTCGCTACCCGCCTGTCCTTTAGAAGACAACTGCCATAACCCTTATCAAGATAATTCTCCACGTTCTTCCGAAAGAGTACCTTTCCTTCTTCGCCCTGGTTTGCAGTGGCTTCGCGCCACCTTTTCACAACGGATTGCGGCAATGAATCAAACAGTCGAAACGTAAGGAACTGCGGAATCTCACCGCCGTCGAAATGCGGAATGTAACCGCGGTCATACCAACCGAGGTTAGACCGAAACCCTTTTGGTTGGAATCTGAAATCACTCACGGTTTCACTTCACCGAAGCTCAATAGATCGGATTCGCAAGTATACGCCTTACCCGGAGCGTCTTTGGACTGGAGCGTAAGGACTGGAGCGCAAGCGTCCCGCTTGCAGACGTCGCGTTAGCGATGTAGGGCTTTTTCGCGCTTCGCGCTCATCGCAACCGAGACGGTTGCGCTCCAGTCCACTGCAACACTGCAAGCGAGGACGCTTGCGCTCCAGTCGACAATCGAGTGCTATACTGTCCGCATGAGCTAAGAAGCTGACGATTACTTCCTCAATCCTCCGCCTGGTTCGGCAGCAGCGCGCGCGGTTGAATTCGGAATAGACCTGACGCTCACCCTCGAGAACCTGCGGCTCACGCCGGAAGAAAGAATTCGTAAACTGGACGAGTTCATAATCGCTGTAGCGAGGCTGAAAGCCTCGGCGCGCCGATTGGGCCCAAGAGATGCCGCCAATCATCAAAATAATTGAAGAACCGCTTAGGCTGCTCGGCGAACATGCTGTTGAGTGCGTGATCATCGGCGGAGTGGCGGCAACTCTCGACGGTTCGACGATCCTGACCAACGACCTCGATATTTGCTACGCGAGAAATGCGGAAAATCTGAGGCAATCTACGAACGTCAGCTACAGGAGGGACGTCCAGACGTGATCGGCAGTTGAACCAAGAGCACTAACACCTCCGTACGAGCGTGGTGAACCTATACAGCAGCTCGATCTTTAGAAGCCAAAGGGAAGTCAACGAGTAATCCGGAAAGAGATCTGCATGAAGCGTCTGCAAATTGCATGCGGGCATATCTTTGCCCCTTCATAGTGTCATCTTCCGCGTTAATGATTTGTCGGTCCCACTCGACCTCTCAAAACCTCTAATCACGCTCCACTGACATCTATTATTACTTTCCCCTGCGCGTGCTTTCCGGCGAGATAACGAACAGCCTCGGCCGTTTCACTTAAGCTGTAACTCCGATCGATCACTGGCCTGATCGTTCCCGCGCTCATCAGCTCGCCGAGCCTGTTTAGATCTTCCTGATTCAGTTTGGCCATAAAGCTGGTGAACTTCTGGCTGACAAAGCGGGACGAAACAAACTCGCTGATCTGGCTGGCCAGCATCTCGATTATCGAAGGCTCCAAACCCAGAATGCCGGCGCCAATGTAGATGCCCTTGGGATTCAGGACCCGCGCGTGTTCTGAAAACGAATGGTTCGCCACGAGGTCGAAAATCACGTCGTAGTGTTGGCCGCTCTCGGCGAAATCCTCCTGTGTGTAATCAAAGAAATGATCTGCGCCGATCGACAAAACCATCTCTACATTCCTCG
>DAIMCP010000077.1:0-24855 GCA_036726305.1 Pyrinomonadaceae bacterium | reverse complement strand
CCGTACGTACGGTGGTGTGGGAGGACGGCGGAGGTGACTCCGCCTCCTACCCGATATTACTGACCCCCATGCTGCCGACCAGGTTCCTGTGGAGCAAGTCTCGTGCGCAGTATCGGCACGCTGGAAGCGTTCGGTCCCAGGTGAATGAGAAATGTCCAATGAGAAATGGAAAATGCTCTCCTTTGCCTAATAATTGAGTTCTCAGCGAAATACACCCTTCTCACCGCGATCTTCCTGGGCAACGAACGGCACGCTGGAAGCGTGCGGTCCCAGGTGAAATAGCTAAATGAGAAATGTCCAATGAGAAATGGAAAATGATCTCCTTTGCCTACTAATTAAGTCCTCACGAAATACACACAGCTCACTGGCTATCTTCCTGGGCAACGAGCGGCACGCTGGAAGCGTGCGGTCCCAGGTGAAATAGCTAAATGAGAAATGTCCAATGAGAAATGGAAAATGATCTCCTTTGCCTACTAATTAAGTCCTCACGAAATACACACAGCTCACTGGCTATCTTCCTGGGCAACGAGCGGCACGCTGGAAGCGTGCGGTCCCAGGGGGTGACCGATACAATGTGGGCGACATGAACACTTTCAAACGTCGAAAACCATTGGTCGTTGCCTGCTGCGTCTCTCTACTGGCAATGGGAGCGTTGTTCCAGACCGCAGCACAGGATCGTGCTTCGCGGCGGGCCGCCAATCATGACCTCAGTCTGCGAATCCTGCGCGCCGAAGATGAGCGACGCTGGGACGCCGAATTGATAACGCTGCTGGCCGATAAAGACAGCGCGGTACGCCGGCGTGTGGCCCTGGCTGCCGGTCGAATTGGGGATGATCGCGCCGTTCCTCAACTAATTGAATTGCTGCAAACGGACAGTGACGAGCAGGTGCGCGCCATGGCTGCTTTCGCGCTTGGCGAAATTGAATCAGCCAGTGCGGCGGCAGCGCTGATTGCGGCGGCGAGCCCAGATCAAAGAGAGAAGCCGGCCATCCGCGCGCGCGCAGTTGAAGCCCTGGGAAAGATCGCAGCCGCTCTTCCCAAGTCAGAAGAGGCGCGTTCGTTGCCGATTAAGGCGGCGATACTGGAGGTACTTGCTTTTGAGGCCGGAAGGCGCTCGGCCCCTGACATCGAAGTGATCCTCCTGGGCTTGACTGCGGCCCTGCGGGGGCGTCCAGAAAAGTCAGGCCAGGTTATCGCCAGGTTTTTGACGTATTCGGACCCGCGCATCCGTGCTAACGCAGCCAACGCCCTGGCCCGGCTAAAACTGAATGACGGAAATCCCGTCCTGCGGCAACTCTTGATTGACGACCCGGATCCCATCGTGCGGGCCAACGCGGCACGTGTTCTCGGTGCCACTGAAGACAGGGAGGCATACAGCAATTTACTCGATCGCGCTTTGCTTGATCCCGATCTGCGCGTCAGAGTCAGCGGGATCAGGTCCCTAACTGCACTTAAAGATCCTCGCGCGGCGGCGCCGCTTCTTAAGCGAGGTAATTTGCTCCTGCAGACGTTCAAGCCTGGCACCGCCAACGAGGTCCTGGAGATAGCCACCACCCTGGGTCGCCTCCTGCAGGGCACCAAGAACAAGTCAGCCCTCGCGCTCCTGAGGCAGGCACGTACCAGGCTCAACCCCGCGCCCGAGATTGAGACAGCACTGGCGCGAATTTCGCCACCGGGTTATCTCAGGGAGTTAGGAGCTGAAGCTGAAGCCGCGAGGAATGCCCAGAGAATGATCCTGTTGAATTGGAAGGCCGCATCCAGCCTGGCCCAGGGGTTGGGCGCAATCGAAGCACTCCCCGAATCAACCAAAGACAAGAAGCTGCTTGGAGAACAGGCAGTCAGAATATTGCTGGCGCTGGTCGATTATAAAAACTCAGGCATTACTATCAACACCCTGGTTGCCGTTCATTCTGAGTATGCGATCCCGGAGGTGCTGCGTGCGTTGGCGTCCTTCAAACCGAAAGGACTGGACGAGGTGCTGCGTAAACAACTAATGGAGTCAGATGTGGTTATCCGCGCCACCGCCGCAGAGTTGTTGGCTGAACTGCCGGCCCGCAATGGGAATACTCTGGCACTGAGCCAGGCGTTACCCGCAGCTCTGCAGGACAAAGATCTGAACGACGCTGCGCTCGCCATTATTGAGGCGCTGGGAAAACAAAAAAGCGCAACTGCCGACCAAGCGATCATTGCAGCGCTGGATTCCACCGACTACCTGATTCGGCGCAAAGCCGTGGCCGTCTTGCGGGAGAATCAGGCTGGTGACTTTCGCGGACGTGTCGGAACGGTGCGGACGCGCAACACAACGAGTGATTATGAGCGGGCCCTGGCGCGCGTTGGTCCGGTGCGAGCAACGGTCAATACCACCAGTGGGTCATTCGTGATGGAGTTTTTTCCCGATCGGGCGCCACTGACTGTCGATAACTTTGTGAACCTCGCGCGCAAGCGTTATTTCAACGGGCAGACTGTTCCCCGCGTGGTCCCAAACTTTGTGATTCAGACCGGAGATCCACGTGGCGATCAAAACGGCGGCCCGGGTTACACGATTCGTTGCGAGATTAACGAAGCAACCTACGAGCGCGGTGCCGTGGGCATGGCCCTTTCGGGCAAGGACACGGGCGGCTCACAATGGTTCGTAACGCATTCGCCACAGCCGCATCTGGACGGTGGGTATACTGTGTTTGGTCAGGTTGTTTCCGGTATGGAAGTAGTCGATCGGATTGTGAGAGGTGATATCGTTCGCTCGATCACCATAGCCGAGGGTTTGCCGCCGGTTTCCAGGCAACGAGTTCGGTCAGTTCGGACTAAGCGATAACTCCAGGCAGTCTCCATGCTTAAGCACTTCAGTAGACCAGCGGCACGAAGCTTTCGTAGTGCCCCCTCACGGACAGAATATCGCTTCCGGAAAATGACTTTGCCGGCACCGCTGCTGCTGATTGGTCTGTTGCTGGCTGCATTACAGATCCTCCGGGCGAGCCCTGCCGCGCAGCTGCCTACCGACCGTGAATCCAGGCGGCCAAAATACATTGTCAATCTGGCGTTGAATTTTGAGCACCGAACTTATACCGGCAGTGAGCGGGTGCGTTGGACCAATCGAGGCGATCGGGCGACCTCAGTCGTCTTTTTTCACCTCTACTCGAATGTGCGCTCTGAACCACCGGGGGTAAACCCGAGAGAGAAAGAGGCTGAAGCGGACGAGCCGCACATCGACGTAACCGATGTTAAATCCGCCCGGGGTAACGAGCCCCTGTCTTTCTTTCTTGATGATCAGGCAACCACTTTGCGCATAAACCTGCGCGAGTCCCTCGCACCTGCTGCCTCAACAGAATTGATGCTGACCTTCAAAGGCACAGTGCCAGAAATCGAGGCGGAAGAGACGGGGTTGGTAACGCATGTGATCAAGCAGGTGAGCGCGGCCATCAGAAGTGAACGTGAAACGCGGCGTGCGCGCGAAATAAGCTTTCGCTCCGGGTCCGTGATGTTATTGGGGACGGCTTTTCCAGTCCTCGCAGTGCAGGACGGCGACGATTGGCGGCGCCGGGTCGATCCCAGCGTTGGCGACCTGTTGTTCACGGAAGCAGCGGACTATGAAGTTACGATTCATGCACCTGCCGGCATCGCTGTCTTTGCTTCGGCACCGGAGACAAATCGATCGGATTTAGACACCGTGCATTCGTTTTCGGGCGCTGCATTACGCGACTTCGCGATCATCGCCGGCAGCGGCCTGCGCAGTGAGCAACGAGCGGTTGGCAGCCTGACTATCCGGTCTATTTTCCTTTCCGAACATGAAAGGGTCGGCCGCCGGGTGTTAGCCAACGCCGCGGATGCGGCCAGAATTTTCCAGTCGTATTTCGGTCCCCTGCCACTAACCACAGTTACTATTTCAGAAGCGCCGCTGGTAGCGGGACTCGGCAGCACTGAATTTGGCGGTTTGGTAGTTATTGCCAGTGCCTTCTATGTCGATTTTGAATCTCAAGCGATGCGCAATATGCCTGAACTCATCCGCGAACAACGCGCCTCAGTCGAAGACAGCCTGGAGTGGACCGTAGCTCATCTCATCGCGCATCAATGGTGGGGTACGACAGTGGGAAACGATCCCGCGCGAGAACCTGTCCTGGATGAGTCGCTGGCCTGCTGGTCGGCATTGCTGTATTACGAGGATCTCTACGGAGAGAAAAGAGCTGCAGCTGTGCTTCAGGACCAGTTGCGAGGCGTCTACCGGTTGTATCGGACGTTCGGTGGTGAGGACCTGGCAGCCGACCGTCCGGCGCGCGATTATCGAAATTCTTTCCAGTATGCTGCGATTGTGCTGACCAAAGGCGCGCTGATGTTTACCGAGTTGCGCAGGCAACTGAGTGACAAGCCCTTCTTCGCGGCGTTGAAGAAATATTACCAGGCAAATTACCTGGAGGTTGCAGACATGGACGACCTGCGCGGGGCGTTCATCGCTGAAGCTCCAGTTGAACAAAGACGGATGGTGGCGCGTACATTCAACCGCTGGCTGTCGAGTAAGCGCGGCGACGAAGACATTGCGCCTCCCGATCGCCAACTGGCCGACTCGCTGGGCCTGCCAGCCAGGCAGGAGACGCAACGGGATGGGGATCGCAACGCCCTGACCGTATTTGGGCGGCTGGGCAAGTTCTTCTGGCAGCAGATGACGAGAATTCGTTGAAAACTATTTTCTTCGCAGGGGAAACGGCCCTTAACCTGTCTGAAAACTTGATCCAGATTCAAATTGATACCAATGCAGGTAAGCAACAAATTAGATCGAGTCAGCGCGGCTTATCCTGAAGTAGTGCCGCAAACGTCCGCCAAAGCGCGCCTCACCCGGCCGACGCCGGTGCAAGTTGAACGCGAACTGGAAGTGCTGGCCCAGGTAATGGACAACCAGTTTGTGATTCCGGTGCTCGGTTGGCGATTCGGAGTCAATGCCATTATTGATCTCGTACCGGGCATCGGCGACGTGGCTACGTCGCTAATCGCGGTCTACGTTCTCGTCTCAGCGGTGCGCTATCGAGTTCCCAAGATTACGCTTCTGCGCATGGGGCTCAACATTGCGATCTATTTCCTGGGTAATTTGGTGCCGTGGGTGGGAGACTTGTTCGCCGCCTGGTGGAAACCGAACATGCGAAATCTGGCCTTGCTGCGCCGGCGCGCCACGGTTTCTGCCGAACAGGCTCACAAGGGCAGGACCAGTGACTGGTTATTCGTGGGCGTGATCGTGCTGGGCCTGCTGACAATGCTGCTGGGATCGCTGGCGCTGTCCGCGTTCGTCATCTGGTATCTCTTTCATCCAGTCGCGTGATCTGACGATAAGGGGACTAAAGTCATTTCGCCTGGGCGCGCTGCCAGCTCCATTCTTCAGCGGCGGGTTTGCCCTTGAGCAGGCCTTCAATCTTTGCGTGCAGCTTGTCGCCTGCCAGCCAATAAATAATTCGCTGTGGAAAATCATGCTGCGCATTCTCGAATACCACGCGTTGGCCGCTCGACTCAACCAGATGAAATGGCGTGGCTGGCTTTCCTCTGGGACTGGCCCAGTACGTGATGCCCTCAGCTGTTGCCTCGATACGAAAGAACTCAAACGAAACAGTGCGGCCATTCCTGATGTCGCGATGGACGCCCAGCATGGAGCCTCCCTTTGGCGCCAGCCATGACTCCTCCATTTCGATTCCATCCTGCACACCAGTCCAGTTGCCGGCCATCCAGCCTAAGTCTGACAGCTCAGTGGCGGCGCTCGCAGGCTCAACAAAACCGAGCAGCCCCAGACAAAGAACTGCGATGATGAGTTTAGGCATGGACATTGGTTTTTACCTCAAAAAAGGATTTACCCGCCGGCTAGTCTGGGACGACCCGACCGACTCTGCGCGCAAGCCTCCGAGTCTTTGTCCTTTGGCAAGGGAGCGTAGTGCGCCAGTCGTGTCCTGATGACTAAGCTCACCTGCTTTGTTCAGGACAAGACGCGCGCTATTCTCTCACGTTTCTGATCAAACCGGGGGCCAAAAACCGCCAGCGAGAAAAGATAAGTCGCGCCAAAGAAAATCATCACCAGCAAGAGATTCAGCGCGGAATAATAGCGCGAGTGCACCAGATAAATAATCAGTACCCCGGGAAGGCTGAGGAAAGCAACGCCCGCCATGGTATCGAAGATTGAGCTGCTGGAAGACGAGAAGTGGAAGAACAACATCTTCTTGGGCTGACTGAGTGACATCCAGTTGCCCCAGGCCAATGCCGCAGCGGCCAACGAGGTAAAGGCAACCAGCCCGATGACACCCGCCGGCGTGCCTACGCGCGCGCAAGCCAGCAGGATCAGAGCGCAGGTCTGCAGACCAACGACGCACAGAAACGCGAGGTTCTTGCTGAGCATGATTGCCCGCCCGGAAATGGGCCAAATGGCGTAACGATCCAACCCGGGAGGTGAATCAAGACCAAACGAATTAAATGCCAGTGGTGCAATCGGTATGAAGACCAGCGTCAGTAAGATCAGGAAAATGTCCAGGGTCGGGAACTCTGCCGTCACGAGATAGAAACAGCCCGCGGCCGCGGCCAGCAGCCCGAGATACGTATCAAGCAATCGCCAAAAATATCGCAAGTCCTTAGCCACCAAGCCGCCCAGTTGCCCGGGTAGGCGTAATCGCGCTGGGCGCCGGTTTCTGGCGGAGCTTCGAGGCGCTGCGCCGGCGAGTCCGGCGCGGAAGGACCAGATCGCCGTGACGCCACTTAGGAAAGTGAGACTTGCTACTAACGGAATGCCCAGCCGCGCTTGCTTTCCCAGCGCCGCATTGGCGACGAGGGCCATGGGTGTCAGCGGGAAAAGCGTCCCCGGCCCTAAGCCATCATGTGGCTTGTAGTTCACGAGGTAAACAACAGCCCCAGCTAGCAAAACCAGGGCGCAGGCAACGAGGACTCTGCGCCAGACAGGTATGCTAAGCAGATGCGCAAAGGTCAGGCCAACGAATGCCGTCATGATCACGAACAACAGCGCCGCCAATATTCCCGCTAAGGGATGCGGGGAGTGTGCGAGTGGATATCCGATTCCCAATGACCCGGCGAGGACCAGCCACGCAGAGGGCGTGATCAGCAGTGAGAGGATGCGGACCGTAAAGAGCTTGGTCTGCGAGAGCGGCAAGTGCAGCCACGCGCGCGCCGCAACGCTTCGCTGCTCTCGGCTGCTGTTGGTAGTGATGGTCCATGCCACCCAGATGCCGGCCAGCAACGATTCCAAAAGTGTTGTTTTGCCCCCCGTGAGATCGATCGCAGCCAGCCGTAATGACTGAACGTATTTGAAACCGACAATACCTACGATAATCAACGAAAGACCCTGGTTGCCCACGGTTAACTTTCCGCCGCGAGAAAGCCCGCGCCAGTAAGCCCGCCACTGAAAGCGCAGGAGCAGCGCCACAAGTGCGAGGCCATTTTTCCTTAATGGCCGATCCATTCCAGGTCCTCGCTGCTGGCACGGTTGACATGCTTAAAAAACAATTCCTCGAGAGTCTCGCCTGCGGCCAGCGTCTCCTGCATGGTTTGCCGGCAGACGACATCACCCGCGACGATGATTGCAAAACTGTCCACCAGGCGCTCGACGACCTCGAGAATATGAGAAGTAAGAAAAACTGTGACACTCCTGGTGGCCAACTCCAGCAGCAGATCTTTGATGTTACGCGAAGCCACCGGATCGATACCCTCAAAGGGCTCATCCAAAAAAAGCACTCGGGGGTTATGTAGCAAGGCGAGGGCGAGCCCGCACTTCTTGCGCATGCCGGTCGACGCCTCGTCGACATAGGTGTTGCGGCCGGGCCATAGATCCAGGTACTTCAAAAGCTGTTCTCCGCGTTGCTTTGTCTCCTTAGTGCTCAGACCATAAACAGGACCGGTCATCAGGAGGTGCTCCCAGATGGTCAGCGAATCAAAAAGGGCGAGGTCTTCAGGGAGCACTCCAATTCGCTGCTTTACCACGAGGGGCGAACTGAGAATAGAGTCGCCGGAGATGAACGCATCGCCCGTCGTTGGCCGTAGCAGGCCAGTGAGCAGCTTCACCGTAGTCGATTTTCCGGAACCATTTGGCCCGAGAAATCCGAAGATTGCGCCCGCCGGAATCTGCAGGTTGAGGTTTCGCACCGCCACCAGAGGCCCAAAGCTTTTCGTCAGATTTTGCGTTTCGATCTCGAACATTTCGTGGAGGTGTTACGTTTGGCTGTGTCGGATTTTTTAGGGCTGGGATATGCCAGCGGAATCGGAGGATGCTGCAGATCCGGTCTTTTACAGAATCCGCATCATCTCATTAGACCTCGAGCTGGGATCAATATTTTTCGGCGGCAGACTCAAAGGATCGGCTGGCTGACGAGGAGTATCGCCATGATGTAGTTACGCTCGTCATCTGCCCGCCAGCCACAGGGCCGCGTTGCTCACATAGGCCTTGATATCTTCCAGTGCCTGGGGATTACGTTTGTAGCCATCGCCCGGCGGTTCGACGAGAAAACTGGGACATCCCATATCCGTATCCCAGTTGTAATCTACCAGGTGGTGAAAACTCGATTCGGCAATGCCCCGCCCCAACGTATTACCGTGCGTGTCCGCCGTGCGCTCGAAAGCCACAATGAGATTGAAGGGACGGCCGGTTACTTTACTTTGACCGGTAGCCACTACGCTGGCGTGGTCTTCGCCTTCGGGAACTCCCACCGCTCCTTCGTGCGGGTGCGCCGGAAAGAACTCTATCAGCCTACCCGATTTTGCTGCGTCGCGCAGTAGTTCGTGAGGTTGTGGGGCAGTGATTTTTTGATAATCCCCATTAGCGCCCGAGTGGTAATTGGGCCAGGAGATAGAAGTCGTGAATGGATCGTCAGGTACGTGTCGCGCTGGATCAGCTTCAGGATGTTTGGAGTGGAAAAAGTGCGCGCGGCCAATGCCCCCCAGCGTGCACAGCGAGATCCCTAAGTCCTCGTGATCGCGCGTAGCCAGGATGCCGCCGCCACGCTGCCGGAAACGCGTAATGCCTTCACAATCTGTTTTCGTCAGCCCCGCGCCCGTATCGATCGCCAACAACCACAATTGGGCAAAGGCCGAAACGTCGAGCGTGCTGAGCACCGGATCGTTGCCGGCTGCATCCTGTTCGCGATTGCGGCTCGTTACCTCGCAAAGTGGTGCTCCCCTCTCATCCTTTAGCGACAGCAGGTGATCGCGCAATAATGAAAAGCGGCCGATGTGCCAGTCATCTTCGGCGAAAGGAATGGTCGTTTGCAGCAGAATCTGGATTGGTTTGCTCATAAGGTTTTGCCGGCACCGATAATAAAGTGAAAGTACTCGTCCCGACCAGCCTACCGGCTCGGGGGAACCGCGCCTCGAACCAAATTGATCGCTTGGTAAACGACTGACAGCTGGTTGAGAACCGCTCTCGGGGGTCGTCATAGCTGAGTTGGTGACCGCTACGAAGATACTTATCTCGTCAGTAAGACGGGAAAGAATGAGGGTCAATGTTCATAACACGCTCCCGCTTCTAGAGGGGTAAATCGCTACAAGCGTCTCTGGTTGTCAATGGAAATTTCCTGGGCACCCGGAAGTCGAGTGGTGTAACGCAAGACCTTCTCAACCGATCTGAACGGTGAGCATGGAGATCGATCCACCGTCAACACCCTGAACCGGGAAGCTCACCTCGTCAATTTCTCCTTGCAGAGCAATCACGTAAAGCAAAGGCAGATAGTGTTCCGGAGTCGGCACCGCAAGCAAAGCATCCTGACCCAAGTCTTCATACCGGAGCAGCGGTTCATGTTCGCCGGCGAGCAGCAACGCGCGCACACGGTTTTCAAAACTCAGAGCCCACGCAAAAGGCTCAACCGGATGCCGGCCCCAGGCATAGGCGTGCAGGTTGTGCACCAGATTACCGCTGCCCATAACCAGCACGCCTTCATCGCGCAAAGGCGCCAGGCGCCGGCCCAGTTCATAATGGAACTCTGCCGGCTGCCCCTCATCAAGACTCAGCTGCACGACCGGAATATCCGCATTCGGAAAGACATGACAAAGGACCGACCAGGCGCCATGGTCCAACCCCCAACTCTGATCGCGGCGTACTGTGAGCGGCTGCAGCAGAGCAGCGATGCGCTCCGCCAGGCCGGGATCTCCCGGAGCCGGGTACTCGAATTCGAAAAGCTTGCGCGGAAATCCGCCAAAGTCGTGGATGGTGCGTGGTGTAGCCATCGCAGTGACTGCGGTTTCCGGAGCGTACCAATGGGCCGAGAGGCACAGGATAGCTTTGGGTCGCGGCAGGGATGCGCCAATCGCCTGCCAGGCTGTGGTATAGGAATTCTGTTGCAGGGCATTCAACGGGTTTCCGTGGCCAAAAAATATCGCGGGCATTCTTTGTGTCATAAGCCATCCACCAGACGCTTTACGTCAAGCGGCAATCTTGCCTGCTTGACCGGTTGCCAGCCAGTCTCCTCGAGGAAAGAATAAGCGAAAGCTTCTTCCGATCCCGTCTGCAGGTAGACGACATCGTGATCCTGATCGTCAACGGGCACGTAGAGCAGTGCTTTCTGCCCCCAGCACCGTTCCGGTACTCTCTCGAACGCGGCGTTCAGGGTTGCCTTGCCGGCCACGACGATCGAACGATCTCCAATCCCAAACTCAATCGGGTAGAGCAAGTAATTCACCAAAGTCGTGAATACGAACGGATGGATGTCTTCGGGAAAGGCTAGCTGGAAGCACGAGTCTTGTCGCTGGTTAACCTCGATTCGTTCCACGGATCCGCCGGGAGGATTTTCAGCGTTAAAGCCTTCAAGGATGGTGCGCAACTCGTCCTGGTTCCAGCCACAAACTATGATGAGTTTGTCGTTGTGCGGATCGGGAGCAAATGGTGGCAGGTTAGCTTCGGGTGAATCCGCCTTGACCGGCCTCGGTACCAGTATGAAGGGAATTACTCCGAGGGCAGCGATAAGCACCCAGGCTACGGGAGCCAGCCACGAGGGAACACTAAATAGAATCAAAGCGCCGATTATCAGACCGGTCAAGATGGCCGGTGGCAGCAGCAATTGCCGCAGGCCATCATTGCGTACCAGCTTGCCGCAATACTTGCAGGCAGTCGGCGCGAAGCAGCTGAGGTCAAACAATTCGCGTTCGCCGAAAGAATATTCTCGGCAATGCGGGCACGCCTTCCACATTCAGTTACTCTTGCGACCAGTTAGCGCGGTCGATTCCATAGATCAGCACCTCGGTACCCATGACCTCGGTCCTGCCCTCAAGCTTTTCTCCCAACCGTTCGGCTACCTTGATCGAAGGTTTGTTTTCCGGCTGGATCAAACTGATGACGTGGTCGCGGTCCAGCTCTTCGAAGGCATAGCGAAGCGCGCGGCGCGCACCTTCGCTGGCGTAGCCTTTGCCCCAGCTTTCGCGCGCGAGGGTCCAGCCGAGTTCAAACCCGGGCCAACCAGCCGGATTCAGAAAACCAATGCGTCCGATGAGGTTGCCGGTTGCTTTCTCTTCAACCGCAAAGTGCCCATAGCCAAGTAACTGCCAGTGGCCCACCAAAAACGCCATATGCCGCCAGGCCTCGTGGGAATTAAACGGTTTCCCTTCACCGAGGTAACGCATGACTTCCGGATCGGCGGCGATACGCGCGTAGGCTGCGGCATCCTCGAGGGTAAACATGCGCAGCAGCAGTCTTTCAGTTTCGAGTTGAACCATTTGGGATACATCCCGCGAGCTTAACGGTTGCTCCGGGCCGCTACGCGGCGCCACGCCTGCCTTAGCAAGCCGGAAATCTGATCGCGGCGCACGGTTGCCAGCCGCACTAACACATATGGGTAATTCAGATAATGATTGGTGATATAGAAAATCTCCGGTTGTTCCGCGATAAGCAGTTCGCGATCGGCAAAATCGATCGGCAGCACAAGGGATTGGCCGTCCTGGTGGAATCGAGCGAACAGCTTCTTATTCACCTTGAACGCCGGTGTACCGTACGACGTGCTTTCTTCCGCGCCCGGCAGGTCCAGGGCCAAACGCCGCACGTCTTCAAAAGAGACTGCGGGACCAGGTGGAGTCTTTCGCATGAGATGGATCGTGGCCTGTGTCGCAGGTTTCACCTTTCCAGCCCCAGAACCGCTAAAGGTCTCAGATACCGCGGAGGATTTCCTTCCATCTGACCCAGGCTTCATTGCGAGCTTTCTGATTGGCTTTGCAATTTGTCAGCGCCTTCTGATAATCAGCTGCGGCTTTCTCGTCTGCTTCCTTGTCGCCTTTCGCTTCAGGCGCTTTGGGTTCCGGGGCTTCGCCGGCACGCATGAAACCATGACCGGCGCCTTCATAAGTCACCGGATCGTATTTCTTCCTGAGTTCCTTCATGGCCTCGACGGTCGCGGGCAGGGTGGCATTGATGCGCGCATCGTTACCGGCATAGAAGCCGTAGACAGGCGTGCTGATTTTTCCCAACGCTTCTTTGTCGACCGGCAGCGCAGCGGGCTGACCGGTCAAAGGCGGTGAGCCATAGAAAACAAACGCAGCCTTTAAGGAAGGGCGGTTGGTGGCAAAGCGAAATGTTTGCGAGCCACCCCAGCAGAATCCACCGACCACGACCTTGCCGTTTGCCGCCGGCAGTTTAGATGCGTAATCAGCCACCGCATTCAGGTCGGCGGTGATCTGATCTGGGGGCAGAGCCTGGATGGCCTTGCCCACCGCATTACTATCGACCGCGCGGACTTCATCAGTGCCGCCGCCTTTGGGTCCCATACCGGAAAGCAGGTCGGGCGCGATGGCGATGTAACCGGCCTCCGCCAGTTGGTCCGTCAGACTCTGTACCCAATTACTCATGCCGAAGATTTCGTGAATGACGACGATGGCCGTGGCTTTGGTTTTTACTTCAGGATAGACCACGAAGCTGCTCACTTCTCGATTGCCGTACTTGATCTTGACCCATTCCTGGTGACGCGGTGATTTCGCCAGGCGTTGTTTGGCCCACTCCTGTCCCTCACCAGGGTCGGCCACCGCGGTAGTCGGATTCGGCGTGCCGTGGTTGTGTCCACCCATTTCCTGGCCGCTCGCGCAACTTGCCAGCGACATTAAAAAGACGACGCAAGCCAAACTCCGCAAAATGAATCTGCTTCCTGACTTCTGTTTACTGCCTGATGGCATGTTTGGACCTCCGTTGAGAGAGTGTGATTTAGGTGATCAGATGAGATGGTAGCAAAGCGTCTATCCGCCCGTTTGGGCATGCACACTGGCGCGAACTTACATCTTTTTGCCGTGGAATTTCGACCGGCATTATATACGTTTATAGTGTCGTGGCGGAGCTTTGTCGGGGTAAAGATCGCTTAAGAAGGTTTCGTTTTCACCCAACGCTTCACCATCTCCACCGCGAAATCCCCGTCGCTAGTCAGCACGTCGTGCTCCCGCAGCCAAGCGCCCCCGGCTGGAAAATCCGGGTGCGCTTCGCCCCGCGCAATGGCTAACAAGATCGCCTGCCCTTCCGGGCCGTCGTCGTCGCCGAGCGACGTCTCCAACGCCGAACGCCTCCTGCCAAACCACCCGAGACGCCGACAGCCACTTCTCCAGCCATTCCCCCCGCCATGCCGAAAGCCAAGCCCAATACGACGCCTAACGCCAAGGCTTGAGACAAGCCCAACGCCAAGCCTCCTGTCACACCTCCCGCTACACCGACCGCAGCCCCGAACATGAAGCCGCCCGCAACGCCACCCGCCACTCCGAACAAACCGCCGAACGCCAAACTATTTTCAGCGTGCGTGCGACCCAGCATTTCTGCCGTCGAGTTCACTTGGTCAGTAAACATCAAGATTTTCAGTTCGGTTGACATTTAGATTCTCCAGAGAGAAAAGAGTGCGCGAGATTTGAGTCTGCCCTTTTGTGGCACTGCGGAAAAATGCTTTTATCGTGCAAGGCCATAGGTTGTTAAGAAGTTTCGAGACAGTTTCCGAGGCGGTGGCGGTATTGCTTGAAGGCATCGGAAGCTAGATCAGTAGCCATGCTAGATCTGAGGAATAGCGGTAACGCCTGGATTGATCAACTTCCAACTAGCGATCCGGTCTAATGATCACTTGCCGAAGTGGCGAGATGCGGAAAAGACCACTCAGGTGGAACTTTCACCTGAGTGGGCTGAGACTGACAGATTCATTAACCGATGGTCCTACCTGACTCCATTAAGCGACACCCATACGACGAAGCCAGCGGAAATGGGAGGCGACGCCAGACAAGAAGGTTTTATGTTCGCTAAAATTCACACTGAATTCTCGGCAGGTTTCTTCTACAATCGCCGAAATGGCAGGGTAATTGACATGACAAATGCGTGGGAATAAATGATGTTCGATTTGGAAGTTCAAGCCGCCGAAGAGCCAAGCCGCCAACCGGCTGTTGCGGGAGAAGTCCACGGTGGTTTCGACCTGATGAATAGCCCAGGCGTTCGCGATACGTCCTGTGTCATCGCGCGGTATCGGGAACTCCGCCTGTTCCACCATATGTGCCAGCAGGAACACGATACTCATGGACATTCCCAACACGAACTCCGTGACGGCATAGAACGTCAGCGAGATCCACCAGCGATGAAACATCATTGGAATCACGAAAGCCACGATGACAAAGATAGCTTTGCCGCCCAGGAGAATCGCCAGATTCCATCCAGTTGGTCGCGGGATTCGATGCGCTTTGATCCGTCCTGTGATTAGCTCCTGGAAGTCATCGTGAAGATGCCATTTGATCGATATCAACCCGTAGAACGGCCAGAGATAGAACTGTTGAAAGCGATGAAGTTTGAATCGCCTCTGATGTGGAGTTACCCGGCCCAGGCCGCCCCAGTCAATATCGGTGTCATGGTCAGTAATGTTCGCATAGGTGTGATGAAGCACGGCGTGCTTCCAGTGCCACAGGTATGAGCTGCCCCCAATCAGGTCCAGGCTCATGGCCATCAACTGGTTCACCCAGCGGTGGTCCGAATAGGCCTGATGTCCGCCGTCATGCTGAATGTTGAAACCGATTCCGGCGGTTGTTAATCCCAGCCAGATAGCCAACGGCAACGCCTGCCACCAAGTCTGTGCTACGAATACTAGCAAACCGTACGATATCGCTAGGGAGGTCAGCAGGACCGCAGTCTTCAAATACATCTGCGGGCAATCGCGCTGTCGCCGCCCTGTGCTGCGGCAGAATTCGTCGACGCGGCGCCGCAATTCGATTTGAAACCTGTCATCCTTATCGAACTTCAGCTTGCGGCTGAGTTCCACAGCCCGCTGAACGGTCTGACCAGGATTAGTCGGGAGATGTTCCGTCTGTCTCATGCACAAAAACCTGCTCTCGAAAGTTTCTTTCGCGTCGGTGCGCCAACATTCGGTGCTATTTGAGATAGACTGTATCGGGATTTGACAATCCGACAGTCGGACTCCCATCTTAAGACTAATCGGCGCAGATATCGGTAATAGTTCTGTAAGAGTTTGTGCGAACCGTGCCGACCCACTCGGTCATTCCTTCCGGGCAAGGTTTTCTATATCTTCCAAAGCCTGGTGTAGGACTCGATTGCCATCTGCTCTGTCCGAGACCTTATGTCCTTTGAGGTCCAAGCTGTCGCAGCAGAGATCTCCGCAGGGAGGGCATAGCCCTCCGCCAGAAGGATGTGTTTCTTCTCAGGGAATGGTTTGTCCTTAAGTTTGTTGTTGAGCGCTTCTGACACTAGAATGAGATTACCAAGTTGGCCAACGATCTCTTCAGAAAAATCAGCAGTACCGATCAGGCTCTGCGATGCCAAGTGTTCAATCGTCATCGATTCGTAATCGACGGTAATTGCCGGCGCCTCCTCCTTATCAAAGCGAGCCAAAATGTATCTGACAAGATTTCGTTGTTTGTTATGTTAGCGGTGTAGACTATCTCGGGGAATAGAGCTTTGACCTCTTCGATTGAAGGTATTCGATTCCTGAGTTTTACTTTGAGTTCCTTTATCACCCCTAGGGCTTCGTTCATGTCAGGAGATACATACAGGCGCCTCGCAAGCGAAGCATACATTGCAGATATGCCCCCAGAAGATCGCTGGGACGTCACAGCGGTAAATAAGAAATGGAATTTCTCAATTGCGACGACTGCGTCTTCTAGGTGTTTCCTCTTGAGTTTCTTTCCCTTGTAGGCACGAACGAGTGACAAAACGCATGGGGTCTGTTGCTGGACTCGAAACAGTTGAAGCGCCTTGAGGCTATCAGATACCTGTTTCTCTTGCTTCGTCCATTTGCCAAATCCAATCTCGTAGACAGGACGAACTCCGGCTTGTTATCGATATTCTTCCGCTCGATTAATCCTTGAATGCCCTCTGCAAGATCTTGAAACCCATGTTCAGCTAAAGTATTCCGGATCATGGCCAGAAGGATCATAATGGTTGTGAGTCTTTGTTGGCCGTCGACGACGCCGAACCGTTGATTACTTTCTTTAAATACAACCATTGAACCAATGAAATAATCCTCGGGGTTATCACGAACAACATCGTCCCAGAATTCTTGGATGTTCTCGCGCGTCCATGAGTATGGCCTCTGAAATCGTGGAATCCTGTAATAGCCCGACGAAAGTAAAGTTCGTATCTCTTGGTCGAGGGACTCAATTTTCACTTAAGCAAATCCTCCTAGAAAGAAATGAAGGTGTAGGTTCGATGTTTTCGGAGGCAAGCGTCAAACTCAATGATCCACCAGCTTCTCACTTAAGAGCCTGCTCGACTCCTGACGGATCATCGAGCAGGATCCATTCAATAATGGAAAGCGGCAGGCTGCCGTTCTTGATCAGATCATCGTGGAACTGACCCAGACGAAAGTTCGCTCCCTGCTGGTCGCGATACTTACCAAGCAAGCGCATGATTTGCCACTTGCCGGTCATGTAGGTGATTTTCTGCGTGGGGCTCGCCGCCGCGCCGGCTGCTTCGCCTGCGGCGGCTTCTTTGTCGAGACCACCTGCTTCCATGAAATATTTCACCGCCTGCTCGAACGTCCACTTGCCGGTATGCAGATTTACGTCAACGCCGATGCGCGCCGCTCGATAGCGTGAGAGGCGCAGGACCTGTCCCTGCGAAGCCGAATTCACCGGGTAGAGACCGAGGCGGGACAACATCTCTTCGCCGTACAAGGCCCAGCCTTCGATCAAGATGTTGTCCGAATGCTGGCGGCGAATTTCATTCGTCAAATGATTGGCAATCGACAGTTGTAGAAAGTGGCCGGGAATTCCCTCGTGGCCGAGGATCGGCCGTGGATCCTCAATCGCGGCGCGAATATAAAAGTTCCGGCTCGCCGGATTATAGGTCGGGATGAAATAGAAACCACTCGCATCTTTGTCATAAACACCGGGCGCATTCATGAAGCCACCTGGACTGGTGGGCTTGAACGCCTCCGGTAGCTGACGAATTTCAAAGCGACCCAGGTATGAAGGAAGCGTGACCAGATTTTTTTCTTTCAGGAAACCGATCATCTCCGCTTCGCGACTCTCGTAGGCTTTCAGGAAAGCTTCCTGATCTTTTGGCACGTTAGCGCTGCGCGCAGGATTCGGATCAGCCAGGGAAGGATCGGGCAGCATTGCTTCCAGGCCCCGATAGCGTCCCAATTCCGCCTGACCCAGCATTTCTAGTTGCCTGGCATCGAGTGGCAACAAATAGACGGTCTTCAAAAGATAGTTGTAATTCTCTTCGCCCATTGGCTTGAACGGCACCATGCCGGGCAGACGCCTTTCAAGCCAGTCCGCATAGCCATGGATTGAAACCAGGGCTTCATCCCTGGCTTTTACAAGTTCATTTTTTTCCGCCGGAGTCATTTCACTGGTCAGCGTCATCAGGCTGCCGGTAAAGAGGCTGTCAATCGAGCGCGCTGAATCGATCGCCAGTTGGGCGTAAAGCCGGACCGGCTTCGTCAGGTTGTGCTTGCCCAGTTCGATGACGAACGGCATCTGCTTTAAGCGCGCGGTAGCTGCGAGCGCGCGGTTGCGCGGCGTGTCGTATTCTTTCTTGAGAAGCGAAAAAATTCCGTTGCTGCATTCGTTGACGTAGACCTGGGGGTCGGTTTCTTCAAAATCGATCACGCGATCAAAAAAAGCGACGTTCTCAAGTTGCGCACGAAACAGCAGCCAGTCGATGCGATCGTCCTTGCTCCACTTCTCGGTTTGCATCGCACGCACCTTGCCAAGCACTTCCTTGACGTGCAGGCGCCGGCCCAGCAGAGAGGCCAGCGAATAGTCGGTCAGTTTGTTGTCCCAGGTATGCAGACCGGCATCGCTGGACAACACAGGATAGTTTTGATTGCGCCAGTTGTAGTAATCCAGGGCCAGGCGTTGCAGATCGGCAGGGGTCTTTGGCTCCTGCGCGGCAATTGAGTTGGATGAAGTGACGAGCAGGACAAAAGCGGTAACGAACAGCACAAGCAGTTTCATTTATCAGCCTCAGCAGCAATGCGGGCGACGTAGCCTCCGCCGCTCCGCAATCAAGTAAGCGATAGGTTCGGGGATTCTGGCGAGCCTCTAGGTTAGCATCGCTGCACGCTGCACGCGAGCGCCCCTATTTCGACAAAACTGGGCAGTCTAACTATCGCTCTCCAATAGCGCCCTGGCATTCCGCTTCAGGCCGGAAAGCTTCGCACGTTTCATCGCGCTGTTACGAAAGCGCTCGGCGTAACTCTCCGGAGTCAGCTCCAGCACCTCGGATAAACTCGCCTCGACATTGCCGGGTCGCGGCTCGAAGCGAGTTTCACTGGTCGGCAGCTCAAAACGATTCCAGGGACAAACATCCTGGCAGATGTCGCAGCCATAAAACCATCCTTCCAGGTTTGTTTTAATGTCAGGCGGCAATTCCGGGGTGCGCAGCTCGATCGTCGCATAGGAGATACAGCGGGTTGAGTCAACGAGGTAAGGTTCAGTGATAGCAGCCGTCGGACAGGCTTCAATACAGCGTGTGCAGGTACCGCAGTGATCGGCGATCTGCTCCGCGTCATATTCCAATTCCAGATTCAACAACAACTCACCAATAAAGATCCACGAACCATGCTCGGGAGTGATTACATTCGTGTGTTTTCCCAACCAGCCGAGACCGGCCCGGACGGCCCAGGCTTTGTCCATCATCGGTTGGATATCGACACAGACCTTGCCTTCAGCCTGCGGGCAGGTGGAGCGGATCCAATCGAGTAGAGAGTTTAGTTTAGCGCCGACGACGTCGTGGTAATCGTCTCCCCAGGCATAGCGCGAAACCTTACCCGTACGCGGAAGGTCTTGATGATGATGATCCGTGAAGTAGTTGAGGGCAACCACAATGACTGATTTTGCGTTGGGAAAAATTTCAGAGGGATCGGCGCGCTTGTGCGGGTCCCGGTTCATCCAGCTCATCTCGCCCGCATAACCCCGCGAAAGCCAGTCCTGAAGGCGTGCACGCTCAGCGGTGAGAGGCTGGGCTCGCACGATGCCTACTTTGTCAAAGCCCGCGACTTGGGCTCGCTCCTTGATATTTATGGCTAGCAGGCGCGGGTCGATGCTTTTGGCTGAGTGCTCCATGCAAATTAGTCGAGGCTTGGTTCAGCAGAGGATTGTATCCCAGGCGTGGAAACGATTCGAGGCAGAGCAGTATGGCGGACCTGATGTCCGTCCGGTAGCATCTCTGGTTTGCGAGCAGCTCATTTCGCCAGCCAGGAACTGGCGGAAAATCGACACTGGGCCTAATCGATCTTTTGTATCGTGATCGTAATCAGCGGCGAGTCGCCGGCGGTGCGATTGTAGGAAACCCAGAATCCGGCCTTAGCATAGCGAATCATTTTGTACATGGAACCGTCTGGTTTGGGCTCAATGTCCAGACCCATAACCGCCCTGGGCGTGGGCACATCAGGACCGGCCGAACTGAAGTCCACAGAAAGCGTAGCGACCTTATGGGCCCGGTCATAAACGATCTGGGCAGTTTCGCGGTCGCTGAAAATGTAAAAGTCCTGCTCGTCACCCTTATCCTTCGGAGTGCCAAGTTTCTTGCGGGTTTCTTCGGTCGTCATTCCGATTTGCACGCCGCGGTACTCGCGAAACACCGGGTGCTCGTCATCAACGACCTTTTTCTGGGCCTTACTGTGCGCAGGAACGAAATAAATCAAGGCAGTCACAGCAAACACGACCGCTAGCGACTTGCCTGGTGAAACTAAAAACATTCGGGTCATATGGTTTTCTCCTTGCGAAGAAATTTGCGGCTTGAGCGCTCGAGCGAAGGCGCGCGAGCCGGAAATAATTGGGCGAGACGTGCACTCCCGGGCAGCAGCCTTTAAAGGCATCCACGCGGCCGGACAATAATCCGAAATACTCCGATAAGTCAACTTTTTTGCCGCAACGCAGGGCGGGAATGTTGGCGCTGAAGCACAAAATCATCTCGTGCTGCGCTGCAGTCTTGACTGGCCCACCGATTTGGCATAGAAGCTGGGCAGCGTTCTATTGAATTTTGCATAAGGAGTTCCAGGTTTATGAAAAAAATTCTCGTACTCTTCGTTTTTCTGACTGTAGCGGTGGCTTGCAGCACAGAACCACCGGCTAAACCAACAGTTGCAAATGGCAATAAAGCTCCCGCCACGAACATGACTGCCACCCTGTCCGAGGCGGATACTATCGCCAAAGAAAAAACGACCTGGGATGCGCTCAAGAAGAAGGATTACGAGGCGTTTGCCAACATGCTGGACGGCAATTATCTCGAGATTAGCGGCGACGGCATGTTTGACAAGGCCGGAATCGTCGCCTATGTCAAGGACTTGACTATCACCGACACAACCTACAGTGATTGGAAGCTTTTACCTATTGATAAAGATGCGGTGATCCTGATGTATCAGGTAACCATCAAGGGGACTTTTAAGAATCAGGCAATTCCCCCTGGTCCGTATCGAGTCTCATCCGCCTGGGTGAATCGCGATGGCACGTGGCAAGCCGCCTTTTATCAGGAAACCCTGGCCAAGGCGGCGCCACCCGCGCCCGCGCCAATGGGCAATCCCGCTGCCGGAAATACTATGAGTCCCGCAGCAAAGGGCGCCGCCATCGTTACCGGCCCTGACGTCGAAGCTAATGAGAAAATGGTCTGGGACGCTATCAAGAACAAGAATTTCGAAGGGTTCGGCTCTGTCCTGGCAGCAGATTTCGCCGAGGTCGAAGCTGACGGATTTTATGACAAGGCCGGGAGCGTGAAGGCCGTTAGCATGTTCGATGGTTCAAAGTTCGAATTGAGTGATTGGAAAACCACAAAGTTGGACACGGACGCGTTACTGGTCACTTACCTGGTCACTATGCCGGGAGCTAAGACCACCCGGGAGCGTCATAGCACCATCTGGGCTAATCGCTCGGGCAAATGGTTGGCCATCTTCCACCAGGGCACCGCGGTCGAGGCGGTGGCGCCTGTGGCGGCGAAGCCGCCGTCGAAGTAACCAAGATAGAGAAGTTGGGCTAAGCCCAAATACCAGGGATGACAGTCGCGCACGTGGGACATTTGCCTGCGGGCGCGACTTTCATCTGTTTGATCAAATAGCCGTGGCGTTCAACCAGCAATTCATCACAAGCAGGGCAATACGTATTCTCCCAGCGGCCCACGCGCCCGGGCAGGTTGCCGGCGTAAACATATCTCAGGCCGGCTTGGCGCCCCAGCTCGCAAACGCGCATTAATTGCTCGGCAGTTGTATTCGCGTTTTCAGTCATCCGGTAATCCTGATGAAATGCCGTAAGGTGCCAGGGAATATCAGGTGACACGCCGGCGATGAAATCCGCTGCCCGCTTTAACTCCTCAGGGGAATCGTTAAAGCCGGGAATGACAAGAGTCACAATCTCTTCCCAGAAACCACGTTCGTGGACCATCTTCACCGTGTCGATGATGTTGTCGACCACACCACCAAGCTGGCGGTAGTTCTGGTCGCTCATGGATTTCAAATCAATCTTGTAGCAATCGGTCCAGGGGCGCAGGTAATCAAGCACCCGCGGAGTAGCATTGCCGTTCGAGATAAAGGCCGTGCGCAAACCCATTCGCCGTGCTTTCTGAAAGACTCTAACTGCCCATTCAGCGGTGATCAAAGGCTCGTTGTAGCTGCTGGCGACGAGGGCCGCTCGGTATGCGCCGGCCATTGAGACGAGGCGATCAGCCGTGACGGGGTTTGGAGTTGAAACCGCGGCATCATCGCGTAGCGCTTGTGAAGTCAACCAATTTTGACAATAACCACAGTGCAGGTCGCAGCCGAGCATTCCGAAGGTCAGAGTGTCGGAGCCCGGTAGCACGTGAAAGAGAGGTTTCTTCTCGGTGGGATCGCACGCGAGCGCGGCCACATAGTTCATCGGGACGCGCAAGTGACCGCCTTCATTAAAACGCACTTTGCAGATTCCACGTTTGCCTTCATTGATGAGGCAGCGATGACCACAGGCGTAACAGCGTAGCGCGTTTCGTGGCAGATGCTCAGTGACTTCGAGCGCACCCTCGCCGGTCATTTCGTCAAGGACTTCACGGAGAGAGGTGGCGGTCGCCCCCAGCGGCATTGCGGAAATCCTCCTGTCGAACATTCCCCTTTCTAGTGTGGGGGAATGTCTGATGCGGATGCGATGTGCAGGGCTTTCAAGATCCTTGCGGCTGCATCCTCAGCCGCAACCCTCAGGCGGCGTTCGACCACCATGGTGCTCGAGTTGCCGGTGGTTGGTCCCAGCACGACACCGCCGGCGCGAGAACTTCCCTGATAGCTGTTTCCCTGCGTCCTGACTTTCGCCGTGATGGCTTCCAGCACCAGGTAGTCGATGTAAACGCCGTCGAGGCCTTCGCTGGAGGAACCCATCTGGTCGAGGCGCAGATTCAACCAGATCACGTAGCCTTCTTTCGCGGCTTTCGCCTGATTGATAGCATCACTGCGCGTCATTTCCCGGGCGGCTACTTCGACGCTTACGGCTTCGGATTCTTTCAGGCGAGCGGCACAACTTTGCAGTACGCTATCGTAAATATTGAATGGGATACCTGCGAACGTGTCGCCCCGGTTTGCACTGAGCAGCAAGCTGACCCTTGGCTGATCGCTGCGAGGCTTTGTTTCCGGCGTAACCTCCGGGGTAGGCACACTTACTGGAGGAGACTTGGAACCGCGCCGGCCTGATTGGCCGAAGATTGTCACCCCCAGCATGCCGTAGAGAAGGCAAACGAATAATCCGATCCGTATGAGATCGAGCCTGCTCGTTTTGCGCCGGGAAGCATTCACGGGAGTCACCTCTTAAGCTTGACTGAAGAGAGGGAGAATCAGTGCGCTCATTGTATCACCCTCAAGAGGCGATTCTAACCGGAGGTTTGCTAAACTGCCTGAGAGATTTGCCCGCGTGTTTAGAGTTTCCACTTCAGCCGGGCTTTGGCTAACGACAGAAGGAACTTTAGACGCACGGTACAAACAAAGCCCGGGGGATAACATTGCGTTCATTAATTATTACCGGCGTGCGCGATCAGGCACGATTGATACGTTCCTTCGACTTGATGCCTGAAACTGCCGGGTCTACGCACGGCGTCTTTTACATTCCTGGTCAGGTTGCTGTCTTGCAGGTGGCCGGCGAAGAGCCGGCTTATTTTGCCCTGGCCAGTGCACCCGACGATCCGGAGTTGGAAGTCCTGGTCAAACACAAGGCCGGCGCCAGCACGCGCATTTACGAGATGGCTGTCGGCGAGCGTATCGACCTGGTGAACATCGCCGGTCACGGTTTCGAGCTTGAATCACAGCGCCACAAAGACCTGGTATTTGTTGCCATGGGCACGGGTGTGGCCCCTTTGCGTTCAGCCTTGCGCCACGTGTTAAAGCGCAAGCAGGATTTTGGGCAATTGGTAGTTCTTTACGGCGCGCGTACACCGGACGATTTTTGTTTTCGCAATGAGACTGAAGAGTGGGAGGCGGCCGGCGTTGAGTTGCGTCAGGTAATCTCACGCCCCGACGGCCACGACTGGTCCGGGCCAACCGGCTATGTGCAATCGCTCTTGGACCACGTTCTGCCGGATCTGCCATCTCCGATTGCGTTGATTTGCGGCTCACTGGAAATGATGGGCCAAACCCGTGACCGCCTGCAGCAGATGGGATTCAAGCCGGATGAAATCCTGACGAACTATTAAGCTGAGCGGAACTGCGTTCTCGCAGCTATTGAGTTTTCCCCAGGTTTGGAGTATTGGCTAGCTTGCCACGTCTTATTATTTTCACACCGAATTTCAGGAGCGCTGACCTGTCACTTCCGATGCCAGCAGGTTCCTTTACTTTTTTCGAGGAGAAGATAAATGTCTACCAACGTTAGAACCCGTCAACGCTTCAGCGTTCTGCACGCTCTCATTATAGTCGTCGCGATCTTTTCGAGTGCGTCGCAAGTTATACCGCCTCGTGTCGGCGCGCAAACCGTCGTCGCTAAGGTTCCGCTGACGCACGAGGCAATGTGGGCGTTGAAGCGCGTTGGGGCGCCGGTCCCCAGCCCTGATGGCAAGTGGGTGGTCTTCTCTTTGATTGAACCCGCCTATGACGAAAAAGACCAGGTCTCGGATTTGTGGATGGTACCCGCGGACGGAAGCGCGAAGCCTCGGCGCGTGACCTTCAGCAAAGGTGGCGAGAGCGGCGTCACCTGGAGCCCCGATAGCCGGCGGCTGGCGTTTTCAGCCAGACGCGAGGGCGACGATGTGAGCCAGATTTACGTGCTCGACGTCGCCGCGGGAGGAGAGGCGGTGCGCGTGACTTCTCTGGCCACCGGCGCGCGTTCGCCACAGTGGCGGCCTGACGGCGGGGCTCTGCTCTTTACCAGCACAGTCTTTCCCGGCGCAATGGATGAAGACGCTAATAAGCGTGTCGCCGCGGAGCGCAAGGCATTGAAGTACAAAGCGCGCGTTTATGAAAAGTTTCCCATTCGCAACTGGGACAAGTGGATTGAAGACACGCAGGC
>DAIMCP010000076.1:0-25672 GCA_036726305.1 Pyrinomonadaceae bacterium | reverse complement strand
AAGTTCTCTGCAAGCCGTGTGGGAAATCGAGGGCGAGACTCGATGACGGCTAAATGAATTCAAGACCCTCGGGGAGAATTACGATGATCAATCTAATGTCAGCCGCAACCGCTACGCCTCAACACATGTTCTCAACCACTGAACTGGTAGCGTCACTCATGCACAAGCTATCGCCCGAACTCATCAACACAATTTGCAGCTTGGGTGTTGATCGTCGCTATTCAGTGATGGACAACTATTCTGATTTCCTCGAAGGCGCTCCCGCCAACACAACTAATTCAACTACCGGACTGGGCGTAGCGGCAACCAAGCGCTGCGTCCAGGAATGGGGTGGCGACCCTTCGCAGATCGGGTTATTAATCGCGGCCACCAACACTCCCGACCAGATGTTGCCTTGCCTCGCTTCCGAGGTGATGGCCCAGACACTCGGGGTGCTGTCGCGGTCCCTTAGAACCGTCAGCATGCAGTCGCAGGGCTGCTCGGTATTATTGAAGTCGGTGGAAGTAGCCCAGTGGTACCTCGCGGCAAACCCCAACAAGCTGGCGATCGTTTTGATGGCGGAAGCACACACCCCTTTCGTGGCGCCGCTGCTTGCTCCTGAATTTTATGGTTACCGCGAGCTGGTGCGCTTGCGAAAGGACGGAAAAATAGATGCAGCAACTTTCGAAAAACAGCGGTTGGATACCACCTTCGTAGTCCAGTCGATGCTCTTTGGCGATGGCGCAGTGGCGCTGTTGCTGGGCAACCAGGAAGGCAAGCCTGCCTTTGGTCCGATTTCACATTTAACCAATGACGATATAGATGACGTCAATTTACTGTCAATGACAGCCAACAGTACGCACCCGCTGTTGCAGGGCAGGGCACAGTATTTTATGCGCCCGAACGTTCCCAATCGTGGGGCTCACTACGCGGTCTGTACGGTTAAGGATGTGCTTGAGAATCCGGACTCACCAGTTTCCACCCTCGGAGAAGTCGACGACTGCCTGATTCACACGGGCAGTAAGAAGATCCTCGACGGCGTCTGTTCGCAACTACATCTCGAGAAGGATTCCCAGAAAGTTAGCGGTTCCTACGAAGTACTTAAGAACTACGGCAACCTTTCAAGCGCCTCAACGGGGTTCATGCTGGCGGCCAAGGAGGAATGGGCCGGTCCGGCCATGGTGGTCGGTTTCGGGGTTGGCTTTACTGCCAGTGCTGGGGTGATGAGCTTGAACTGAGGCGAAGCATCGGGAAGCTCAGGAGCCAATCAAAACGGGTTCGGGTTCTGCTGCTGCCGCCGGGGCGAATAGACGCCCAATGACTTCGCCCACCTGATCAAAATCAAAGGGCTTACCGATGATGGCGTCGATCAAATCCGGCTCACCCGGCGGTGGCGCTGTGCCCGTTCCATAGCCCGTTACCAGAACGACCACTGTTTCGGGCCGTTGCTTCTTAACGGCACGTGCCGTCTCCCATCCGTCCATGTCAGGCATGGCCAAATCGGTAAACACCAGATCGAAATTTGTTTCCGAGATGTATTTCAGTGCCGCCTGGCCGCTGTCGGCAATTTGCACCTTGTGATTGAGGGCATTGAGCATGTCGGCGAGCGTTTCGCGCACTGACGGCTCATCGTCAACTACCAGAATTGAAAGCGGAACCGTCTCCCCCGCAGCGCTTACCTCAATACAGTGGGAGATAACCGGCTCAACGGCGGGTAGTTCAATGATGAAAGTAGTGCCCTGATCCGGCTTAGATTCGACCTTGATCGACCCCCCGTGTCTTTCGATAATGCTATAGCTCACGGACAACCCTAAACCCGTGCCGTGGGCGCCCTTGGTCGAGAAGAACGGCTCGAAAACCTTTTCGCGGACGTCCTCGGACATACCGCCGCCGTTATCCGTAAAGTACAGAGTCAAACGATCGTTTCGGCGGACGCAGTTGATGGCCAGGCGGCCACCCTGCGGCATAGCATCGACGGCGTTCACGATCAAATTAACAAACACCTCGCGCAACTCCGACGCGCTGCCATTAGTGGGCAAATCGCTTTCCGACGTGAGCTTTACCTCGTAGTTGAGCCCACGCAGTCGCGCCTCGTTGTACCAACGCGTGCGGGTAATCTCGATCGCGTCATCCAGCAGACTGCGAACATCGACATACTCGAATTCCTTCGCAGATGATTTGCGCGCAAAGGTCTGTATGCGACGCACCGTAGCCGCGGCATCCTGAGCGGCAGTCTGGATAATCTCTACATTTCGCACCAGGGCCGGATCTTTGGTCTGCCGGTGTAACAGCTGGGCCCGGCCCAGGATCGCCGCCAGCGAGTTGTTGAAATCGTGAGCTACGCCCGAGGCCAACTGGCCCAGCGCCCGCAGCTTGTCCGCCCGCGCGGCTCGCTCGCGCTCTTCCTTCTGCTCGGTTATGTCGCGCGCGATACCAAGCACACCAGTCGAGCGGCCGTCAACTACCAGCGGCGATTGGTTGACGCGCGTATAGCGCAGCTTTCCATTGTGGGCATAGTATCGGAACTCGCATGTCTGTGGCGCACCGTTGAGAGCGCCGTCCAGCTGCTCGCTGACCAGGTCGCGATCAGCTTCATAGACCATCTCCAACAAATGCCGGCCAATAAAATCTTCTCGCCGGTAACCAAGTCCCTGCAGCGTCGCACTGTTGCACCACTTGAAATGCCCCTGAGTATCGACCGCATAGATCGACTCGCGCGCACTTTCGAGGATATTAGTTAAGAGGGCTTGATGTTCGCGGGCTACTGCTTCGACCTTGCGCAGTTCAGATAAGTCACGGGCGGTACACACGACTGCGCTCGCTTGGCCAGTCTTATCAAGCACACCCTCGACAGTGACCAGTAGCGGCCGATTCAATCGTTCAGGTGTTATCTCGATAGTCACACTCCCGCCGTCAGCCAAAGCCTTTTCAACCACGCAAGACTCGGCTTCGCCGCTGGTCCGCAAAATCGTGCAGCAACGGCGTCCGAGCAATTCCTGAGGATCGGTATTTTCCATGCCGGCGCCGGCCTGGTTCACGCGTTTCAGAACACCTTCCCGGTCAAAGATAAAAATGCCGTCTGACATGGCGTCAAAGGTGGTCTCCCACTCCTGCTTGGCCCGGGCGACCATTTCGAACAACTCAGCCTGGGCAATACCGGTGGCCAACTGGGCCGCCACCGATTCGACCAAGGCCAATTCGTCCTCGCTCCAATAGCGCGGACGGTCCTTCTGATTGATGCATAACGCACCGCGGAAAACACCATTGACCACCAGCGGGTAATAGACTGTGGCGCGCAGGTTCAACTCTTCTGCCTGCCGGAGTACGTGCTCACGGAACTCCAATGACCCCTCGTGTGGCGCCAGGGCATCGTTAATGACTATCGGATTGAGTTCGCTTCTCAACCTTAAACCGATCGGATCGTCATAACTTAGTTCGATACGTCTGAGGCTTTGGGAATTCTGAGAAAGATAGTGATGTTGGGCCGGTGATACTGGATTCTTTGGGTCGTAGAGATGTAAGTAGACCCGCGATGCTGCGAGTGCGCGCCCCAGTTCGTGAGTTGCAGTGCGCAGGACTTCCGGCAGGCTTAACGACGCGCGAATTGCCAAACTTAACCGGTTGGCCAGCGCCTCGCGCACTGATGTGGCATCCGCCTTCTGGTAGAGCTGGGACTGGCGGATTGCTATCCCTGTCTGATCGGCGACCGCCCTGGCGACCGTCATGTCAGCGTTAGACCATTGCCGTGAATCTCGCGTGGTAGAAAGCACGAAAGCAGCGGGCACTTCGTCACCTACCCGAATTGCCACATACATGATCGATTTTACATTGGCTTTGCTGAGGAGTTGGTGGTACAGGTCCGCGATCCGGCTGTCATGCGCGGCATCTTCAAAGGCGAGCACGCCGTCTTTGTCCAGCGCATCGATCAAGCGCTGGAACGGTGGGAGCTCAAAGTCTTTGCCGGCCGGCGCTACGCTTTCGACATGATATTCCGCAACATTGACTGCACGGTTCCGTCTGATGTCCCTCATAAACAGCGAGCAGCGATCGACATTGAGAAGCGATCCTAATTCTCTTACCGCCGTACTGAATATTTCCGAGCTGTCGAGCGACGATCGCACTGCCTGCGAGATGCGGTGAGTTACCGCTTCACGCTCGGCCTGTTGTGTTAAAGCTTCCTGAGCTCGTCGCCGTTCGGTTATATCGACGCCAACTCCGGCTACAAATCGCCGGCCGGCCCTGTCGGACATGGGGAACTTGAAGACCAGCCAGTCACCAACGGTCCCATCGGCAGCAGGTGTTGTTTCTACCAGCTCCTGGGAGCGCTGGCTGCGCAGCACTTCCATGTCATTTTCATGGGTCGATCTGGCGATGCTCTCCGGCAACCAATCAAAACTTGTTTTGCCGCGAAGAAAAGTCAGTTTCTTGCCAAAGATCCGTTCAAAGGGTTCGTTGACGTACACGTAGCGTCCTTCCTCGTCTTTCATGACCGCCACCGCTGGGCTGTTGTTCATGAATCGGTTGAAGAACTCCTGGCTTTCTCGCAGGGCTTCTTCGGAGCGCTTGCGATCGGTGAGATCGCGCGCGATCCCCTGGATCGACACGGCCTTGTGGTGCTTGAAAATGATTCTGGTGCTCACCTCCAGGCGCACGCGAGTACCCTGCTTGGTGATAATTTCCAGTTCGTAAACCGTCGGCGCCCGCCCCATTTCCTTTTGCATAATCATCTGGCGGGCCAGGGGCAAATACTCGGGGGCGAGTACGTCGCTGATCTTCATGGCGAGGGCTTCCTCGCGGGTGTACCCCGTAATTCGTTCTCCTGCCCGGTTGAGGGAGGTGAAGGTCCCGGCGAGGTCATGGGTATAGATGATATCGTTGGCGTTCTCACACAACTCGCGGAATCCATCTTCGCTGCTCAGGAGCGCTTCTTCCGCACGCTTGCGGCTTGTTATGTCTGAGATTACCGCTTGCACTGCCGGCTCGCCGTTGAAATCGAAGGGCATGCCCCGCACCTGCACGTCAATGGTCCGGCCATCAAGCGTTAAGAACTTTTGTTCGCTGGGAGGCGCAGGGATCAGTTCCGTCTCGATGCGCCGTGCGCAATTCTCAGCCAGTACCCGAGAGTCTTCATGGATCAACTCAAAGATCGATTTGCCGAGCAAGTCCTCGGAACACGACGCTCCCCATAATTGTAGTGCCGCCGGATTTACGTAAACTAACTTGCCTCGACGATGGACGATTATTGCCTCCGGGGAAAGCTCGACCAGCCGGCGATAGCGTTCCTCGCTTTCTTTGAGTTCACGCTCAGTAGCTTTCTGCTCGGTCACATCACGGACGACGGCCCGTACTTCGCTGGCCCTGTTTCCGTCGTGTTTCACGGTCACCAGACTCTCGAGGTCTCTTAATTCTCCCTCGCCACCTTTGACTTGGTAGACTGAACGCAGCGGAGTTCCGGAAGTCCAGCCCGCGGCCAGGTCGATGAGTTCAGTAGCCAGATCAGATCCCAGCAACTCACTCAAATGGGCCCCGACCAGCGCGGTTGCACTCCGGCCAAAAAAGCGCGCGCCTGCCGCGTTGATACTGGTAATGTAGCCCGCCATATCACGCGTGTAGATAATATCGGGAGCCTGTTCGAAGATGTCCCGGTAGTGTTTTTCGACGCGATGACGTTCTGTCAGACGAGCTACCTTAGCCAGGAATTCTTCATGACGAAAAGGAACATCCAAATAGTCATCAGCGCCGGCAGTTAGACCTTCCAGGGAATGTTCCTCTGCCTGACGGATTCCGCTAACCAGCAGCACGGGAATGTGGAGTGTCCGCGGATCCTGCTTCAATAGCCGGCAGAGTTCGATACCACTCATTCCCGGCATTACCACGTCACTTACTACCACGTCCGGCTCGCTGGCACGAATCAACTCCCACCCGCGCTGACCGTCGCAGGCGAAGGTGACCTCATATCCCTCCTCCTGTAACAGTTCGATTAGCAGATCACGTTTCAGTGGCTCGTCGTCAACGACCACCACAGATCCGCGCTCATTGGAGCCTGATTTCATCTTTTCCAGAGTCGTCTGCGGGTTGAACTGAAGGATGCAGTAAGAACCCCCCGAGTGGGGTTTCTCAGAGCCGGCTTGAGGGCCGACCGCGTTGCGGATACTCAGATTACCAGAAAATGGACCGGGAACCGGTCAAGACGAAAGAAGTATAACAACGTTGACACAGATTTGTCACGAGGTTTTCCCAGTAAAGTGGAGGGTTAGGGTCGCTTGCCAGGAGTCTTGGGCCCTGCTTCAGGGGCCCTGGCAAAGTATCCCTGACGGTAGTTAAGTCTCAGTTCCTTCTGCAAATCCGGCCGAACAATTTCAATTTGGATTTTCCGATAGGAGCCGTCACGCGCGGGATTTGTTGGTGAATAAGCTACCAGGTAGCGCTCTCGAAGGTCGCGCTGGATTTGCGCAAAGGCCTCTTGCAGTTCTCGCTCGTTACGGGGAAAGTAGGCCCGACCACCCGTTTTGTCTGATACTTTGCGAAGAACGCCCTCGTTAACGCCGAAGGTATAACGGTCGCCGATTCCGATTGAATAAATCAGTGCGTCTGCCTTCTGAGCTTGTTCAATCGCCTCCGGCATCTTCACCTGACTGGTCGTGTCGTCACCATCGGTAAGCAGGATGATCGCGCGCCGCGTGTGCTCAGCCGAGTCCATTAACAGCTCGTTTGAGGTGGCCCAGACCGCGTCCCAGATGGCAGTGGAACCAGCCATCATTTGATTTGTGCCCGAGATCGGCGGAGTCGGAGGAGTCCGCACGACTATACCGCCACCGATATAGCCGGATGGGGGCACAAACTCAACGCGATCGATTGCCCGTCGCAAGCGGTCCAGGCTACCGGTGAATCCCTGCTCCAGCGTGACCTCGCCGGTGAAAGAAACGATGGCTGCTTCATCTCGGTTGGGACGAAGCACTACCTCCAGAAAATCGCGGGCCGCGGACTTTTCATCGGGCAAGGTCCGTTCTTCGGAGCGACTGGTGTCAATCAGGATAGCCAGCGAGAGCGGCAAATCCGTGTTCTTCTGAAAAGTGAACACCTGCTGCAGTTGCCCATCTTCGAAGATGCGTATGTCATCCTGGCTCAGGGTTGAAATGTATCTCTTGTTCTTGTCTTCGGCGGTAAAGAAGATATTAGTCAGGTTGGTTTCTGTGCGGATAACGTCGTCCCCACTGAGAACTTCTTCGTCTTTGTTCTTCGGCTTTGGTGACGGCGACGGTTGTGTTGGCGCATCGTTAGCCGTGCGAGGGCGTGTCTTTTCCTGACCTGAAGGATCACCCTGAGCTCGAGTGAGCCAGAGCGGCCCGCCAGTAAGCAAGATCAAAAAAGGTGCGAGCCGCAGCGCGCGGGCAATAAATCCTGGAGAAAACATTTACTTCCTATTGACCATTAAATTTGAGCATGTTGCGAATTATGGCTTCACGGTATCGACGATTGCTTTGTAACCTCGTTTGGTCCTTATTTTTGCCTCGCCGCGACCGCTGCTGAGCTTGACATCAATACGCCTGTAGCTACCGTCATAACGATCATTGGTCGGCCGATAAGTGACCAGGTATTGGGCGCGCAGTTCCTTCGCAATTTTGGTGAAGGAACGCTCAAGAGAAAGCATATCGCCGGTAAAAAAAGCGGTGCCACCCGTCTCCTCGGCCAGCTTCACGAGATCGCGATCTTTAGCATCTTTGATCTCTCCCATTTCGACTCCAGGAACCGCACTGGAAAACCCTGCCTTGGTGGAAATTGTAAACACAGTGGTTTCCGTACGCTGCGCGATTTCAATGGCGTCGCGCAGATCCGCGCGGCTATAGGTGTCTTCGCCGTCGGTAATCACCACGAACACGCGCCGGCCGGCAACCGACCTCATTTTCTCGTCGCAGAATTGCCACACGGCGTCGAACAGAGCCGTCTGTTTGCCTACCTGCTTGACGCTGTTTACCGCTTTATCGAGCAGGTCGAGCCTGTCAGTGAAATCCTGGCGCAGATTTATCTGATCATCGAAGGTGGCAAAGAAAACGCGATCCTTTCGTGGGCGAACGACGGTTTGAATAAAATTCATCGCCGATTCCTGTTCAAACTTCAGCTTGCCGGCCGTGGACGGCGACGTATCCATGAGAACGCCAACGTATAGCGGTAACTCCCGGCCGATATCATCAGAGAAGGTTTCAATTTGCTGTGGAACCTTATCTTCCAGCACCAGAAAATCTTCTTTCTTCAATCCCGAAACAAACAGGCCTTTCTTATCGACGACGGTAATCGGCAAGCGCACGCGCCTGATAAAGGTCACTTCGGACGGCTCCTGCTCGGGTGCCGGCGTAGCACTGGCTTTGGCTCTCGGCTGCTGGGCCCTGCCGGCACTCAAGCCGACACTGATGAGCACTATAATAACGAACCAACTGCGAGTTAATAACGAAGTCATAATAGTCCAAAGAGGTGATTATGGAGACGCTTCGCTCTTGCCAGGGAAGCGTCAGTTCGATGCGGCGAGCGGAGCCGCTGTTGCCCCTTGTTCCCCCAATCTCAAACCCAAACGAGCCAGATTCCAGGTCCTTATAAAAACATACATTGTGCGGTCGAACAAACGGGGCCAAATGGTTTATCAACGAGACTCTTTGCTCCTGCGCGGATACCTCGCCCTGTGACTGAGCTCAACTTTCGGCTGACTCTAATACGCTCAAAAATGCAGTTAGGTCATCTGGTAAGGGCGCAGAGAAACGCACGAGCTGGTCGCTGCCCGGGTGCCGAAATGCCAATTGCTCTGCATGCAGAAATTGGCGGCCTAGTTTGCGAATGGCTGCCCGCAGCCTAGGATTTTGTACCGTCTTGTCCCGTCCGCCGCCGTAAACTTCGTCGCTGACCACCGGGTGCTTCAACCAGGCGAGATGGACGCGAATCTGATGTGTGCGGCCAGTTTTAATCTCGACATCCAAAAGGCTGAAACGATTGTACCGGCGTCGCACTCGATAGAGCGACAAAGCCGGGCGGCCACCGCGTACTACGGCCATGCGCGTACGATTGCGCGGATCCCGGGCCAGCGGCTCGTCTATTACTCCGGAATCTTCGCTGACAACTCCATGAACGAGTGCGAGGTAGGACTTAAAGATCTCGCGGGCACGAAATTGATCGGCGAGTTTTTCGTGAGCTGTTTCGTTCTTGGCGACTACCAGCAGTCCGGAGGTGTCCTTATCCAGCCGGTGCACCAGGCCCGGACGAATTGCCCCGCCCTTTGTTGAAAGCCGATCAAAATGAAAAGCAAGCGCATTAGCAAGCGTGCCGGATTGGTTGCCGGCCGCGGGATGGACTACCAGACCGGCCCGTTTGTTGACTACGATCAGGTCGTCGTCTTCATAAAGGATGTCGAGTGGAATATCTTCCGGCAGGAACGAAGATGAGATCGGCGCGGTGAGCTCTACTTCTATCTCGTCTTTCGCTTTCAGTTTGTAAGCTGGCCTGACCTTCGCGGCATTTACCAGCACATCGCCGTCATCGATCAACCTTTGCAGGCGCGATCGGCTCCAACCTTCAATTCGCACTGCCAGATAAGCGTCGAGTCTTGTGCCCTCGTCAGCTTCGTCAATTTGAAAGCTCAGAGTGGGTATGTCGAGCGCCAGCTGTAGGTCGGAAGTGGTATTTGTTTCGCTGGCGCTCATCGAGAACCAGCATAACACTTCAGGCCGATTGTAAGGACTCAAGGACGACAGGCAGCGCCGCCGCCAGCGTTCGCTGGTGCCCAACCTCAATCGTCTTCCGTTGAGGAGAGGAGAAAGACCATCAACCAGTTGGTGATGCGGGGCACAGTCCGAGACTGAAATTGCTACTGTATAAAACGACTTGACGCGTAAATAAGGCCCCTTTTTAGCCGTTTTTCCGCTCAAACTCCTCCATGAACGAAACCAGTGCCCGGACGCCGTCGAGGGGAAACGCGTTGTAGATTGATGCGCGAATGCCGCCCACTGAACGATGTCCCTTTAGACCATCGAGCCCCTGCGCAGTTGCTTCCGCACAAAACCTTTTCTCAAGTTCTTCGGAAGGAAGTCTATAGGTGACGTTCATGATTGAGCGTGAATCCGGATCGGCGTGGCCGCGATAAAAGTCAGTCGCGTCAATCGCGTCGTAGAGCAGGTTGGCTTTCGTTTCGTTCTCGCGCTGCATGCCTGCGAGACCGCCTTTGTCGGTTAGCCAACGGCACACCAGGTTGATGATGTAGATTCCCCAGGTATTGGGTGTGTTGTAAAGCGAATTATTCTCGACATGGGTGCGATAGTCGAGCATCGTGTGCAACCCATCCGGAATTCTTTGCAACAGGTCGTCACGGACGATAACCAGAGTCACGCCGCTGGGCCCGATATTCTTTTGTGCCCCCGCATAAATAAAACCATATTTTTCAATCGGAATCGGGTGCGAAAGAATGTCAGAAGAGGCATCAGCGACGAGCGGTGCTGCGCCGGTGCCTGGTTCCGTTTTCCATTCGACACCCTCGATTGTTTCATTGGTCGTGATGTGAACAAAAGCCGCGTGCGGATCGAGGGTCAATTCATCCTGAGATGGTACCCGCGTGAATCCACCATCGGCCATGGTAGCCGCGATATTCACGTTGCCGCACTTCTTTGCTTCCTTGACTGCCTTTTTACCCCAGCTTCCGGTAAGCACATAATCTGCGCTCCCGTCCCGGGGCAGAAAGTTCATTGCCAACATCGAGAACTGAAGGCTGGCGCCGCCCTGCAGGAACAATATGTGATAACCCTCAGGCACCTGTAGCAGGTCGCGCACGCCGGCTTCGGCGCTGTGAATGATCTCGTCGAAAGGCTTTGAGCGGTGGCTGATCTCCATTACCGACATGCCGATGCCGGGGAGGCTAATCAGTTCGCGTTGAGCCTGTTCCAGGACCGGGAGCGGCAACATCGCCGGCCCCGCGCTAAAGTTATGAATTCGTTCGGTCATGAGTTCCCCCTAAGAAACTATTGTTCGTACTGGCTGCGCATCATGCGCCCGGCCATGCGCACGACCAGAGAGCGCGGTACGAATCGCTCAGCACCGACCATAAAGAAATTGGTCCACCCGGAGACGATGCTGCTTTGCCGGCGCGCGAGGCCGCTAATGGCCGTGTCCACTACTTCCTCGGGAGTCTGCGAGGTTCGGGCCGGTGGTTTGGCGCCGCGCGCTGCTTCGAAAAAATTGGTATCGGTAACTCCGGGGCAGAGCCCCAGGACAGTTACGCCAAAGGGCCGATTCTCTTCCCACAAAGCTTCCGAAAATGAAAGCACAAAGGCTTTGGTGGCCGCGTAAGTTTGCATGAAAGGCACGGGCTGGAAAGCAGCCGTCGAGGCGACGTTAATGATCGCGCCCTGCCGCCGCTCGCGCATGGGCGCGAGAAAAAGATAGCTCAACTCCACCAGCGCCTTGATGTTCAGGTCGATCATCTTCAGATGACGCTCGAGTTCGATACTGGTGAAATCACCAAAAGCGCCGAAGCCGGCGTTGTTAATCAGCAAATCAATCACGAGGCCGCGTTCCTGCGCTTCTTCAAACAAGCGGGCAGGAGATTCCGGCAGGCTCAGATCCAGAGCCAGATGCTGGGCCCGGATGTTGTTCATCCTTCCCAGTTCATTACACAGCGTAATCAGTTTGCCTTCCGAGCGTGCGACCAGCAGGACGTTGCGATCCTGCGCCGCCAGCTTGCGCGCGAAGGCCTCGCCGATTCCACTGGATGCGCCGGTGATAAGTGTCGTATTCATGTAATTGTAGCTGCTGAACTCCAGAAGCTTAGTTGATTTCGATCACATTGAGCTCGATGATGTCGTCGTTTTCCCTGTCCAGCCGGTCGAGTGTCTCAGCAGACGGCGCGTTGTCAAGGTTAATCCGCGCGATTGCGGCCGCGGCTCCCTCGAAGACAATGTTCTCCATCTCCTGCACATTGATTTGTTCAGCCTTAATAGCATCGAGGACATTCGCCAGGACGCCGGGCCGATCAAGATGCCGCACAACCAGCCGATGGGTTGCCGGTGTCCGACGCGCCAGGTTGATCACATTAGGGACGTGGCCCGTCTCCTTGAACTGTCGAATGATGCGAACGGTCTCGGCCGCAATAGCCTCCTGCGCCTGGTCAGTAGAGGCGCCAATGTGATGCGTGCCGTAGAGACCTTCTTCCCTGGCAATCGCGTCACCGAACTCAGCCGTACTGGAGGTAGGTTCTCCTGCATAAACATCCAGGCCGGCGCGAATGCCCCGCCCTTTCATGGCAGCCAGAAGCGCTGCCTGGTCCACCACTTCGCCGCGCGCGGTGTTAATAAAATACGCGCCCTGGCGCATGGAATTGAAAAAATCAGCGTTAATCGACGCTTTGGTGTCAGAGTTCAGGGCAAGATGGACGCTGATAATATCCGCTGCGGCGGCGACTTCTCCGGGAGTCGCTTTATATTCGATACCCAGTGCCGCGGCAGCTTCCGGCGTCAAACTCCGGCTCCAGGCCACCACGGGCATGCCAAAAGCGCGCGCGCGCGGAATCATCTCCTGGCCGATCTTGCCAACTCCGATCAAGCCCAGTGTGCGACCGTAGAGTCCACGGGCTTTAGAAAACTCTTTCTTGTTCCACTCGCCGCGCCGCAGGGTGATCACGTTATCCACGATGCGGCGATCAAGAGCCAGGATCAAGGCAAAGGCCAGCTCCGCGACGGCGATTGAGTTTTTACCGGGGCAGTTGGAGACATAGATGCCTCGTTTTGAAGCGGCGGCCACATCGATGGTGTTGTAACCGGCACCGGCTCGCACCACGAGCTTGACGGGACCAGCATCCAGCATAGGTTCTGTAACTTTGGTGCCGCGCACTACCAGAACGTCGGGCTTACTCGCCCGCACAGCGGCAACGAGCGCTTCGTCCTTTAGATCAGGCTGAAAGCTGATTTCGCAGCCAATGGCCTCCAGGCCATCGCGCCCGGACTGTTCGAATTTGTCAGCGATTAGTACCAGCATAGTCTTGGTCGGGGGTCAGTGGTTATTGTCTTTAGTCACTCGGAATCTATACCGATATCAGTCCAAAGTAAAAAGTACGATCCCAGATGCGATTAACACGCTGTGGGCGCCTGCTATCTTCAGATCAAATGAATCAACAAGCCATCACGGAGCTTGGGTTCAAACCAGGTCGACTTGGGCGGCATTATTTCCCCGGCGTCGGCAACTTTCAGCAGATCCTCGACTGTAGTTGGGTATAGTGCAAAGGCCACCGCCGCCCGGCCCTCGTTGACCAGTCGCTCCAACTCATCCGTGCCGCGAATGCCACCGACAAAGTCGATGCGCTTGTCCGTCCGCACGTCTTTGATTCCCAGGATCGGATCCAGCAAGCGCTCCTGCAGCAGGCTTACATCGAGAGAATCAACCACTCCAGACGGGGGCGGAGTATCAGCCGGCAAGGCTAAACCATACCAGCGACCGTCCAGGTACATGCTCCATCTTTTCGGCTCGCTGGGCGCGGCGACGGCAGCCTCAGTAACTACGAAGGCATTTCGTACTTGCTCCAGAAACTCTTCCCTGGCAAGACCGTTAAGCTCTTTGACGATGCGGTTGTAGGGCAGAATCTGAAGTTGTTCGTCAGGAAAGATTACCGCAAGAAAGAAGTTGTAGTCTTCGTCACCAGTGTAGGCAAAGCTTTGCTCTCTCATCTCAGCGCGAGCACGACTGGCGCTGGCGGCTCGGTGGTGACCATCGGCGATATACAGCAGGGGCACCTCGCGGAAAGCCTCTACATACCGGACCAGATCGGGCGCGCGCCAGATGGTGTGCTGAATGCCATCGTCCGCGGTGAAATCGTAGAGCGCCGGCATCATGGTTGTTTCCATTACCATCGCATCGATATCGCGACGCGCTCGATAGGTGAGAAACACCGGACCTGTTTGCGCTCGCAGCACCAGCATGTGATGCGTGCGATCATCCTCCTTATCGCGGCGGGTCCGTTCATGTTTCTTGATCAGATCCTTATCGTATTCATCAACCGAGCAACAGGCAACGACGCCGATCTGCTCGTGGTTGCCCATTATCAGCCGGTAAACATAGATGGCCGGGGAACTTTCAGTTTCCAACGGACACTGCGCACGTAACTTCTCAAAGTTTTCCGCAGCGCGCCGGTATACCCTGTCGCTGTAAAGATCGGTTCCTTCAGGCAGATCGATCTCTGGCCGCGAGACATGCAAAAAACTCAGTGGATTACCCGCAGCAAGCGCCCGCGCTTCAGCCGTGTTGACGACGTCATAAGGGACGCTGGCGACATCTTTAGCCCGCGCAGCGGGGGGTCGCAAGGCGCTAAAAGGACGGATGTTGGCCACTCCACAAACTCCTCTTGAAACTTAAAGCGGGTACCGTTTCTCAAGCCTCGTTGGCGCAACCGTTCCCACTTAAATATTGAAATGCAAAGCGTGATGGTTAAGACTATCCGGTTCGGTAATCTCTTAGCAAGTCTCGTCGTTAAGCCGACTACAGCTCGTGCGTTACAATGTGTTTGCATGTCAGACCTGGAAGTAAAGGCGGTGGGGCGGAAACAAAAGCTACGGGAGAGGTTGGTTGCTCTGGAGGCTGAGTTTCGCAGCGCCGCTTTGCAGCGCGGATTCGATCTAACTCAAATGGGAAACATGGCTTTACCCACGCCACTTGCTGTCATCTTTGCCGAATGCGCGGGGATTAGAGCCGAGTTGGAGGACGAACCGGTTGAAGATTAGTTCGGAGAAATCGGGAAATGGAACACGAACTTACAAGAATTCAGGAGCAATTAGCTCGGTCATTCGCTGGGCCGGCATGGCATGGACCATCGGTGACGGAATTGCTTAACGATGTCGATGCAGCTCGAGCGTTTGCCCGGCCAATTGCTGGGGCTCATAGCATCTGGGAACTTGTCCTGCACATCGCAGCCTGGAATGGGGCGGCAACGCGCAGGCTTAATGGCGATCGGGCGGACCTTTCCGACGAAGAGAATTTCCCGCCCGTCACGGACACCAGCGACGATGCCTGGGCGAAAACACTGGAATTGTTGCAAAATAATCACCGTGAGCTTACCGAAGCGATTGGTCGCTTAGATAATTCAAGTCTCGATCAACCGATTCTTGAAGGAATGACATCGATCTACGGCACGCTTCATGGCGTCGTCCAACACAACCTTTATCACGCCGGGCAGATTGCGCTGCTAAAGAAGGCTTAAGGTTCGATATACCTTTAATTTGTTGTCTGCAGGCACGATGGCCGGCAAGCGGCTTTACGTCTGAGGGGGATTGAAATGTCAGATCTGGCCACTCGCGATTGTGTTCCCTGTCGGGGCGGAGTACCTCCCTTGCAAGATGAAAAGATTGCAGAACTGCTGTCAGAACTGAATGGGTGGGAAGTCATCTCCGCGCATCATCTGAAGAAGACTTACAAATTCGAAGACTTTCGCGCAGCGCTTGCTTTTGTTAATCGCGTGGGCGAACTTGCGGAGAGTCAGGGACACCATCCAGACCTGCGTTTTGGCTGGGGCTATTGCGAGATCTCGATTTGGACGCACAAGATCGACGGGCTGACGGAAAGTGATTTTATCCTCGCGGCGAAGATCGACCTGACTCTTCCTTAGTCCGTTAATATGGCCTGGTAAAGCTTCTCCGTATCCGCAATCATCCGCTCGAGGCTGAACTGCTGCTTAATTCTTGAGCGACCTGCCTCCCCCACTCGACGTCTCTTGCTCTCGTCTGCAAGCAGACTAATCACTGCTGCTGCAATTTGATCGACTGCCTTTAACGGCACCAGCAAGCCTGTTTCCTCATCAGTAATGATTTCCCTTGCGCCTTCTGTCGCCGTTGCCACGACGGGCACCGCGCTGGCCATGGCCTCAGCAATCGCCAGCCCAAACGATTCGGTATGCGAGGCAGATACAAAAATATCCAGGGCGCGGTAGAAAGAAGCAAGGTCGTCAACCCAGCCCACGATACGAGCCGAGTCTTGCAATTTCATTTCCGCGATAAGGCCTTTTAGTGCTTCCAGCTTATGTCCATTCGGCGAAGCGTCGACTCCGGCAATGAGGAATTGGGCTCTGGGAAAGCGGCGCAAGACAACGGCGGCGGCTGCCAGAAATTCTTCGTGCCCCTTGAGTGCATTAATCTCACCCACAGTGCCAATCAATGGTTCATCTGCTCGGATGTTCCATGCTTGACGAAATTCATTCGGTCCGGCATTAGACGCCGGGGTCGCAAACCTTCGCAGGTCAATGCCATTGGGAACCACTACGATCCGTTCAGGCGGCAGCAAACCCTCTAAACTGCGTTTGACCGCCGGGGAGACCGCGATCGTCCGGGCGACGTTGGACAAAGTTATGGAATGGAGGCGATTAAGAGGAAAGAGAACGTGGCGCGTGATGATCAGTTTAGCGCAAGGCTGGCGGCGGGTTGCATAAGATGCCAGGGGATAATCGCGCCCAAGGTGTGCGTGTACTATTTCAATTTGATGCTCGCGGAGGTACCGTGCGAGCCTGCGTGCGCTGCTGATGTCGAGGGCATTGCGTAAAGGCAAAACGAAAATATTTTCCCGACGCAGGGCAGGCAGTTCCTTAAGCAGCGGAGATTCGGGCCTCAAAGCCACATGGACTTCGTGTCCGCGGAGGGTCAGGGCATTCGCGAGATCGGCCAGGTGTCGTTCGCCGCCGCCAAAAGACTGTGCAGAAGAAAGCTGAAGTATTTTCAAAGCGTGTGGCTGGACGTAATGTTAGTTGCAGTTTATAGCAACCGAGCCACGCACTACGGTGCGTGTGAGTCATAACTCTACCCTTACTTCGTCAACATCTCAATGGACTAATTGTGGCTGCGCTTCCTTCCACGTACTAAACCAAAACAGCTCAGCCGAGCTGTGTTTGCTTACCGATGCGCCTGCCTTCATTGCGGCAATAATAAGCGTTCAAAACAAAACGGCATGCCTGTTGCGACAACAAGTGTGTTCCTGAACACATTCGCAACGACCGAGGAGAAGTTTCTATGTCAAAAACCAAACTCATTACCGGGCTTTTTACCAACCGCACAGCCGCTGAATCTGCTGTCGATGCAATCGTCAAGCGCGGCTACTCCCGCAATGACATCAGCGTCCTGATGTCTGATGCGACACGATCAAAGGAATTTGCTCTGCAAACCAGGACTCATGCGGTCGATGGCGCAGGCATTGGCGGCGCATTGGGCGGCGCGGTCGGCGCCGTGCTGGCGGCAGTCGTGGCGGTAGGTACGACGCTGTTTCTGCCCGGCCTAAACCTCGTGATTGCGGGTCCGATCGCGGCTGCTTTGGCCGGCGCCGGCGCTGGCGGCGCCACGGGGGGCCTCATTGGTGGTCTGATTGGGGCAGGTATTCCCGAACACCGTGCGAAAGTCTACGACACAGGGATTCGTGGCGGAGGCATACTACTTGGGGTCGAAGCCAAGACTGAAGAAGAGGTCGAGAATCTCGAGCAACTATTAGAGGATGTCGGGGCTCAATACGTGCGCGCAGAGTAACGCAGCGCTGCAAAATCACTGGCGCCGCTCGCTATCTCTTGAGTCTGTAGGGTGAACCTGGCGCCGCTTCACATTAAAAGAAAAGACTGCGTTGGGCCCAATTACCAGGCCTAACGCAGTCTTTTTTAGTTCAACGAGGCTATTTCCCTACGGCTTCACCAATGTCTTCAATTGTTTCGCCAACTTTGCGCCTGGCGGTCCCAAATCCCTCTCGAAGTTCGCCGCCCGCGCGGTCGGCCGCTCCCTCGTTCTCGAGCTCGGGATTATTGAAAGCCTGGCCGGCCTTCTCTTTCACATCACCCTTGACCTGATCAAACTTACCCTTTATTTCATCCTTGTTAGGTAAACCCATGTCGAACCTCCTTTTGAAATAGGTCAACTATCAACCTTGAACAGTTCTTCAAAGAGGTAATTGCAAGTGACGTTCCCGGCGAAAAACTGCAGTTTTCAGAGGTAATGGCCGGGAAAAGGGTTTGATACTGTATGGCTATTGACGGGCCGAGTGCCTGATCAGCGGACACATCCGGAGGTCACGAGGCGAGAATGACTTTATCTGGAGTGCCTGCTCCCTTTGGTTCTTTGATAAATCTCGAATCGTCTTCACATAGGGGTAACCGGACTTCAAACCGGGTTCCTTCGTTTGGTTCGCTGACCACCATGATCTGTCCATTGTGACGCGAGATGATTCCATGTGATGCAGATAACCCGAGGCCGGTCCCTTTTTTGCCCTTGGTGGTGTAAAAAGGCTCAAAAATACGCGCCAGGTTTTCAGGCGGCATGCCACAACCTGAATCCGCCACCCAGAAGCAGCCACTTTCGAGTTCGGCGCGGGACCCGACTTCCATGGTTCCCCCCGCGGGCATGGCGTCTACTGCATTAAAAATCAGATTCAATACGACCTCACGAAGTTCGGCAATCTCGCCCAGCACATAGACGGGACCATGATTGTCTATTTGCACCTTAATTTCCACCCCATTCTCTCTGGCGAGCTTGCTTTGCCATTTGGGGCGTGCAACTTCGATGCTGGAAGTAATCAGTTCGCCCAGTTCGACGGGCTCAAACTCCTGGACCGTCTCGCGGCGCGCAAATTCCAGGATCCGGCGCAGCGTTTTAGCACCCTCTTCTACCGCATTGGTAATGACCTTCAGACTCTTTGTCGTCGGCTCGTCCATGCCTCGCATCAGCAGGAGTTGGGCTCGGCCCTGGATCACAGTCAGCGAGTTATTCAAATTGTGAGCAACGCCGGCGGCGAGTTCGCCGACCGCCCGGAGCTTGTCCGATTGCGCCATCAGCTCCTGTGCCCGTTTACGTTCGGTGACGTCGCGCAGAAATACCAGTACTCCCGAGACGTTACCGTCTTTCCAGAGAGGTGAGGTCTGGGCTTCGACGTGACGCGCTGTGCCATCGGTGCGGACCGCGCGTACTTCAAATTGAGTCTCGTCGCCGGCGAGTGTGCGCTTAATATTGTCATCGGTGAGATCGCGGCAATTTTCAGCGATGAACTCATGGAAATAGCGACCCTCCAGCATCAGCAGTTGGTCCCTCTCGGCCCTTTCGTTCATCCAGATGATGCGGCCTTCACGATCAAGCGAGTAGATCTCATCGGGGGTGCGGTCCGCAATGCTCGCGAGGAATGACTTGTGCTCCAGCGCTTCGGCTTCCGCCCGCCGCAGTTGTGAGATGTCCCGCGCAATCACCATAGCCCCGTTGCTGACGCCGTGATCGCGGATTGGCTGAACGATGAGTAGTAGCGGCAGGTCATTATTCGGACCGGCCAGCATCTCTACCTCCACCGGACTTTTGCTCTCCAGGGCCCGATCGACTATGCAAGCGTCCGCGTCTTCGGCACGCCAGAACATTGCGCAGCATCTCAGACCCTCGGCGGGTGGATTACCCGGACCCTGTAGTTCAACGGCAGCGCTATTAAACCGGCTCAAAATGCGATCCTGGTCAAATACATAGAGAGCATCAGGAAGGGCCGAAAACGCCTCGTCGAGGATGTCACGGGAGGCGTCTTGAGGAGAATGCGACGGCGCAGCATCAGGCTTGGAATTAAAAGCGTCAGGAAAAGTCATGTTTGATTTCCAGGAATGGTGAACTTTGGTGGCTGGAAGACCACTTGGCAGGCAAAGATATCCTACCAAATCCCGACGGCGCTGCGCCAGAAGAATTATTTCCGGATGGGCATTCTGTTTGAGAAATATGCTCCCAAACCGAGGCCTGGCCGGGCACAGGCAGGAGTGAGTGAAAGCAAATCGGGTGCGCCCCCGATGAGGACGCACCCGATAGGCCCGGTCAAAGCGCTAAGTCTGCCTTAGAACTGGAAGCGGACGCCCAGTTGAATCTGACGTTCGCGGAACAGCGTTCCGCCCGCCGCACTGGTGGTGCCAAAATTCGACGTCAGGGTAAGTGTCGGGGCCTGGTAGGTTCCGCCAGCGGCGTAGAGCGCCGAATTGATACCGGTAACCTGAGTTCGATTCAAGAGGTTAAAGCCTTCGGCCAACACTTCCAGAGCTGTTGACTCGTTGAACTTGAACCGGCGCGAAAGTCTCATATCGAAATTCACGATCTTAGGTAAGCGGTAGGAATTACGCGGGACCAACGCGAAGCGAGTGGATCCGCCTGAACCATTCTGGCCACCGCCCTGCGTGGAGACAGTGGGACCACTGACCACCACGCCGCCAACGCTCGTGCATGGAGTCGGGGCCGCTGTATTCGAACAGGCCGTGGGGAAACTGCCTGAGATCGTTGGGGTAAAGGGCACGCCCGAATAGGCAGTCACGATCGGTGACAACTGCCAGCCGTTAAGAACACTGCCCGCGCCGCCGCTGACATTGAAGTGTGGCGAGTAAACGGCGTTCACTGAGAACTTGTTGGGGATATCAAAGTTCGAGATACCTTCTTCTTCTAACGGCTGAAAGGCATTGAAAGGAATATTGTTGGCCGTAAAGGTTTGGGAGCCCTGTCCAGTGTCATGCGATCGGGAACGTGTGTAATTGACCTGGAACTGAAGGCCATCTGTAAGTCTCCGATTGAGTTGGGCCACGAAGCCGTAATACCTGCTCGACACGGTACTACGGATCTCCGTCATCTGGGCAAAGGCCGAGATCGGACGGCTGCCGGTGAACAGGGGTATGGAGTAGGTTTGCCCGGCGAACGGACCATTGGTGATTGTGTAGGTCGGATTAACCGTAAATGTGTTGGCTCCGGAAACTACGTTGAACGGAGCTGTCCGCGGCTGCGCCAGATTTGTATCTACGAAAGTCGGGAGATTACGCCCGAAGCTCATCAGCAAAGAACCGGAAATAACAGTGTTGCGAGCAATCTCCCGCTCGTACACGAGGTCCATCTGATGAATTAAGGGAGCCTGAAAATGACGTTGGAAAAACTGAATTCCTGTCGCGCCGGCAGGTGCCGAGGGCAGCACGTTCGGGAATACCGGACCCGCCGCCTGTGATGTGGAGCTTTGGAGCTGGCCGCCGGGATTGCCTGTATTCGTGAGCGCGTTCAGAATTGTGGAGTTGATTATGCGCCCGTAATAAATACCATAGCCGCCACGGAGCGAATTCTTGCTGTCACCGGTCATATCCCAGGCAAAGCCGATGCGGGGTCCAATGTTGTTCTTGTCTTTCGGGAAATTATTGGTCTGTGGCACAGCCGAAGGCAAGAACGGTTTTGGCAATCGCTCATACTCATAGCGGACACCAAGGTTCACCGTCAGACGAGGGGTATATCTCCATTCGTCCTGCATGAAAACGTTGATGTCGTTGGTCGTAAACTGAAACTCGGTGGGGCCAAATCCCTGATTGAAGTTACTGGTGTAGCATTTGCCACGTAATCTCGTGCTCGTCGAGCAAGCCACTGACGCTCCCAGACCGCCGGTGGTGCTGAAGTTCACGTAGTCGATGATGAAGTCATTGATGTTGCTGTAAGAATAGGCACCTGCGTAGTTGCGCAAGTTGTCCTGAACATCCTTGACGTTATTGAAGTCGCCACCCCACTTGATTGTGTGGTTACCCGCGGTCAAGGTGACGGTATCGGCTATTTGTTTGCGAGTCTCAAATGGGAACTTCGTGCGTTCGAGAAAAGTTGGCGTGCCAAATTCGATGCCACCCGTGATGAATACGTCGGGCGATCGAGTGCCTGCCGTTGTCACACCGGGATAAGCCGGTGCAGTTAACGGCTCGCCCGGAAGCGGTGGCTGACTAAACTCAAACTCGTTGTCACGTCCCCACTGATAGCGCAACTCGTTTACCATATCTGCGCCAAACGTTGATGACAACCTGAGATTCACCGTGTCGGTGTCAACAAAATCGTCACCAAAACTCCTCGTGCCCAATGTGTTGGTCGGTTGAGTTTGAATGCCGGCGGGAGATTGCCAGCGCAGACGATTGTAGCTGCCGGTGAAGGTATGGTCTGAGTTAATCCGCCAGTCGATCTTCGGCAGGAAGATGCGCTGGTTACCCTTGCGTGGCACCGGGCCGGTCAGGCTTGTCAGAAACGACAGCGCAGAATTGATCTGTGTGTCCGAGAGGTTAGTGCTGGCCTTTTTTAACGACTGGCCAAAAAGCGTTGCCGTGCAGGGAACGCCGCGCGGCCCACCAGTTGGATCGGTAGCCGACGTGCACTTGTTTACTGTAGTCAGGAAGTCATTGGAACTGAAGATACCCAGTCCGGGGAAATTGCGTCGCTGTTCGTCAAAACTGAAGAAGAAGAACAACTTATCTTTCTTGATCGGACCGCCGACGGTGGCGCGGATCGTGTGCCGAACATCCACGGGTTTGAAGGGTGAAAGGGTGCTAACCCCGTTGGCAAAGGTCGAACGGAACCCCAGAGGATTGCGCGCGCCCCACTTGTTGTTTCGTTGATAGTAATCAGCGGAGCCATGGAACTCGTTCGTGCCGCTCTTGGTAACAGCATTAACCACGCCGCCGGCGGCGCGCCCGTACTCGGCAGAGTAGTTCGAAGTGTTGACCTGAAACTCGCGAACCGCCGACTGGCTCACGGTATAGCTCAGACGCGTGCGCCCTTTTTCTTCTGAAAAGAACGCCTGATTGTTGTCGCCGCCGTCGATGGTGCTGTTGTTGAGCAACCCTGAGATACCGCGAAAGCTGATCAAACCGAAGTTGCCATCAGGTACCGTGCCGGGATTCAGCAAAGCAAAATTCGACCAGCGTGAACCATTGATGGGCAGATTATTGATCTGGGTTTGATTTACGTTGTTCGCAAAATCCTGCTGTTGGGTATTTATTACCGGAGCTTCACTCGTAATCTCGACTGTGCCTCCCTGTACCGGACCCACCGATAAATCAGCGTTGATCGGGGTTACGGTTCCAACTTCGACAATCACCTTTTCCTGCGTGTAGGCGCTGAACCCGCTCGCGTTAACGGTGACTGAGTAGGTGCCAGGTTCGAGATTCGCAATTCGGAACCGCCCCTGATCGTCGGTAGTAACAGTATCTTCTTTATTTGTGCCGGTATTTTTTACCATGACGGAAGCGCCGGGTACGACTTCCTTGTTTGGGTTCGTCACTACGCCGCCAATTGCGCCAGTAACAGTTCCCTGGCCAAAACTGACCGCGGACAAGGCGAGTACCAACCATGCGGCGAACGAAAACCTTAGAATCTTCGACATTTAGGAAACTCCTTAGTCAATCAATGAAGTTGGAAATCGCTGCGCATCAGCGCAGACCATAAACCGAGTACTTTTGAGAGCAATTTGTTTTTAGCAACTCAGTAGGAAAGAAACTGATAAGACCGCGTGTCGCGACCCATTTTCTAACATGCTGAGCATCTTAGGCGCAAGCCAAAACTGAAGCGAAACGTATTGAAATCAGCCAACTAGCTGGGCTCGGCAGATGCTCCAAAACAAGCAGAGCAAATTCGCAAGATTTGTGCCGCGAAGATCAAATCCCCACCGCGTTCCAGTTAACAAGTTTGTTTCTCACACTTAATCCGTAATTAACCTTTCCGCAAGTGCGGAAACTTCGTCAAGATTTTGGATTTATCTATGAGAATCAGAATGCAGAGTCCGAAAAGCGACAACCAGACTAAACCAACTGCACTCGTTTAACTTAAATTGATTTCTCACACGCGTTCGACAACGATGGCAATGCCCTGGCCGCCTCCGATGCAGGCAGTGGCCAGACCATAACGTCCCCCACGTCTTCGAAGTTCACCAAGCAGTGTTAGCACCAGCCTCGTGCCGGTGGCTGCCAGTGGATGGCCCAGGGCAATCGCGCCGCCATTGACGTTAGTTCGTGAACGATCGAGACCCAGTTCCTTTTCAACGGCGAGGTATTGCGCCGCAAAGGCCTCATTGACTTCGATCAAATCAATATCTGAGAGGTCAAGCCCTGCTTTTGCCAATGCCTGGCGCGTTGCCGGTACCGGACCGATTCCCATTATTTCCGGTTCCACGCCGGCATAAGCCCAACTGACAATCCGACCCAGAGGTTTCAAATCGCGACTCTGCACATACTCTTCGCCGGCAATAATCAGAGCCGCGGCGCCATCCACGATCCCGGAAGCATTGCCGGCGGTGACAAAGCCGTCTTTATCAAAGGCGGGGCGCAATTTTGCCAGGCCCTCCATCGTGGTTTCCGGACGCATATGATCGTCATGATCGAACATGACGCTGCCCTTCCGCGATTTGATTTCGACCGGGACGATCTCTTCAGCAAACACCCCGGCGTCCAATGCCCTTTTCGCTTCCTGCTGGGATCGGATTGCATAGGCGTCCTGCTCTGCGCGCGAAATCTCGTGCTTGCGCGCCAGGTTCTCGGCGGTTCCCGCCATCGGCGTATTGCAATAGCTGTCGAGCAGCGCCACCATCAAGCTGTCTTCGAGCTTGCCCTGACCCAGTGCGAACCCCGAGCGGGCTCCGCGAATGACATGGGGCGCCTGAGACATCGATTCCATTCCGCCCACCAGGGCCGTACGTGCCTCGCCCAGCATGATCATTTGAGCGCCGGAAATGATCGATTGAATCCCGCTCCCGCACAGTCGATTTACCGTCAACGCCGGACGATCAAACGGTACCCCGGCCTTCAACGCCACGTGACGAGCACCGTAGATGGCGTCGCCCGACGTCTGCAAGGCGTTTCCGATTACTGTGTGGTCAATATCGGCAGCGGGTACGTTGGTCGCCTCCAGTGCTCCTTTGGCCGCTATCGCTCCCAGATCAATGGCTGAAATATCTTTGAGTGCGCCTACGTATTCGCCCATAGGCGTGCGTTTGCCGCCCAATATGAAAACGTCACCAGACATGTTAAAGCTCCATCCTTCTGTATCTGTAAATTGGCCCTCAGGAAAAACAAAAGAGACTAACAAACGCGTGCCGGCGGGTCAAAGAAGAAAGAGCTGACTGAGAAAGAGATGACTGTAAACCCCAAGTTGAGTTGTCACCCAAATGCGCAAAGTAGAGATGTCCCCTTTTACTTGCGCCCGCGCGACCGTCTGATCATTATTCGCTCACGACATCGACACTCCGCAGACCGACAACGAGCCGTCGATCGCAAGCCTTCTTCGATCAAAACACGCTTTTCCTCAGGATTCGTGCCTGACCACTTTTCGTGGGCAATAAGCGGTATTCAAAACCGTCGCTAGTACGAATTAATCGCTCACCATACTCGAAGTCAGAAAAGTCGTATGCCTCAAACGCGTGCCCATTGGTAAGGCAGTGCGCGTCGAACACCGTAAGATTTCTTCCAATGTGATTCATAGCGAAACGTTTCATGGTGGACCTTCCCGGTTACCAGGAACGCCAGTGTTCCAACAACCAACAATCCAACGACAGCCTTTTCACGATGTCCTTCTTTTTCTCAACCCCTAATAATCCGAATTCGAGAGTCTTAACGCCGAGACAATTGACTGAGCGTTTGCCTCAATCTGTTCGGGACTGTCAAACATTCCCCCTTCCACTGCCTCGAAAGATGACAAGCCGGGGCCAGGCCTGCGATTTGCGATTTTCAAGCTTTCCAACTTCCGCCTCCGCCTGTTGACTAAGTGGATGGATAACAAGCTGATTGGCCCCTAATATTCGCTGACCGGCGAAATCCGAGCGATTGTTAATATGAAGGAGCGCGTGGGATTACTAACGAAGTCCGGCTCGATAAACATAGACTGGAAATCGGGGGCAGGGCTGCGATTCCCGGCGATCTTGTCTTACGCCA
>DAIMCP010000075.1:0-25883 GCA_036726305.1 Pyrinomonadaceae bacterium | reverse complement strand
CCTGCCGCTTGATGTCGGCATCGTGGTCAATAACGTCGAGACGCTTTACAACATCGCGGCCGCCGCAGAAGGCACGCCGGTAATCGAGAAGTTCATTACCGTCTCCGGCGCGGTGAATAACCCGATAACATTTATCGCCCCGGTGGGTCTTAGTTACCGTGATGCAATCGCTCTTGCCGGCGGCGCCAGCGTGGATTCGTTTGCCGTCTTTGTCAGCGGCATCATGATGGGCAAGCTCGAGTTTGATTTGGATTTGCCCATCACCAAGACATGCGCCGGTCTAATTGTGCTGCCGCTCGACCATACGCTGGTCCAGCGCAAGAGCCTGCCGGCAGAGCGCATGCACAGCATCGGCAAGTCGGCCTGCGACCAGTGCAGTTACTGCACCGAACTTTGTCCGCGCTACACGCTCGGTTATGACGTCCAGCCACACAAGGTCATGCGCAGTCTATCGTTCACGGCTACGGGCGAAGACATCTGGAACCAGTATGCCCAACTCTGTTGCGGTTGCGGGCTGTGTACGCTCTACGCCTGTCCTGAGGCCCTCTTCCCAAAAGAAGCGTGTGATAAAGGCCGCCAAGATCTCAAAGAGAAGGGCATTAAGTGGGCCGGGCCGATGGAAGTGTCGCCGCACCCAATGTACGAGTATCGCCGCACGCCTTTGAAGCAATTGATCCAGCGCCTCGGCATTGAAGAGTATGATCGGCCGACGCCTTTGCAACAGATCGAATGCCGGCCGGCGAGTGTCAGCATTCCAGTTTTCCAACACATTGGCGCGCCCGCCCAGCCGGTCGTGAGCGTTGGCCAATCCGTTACTCGGGGCGAGTTAATAGCCGATATCCCCGCCCCACAGCTGGGAGCGCTCCTTCATTCAAGCATTAGTGGAGTGGTCCGCGCCGTGGGCGCAAACATTGTGATCGCGAGCGCCTAGCTTATGAAAAAGAATTCAATCGGACTGATCGAACTATCGAGCATTGCTGCCGGATACCTGGTTGCCGATGCCATGCTGAAAGCTGCCGATACTGAACTGCTGCTCTCGCGTTCCATCTGCTCCGGCAAGTATATGACGATGGTGCGCGGCGATGTCGCCGCTGTCATGGCCAGTGTACAAGCGGGCGTCGCCGCGGCCCGCGGCTTCATTATCGACACCTTCGTCATCCCCAATTTGCACGAGTCGATCTTTCCGGCCATCTATGGTTCGAACAAAGTGGAAGATCTGCAGGCGCTCGGGATACTCGAATCATTCTCAGTAGCCTCGTTGATAGAGGCTGCCGACGCGTCTGCCAAATCTGCTGACGTGCGGTTACTTGAGATTCGCCTGGCCATGGCCCTGGGCGGTAAAGCATTCGTTACCATGACCGGCGGAGTAGCGGCAGTGCAAGCGGCCGTAGATGCGGGCGCCCAGGTATTGGGCGGCAAGGGACTGCTCGTTAACAAGATTGTCATCCCAGCACCCAGAAAAGAGCTGCTAACAGAGATTGTGTGACGAGTTGCCGTTCTAGCACAGGGCCGAGGCAAAGCCTTCTAACAAAATAAGTAGGCGTAGTTTGCTTTGGTCCGCTTGCTCTTCATGGGCCGTCCCACCACACGCGAAGGTTAATTTTTGCTACCTGAACCCTCTCCTGAACCCTCTCCTACGTGACTTCTCTAACCGCTTTTGTTAGTTTTTGGCGACTTAAGAACAGCTCAGTGCAGTGTGATTGCGTATGCCGGCAAATAAGGTCTTAGCGATATTGGTGGGGGGCGGGCCCGCGCCGGGTATCAATGCTGTGATTTCGGCTGCCGTTATTGAGGCAGTTAATGAAGGTCTGGAAGTAGTCGGAATTGTGGACGGTTTCAAGTGGCTTATCCGCGGGGACACGTCAAAAGTGCGTCCGTTGCTGATTGCAGATGTTTCGCGCATTCACCTCGAAGGCGGCTCAATGCTTGGCACGGCCCGGGATAATCCGACTACTTCCGAACAAGCTATCCGCTCAGTGGTGGCGGCCTTCCGTGATCTGGGAGTTACTCATCTGGTGACCATCGGCGGGGACGACACCGCCCTTTCGTCCAGCTTTGTCGCGGAACGCTCCGGACATCAAATTCGTGTAGTTCACGTTCCAAAGACCATAGACAATGACCTCCCGCTGCCCAGTCATATTCCGACTTTTGGTTACCAGACCGCCCGCCACTACGGGGTCGAACTGGTTCAGAACCTGATGGAAGACGCACGCTCAACCAAGCGTTGGTATGTGGTGGTAGCGATGGGCCGCAAAGCTGGGCATCTGGCCCTCGGGATTGGCAAAGCGGCAGGGGCGACCCTGACCGTAATCGGCGAAGAGTTTGGCCGGGAGACAGTCGCGTTTTCCGATATCTGCGACATCGTGGAAACGGCAATCATCAAGCGGCGCGCGATGGGCCGTTACTTTGGCGTAGCAATCCTGGCGGAGGGTCTGATCGAAAAATTGGAATCACAGGAGCTGCAGGAGCTGCAGGATGTTGAGCGAGATGATCATGGCAATATTCGATTTGCCGAAGTAGATTTGGCGCGAAAGGTGAAAGCCGAAGTGCAGGGCCGTCTGACACAGCGCGGCCTTCGCGTGACTATCGTCAATAAGAATATCGGGTACGAACTGCGCTGCGCTGATCCTATTCCCTTTGATGCCGCCTATTGCCGCGATCTGGGTTACAGCGCGATTAGGTTTCTTCTGCAGGGGGGAAGCGAAGCGATGATCAGCGTCCAGGGCGGTCGCATGGTGCCCATGCCCTTTGCTCAGATTCGCGAGCCGGGAACTGGCAAGACCCGAGTGCGCATGGTCAACGTCGAAAGTGAGGGTTATCGGGTCGCACGCGAATACATGATCAGGCTTGAACCGAAGGATTTTGCAGATCCCTCATGGGTCGAAAAGATGGCTGCTGCGGCCAATATGACAACCCCTGAATTTCAAGACAGGTTTGGTTACTTCAGTGGGGAAGTACGCTAAATAGGTCTTAGGTCTTGGGTCTTAGGTCGTTCGATTGAACTTGAGTGCTGGAACAGACTCCACGCCGAAGACACCGACCGAAGGCCGCAGACCCAAAGACCAAAGACCAAAGACCAAAAACCAAAAACCAAAACCCAAAGCCCCTTTTGATCGAACTTAGAATTTATCTCCATGGCACCCAAAAGAGTAGGCATCCTGGTTGGTGGCGGCCCGGCGCCGGGCACAAACGGAGTGATCTCGGCGATTGCCATTGAGGTCATCAAGAGTGGTCGCACGGCAATCGGTTTTCATGATGGCTTCGAGTGGCTGGCGCAGCGGTACACTGATGAACAACACGAGCTTTCTATTGATGAGGTAGCCCGGATTCATCTGCAGGGCGGCGTCATGCTGGGCACCTCGCGCACGGACGTGACCCGCGAACCACAATCGTTGGCGAACACCGTCGCGGCGCTCAGGAAACTCGGTATAGAAGCGCTGGTAACCATAGGGGGCGACGATCTGGTGCGTAGCTCAGCGGCTATTGAGCGAGAATCGCTGGGGTCCATTAAGGTGGTGCAGGTACCCAAGAGTATCGACAACGATTTGTTGCTTCCCGGCTCAGTGCCGACGCTCGGTTATGAGACAGCCCGCCACGTGGGAGTAGACCTGATCAAGAGGCTCATGGAAGACGCGCGCACGACCGGACGCTGGTACCTGGCGGTAACCATGGGGCGGCCAACTGGACATTTGACTTTAGGGATCGGCAAGGCCGCGAGTGCGACATGTTCAATCATACCCGAGGAGTTTGCCACAAAGATCTCCCTTGACGACATCGTCGACATTGTCGAAGGGACCATAATTAAGCGCCGCTCCATGGGACGAGACTACGGCGTCATCCTGCTGGCCGAATCTCTGGTTGAACATTTTGATGCCGGCGAAGTCGCCGAGCTGCAGGATGTCGATCGAGACGCTCAAGGCAATATACGCGTAGCTGAAATCGACCTGGGCCGCAAAGTCAAGAATGAGGTGCAGCTGCGTCTGGAGCGTCGCAGCATCAAAGTAACCGTGGTGGACAAGAGTATAGGTTACGAACTCCGTTGCGCCTCTCCGATCCCCTACGACGCCGAATATGCACGCGACCTCGGCTACGCCGCCTTTAACTTTCTTCTGCGCGGTGGATCAAATTCGATGATCACCACTCAGGGAGGGGAATTTCAACCTGTCCCATTCAGCGAGATGATGGATATGGAGACGGGCCGGGGCCGCCAACGCTTTGTTGACGTTGAAACTGAGAGTTACCGGGTGGCGCGTGACTACATGGTCAGGATTGGCCCCAGGGATTTTCTCGATGAATCAATGCTGACCAGGTTGGCTGAGGCCGGTGGCCTGACCCGCTCGGAATTCATCCTACGTTTTGGCAAGTACTCAGACTCGTGAGGTCTGCTTCCGCTTTCAAAGTTACTGCCAGCTGCATTAGCGCCCCCCAGCACTTGCAGTTTGTGCTCGCTCATGAGCGAAGGTGTCTGCTTCTGCATCGATGCCAGTTCCGCTTTCGAGCAGTTGGCGGAACTTTTTGACAAACCTGGCGGCAGGCGCGCCATCTATCAAATCGTGATCAAAATCCGCCGTTAAGTTCAGGCATTCGCGGATTTCGATGCGGCCCTTAATCACTACTGGCTTTTCGCTGAGTCCACCAACGATGACGCCAAGTGTGTGAGCGGAAAAGCCAATGCCCCACCCACCGCCGCTGCCGAACATGCCGACCGACGTAACGTAGACCGTGCCTACATATTTCTTCCACGCATGCGGGTTCTTGCTGACTATCCAATAGCAGATGCGGCGGAGAAAGAAGGGAAGTAACAGGAACCATTTGGCATATTTCCACTGCTCCACGCTCGGACTGCGTTCCGGACGTGATTGGACGGCGCGGATTTCTTCATGTATTTCTCGTAGTGTTTTCCGGTTGACTGCCCGGACGATATACGCGAGGGGAAACTTGCGTCCATCCAGCTCAATCTCGATGTAGGTGAGCACATCGACGTCGTCAAAGATAATCAGCCGATTCCGCCAATCGCGGTAAGCGTGCATCTCTTTGTCGGCAGCCACTGCCCGACCGACACAGCTAATCAAAAAGGCCGTTAAGGACAAAGCCGTGCCGGTTCTCTCTCTGTGCTCTCGTATCAGGCGGCGGGCGTTTGTGACATCTGCCTCGAGCAGGCAACGGATATTGTGCTTGCGCTGTGCGAACCGCCCGGAATCGATAATTAACTGCCTCATGCGCGAGAAAGGAACGACCGAGTAGCCGACGTGTTGCCGCGGCGTCGAGTGCCTGGCGGATGCGCCGAAGCCTGCTTCGTGGTTTTCGCCGCGAGCAACAAGATCCCGGCCCTCAAGTTCGCTGACGTCTCCTATCATCGTCATGACTCCCAGTTGTTTTCTACCTCTCCGGCACCATCTCCGCGAAGACGTCAACCATCGACTCTCTTTGACGCAGCAACCGGTAAATTCCTCTGACCACCCAAAATGTTAACAGGCTGCCCGCGGCGACTAGCGGAAACAGCATCAGAGGATCCCTGAACGAGCGGAAACGCGCTTTCGCATCTATTATTTCAATAAATCCCAGCGGAGTAACGGAAACGCCGCCGCCTCCCCCGCCCCCCAACTCGTTACCCTTCCGCCCGCTGCCGCCACCGAAACCGTACAAAGCCCTGGCGACGGGAATAATGGTCGTGCCATCCCGTTCAATGGGCGCGCCATAAATGTTTGCCGCGTTGGCCGTGGCACCCAAACTTTTGGCCAATCGTTCGATGAACCCTTCCTTGGGATCTCTTATTCCAACGTCCTGGTGTTCCATCTCGTCCTCCTCATTTCCTGCGGCGTTCGCGGCGAACCAGATGCTCCTGGCAGCACATTTGGATTCGATACAGAAATGTTTCGCAACCACAGTGCCAGCGTTTTTAGAATGATTTTCTGGGAAAAGTATGGAAGATCACGCGGGGTCTCGAGGTATGGCGTAAGCAGGGGCGTTTTCTGACCCAAAAGGTGAGAAAACATCCGCACAAACGGGCAGGGTTGTTGACCGTGCGGATTGAGGAACCCTCCTTACCCGAGCGGTCATTAGCAAAGGGCCGCTCCGCTGGATCCTATTCGCAAAACGGGGCTACAAGGTCGAGATCTACTTTGAAGTTTGCCGGGTCTCGACACGTACGCCATCGCCGATGTCGTTGGCGGGATGAACAATCACTGCGGTTCCTTCTCTACAACCCGCCAAAATCTCAACTTCAAATGAGGTGCGCTGACCCGGCTCGACTTCCTGCCGCCGTGCCAGACCGTTCTCGACTACGAAGAGATTCCATCTTTCGCCATTGCGGAACAAGGCACTCGCCGGCAGCTTGAGCACAGCGCTATTTTCCCAAATCACGATGTGTGCTTCGACGCGATAGCCATCACCCAAGGCGTCGCTTTCACCAATAAAGTCGGCGATAACATTGACGCGTTGCTCCTCAATTCCCAGGGCCGAGATCTTCGTGAAAGCAGAGGGTTCAACCAGCCGTACTCGAGCCTCTAAATCCTCTGACCCGCCCCAGCCATCTATGATCACCCGCGCACCCGTACTCACCTTCACGGCGTCTGTTGAAAGAACGTCGATGACCACCTCCAGCTTCGACGGATTGCTCAGCTCGATTAACGGCGTGCCGGCCGTGATGACGCGTCCGCTCTCTTCGAAAACACGAAGCACCCGTCCATTAATCGGTGCGGTCACAATCCGGGGAGCGGCACCGTTCTGTTGCCTATCCAATGTGAGAAGTGCCGAGCGGGCGATGTCCACATCATGCGCCGCAGCTTGAGACTTGAATTTCGCGGCAACCAGGTCTTTGGCTACCGTGGTCTCGGCGGTTCTTGTCTGTTCGAACTCCTGTCGGGAAATCACGCCCGCTTCGACCAATTGCACCGCCCGTTTGGTTTCTCGTTGCGCCTGCTCGAGGTCGGCTTGTAAGTGCTCCAGCTGTGCATCAAACTCGCGTTTAGTCGCTTCCGCGGCCCGCACTTTGGCCTGAGCCTCTGCTCGTTGGCGCGGATCAAGCGGCGCCAAAGGCAAGGGGTCAATGCGGGCGATGGTCGCGCCCTGTTTTATTTCGTCGCCACCCCGCAAATGGATTCTCGCTAATTGACCCGCAACCGGAGCCGCGATCGTAAAGCGATCCTTGACTCGTGTCTTTCCCTCGCCGTTGACGGTCACTTGCAGTGCGCCTCTTTTGACGATCGCGGTATCAACCTGGATTGGTTTTGAACGGAGCAGCGGAATCGCGACCAGGGCGATGAGCCCCAGCGTCACCAACACGACAATGATCAGACCAACCTTTTGTTTCATGACCCTTACTCCCTTGTTTTCAGCACCGCAATCAGATCCAAATGCCGCAGACGCCAACTCACCAGCAGACCTGAGAGAATTGCTGCCGCTGCCACCACTGCAAAAGAGAACGCATAGGTCTTGCTCGTGATCACGAGCGGCAGGCGGTACAGTTCTGTGTCGAGCAGCGACGGGATCAACGCACAGATGCCAAAGCCAATCGCGAATCCGAGCGGCGCGGCGAAGATGGTCAATATGGCTTGTTCGCCAAGCAGCATGAAACCAACTTCAGCTTGATTGAAACCGAGCACTCGCAGGCTGGCCAATTCTCGTCCGCGCTCTGAGAGGGCGATCCGGGCGCCGTTGTAGACAATGCCCAGGGCAATCACACAAGCGAAGCCCACCAATACCGCCGTGAAGATCCGCAGACTCCTGGCGATAATTTCCTTAAAGCTCGCGAGGGCCGTTGCTTTGATCGAGACCCCGCTGACAGCCGGGGTACGTTTTAAGAGCTGATAGAGTTGCGGCGTGTGAAGCGGGTCGACGGAGAAGTAGGCGCCGGAGATGGTACCGCCTTCATGCATCAGTTGGTTGAGCGTCTCGATGTGCATGTAGGCGTTAATGCCAATCAGTTCGTTAACCAGTCCGCTTACCATAACTTCGCGGATGGGCCGGGATCCTTCCAGCACCTCGACGACTACAGTGTCACCCTGCTTGAGACCCAGGAGGTCGGCAAGCTTGGTGGTCAGGACCACCCCTTCGCCAGGAACAGCGAACGACCTCAGATCCATATCCACGAGACGGCGCAGATCACTGGGCGGCGTCAGACCCAGGATCGAAGTACGGCGTGAGCGGTACTGAGATCGCAGCCGTACCGGAACAGAGCGAAAGGGTTCGGAAATAAGGACACCTGGAAGATGCTCCAATTCGTAGCGAGTGTGCGCCGGTCGGGGCTCGTTAAAGACGACAGTCATATCCTCGCGCTGCACCTCGCCAAACTGCACTTTGATGATGTGATCCAGGGCGTCGAAGAAATAGAGGCCGACCACCAGCATCGCCACAGCCATGGCAATCCCCAGGGTTGAGAACAGTGCTTTCACGGGCCGGCGCTCGAGATTGCGAATCATGATGCGTACGGCGGGCGGGAAAAGCCGGTGCAGCCCAAGCTGCTCAAAAACTCCGGTGCGAAATTTCGGCGGCGGCTCAGGACGCATGGCCTCGGCGGGTGGCAGGAGGATGACCCGGTGTACGGCGCTAAGCGCACCCAGACTCGCGGCCGCAATGCTCAGGAGAATGGTGGTGGCGAGCAGCTCGGAACTAATCTCATAACGCAAGAGCGGGAAGCGATAGAACTGAGCATAGACCGCAGTCAGTCGGGAACCGAAGTAGAGACCGGCGGCGGTACCAAGAGTGACGCCCGCCAGGACCGGCGCGAGCGCCAACTTCAAATAATGCATCCCCACGCCGACGCTTCCGTAGCCGAATGCTTTTAATAAACCGATTTGTTCCCGCTGGGTACTGACCAGCCGGGACATGACGATATAGATCAGGAAGGCGGCGATGCCCAGAAAGATGGCCGGAAGAATAGTGCCGCTGACTCGGTTCTGCGAAATTTCATCGGAGATGAAGCGGTGGGATATCTGGTCTCCACGGTCATATGCTCCAAGCCCGCCATATTGGGCCAGCAACGAATCAAGGCGAGATATTACTTCCTGCTTGTTTGCTTCCCGAGCTAAGGTGACTGAGACATCGTTGAAGGCGCCTTCCATATTAAACGCCGGCCCCAGCGCTTCCTGACTCATCCACAGGACGCCGAAACGTTTATTGTCGGGAAAGATTTGTCCGCCGCTTACCTCATAGATGTATTCGGGAGAGAGAGCAATGCCGACGATCTGAAGCTCTTTCCAGCGCCCGTTGAGGACCGCGCTGACATGATCGCCGACAGCGAGCTGATCTGCTTCAGCAAAAGCCTCGCTGACAATCACCTCATCCGTTCTGCCGGCCTCGACATAACGCCCCCGCCTGATGAAAAGGTCGTTCAGCATGGGAGCCTGGCGCTCGGGAATTGACACGAGGCGCCCCGCCGCCGGTTCATCAAGCCCGGGCACATCCAGCGTCACGCTGACCACTACCCGCGTCCGTGTGGACGCAACGCCCGGGATTTCGCTAATCCGGGCCGCGAGTGAGTCCGGGGCGCGTTTTAGATTGGCGAAGACATCCGCAAAACGGTAGCTCGAATAGTAGGTGGCCTGCGATATGAGCAGCGATTGATAGGTGCTGCGCATGGAGACGTACGATGCGACGCCGCAGGCCACCACCAGGGCGATGGCTGCCATCTGGCCCCGCAGATGGACCAGGTCGCGAACGAGTTTGTGATTGAGCGGCGTCATCCATTTACCAGGTTAAGTCTCGCGGCGAGAGCTTCTTTTCGTTCTGGTGCACATCCACTATTTGTCCACTCTGCATCCGCAGGACACGGTCAGCCATCAGGGCAATGGAGGCGTTGTGTGTGATGACCGCCGTTGTCGTCCGTAGTTCGCGGTTTACGCGCTCAACGACCTCGAGCACCAGTAAACCGGTCGCAAAATCCAGCGCGCCGGTTGGCTCATCGCAAAGCAAAACCTCGGGTCGCTTGGCAACCGCGCGGGCGATAGCGACGCGCTGCTGCTCGCCGCCCGAGAGTTGTGCCGGGAAGTGGTTCATGCGATCGCTGAGTCCCACCAGTTCCAGGGCTTCAGCCGGAGGCATGGGATCAATTGCGATTTCTGTTACCAGTTCCACGTTCTCGTAAGCCGTCAGGCTGGGAATCAAGTTGTAGAATTGAAAAACAAAGCCCACGTGATCCCGGCGGAAGCGCGTAAGAGCGGCGTCTCCGGCGGCAGTCAAATTGTGATCGCGATAAAAAACTTCGCCGCTTGTCGGTATGTCCAGGCCTCCGAGAATATTGAGCAGGGTCGACTTGCCACTGCCGGACGCACCCAACAAGACGACGAGTTCCGATTGATAAAGTTCGAGATCAACCTCGCGCAGCGCGTGAACCTGCACCTCGCCCATCTGGTAGATCTTTGAGATGCCATGGGCTATGAAAACAGGTTCTCGCAATGAGTCTGCCGGGAGGCCTGGGCGAGCAATCCGGCTTGTTGTTGCGATCTCCTGAAGCATGGGAATCCTTCGCCGCTAGTCTGTGCGGTCAGAAGCCCGGACCACACGAGACGCGTCGTGCCGTACAATTTCTACGGAGCAACGCGCCCGCGCTGCCACTGCTGCCGACACGCTGCCCAGCAGGAATCGTTCGAATCCTCTAAGGCCCTGTGCTCCGAGGAAAATAGAATCCGCGTCCCACTCTTCAGCGGCCGTGATCAGCACCTGCTTGGGATCGCCTTTCCTGAAGACCGTTGTCGCTTTCAGACCAACGGCGCGCAGCCTGCTGGCCGCATCCTCAAAGAACTCACTGAGCCACTTCAGATCCTCCGCGTTATCAGTTTCAATCCACCTGGTGACAGACGGCTTGGCGCGATCCGGTGTGACTGAGATGACCGTGTCGAGCGCGGTAATTAATTGCACTTCGCTGCCGGCAGGCCATTGGCGCGCGACGACCGCAGCGACTGCCTCGTCGAAGTTCGGCGAGCCATCAGCTCCGATAACGATGCGCACCGGATCGCGTTCGTGGGGATGACTACGTCCGATCCTGACTGAGCAGCGAGCCTCATAGAGGATCTTCTGGGATACGCTTCCGAGTATTAGACGTCCGCCGAAGTCTGAGTGCCCCTGTGCGCCGGCGACGATTAAATCGGCGTTAAACTCTGAGGCTTTCCAGATAACTCCCCAGGCGGGAGATTCAGCACAGGAAATGGCGCGTACGTCCCAGCGAGGAAACAGTTTTCCGAGGCGCTCACCGGCTCTTTGGGCCAGTGTCTCAGCTTCCTTGAGTTCCCGCGCCGCATGTTCGTGCGCCCGCCGAATTCCAGCGGGGACGTAGAGCGGAAAAGTGTTATCGACCTCTTCATTAATGGGTGGCGGCAAAAAAACGTCGGCGACTGAGATCACCAGTGCCGCAGCAATGCCAGGCAGCCCTGCCCGGGCCATATCCTCCAAAGCGGCATCGGCACAAACAGAGCCGTCGTAAGCCACCACGACCTTCATTGACTGGTTCATATAGCTGGCACCTCAAGCCCGAGCGGCCCAAAGAGATTACGAATTGCAGCTAGTTTGAAGTGCAAGCGTCATACCAACTGGAACTGCTCAACAAGCAGCGATTCAGAGCCCAAAGGGACAGGTGGCGGACCCTCCGGAGTTAAAAGATGTGAGGGTGCGTAAACTTTCCCAGAAAATGCGAGAAAGCGCTCATTCTGGCTCATTATGCGGAATCCAATCACCCTTGTTCTTGAGAGCCCTCGTGAAGTTAATAGTCGGAGTGTTCAGGGTGAGCGAGGATACATGGCATCCTCTTTTCCGTTTATTATGAACCCGATCACTATCTCAGTCGCAGCGGAAATGAATGTGAGTCAAAACGCTTGCCGCATTGCCCTGCCATCGGGGTTTGCCCTAAACCTCCTCGGCGGTCTTTCCAGCAGCGCGAGGAGAATCGGAGAATCTTCAGGCCCTCTTTGAGGGTCGCACACGGTCGTGATTTAGAGCTCGAAACTCATGCAGCGCGATAGTCTGAATCAGAGTCTAAGGAGGACAGCATGTACTCAACCAGCCTATTCACTTTTCTGACCATTGCCTTTGCCGGCCTGCTCGCGTTGGCTGCGGAGAGTGATGGTCAACAGGGTCTTCGCAGCACAATCGCCCCGGTTGAAGACAAGATCATCCACTTGACCGTTGACCTGCCAGTCACTCCTCAGCGTGCGTTCGCGTATTTCACCGACAATAAATTGCTTGAAACCTGGCTTGCCCCGGTTGCGCAAGTGGAAACGAAAGTCGGCGGACGTTTCGAGTTGTTTTGGGAGCCGGCTGTTCGCGAGAATAACAGTACGATTGGATGCCGTATTACTGCTATCGAGTCCGGACAGTTTCTGTCGTTCCAGTGGCGCAGTCCAAGACAGTTCAAGTCATTCGCTAATAACGCCGATCCGCTCACTCACGTTGTGGTGTTCTTCGTCCAGGAGGGGAAGGGAACTCGGGTCAATTTGGTCCATTCCGGCTGGCGCAGTTCGGCCGAATGGGAAGAGGCCAGAAAGTGGCAGGAGCAGGCCTGGAGCGCGGCGTTCTCGGACCTCCAGCGTCGCGCTTCACTTTAGCTGACCTCTTGCAACCAGGGTATCCCGGAAAAAAGGCGATCACCTGACGAAGGAAACTGCTTTTTAGGGCACAACTGTATCTTTCTTCGCAGCCGCCACAACTTCTGCAAGCATCTTTTGTAAGACGGACTGCGGCAGGTATCTGCCATTAACAAACACGGCATTTATCTCTCGAGTATTCCGAATGTCCTCAAGTGGATTGGCGTCCAGCAGGACCAGGTTCGCAAGCTTGCCCGCTTCGATGGTGCCAAGCGAACTCGACTCGCCGAGGAAGACTGCCGGATTGCGTGTGGCCGCTTGTAATGCCTCCAGCGGAGTCAGGCCCGCGCGCACCAACAGGCTCAACTCATCGTGGACACTGAAGCCTGCAAAGGTGTAGGGGATGCTGAGATCTGTTCCGGTCATCAGCGGTACACCAGCGCGCCGCATCGCGCCGACGAGTTCCAATTCTTTTTGGAACAGTCTCTTGCTGTAACTGATGTACTCCGCCGTGCGATAGCGCAGCAGGAAGTTCTCTTGGGGAGACCACCATCTCTGCTCTGATTTTGGAATGTACCGCAGGCGCTCGTCACCGTTACGATCGAAATCATCGACAAAAGTGAGTGCCTGCTTTGTTGCCAGCGTGGGCACTTGCCAGGTCTGATTCTTGACGAAGTGCGCAAACAGCCCCTGCGCTTTCCCATCATCGTAAGTATCAAGCATACGTTCGCCGCGGGCGGCTATGCGCCGCGGGATTTCGGAATAGTCACCGCTGGAAGGCATTGGCGCGGTTTCCAAACGACGCAGTTCATCTTCAATGGTCGAGCAGCTCCTGAGGATCGTGCCCAGATGCTCGATACTCTTTTGTCCGGCATCGGAGGCTTCCGTTGCGGTGATCGACTCGGGCACATGTCCGACAACTGGAAGACCCTCTCTCCTGGCCTGGTCAATGATTGCGAAGTAGGCTTCACGCGAGAGACGATCATAGACCTTAATGAAGTCGGCGCCCTGCTGCTTGAGTGTGACAACCATTTGCCGGCCTTCTGCAGCATTGCTGACAGAAACAGCTGGTCCATGAGCCACTATCGGTGATCCATCGACGATAGGACCGCAGGCGATGAGACGCGGCCCCAGAAGTTTGCCTTTAGCTACTTCTTCACGCCAACGAAACAAGTCTTCGGCTTTGCCGCCCATGTTGCGCACGCCGAGCACGCCGTTGGCAATGAACATCGGGAACGATCGCTCGATCTCCGTGAAATGCGCGTGCATGTCCCACAGGCCCGGAATCACAAACTTGCCGGAGGCGTTAATGACTTGGGCGCCAGTCGGGATGGTCACCTTTCCGGTCCGGCCGATAGTTGCGATGCGATTGCCCACGATGACCAATGTCATGTCTGCCTTTGCAGGCGCACCGGTCATGTCAATCACGGTTACGTGAGTTAACACCACCCTTTGAGCGGGTAGAGAAACGAGCAGGGTTGAGAAGAGCAGTAATGCCGCTAGAGTCTTCACGCGAGTCTCCCACTGAAAAACTGAATAGAGGATAGCGCCGAATTAGAGACCGTTGAACACTTAAGTGTTCCCGTTTCTCCTGGAAAACTTGGCTGTGAAGTTCCCCAAAGCCTTGAGGGTGAATTTGCGCATTTAGTTCGCTCCGGAGGCAAAAAGCCCAATGAATCCATCGGCACGAGCATTGCTCGGGCATTCGAGACTGCCAGTATCCGGGGCTTTCTCCGAGCGGGCAGGAATTCAGGGCTTGACTCTTATTGGCGTTTTTACCTAGAGTTCCAATGTGATGAAGCGGCTCCTATCCATCTTCCTCTTGCTTGTGCTTGCAGGCAGCGCCTTGGCCGGTGTGCCGCTCCACTTTGGCGAGAACCAATGCAGCATGGGCGGCATGATGGATATGGATTGCTGCAAAGCCGCACTTCTGCAAACGAAAACGCTCGGGGCAACCGACGCAAAGCTCTTGTGTGCGCTTGATTGCGCGCAGAGCGGAACGACCTCGCTGCCGAACGGAGTACGCGTCACGCCGCCAGTGCTCGCACTCATGCTGTCACATCCGGCAATAACGCATTCATTACGCGGTTTGCCCCAAATGCTTGCGCCTGGCGATCGTTTGCATGGTCCACCCGGTTCTCCCCCTACCTACCTGCGCAATCTCGCACTGCTTATCTGATTCCCACAGGGCCGTAGTGTGTCCGCCTGTAACGCGATCTTGACAAGATCGGAAGCACAGGTCCGGGCAGATCCGTGCCTATCGTACCAGTTTGTGTTTGGCACCAGCTCGCTTGTGCCTACCGTCGAGTTGGAGGCAGATAAATTACGAACTTCTCAGCGCACAAAGCGCAACACTTGACCCTTTACCGTTTGGAGGACACATGAAGAAATCGTTACTAATCGCAATCGCAGGTGGTGCTTTGCTCGTCACTACCAGCGCCTGTAGCTCAAAGACAGCGAGCAATGTTTCAACCGGCACGGCCATTAAGACTGTCACAGTCGGCAGCTTGACTGCGACTCTATCCAGTAGTACAGGCCAACTGAAGCAGGGGGATCAGGAGGTCATGCTTGCCTTCACAGATTCGGCAGGCAAACCCGCTGACGTTGGGGCCGTTTCGCTTAACTTCCATATGCCCGCGATGGGTGCTATGGCGGCAATGAATGATGCGGTCACCTTCACGACCACTGAGATGCCCGGAGTCTATCGCGGCAAAGTAAACATTGGGATGGCCGGCGAGTGGCAGGGGCAACTGGCATATGAAGGCCCGGCGGGCACCGGGAAGGCTACGTTCAGCGTGACTGCGCGATGATTCAACGACTCATTGAACTGAGCCTGCGTAATCGGGGCCTGGTGCTCGCGATCTATCTTGCCCTGGCAGGATGGGGTTATTGGGCCTTGCTGCGGACGCCAATTGACGCCATCCCCGATCTATCTGAGAACCAGGTGATCGTGTTTACAGATTGGATTGGACGTTCGCCGCAGGAAGTTGAGGATCAGGTCACCTACCCGCTGGTGACCAGCCTTCAGGGGCTTCCCGGGGTACGCGTAGTGCGGGCTAGTTCGGCTTTTGGTTTTTCGATGATCAACGTCATCTTCGAAGATAGCGTCGATCTCTACTGGGCGCGGACCCGAGTTCTTGAGCGTTTGAATCTGGTCACGGCGCAGCTGCCACAGGGTGTTACTCCTACGCTTGGTCCTGATGCGACCGGTGTTGGGCAGATCTTCTGGTACACCCTGGAAAGCGATCAGATGAACCTGCGCGACCTGCGGACCTTGCAGGACTGGTTCGTTCGGTATCAATTGAACTCAGTGCCTGGTGTCGCCGAAGTTGCCAGCGTCGGTGGCTATGTTCAGCAATACCAAATCGATGTCGATCCCAACAAGCTGCGCTCATATGCGCTACCCCTGTCGCTGGTCGTGGAAGCAGTCGAGCGCTCTAACAACAATGTGGGCGGCAATGTCGTTGAGCAGGCCGGGCAGTGGTCGGTAGTGCGCGGCCTGGGACTGATACAGTCAGTCGCGGACATCGAGAACATCGTCCTGACCGCGCCCAACGGCATCCCTCTTTATGTGAAGAACGTCGCAGTGGTGAAACTGGGGAATGCCTTCCGGGTAGGGGCGCTGGATAAGAATGGCAAAGAAGCAGTCGGCGGCGTAGTCATCGCGCGTTACGGCGTGAATACGCTGGCAGTAATTGACGCGATTAAGCAAAAGATCGCCGCGATCCAAAGCGGCCTGCCCGCCGGGGTACAGGTCGTGCCGTTCTACGATCGCACGCAGTTGATTAATCGGGCGACACACACCCTCAAGCGCGCGCTGATCGAAGAACTGATTCTCGTCACGCTGGCTCACATACTCTTCCTCGCGCATTTCCGGTCGATCCTGATTGTTACCCTCCCCTTGCCGCTGGCGGTGCTGCTGGCATTTCTTTTCATGTATTACATGGGTATCAGCTCAAACCTGATGTCCCTGTCGGGGATCGCAATCGCCATCGGTGTGCTTGTGGATGCCGGCATCGTGGTAACAGAAAATGCTTTTCGTTTCCTCGAACAAAGAAAGGTTGATCCGCAGGACCGGACTTTAGTCTGGCAAACGGTACTGGAGTCGACACGGCTGGTGGGGCGGCCGATCTTCTTTTCCATGGCCATTATTATCCTCGCTTTTATTCCCGTATTCTCACTCACTGGTGAAGAGGGAAAACTCTTTCACCCGCTGGCCTTCACCAAGACGTTCGCCATGGCGGGCGCGACGATCATCGCGGTCACGCTCGTCCCCGTTCTCTGCACCTTTCTGCTGCGGGGCAAGTTTCACGCTGAGCAGGCAAATCCGGTCATGCGGGCTTTGCTCTTCGTCTATCGGCCCGTGCTGCGGTTGGCCCTGAATCATCGCGTGCTCACAGTCACTTTTGCCGCCTTATTGTTCGGCGGCGCGATCTTTCTGGCTACCGGAATCGGCAAGGAGTTCATGCCGCCGCTGAACGAAGGTGACTTGATGTACATGCCGGTAACAGACCCCGCAATCTCCATCGATGAGGCGCTCAAGATCACCAGCCGCCAGGACGAGATTCTGAAGAGTGTGCCGGAAGTTGAATGGGCGGTAGGAAAAGCCGGACGAGCGGAAACGTCAACCGATCCCTCGCCGACGAACATGACTGAAACCGTAGTCCATTTGAAGCCGGTCGAACAATGGCGCAAGGGTCTGACGCGAGAATCTCTAATTGCCGAACTCGACGAGAGACTGCGGATGCCGGGCGTCACGAATATCTGGACCCAACCCATCAAGAACCGGATCGATATGCTCTCGACCGGAATTCGTTCCCAGGTTGGAGTCAAGGTGTTTGGCAGCGATCTGAAGATCCTGGAGGAGACGTCACAGAGAATTGGAGAGGTTTTGCGCAAGATCTCGGGCGCGACCGATGTTTACGCAGAAAGGATCAGCGGTGCGCCCTACATTGACATTCATATTAACCGCACCGCCGCGGCGCGCTACGGCATTGATGAAAGAATAATTAATGACGTGATCGGAAAAGGCATTGGTGAAACAAATCTTTCAGTGACTATCGAAGGGCGTCGACGCTTTCCCGTGCGTGTTCGCTATGCGCCGGAATTCCGCGCCAACGTGCAGACTCTCGGACAGATTCCCATCACCTCAGCGACAGGCGTGCCCATTCCTTTGGCGCAGCTTGCGGAGATCACGGAGGTGCAGGGGCCGACGATGATCTCCAGCGAGAACGGCCTCTTACGCGGCACTGTACTGCTCAACGTGCGTGGGCGCGATGTCGGCAGCTTTGTTGACGAAGCCAGGAATGCGATTGCGCGTCAGATACAAATGCCTGCCGGTTATTACGTCGAGTGGAGCGGGGAATATGAGAACCAGCAACGAGCGCGTAGCCGTTTGCTGCTGGTCGTGCCGATTGTGCTGATCGTGATTTTCGCCCTCCTTTACATCACTTATAACTCGACGCTGGAAGCCGCGCACGTGTTGCTGGCAGTACCATTTGCTCTGACCGGCGGTATCTACCTGCTCTGGCTGCTGGGCTACAACTTCTCGGTCGCCGTCTGGGTGGGATTCATCGCCTTGTTTGGGACTGCGGTGCAGACAGCGGTGGTGATGGTCATCTATCTGGAAGAAGCCGTCGTGCGTAAGCGCCGTGAAGTGGGTCAACTGACTCGCGCAGCGCTGCTCGAAGCGGTGACTGAAGGCGCGCTGCTGCGGTTGCGACCTAAGGTCATGACAGTTGCTACCGTGGTGGCGTCGCTGCTGCCGATAATGTGGAGTAACAGCGCCGGCGCCGAAGTGATGAAACCACTGGCAACGCCAGTGCTCGGTGGCATGCTTTCGAGCCTGCTGCATGTGCTGATCGTTACGCCGGTAATCTTCTTCTGGCTGCGTGAGCGGGAACTTAAGAAAGGACAGGCTCACAGGCACAACGGCGCGGCCGGAGTGGTGGTGACACTCATCATCGCTGCGCTTGTACTTCCCGCCGGGAGAGTTTCCGCGCAGAACAAACCGGAAACTGCCACCGCTCAAGTTAAGTCTGAGTCATCGCGCTATCTTGACCAGACAAACGGCCTGGCTGTCGAAGAGGCGGTTACGTACGCGCTGGCTCACAATGGCGAACTCGAGGCTACGCGCAAAGAGATCGCTGCGGCCAAAGCGATGGTCAGGCAGGCGCGACTGCGCGCGAACCCGAAACTTGATATCGAGGGGACGCGGCAGATTCCACCCGGGAAAGACAACACGCTGATGGCTAGCGCGATGTTGCCCTTGGAGTTGGGTGGGAGACGTGCGACTCGGGTTGCAGTCGCTGAGCGTGAAGTGGACGTACTTGAGCGAGAAACGGCGAACCGCGAGCGTCTGCTCGCCGCCGAAGTGCGCTTGAAATTCGGAGAGTCATTGGCCCAGGCGATGAAGCTTGCGTTAACTGATGAGTTGGTTGAGGCGAATCAACACAGCTTTAGTTTGATTGCCGCAAGAGTCGTCGCCGGCGCCACGCCGCCGCTGGAACAGAATATGGCCCTCGTGGAATTAAACAGATTGCGTTCCCTGCGCGAGAGCGTCGCCGGCAAAACCGAAGTATCTTTGCTGGAGTTGCGGAATCTGCTGGGCCTGCCTCCGGAAGAACCGCTGCGCCTGAAGGGTGGCTTTGATCACGCTCTCGAACAACTGCCCGCCGTCGCCGAAGCCACTGAACGAGCCCTGCGCGAACGCCCGGATCTGCAAGCCTACCGGGCGAATGAAAATCTGGCCTTGGCGCGAATCGAGCAGGCACGGGCCGAAGGTCGCCTGGATGCCAGCCTGACGGCCGGATATGAACGAATGAACTCCAGTTTCCCCGTCTTCGGCGTTAATGACCACGGCCAGTTACAGCCCGTCCAGGATGTTTTTCATTTCTTGAAGTTTGGTGTCTCGCTTGACCTGCCGGTGAGAAACAAGAATCAGGGCGCTATCGAAGCCGCTATCGCAGATTCCGAGGCGGCCAGGGCGCGGCGTGCGTTTGCGGAACTGACGGTGCGCCGCGAAGTTGCTGCCGCCTATGCGCAATACGACCGGGCCGTGCGGGCTGCAGAGATTTTTCGCCTGGGGGCGCGAGACCCAGCCAGGGCAAATCTTGATGTTGTCAGGCAGACTTACGAACTGGGTTCAAAGACTCTCCTGGATCTGATTGGCGAGCAGCGCCGCTTCATTGAACTGGAAAATGATTTCATTGAGGCACAACTTGGTGTTTACAACGCGCGGGTAGAGATAGGGCGCGCCACGACTGCAACGGAGTTGATTAAAAGATGAACGAAGAATCTGATAAAGAAATCCAAAGCGAAGCACCCACTGGCAGCGAATTACGTGAACGCTCTGCTCGTCGCCTTGCTCCGCTAATCGTCGTGGCAGTCGTTGCGGTACTCGCTGTCGGTGCGGTTGCTGCCTGGTTCCTGTGGCCGGCCAGGGTCGGCAAGCCTGTACCTGCCCCGCGCTCCGTTTCATTCGAACAAGCTTCACCGGCTCCGGCGAGCGGAGAACAGAGACTGGTGCTGACACCGGAGCAGGCACGGAACGCTCAATTGAAAATCGAAACAGCCGGCGAGCAACCCTCCTCCGAGGCGGCAGGGCAAATGGCCACCGGAGTAGTCCAGGCAAATACCTACAAGGAGACTCCGATTGTCTCCCTGGTCGCCGGAATCGTACGCAGTGTTAGTGCTGAGCTGGGCCAGGCAGTGAAAAGAGGGCAAAAGGTTGCGATCGTGTTCAGCAACGAGCTGGCTGATACACAGTCGCGTTACCTGACGGCCGTTGCTGCGCTCGACGAACATCATCAGCACCATCAACGGACGATCAAGCTGGTGGAGATCGGAGCGGCGAGTCGTCAGGATCTGGAAGCCGCCACCTCGCAATATCGCGAGGCTGAAGCGAACCTCGCTAATCTGCGCCAGAAATTATTGTTGTTGGGAATGTCAGCGCAGCGCATCGACTCACTGAAATCGACGTCGCAGATCGGCTCAGAAGTTATCGTCGCGGCTCCGTCAACAGGTACTGTGACCAGCCGCTCGGTCAATCCCGGCGAAGTTATCGAAGCAAACAAGGAACTAATGCGAGTCACCGATCTGTCAACTGTTTGGGTAGTCGGTCAGGTTTATGAAAGGGACCTGGGAACCATTCGCATCGGCAGCGGCGCTAATATCACCTCTGATGCTTATCCCGGGAAGGTTTTTCGTGGGCGCGTGTCCTATGTCGACCCGAAGATTGATCCGGCGACCCGCACAGCTCAAGTGCGCATTGAATTGGCCAATCCCGGGCAAATGTTCAAGATTGCGATGTATGTCAATGTCGGTTTTGCCACCTCCGGCCTGGCGGAAAGGACAATGCCGGTTGTTCCCAAAGACGCCATTCAAGCTATTGGTAATCAGCAGTACGCATTCCTGGCCACCGAGCGGTCCGACGAGTTTATTATGCGCCAGGTAAAGCTCGCGCCGGAGAGCAACGGATTCTATCCCGTGCTTGCAGGGCTAAATGTGGGAGATCGGATCGTCACCGCCGGCAGTTTTCTGTTGCGCGCGGAATGGCTCAAGACACATCCAGGCCAGTAGAGAAGAGAAAAGGCAAACTGCGAATCCAAACGGATGCCTGGAGACGTAATTCCCTTGCGGAAAGCTAAGCCTTGGGCGCTTGACTTTAGGCTTGGTGTCACGTGTTATAAACACGGGTCCGAGGAGGATTGCCGGTCCCCGGCGCTGAGTAATGAGAAAGCACTCCTTAATGATCTTCTGGGTTGTCAGTGCGCTGCTCTTGAGCGCCTGGGGCAACGTCATCGCAGCCGCTTTTTGTGCTCGTTTTGAGCCGGGGCACGATGGCTGTGGCGAGCATGCAATTCAAGCCAGGGAGACCAAGCCGCGTCCAACATGCCATCACGAGATGGCCGGTATGGCCAGGCAAGAGATGCCCACGGAGCCGGAGTCCGAGCGCGCACCCAGCGCAAATTCACCGGCTCGTTCAAAGGAATTAAGGTTCGCTGCATTAGAGCTGCGCAGGTTGGATCTGCCGCTACCCCCCTGCACGCATTGCTCGAGCCAGTCTCAGCGGATGCCAACCGCCGTGGTCGTGTCCGATGATCATTGTTTGCGAATGGGAGCGGATAATTTTCCCCCTGCTGATTTTGCTGCCGGCCTGACCCTCGAGATTGCCGGATTGAAGGTCCCCTCGGAGCATTCTCCCCCCGGGGCAGTATCCCCGCGATTCCTCGTCATGAGTGTCTTTCGCATTTAGATTCCCCTTGACCCTAAACTGCCAGCACCTGGGAGCGGACGAATGTCGCCCCGCCATTGTGTCTTGGTGTTCCGCTAATGACGAACTTAAAGGGAGATTTATGCAAGGATTAAAGTTTGGCGCGATCATCAGCGCTTGGGGAATGAGCGCATTTTTTGTTACCGCTCTGATGGTCAACGGCATCGTTAGTGTCGCTGTTGGCCGTGATCAGGACATGCAGAACATGCCGGGGATGAAGATGCCGAAATCCCAGCCCAAGGCCAACCGCAAGGTTGCTGCTAAAAAGAGGAAGGCCGTAATCAGGAAGCGACAGGCCCGTAAACATCGAGTGGGCGATATGACAGGAATGAGCATGCCTGGCATGAAAATGCCTCACACACAAATCATACCGGGCCCGAAGCCGGCGGCGGCGTCACCCACACCTCCGCCGTCGTCGACTCATATGCATATGCCTGGAATGCAAATGCCGGAGGCATCACCCAGTCCACAGGCTTCCCCTCAACACGAAATGGAGATGGGCGTGCCAAAGGCTACCGCCACACCCGTGGCCGCCCCGGGAAAAATGGATCCGCACATGCCGGGCATGCACATGCCGGCGCCTGCGGCAAACGCGCAAACTACTCCTGAGCACAAGATGCCGAGCCCCAACGCCCCAACTCCGCACTCTCACGGCGCAGCGGGCGAAATGGAGGGCACGACAGGCAACGTGGCAATGGATAAGATGAACATGGGCCCTCTGCTTGTCATGGCAGGAAACGAAATGTCTGTGCGAGTCGGCGAAAGTGAGACCAATCTTTTGAATATGGGGCAGATGGGCTCGGGCACTTCCTGGGTGCCGGCCTCATCGCAGATGCACATGTGGGACAAGCTCTCGGGTGACTGGGTCTTCATGTTTCATTTCAATGCCCTCGCTGGAGTGAATTCTCAGGGCGGCCCACGTGGTAGGACCAAATTCGAATCCGCGAACTGGTTCATGCCAATGGCGTTTCATAAATTGGGGAAGGGAACGATTCAGTTGCGGGGTATGTTCAGCTTTGAGCCCTTCACTTTTGCTCGGGGCGGTTCGCCTCTCCTTTTTCAGACTGGCGAGACATACAAAGGACAACCTCTGGTTGACCGGCAGCACCCGCACGATCTCCTGATGGAACTGTCGTCGCAGTACACACTGCCTCTGGGTGAGCGCGGTACCTGGTTTACCTACTTTGGGTATCCGGGTGAGCCTGCGTTAGGCCCGCCTGCCTTCATGCATCGCGAGTCTGCATCCGAGAATCCGTCAGCGACACTCGCGCATCACTTGCAGGACTCTACGCACATCAGCTTTGGAGTCTTAACGAGCGGCTTTACCTATCGCTGGTTCAAAGTCGAGGGTTCAATCTTCAATGGCCGCGAGCCGGACGAGAATCGCTACAATTTAGAGGCCCACAAGTGGAACTCGCGATCGGCGCGCTTCTCGTTTGCGCCGAATAAGAATTGGACAATGCAGGTTAGTTATGGCTTCCTCCGCAAGCCCGAAGCCTCGGAGCCAAACACAGACATTCACCGCGCAACCGCTTCCATTCACTACAACAAACCGATTACTCGCGGAAACTGGGCCACGAGTGTCATCTGGGGACGGAACCACGCAAGTGGTGACGGTGAGAGTCACAACCTCAATGGCTACACTGCGGAATCAACCGTGAACTTTCTCGATAAGAACTATCTCTACACACGCCTTGAACTGGTGGATAAAAACGAATTGTTGCGTCCGGCGGATCGGATTCGGTTGCGAATCGCAAATGAACACCCTTCGTTTCGTATCGGCGCCTACACTTTTGGCGGCGCCCGGGACATCTGGAACAATGAAAAATTTTCGGCCGCGGTTGGCAGTGATCTCACATTCTATTCGAAGCCGGCTGTGCTGGACGAAATCTACGGCAAAACCCCAGTTTCATGGCGTCTCTTCCTGCGCTTGCGGCCGAGCAAGATGCATATGGGTCACACCAAAGGAATGGCTAGTCCCACTCATGGTGAGCATCAGATGCCGCCTCGCCCATAGACTGGGGCGCTACCGCGCCATTTGTTACGCAGGTTGGGCGACCCGTTTGAACGGCTGGTATTCAGGTCGCCACATCTTCCGGGTAATGGTCTCTTCCAGTGTGGAAAGATCGATCTCCGAAAGTCCGGAGCGGTGTGCTTCCCGGGCTACCGCCACGGCCACTCGAAATGAAACTTCGCGCACCTGTTCCAGTGGCGGATAAAGCGAAGCTTCAGGGTCCCGCAAGGCAGGCGCAAATTCACTTAGCACTTGCGCTGCGGCAACGAACATCGAGTCGGTGACCCGGCGTGCGCCGGAGGCGATTACTCCGAGCCCCACGCCAGGAAAGATAAACGAGTTGTTGCATTGGCCAATCCGAATCTCACGGTCCTCATAAACCACTGCCGGAAAGGGGCTGCCGGTAGCAACCAGGGCGCGGCCGGCGGTCCAAGCGAGCAGATCGGCGGGCTCCGCTTCGCTCTTTGAAGTAGGATTGGAAAGCGGAAAGATAATCGGCCGGTCAACATGCTTCGCCATTTCGCGCACGACTTCCTGCGTAAAGGAACCGGGCTGGGCCGAGGTTCCGATCAGGATTGTGGGGCGAACATTCCTGACGACGTCAACAAAAGTGAGCTGCCCAGGCACGTCCAACTGCCAGTCAAGCGTTCGTTCGAGGGGTTGCGCATATTTTTGTTTGAAAGAATCGAGTTGCGGTCGATCCGCGTGGACCAGACCCTGGCTGTCAACCAGCCAAAGCGTAGCCTTCGCCTGGGCCTCGGTTCCACCATCGGCGACTATGGCGGCCGTCAGTTGGTCGCAGATACCGATGGCCGCCGACCCAGCGCCGAGAATTACCGTGCGCTGTTCGCTCAGTTTCGCTCCCGACAGCTTCGTTGCCGCCAGCAGACCCGCGACGGTTACCGCGCCGGTTCCCTGAATATCGTCATTAAAGGTGCAGACTTGATCGCGATAGCGGTTCAGAATCCGTGGCGCGTTGTGTTTTGAAAAGTCTTCCCACTGCAGCAGCACACCAGGGAACTTGTGCTTGACCGCGGACACGAACGTCTCGATAAACTCCTCATATTCAGCACCGCGCACACGCTCGTGACGCCACCCCAGATAAAGTGGATCGGCGAGCAACTCCTGATTGTCTGTCCCGACGTCGAGCAGGATTGGCAGAGTTGTAGCGGGTGGTATCCCCGCGCATAGAGTGTAGAGGGCGAGCTTGCCCACGGGTATTCCCATGCCGCCAACACCGAGATCGCCCAGGCCAAGGATTCGCTCACCATCAGTGACTACAATTACCGACACCTTTTTTGCCGGAGCGTTGTCGAGCAGGGAAGAAATCTCTTTGCGGTAAGGAAAAGAGATGTAGAGTCCGCGTGGCCGCCGAAACAGGTGGCTATATTGCCTGCAAGCCTCTCCGACAGTCGGGGTGTAGATGATGGGCATCATCGCCGTAATGTGTTCCAGCAACAAGCGGTAGAAGAGCGTCTCATTGCGGTCATGCAAAGCGGCCAGAAAGATGTAACGCTCGACGTCGCTGTCTTTATGTTGATAATTCTCGTAAACACGCGCTAACTGTTCTTCGATGGTCGAAACATGCAACGGCAGTAATCCGAGCAGGCCAAGATTGCGGCGCTCGTCTTCCGGAAAAGCGCTGCCCTTGTCGAGTAAGGGATCGTCAAGCAGCAGTTGGCCGGCGATCGATACCTCCAGCGTTTCTGTTGCTGGAGATCCCAATTTGAGTGATGTCGATGTCAATTTGTGTCTTCCTTTCACTGGAGGTAAGTTTCTGCCTAAGCGTCAACAAACAGCAACGCTTGTGCCGAGCGGAATTTGCCGAGGTGCAGTTCAATTCTGTTAGGTCCATAGGCTGCGCTAGATAAACATTGCGCAAACTTTCCCAGCCGCAGTGAGAAAGACCCCATCTTCCCCCCTGGGACCGCACGCTTCCAGCGTGCCGAAGTCTCCCAGGCAAATCCTTTAGAGAGCACCTTAGCGGTCACGTAAAAGCGTGCCGCGAGTTTAGGTGGAGGCCTCCTAGAGATTTAGTGGACATGAGGTAAGGGGCGGCACGCTGAAACGTGCCACGAGT
>DAIMCP010000074.1:13859-26282 GCA_036726305.1 Pyrinomonadaceae bacterium | reverse complement strand
GGCTTAGTTGTTACCCTCGAAGTGCCACGAAAGTCGTAAGTTGCTGCTCCCCTAGACTGAACTTAACCGAACTGGATAATTGCCGCCCCACCCCGGGAAAAAGAACAAACGTCTGGCCTCGAATCTGCATCAAAGGCGCAACAGCGACGCACGGGCGTTTCGTTCTCCATTATTTTGCAAGGTGCGTTTCCGAAAATTTTGTGAACTATCCGGTTTGTGATTCGTAGTTGGCACCGGACGCAGCCTTTATTCACTTTCTTCGTCATTTTTGTCACAAAGCGTCAAGTAACGGTGTTTATTTGATAAATCAGGTCCTGCGTTTCCGAAAGCAGGGCCCTACACGCTGCCACAATCGACTCGGGGGATGACCGATGACGAACGCTAAAAGGATCCGCGCGTTAGTCATTGACGATGAACCGTTGGCTCGCGAGATGATGCGCGAGCTGCTCCAGGGTGACTCCGAAGTTGAGATCATCGGCGAGTGTGCTAATGGGCTCGAAGCGGTAAAGGCAATTTGTTCTCTCCTGCCCGACGTCATCTTCCTGGATATTCAAATGCCCGAGCTCGGCGGTTTCGAGGTGCTCGAATGCCTGAAGAGCGAAACCATGCCTCACATTATTTTCACCACCGCGTACGATCAATACGCGGTCCGCGCCTTCGAAGTGCACGCCCTGGATTACCTGCTAAAGCCGTTCGATAGCGAGCGTTTTGAAACTGCCTGGAAAAGGGCGAAGGATGTAATCCGCGACGATAGATTCAACCAGCGCGATCAGCACATTCTGGCCTTGCTGCAAGAATTGAAGGCTGGCCCGCGCTACCTGGAGCGCTTGGTAGTCAAGACTGAAGGAAGGGTTTTCTTTCTTGATATCGACGACATTCACTGTATCGAGGCGGAAGGAAATTACGTTCGGGTCCATAACGGCAAGAAGACCTACCTGTTGCGCGAGACTATTAGTGGGCTTGAGTCGCAGCTCGATCCGAAAAAATTCCTGAGAATTCACCGCTCGAGCATCGTGCGTTTAGACAAGATCAAGGAGTTACAGCCGTGGTTTCATGGCGAGTATCACGTCGTGCTCGAGAATGGCAAACAACTCACCCTGAGCCGGAATTATCGTTCCAACCTGCAGGAAGCAGTCGGGCGACCGTTGTAGGATTCCGGATTAGTGATTGAGACCTGAAATCCGGAAACCTCGCCCCTGCATCAAAAACCATCACCAGAACGTCCCAGCCCAAAGAACAGGACAGAAACTACCCAACCAAGTCGCTTAACTCAGCTTCCAGCCTGCCCGTCACGAAGATTGGCCGTTTCGTCACAAAATCCGTCTCTGCGGAAACGGACGCACGTATAGTCACCAAAGTGGACCAGCGAGGTTTCCTTTCAGCACGGCCGGCGGGTCTTGACGAACAAAGGGTGGATCCCCAGCCACACGTTGAGCAAACAAGAGGTTTGAGGAGGAAAAACAATGAGTAGTTCAATGATGTGGAGAGCCGATGAACTTGCCGCCAATGAAGTCTCGGGGGCGGCCCTGATACGCAGCGAAGCTGCCATCGATAACCGGTTGAATACCCTGCGAGAAGTGGCGCTAACGATGTTGCGCGAAGTGGAGTCGTTGCGAGTTTCGCAGCCGGCTACCAAACGCAGGGTCAGGCTGCATGAGGAAGTGCGACGATTTGAAGTTGATCTCATTCGCAGCGCCCTGAGCCGTACTTCCGGTAACCAAACTCGCGCGGCCCAGTTGTTGGGCGTAAAGATCACCACCCTTAACACCAAGATCAAACGGTATAAGATAGCTCCAGTCGGCTATGAGGTGGTTGAGGGCGAACTGCCGGCTCAAGCACACACCGCCTGATTTCCGAGGTCGAAACGCCATCCCACGACAAGCGGTCAGCAACTACGCAGGGCCAGGAGTAATCCTGGCCCTGCGTAGTTGTTCCTGAGGCTAAGGACAGCGATGGGACTGCTGTGTTCGTGCGAGGCAGCGCCATAAGTGCCTGGTTTATTCCGTTAAATTCATCTCCCCATCCAGGGGCGGCTTCCAGCCCGGATTTACCTCCTGGGTATGAGCGATGTGAAGCAGGCAGCTTGCGGCAGATACGAACATTATTGAGCCGCGGAGTATAATCCAACCTCTTTTTCATCCTATGACTTCTGCAAATGAGGCGGGCACGAATTGAGTCCCGTTCCGGAGCAGTCTGCAACTGGTCCTTCGCACTTGTAAGCAGAGCGTGCCGGGAGAAACTGATTGACAAGAGCCAATTCGACAATTGTGATAATAGCCGGCCTGGCGCTCACTGGCGCGCTTACAGTGTTGCTGGCCACGCGCTTCGGCATTGGGGTAACTCCCGACTCGACCGTCTACCTCGAGGCCGCGCGCAACCTGGCCCAGGGGCCGGGTTTGGTCGTTTTCACCGGCAAGAGTCTTGAGCCCCAACGTCTAACGCACTACCCGCCGCTATACCCTGTGGCGCTGGCGCTGGGTTTAGGAATTGGAGAGTCGGTTGAAGGCGTGGCGCGCTGGCTCACAGCTATTCTGTTTGGTGCCAACATCTTTCTGGTCGGTTTTTTGCTTGCAAGTATGGCGCGGTCCTCTTTCTGGCTTCCCGTGGTTGGCGCCTTGCTCGCTCTGACGGCTCCGGATCTCCTGCAGGCCCATTCATCTGCGCTGAGTGAACCCCTGTATATGCTTTTACTGCTCACCGGACTCTTGTTTCTGGATCGCTATCTCGAAAAGCGGAGCATCCCCCTGCTGCTCGGCGCCGCGTGCGCGCTCGCTTTGTCCGTGCTGACAAGATACGTAGGTGTGGCGGCAATTATGACCGGGGTCGCCGCTTTACTGATACTCGGAAGAACGAAGCTGCGTCATAAACTAATTGCTGGGACCATCTTCGGCATACTCGCTGGTGCTCCCATGTTTTTCTGGGCCTTAAGAAACCACCTGGCCACCGGTGGTGCTTCCGACCGTCAATGGGCTTTTCATCCGGTCAAGCTTTCCCAGGCAGTGCCTGCGTTTTCAGCAATGGCCCAGTGGCTTCTGGTGGGGAAAGTTCGCGGCGATGTGCGGGTGGCGGCGTTCCTGTTGCAGTTGGTCGTGCTGGCTGGGTTCACCCTCTACTGGTTCAGCGTCCGCAGAGCTACGCGACATGTCGAAGATGACGGCCAGGGAAAATCCCACTTGCCACATTTGCTCCTGCTTTTTGTCGGCTTTCATATTCTCTTTCTGATCTTCACCGCGTCCTTCGTCGATGCCGATACGGTTTTCGACAGCCGCAGTCTCTTGCCGGTGCACTACGCCGGATTGATTCTGTTTCCCTGGCTGGCCGCTGGGCTTTATCGTCGCGCCGGGCGGCCGGGGGTGCGTTACGCGATTATGATTCTGACGCTGCTGCTCGTTTGTTCGTACGCTTTTCGCGGCGTTAACTGGCTGCGGCACGTCCAGGCAGACGCACAAGGATACGCCAGCCGCGCCTGGAAGAATTCCGGCATCATCGAGGAAATAAAAGGTAAGCAATTTGACGAGCGACCTATTTATTCAAATGGTTTCGAGGGTATCTATTACCTGACCGGGCGGCGAGCGCTTTCCTTGCCCGAAAAGGTAATTCACGGTACCGGTCGGCCAAACCTGAGATATGAGGAGGAGCTGGACAAGATAGCTCATGATCTCAGCGAGCGCAGCGCAGTAATTGTCTATTTCAACACTTTGCCTGAAAGATCGTTCTTCCCGCTTGAGTCTGAATTGTCGCATCGCCTGCGCCTGGTTAACAGGAGTTGGCCTGACGGCAGCATACTGACTTCCCCAGAAGCGACAAGCAGGGCACATTGAATCGGCTTGCCGACATCAACTATAGTTCCTCGACGAAGTGAACAGAGTGGTCAAGACATTGACCAGGGGATAGCTGCGTAATAACAGAGGCATGTTTGCGAACCTAACTGAGGACCTGCGCCGTTACGGCAACCCACGGCAGCAAATAAAGGCATTACTGGTGGCTCCCCGCGTCTGGGCCATCATTGCTTATCGCTTCGGCCGTTGGGTTCACACGACACGGATGCCTGCCATCGTGCGCCTGCCGCTGAAGATGCTGGCCCGCCTCATATTTGTCTTCATTGACATCGCTACTAATATCGAACTTCCCGCACAAACGGTCATCGGCTGCGGCATTTTTATTCCCCATACCGGACATATCATTATCGCCTCCAATGCCACCATCGGACGCTATTGCACCTTCACTCAGGGCATCAGCATTGGTCATGGCGCCGGTGGCCGCGAAACTTCATTCGCCGGACCGGTGATCGGCGATCGAGTTTTCATCGGCCCGGGAGCAGCCGTTCTCGGACCAATCAGGATCGGCAATGATGTTCTGATTGGGGCGAACGCCGTAGTTATCCGATCAGTTCCGGATCGAGCAGTCGTAGTGGGCAATCCCGCGCGCGTAATTTCCTTCAACGGTTCTTTTGACCTCGTCAGCTACGAGGGGATGGAGCGCGATCCGGAACGCCTCGCCGCCTTGGCAGCGGCCCGCTCCGAACCTCGCGGCGTCCTGGCTGGAGACTCGAGCAACTCATCGGGGTAGGCCCTGGACAAGCTCCGGATCAGTGAAATGTCCAGTGCGGTGCCCAGGGCATCGCAGGTTCGCACTCCGGGATTGCTCGGCGACCTATTTCACCAACGAGCCATAAAGCTCGAGCAGATTGAGAATGTGCGCCTTGATGCTCAAACGGTTCAGGGCCCACGTCTTTGCCGACGAAGCCAGATGCTCTCGAGTGGCGCGATCGGCGACAGCATAGCTTAGCTTTGCAGCCAGATCGTCTGCGTCGCCGGTGCGAAACAGAATCGCAAACTCGCCGTCATTAGAGATTTCTTTAAGTGGAGTGATATCCGAGAGAACTGCCGGCACGCCCATCATCATCGCTTCAATAACTGCGATGGGCGAACCCTCCCAGCGAGAGGAAAGCACAAACAGGTCAAGTGAGTTGAGCACATTCGGAATGTCGGTGCGCTGGCCCAGAAAATGAACGCGCTCCGAAATGTTCTGTTGCCGGCACAGGCTAACGCAGGCCGCAAACAGTTGTGGCGCCTCGCTGTGATTGCCCACGAAAACGAATTGAGCCGTGGGCTCCCGCGCGAAAAGCCGGGGCAGCGCCTGACAAACCGTGAGTTGATCCTTGCGACGGTCAGGATAAAAATTAGCTATCATGCCAAGCAGGATGGTCTTCTCATCCAGTCCCAGCTCGGTGCGAAGCTTTCTGCCGGGCGGTAGCAATCGTCCTGGATCGACGCCGTTGTTAATGACCACGAAGTCTGAGCCCAGGTCCACGCCTTGTTGTCTTGTGAGCCATGCGGCCAGGTCCCTGCCCAAAAGCACGAGAGTGTGCATACGCGGCAAGACGAGTCGCAAAGCCAGAGTGTTCTTTGTGCCGGCATAGACGCCGTGCAATGTCAGCACTCGCTTCACGTCAGAGCCCCGGGTCGCGAGGTACAAGTGCAGCGCTTCCACCGGCTGATGGCTGTGGACCACTTTGATGTTGCGCTCTTTGATGATCTGGCCCAGCCGAGACGCCAGACCGAGATCCACCGGCAGCCTTCGCTGTAAGCGAATGAACTCGACCCCCGAGTTGCGAAATTCGTCTTCCAGGTCACCGCCGCCGGTGGCCACGAAGGTCAGATCCATGCCATTAGCGCGCGCATTGCGGCAAAGATCCAACTCCATCACCTCAGCGCCGCCACGGTTCAGGGAGTCAAGGATGTGCAGGACTTTGATCAAGGTTAGGGGTTTGATAACTTCAGGCACTCTCGACATACTCATCAAGCCGATGAATATAGCGACAAACCGGAAGCGTATCGGACACCGGGAGTTTGAAATAAGCGTGCCGATCAAATATAAGCTCATAACTTCGGCTTGGCCAATCAGGATTACTCGCCTGACCGGGTCGCGCGCATACGCATGAAGCAAACAGTTACCCTTGCCCTCCTGGCTGGCACAAACCTCCTTATCACGCTGTTCTTTCAGTGGTACGTAATTACACAATTGGGGGTCGGACAGGAGACGGACGCGTTGTTTGCGGCCATGGCGGTTCCGCAATTAATTCTTTTGGTCGTCAGCAGCTCTTTGACGCACGTATTGGTTCCATTGCTGGCGTCCGAAGATTCTGCCACCTTTCGCCAGAACGCCTGGGGGTTTTTTCTCGGGATTTCCGGCCTCTTCACCGGATTGGCCCTGGTGCTTTACGTTAGCGCTGCGTACTGGGTAGCCTGGCTGGTGCCGGGCTTCTCCAGGGCCGGGCAGTCGTTAACAGTTACCCTGACCAGGATTCAGCTTCTCGGCATGATTTTCACAGCTTCCGTATCGGTCCTCTGGTCGGTTTATCATGCGCGCCAGCGGTTCCTCTGGGTCGAACTGTCCACCTTGCTGTCTGGGGCGATCACCCTGGTTTTGTTGTTTAGAATATTGCCGGCGTATGGGGTGATCGGCGCGGCTTTGCTGGTCGTCTTGCGCTCAGCTTTACAAGTACTCTGGCTGTTGCCGAGCCTCGGATCCTGGCAGTGGCCTGACTGGCATTCGGTGGCCATGCGGGAAGCCTGGCGACGCATCCGGCCACTCCTGCTCGGCACAGCTTATTATCGTACCGACATGCTGGTTGATCGTCTGTTGGCGTCAATGGCGCCGGCTGGCGGGTTGTCCTTGTTTTATATCGGGCAACAAATCTATGGCACTGCGAACATCGTAGCCGAGAAAGCCATCGCGACTCCTATGGTTCCGGCCCTCGCCGTTCATGCCAGTGCGGCGCAGTGGCCTGATTTTCGCCGTCTCTATCAACATCGACTGCTCGCAATCGCCGGCTTTACTGTGTCCGGTTACATCCTGCTGCTAGTGACCGGCGAACGCGCGCTGACGTTACTGATTGGCCACGGTGGGGTGACTCAGGAAAATGTTCACTTGCTGTGGCTGATTATGGTGGCGCTGGTTGGCACGTTGATAGCAGGCGGGATGGGAGTAGTAACCTCAAAGACTTTCTACGCCATGGGCGATACGCGCACGCCGACGCGCATGTCCGTCATTACCTACACGCTGTATATCCCTGCAAAAGTGTTCGGCTTTCTGCGTTACGGATTGCTGGGGCTGGCGGTCGTTACCAGTACCTATTTGTTCCTGAATTTGCTCATCCAGCTAATTCTGCTTGAAGGTTTTGTCATCCCGAGACGACGCCGGCAGAAGCAGGAAACGGCGTGATGCGCGCCAGAGAGTTTCCATCCACATGATCAAGGTCACGGCCCTGACAGGCAGCAAGAACGATCCCTCCAGTCGCTTTCGGATTCGGCAATTTATAGGACCACTGCAAGCGCTGGGAGTTGCCGTTAGGGAATACTGCCCGCTGATCAGCCGTTACAAAATTGAACCGTTGCCGTGGTTAGTGGCGGCGACCCGCCTTCCCGGTCTGGCCGCGTCACGCTTCAGTGACGTTACCTGGCTTGGCCGGGAACTGATCTCAGGTCGATTCTCACTGGAACGGTGCGCCGGAAAGAAACGTCTGTTTGATGTTGACGACGCCATCTGGTTTTTCTACGAGAAAGACTTCTCTGCCGAGATTGTAAGAAACTGTGATGGGGTAATCGCCGGCAATCGTTTCCTGGCTGATCATTATGAGCAGCTCGGAGCAAAGGTATGGCTGGTCCCGACTTCAGTCGATACCGACCGCTGGCGGCCGTCGGAAAAAACGACCGAAGGGAAATGGACCATCGGCTGGACTGGTTCATGGGCCAACACACGATTCCTTTTTACCATTGAAGACGCTCTTGCTGATTTCCTGGCGCAGCACCAGGATAGTCACCTACTAATCGTTTGCGATCGGCGACCTGACCTTAAGAAACTGCCGGCGGCGAGTTGGGAGTTCGTGCCCTGGTCAATGGAGAACGAGATTCGACTTGTACAGCGCATGAATGCCGGCTTGATGCCGTTGGAAGACTACGAACCGGCGCGCGGAAAATGCGGATTCAAAATGCTCACCTACATGGCCTGCGGAATTCCGGTAGTTGTCAGCCCCATCGGCGTGAACAGCGAGATACTGCAGCGGGGCGAGCTTGGATTTGCCGCACGCACACCAGTGGATTGGTTCACGGCCCTGGCAGATTTGCACGGGGATCGAGCTCTCGGCGCGCGCCTGGGGGCGGCGGGCCGAAAGGTTGTCGAGGAACACTACTCAGTTGCCGCCAACGCGCCGGTACTGGCAGAAATTTTTCGCAAAGTCGCACTTGGCTGAGGGCTGCTGATGATTATGGGACGATCTGAAAAGAACCTCGCCGAAAATTCTGAGGCAAAGCAACAGCGCCGGCCTCGTCGTATCGGTGCCCGGCTGTTATTGATTGTGTTCGGAATCGTATTTGGCGGATTCATGGCCGAGATTGCTTTGCGCGTCGCCGGCTATTCTTATCCGGAATTCTACCAACCTGATGAAACGCGCGGTTATGCCCTGCGGCCGAACATGGAGGGTTGGTATCGCAAGGAGGGCCGTGCTTTTATTCGCATCAATAGCGATGGCCTGCGCGACCGCGAGCACGCGCTTGCGAAATTGCCCAACACTATCAGGATCGCTGTCATAGGTGATTCCTATCCCGAAGCTTTGCCGGTCTCGATTGAAGAGACATTCTGGTCCCTGCTGGCAACCAGGCTGGAACAATGTGATGCAATTGGAGGCAGGAAATTTGAGGTAATAAACTTTGGAGTCTCCGGTTACGGCACAGCCCAGGAATTAATTACTTTACGGGAACGCGTTTGGCAGTATTCACCGGACATTGTGATGCTTACCATAACCACCAACAACGACGTCAGCGATAATCTGCGAGAGCTGAAAAAGACGGACCAGGTACCGTATTTCCTCGACCGCGAGGGTAAGCTAACGCTCGATGATTCGTTTAGAGCAACTCGCAATTTTCGCTGGCGGCAATCGGTGCTCAGTAGGCTGGGACGCTGGCTGCGCGACCATTTGCGCGTAGTTCAGGCGATTAATGAGGGCCATCATGGTTTCAAGATTTGGTGGGCGGCACGGCAGGCACGAAATGCTGCCGGGGATCCGACGCCAGCCAGGAAACTCGAGCCGGCTACGGAAGAGTTAGGCATCGATAACCTGATCTATCGAGAGCCCGCCGGCCAGGCCTGGAATGAGGCCTGGCGAGTCACGGAAGATTTGGTTTCGCAAATGAGAGATGAAATAAGGACCAGGGGAGCAGAGTTTGTAGTGGTCACCCTGAGTAATGGCATACAGGTCTATCCTGATCCAAACGTGCGCCAGATCTTCATGAAACGCGTCGGAGTTAAGGATCTGTTCTATCCTGACAACCGCATCAAGCAGTTTGCTGTACGCCAGCATATCCCCGTCATTACACTGGCGCCGGAGATGCAGGCTTACGCCGATCAGAATAAAGTGTTTCTGCATGGTTTTGGCGCCAACCAGGGCAATGGGCACTGGAATCAGCTGGGGCATCGCGTCGCGGCGGATTTGATTGCGCGAAGACTCTGCGAAGGACCGCTAAATTAAGTCCCATCTTATGTCTGAAGAGAACCGTTTGAGCTCGCCCGATGAAACACACTCGCATAGCGGCAGCACGGTCGAAGTATCTGTGGTGATGCCCTGCCTGAATGAGGCGGAGACGCTTGCCACTTGTATCCGCAAAGCGCAGCAGTCTCTGCGCGAACTGAATGTTTCCGGCGAAATAGTGATTGCCGACAATGGAAGCACGGACGGCTCACAGCAGATTGCCCGGGACCTGGGCGCGCGCGTGGTGGACATCCCACTCAAAGGTTACGGCAATGCCTTGATGGGTGGCATAGGGGCCGCCGCGGGTCTGTACGTGATTATGGGCGACGCGGACGACAGCTACGAGTTTTCATCGCTGGGCCCATTCATCGAGAAGCTGCGCGCGGGCTATGAACTGGTAATGGGCAATCGCTTTCAAGGAGGAATTAAACCTGGCGCGATGCCTCCACTGCATCGCTATCTTGGTAATCCCGTGCTGACCTTTGTGGGACGTTTGTTCTTTCGCAGTCCGGTAGGTGATTTTCATTGTGGCTTGCGGGGATTCAGTAAGGCCGCCGTCATCAGTCTTGATTTGCGCACCACCGGAATGGAGTTCGCCAGCGAAATGGTGGTCAAGGCGACGTTGCAAAAAATGCGTATCGCCGAGGTGCCCACCAGCCTTTCACCGGATGGGCGCAGTCGTCCGCCGCATCTGCGCAGTTGGCGCGACGGCTGGCGCCACCTGCGGTTCCTGCTCCTCTACAGTCCGCGCTGGTTGTTTCTCTATCCGGGTTTTCTGCTGATGATCGTTGGTCTGCTGGTAGCGGTTTGGCTGCTGCCGCGGCCGCGAGTTGTCGCTGGGATTACTTTCGACGTGCATACACTCCTGTACGCCGCGATGGCGATGATCATAGGATTTCAAGCGATTGTATTTGCGATGTTCACCAAGGTGTTTGCGATCAGCGAAGGGTTGCTTCCCGAAGATCCCCGTCTCGATCGGGTCATGAAAATAATTACACTGGAAGTCGGTCTGATTGTTGGTCTGCTGCTGTTGGTCCTGGGTCTGGCGGGATCAATTTATGCTCTCGTTTCCTGGGACCGCGGCTCGTTTGGGCCACTCGATCCAGCGCGCGTTTTGCGCATTGTCATACCAGCGGTTACCTCGTTGATGATGGGGTGCCAAATCCTCTTGTCCAGCTTTTTCCTTAGCATCCTCGGTCTTCGACGACGTTGAGCTGCGGGCGTATGAAGTATGCCAGTCCCCATTCCTAAGAACGAGACGCGGACATTTGAGCGGATTAAAGAGCACTATCTGATCGAAAAGGAACTGGCCGCTCGCTTGCGCTCAAGCTCGAAAGACGAGCGTCGCCGTCTTTACACGACAGTTTATGACGAGCTCTTTCGTCGCGTTCCTGATCATCCGCAGTTGGACGCCAGGCGCGATGCCCAGGGGCGCGGCCGCGAAGTTCTGGAGCGGCTTAAGCTGCTGGACAACTATCTCTATCCGGATAGCACGTTTCTGGAAATCGGACCCGGCGATTGCGCGCTGGCAATCGCAGTAGCCCGCCGTGTGCGTCATGTCTTTGCCATAGATGTCTCGCGCGAAATCACCTCGGAGGGGCTCTTGTTGAAAAATCTGGAACTAATCATCTCTGATGGGAGCAGCCTGCCTGTGCCAACCGGAAGCGTGGACATCGCCTACAGCGATCAATTGATGGAGCACCTGCATCCGGAAGACGCCACCGAACAGTTGACTAATATCTACCGCACATTGTCGCCGGGAGGCGTCTATCTATGCATAACCCCGAACCGTTGGTCCGGCCCGCACGACGTGTCACGCTACTTTGACGAGGAAGCCACCGGATTTCATCTGCATGAATACACGGTCAGCGAATTGGTCCATATGTTTAACGAAGCTGGATTTCGCAAATTAAGAGTTCTGATCGGAGGGCGTGGCCTTCACGTGTCGGTGCCGGTAGCTTTGGTGAAATCTATTGAGACACTCCTGGCCAGGCTGCCGGCCCAATTCGGAAGAACGCTGGCGCGTCGGTTACCATTGCGTCTGATTCTCGGCGCGAAGCTGGTGGCGCAGAAGTAAAGCCTAACACGGAGCTTGTCGATTCCCGGAGAAACCTGTTGTCACAATCAGACGACAAACTAAAGTTTGCCGGACACTCACCCAGCATTTACCAGACCGGCGAGTACGTCGATCGTAATCCCACTTATCATGTCGAGGATTCACCCTGGAAGGCCGCGCAAATCCTCCGCATGCTAAACAAGCACCAATTGCGTCCGCGCACGATTTGCGAAGTGGGATGCGGTGCCGGCGAAATCCTGAAACAACTCCAGGCCGGTTTGCCACCGGAGACCATATTTTGCGGTTATGAAATCTCTCCCCAGGCTTTCGCGCTTTGTCAGGAGCGCAGGAACGAGCGGCTGCATTTCTTTTGCGCAGATCTTGTTCGGGAAGAAAAAAATTTCGAGCTGCTGCTTTGCCTTGACGTTTTTGAACACGTCGAAGACTACCTGGGATTTTTGCGGGGCTTGCGTGACAGAGCGGCTTACAAGATTTTTCATATTCCCCTGGACCTTTCTGTGCAGTGGCTTTGGCGGCAGCGGCCGATCATGCGCGAACGCGCCCAGGCCGGCCACCTCCATTATTTTATGAAAGAAACCGCGCTCGCCACATTGCAGGACACCGGCTATGAAGTGCTCGACTGGTTCTACACTCCGGGCGCGATTGCCAATCCGCGCAGCGTCAAGGCAAAATTGGCGAGCTTGCCCAGGCGTTTACTCTCCGCGATCAATCAGGATCTGGTAGTGCGGGTTCTCGGAGGCTATTCGTTGCTGGTGCTGGCAAAATAGCAGCGCCGGCGCCGGAGTTTGATGGTCGCCGATTTCTAACGGACTCATAG
>DAIMCP010000074.1:0-13759 GCA_036726305.1 Pyrinomonadaceae bacterium | reverse complement strand
AGGGGCTCGAATCAACAGTGAGCAATAGTTCTAAATTATGACGAACGCAGACCAGGAGACACATGCAATACTCTGAAAACATTCTCGGGCTGATTGGCCATACGCCGCTGGTTAAACTCAATCGTTTAACCAAAGGGATCAAGGCCACGGTGCTGGGGAAGATGGAGAATCTGAACCCAGGATTCTCTGTAAAGGACCGAATCGGTATTTCGATGATTAAGGCCGCCGAGCGCGAAGGGACTTTGAAACCGGGCGGCACGATTGTGGAAGCGACTTCTGGTAATACCGGCATCGGGTTGGCCCTGGCGGCCGCCGTCAGAGGTTACAAGTGCATTTTTGTAATGACCGATAAGGCCTCGGTTGAAAAGTCTCGCTATCTGAAAGCGCTGGGGGCGGATGTGGTAATCACCCCCGTGTCCGCAAAGCCCGGAACACCCGATCACTACGTCTCGACTGCGCAACGCATAGCGGCCGAAACCCCAAACTCTTTCTACCCGGATCAGTATTCGCACCCGGCAAACCCGGACGCGCACTATCGCACCACCGGCCCGGAAATCTGGGAACAAACCGAGGGCAAGATCACACACTTTGTCGCCGGCATTGGTACCGGCGGGACGATCTCAGGCACGGGACGCTTTCTCAAAGAGAAGAACCCGCAGATTAGGATTGTCGGCGCCGATCCCTACGGCTCAGTTTTCAAGACTTATAAAGAAACCGGAAAGCTTGTCGAAGCCACGCCATACCTCGTGGAGGGAATCGGCCAGGAAGTGATACCGCCCAACGTGCACATCAAGTACATCGACGACGTCATTAATGTCACCGATCGCGAGTCGTTCGATCTGGCGCGGCAACTCGGCCGGGCTGAGGGCATCTTCTGCGGCGGCTCGACGGGGACGAATCTCGCTGCTGCGCTGCGCGTGGCTCGCGATGCAGACAGCGAGGCGGTGATCGTCTTTATCGTTTGCGATACGGGCGAACATTATCTGACAAAATTCCACTCTGATGAGTGGATGAAAGAAAAGCGCTTACTTGAACCGCAAAAGATTACGGCCGGGCTGATCGCCGGCACCAAGAAGGCCCACGCACCCAAGAAGCTGATCTGGGCCGCGCCCGAGGACAAAGTGGCGGATGCGCTGGCCAGAATGGATGAGTTGGGCCTGACGCAGCTCCCCGTCCTGGAAGAGGGGCGCGCGGTGGGCTCGATCCGTGAAGGCCGCGTGCTCGCGAAGGTTGTGCGCAATCGGGAGCTACTCGAGGCCAAAGTAGGCGAGGTAATGGAAGTGAGCTTTCCCACCGTCGATGTTGATGCCAGCTCGAATGAGATCACTCGGCGACTGCAGGTCAGTCCGGCGATACTGGTTGAGGAATACGGTCGCATCGTCGGCATCATCACGCGTCATGACGTGCTGGACATGACGGCAAAAGGATGAACCCCGGTATTTTCGTCTGCTCCGTTACTTGCGACTTTGTCGGTTTGTGGTTCCCGGGCAGGTGCAGGGGAGTAAAGCACGTATTCGAACGACTCGCTGAACCGGTTCCTTCTGAGCAAACACGAGGAGATCAAATTCCATGTCCCCGCAAAGACTATTCAGTGTCATTCTCTTAACTCTCGCCTTATCGGCTTCGCTCCTGGCGCAGACGGCGCGTCATCCCCTGAAGCTGGATGACATAGCGCGTCTGCGTGACGTGCGCGATCCGCAGGTCTCTCCCGATGGCCAGTGGGTGGCTTATGTCGTCTCAACTATCGATACTAAAGAAGACAAGAGTAACTCGCACATTTGGATGGTCAGCTACGACGGCAAAAGCGATCGGCAGATCACTTTCAGCCAGGACAGCGAATCGGCGCCCCGCTGGAGCCCGGATGGAAATTTTCTCGCCTTTACTTCATCGCGTCCGGGTAAGGCTAAAGGGAACCAGGTTTGGTTGCTGGATCGCCGGGGCGGGGAAGCCATGCAGCTAACGGACTTCAAGGGACGACTGCAGGGCTACGAATGGTCCCCGGACTCAAAGCGTCTTGCCGTCATCATTGCAGATCCTGATCCGGAAGCCGAAGCCGCTGCCAGTCCGGCCCCTGGCCCACCCAAACCGCCCAAGCCAATCGTGATTGACCGCTATCGTTATAAGCAGGACGGTCAGGGGTATCTGCTCTCGGGAAGACACAGCTACATCTACCTTTTCGACCTTGAATCAAAGAAGCTGGAACGGTTGACAAACGGCAAGTGGGACGAGTCGTCGATCTCCTGGTCGCCCGATGGTCGCACCATTGCCTTCATGAGCAACCACTCTGACGATCCGGATCGCGATCCATCGGCGCAGTTGTTCGTGGCCGAGGCCAAACCCGGCGCGAGTGAGAAGCAATTGACGCAGCCCAGCAATCGTGCCGGACGGGCGCGACCTGAATGGAGCCCGGATGGGAAATGGATTGTTATTGTCGAAGGAGACGAAAAGAAATACGGCGCTTACAGCATGGATCGATTACTGTTCGTGCCCGCCGATGGCAGCAGCGCGCCCACGCGTGTGAAAGCAGTCGACGATCTTGATCGCGGCGTGTCAGGACTGCGCTTTGGCGTTGACGACAAATCGCTCACCGTCCTCGTGACTGACGATCGCTCCGTCTATCCGGTAAGTGTTACCCGCAACACGGTCCAGCGACTCCTGGCGCCACCGGTGGTCGTTTCGAATGTAACCAGCGGCGGCGGTCACGTGGCTCTGCTTTTCGGTAACGATACGAAGCCTACTGAAGTTTATGCCATGGCTGCCGGTTCGCTGCGGCAGTTGACCCATCAGAACGATGCCCTCCTGGCTGAACTGGAGCTGGGTGTGACTGAAGAGGTCAGCTTCAAAAGCAAAGACGGCACAGAGGTGCATGGGTTGTTGACTTATCCGGTTGGATACGTAAAGGGCAGCAAGGTTCCGCTGCTACTGCGCATCCATGGAGGTCCGAACGCACAGGATCAGCATTCTTTCAGCACTGAGCGGCAGTATTTTGCGGCCAATGGCTACGCCGTGTTGGCGGTAAATTATCGGGGCAGCTCTGGGCGCGGGCAGCAATTTTCGCGCGCGATCTTTGCCGACTGGGGCCACTATGAAGTTGAAGATCTGCTGGCTGGGGTCGATCATGTGATCAAAATGGGAGTCGCCGATCCGGAGCGTCTGGGTGTGGGTGGTTGGAGTTACGGCGGCATTCTCACCGACTACATCATCGCCAGTGATACACGCTTCAAAGCCGGCACAAGTGGCGCGGGCACGGCCTTCACCGTCGCTTTCTACGGCACCGACCAGTACATCATTCAATACGACTATGAAATCGGACCGCCCTGGAATCCCAAATCGTGGGAGGTCTATCAAAAGATTTCCTATCCCTTCCTGCATGCTGATCGCATCAAGACCCCGACGCTGTTTCTGGGAGGCGAACGGGATTTCAATGTCCCGGTCCAGGGCGGGCAACAGATGTATCAGGCGCTGCGCAGTCTGGGCATCGACACTCAGCTCATCATTTATCCTAACGAGAACCATGGGATTCAGCGTCCGAGCTACGTGCGCGATCGCTATGAACGATATCTGGCCTGGTACGAAAAGTACGTGAAGAAATCGCAGGAGCCGAAGAAGAATGTAGCCGAGACGGGCATTCGCTAGAGTGAAGCGCGAATGTCCTTAGCGCTCGGGTAAGACTTCAATCGTGGGGCGGTTTTAGCTGCGCGCGGGAGGCCGGAGACCCAATCATTTTGTGAGCCATGAGGCCAACTGCCGCTTGATCTCTTCGTGGGGAATGCCTTCGCCCCGGTCTAGCTGATCAAGCCCTGTTTGCAGCGCGGCCATGAAATCGATCCGATCAGCCATCTCGTCGATAGAGCAGTCGTCCGGCAACTCGCGGACAGTTTTCAGAACCATTTCCTTCTCGGTCATGGGGACTTTATGCTGCCTGGACCTCCCAAAAGCAAGGGTGCCGCTGTCGTGCGGAAATAATCTTATTGTCCACCAAGCGCCTTACTTGCGAGTGTAGAACGAGACGGCAAGGTCGTCGTCAATCTTCTTTGATTTCTCTAGTTGGAACCCGGCGAGATAACCCTCAGGCGCGAAGGCGTCGGCTCCCACCACCGTAACCGGGACTTCCGTAACCAGCCACTTTTCGATGTACGGCAGAAACGCGCGATAGACCTGCTCGCCGCCAATAACGAAGAGATCGCATTTCAGATTCTCTGCCAGGGAAAGCACTGACTCGATGTCCCGAACCACCAGCACGGAATCCTGAGGTTCCAATTCCGCCTGACGGCTCAGCACAATGTTAAGACGATTGGGCAGAGGCTGCTTCAGCGTCAGCCACGTCTTGAAACCCATGACGCAGGCATGGCCGGTCGTGGTCTCCTTGAAATGCTTCATGTCGGCAGAGTAGTGCCACGGCAACTTGCCGTCCTTGCCGATGGCGCCGTTTCGATCTACTGCTACGATTCCGATAATCATGAGTCTCTAGAGACACCTGGCGGACAGATTGTCTATATCTATCGCGCCTTTTCCTCTCCTCGCAAAACCGCAAAAACACATTATCACAAGTTCCGTTCAACCTCGCCTCTCGCACAGCTACCAATCTCCCTTTCAACCATTCCGTTTGCTATTGACAGATCCAACAACACGGTCATAATCTTAGCACCCTAAGCTCTTTAGAAACTTGGGAAGTTGAAACCGAATCGTCTTAACAATCAACTTCCTTTTCCGCTTGGGATCTCTAGAAGCAATTCTCATTGCTGGAACCACCCAGGCTGCAACGAAACCCTCGCTCATGAACGGCTCAAGATCCGGCACGGAATCAAATCTATTTGTTTCCCCTACTGAATTCAGTCCGCCAGGCGACAAAGTGGAAATATGAATGACATTCTCGAACAGCTCCAAACTAAGCTGAAGGACTTCGCGGGAGGTTGGCCCTCTTACGTGACGCTGGGAAGCTTTGTCTTATACCTGTTGGGCTATCTCTCAATCAGATTTCATCTTACGACCTTGGGGCTCGGTACTGACCTGGCGGTGCTGGATGAACGTTATGTCTTTGCTGGTGCCAAGTTCGTGGTCTTTCTATTTTCGAGCGTCCCGATTATTGTGATGTTTGGGTTGCTGCTGACGTTACTGGCCGCGGTCATGCGAAGGCTTTACAAAACCCTCGCTCAAAAGAGCACGATAATCAAGTCCCTGGGCGATAGTTTGGCGGGGAGGGGGAGCAGGTTCGTTTCTGATCCGAGGCGAATGGCGATCCTTGGCATTATCGTCTCGGTGATTCTCATTCAAATCGTGATGAGAAAGTGTTTCTTGTTTAGCAACCTGTTATTGCAGGATAGCTTGCCGCAATCAGGGTTGGGCCTGGAACAACTTTTTCTGGACTCCACTGACACCCGTCGCTCGTTATTTTTCGTCGGATTGCTGGCCGGCTCGAGTGCGACCGCGCTTCTGTTCCTATACGCACGAGCTGCCCGGAGCCCGACCTCGGTCTCAAAGTTCCTCGTAACCCTGCTGGCTTTTCTCGTGGTCCTGCAGTTTCTTTTTCTTCCGATAAACTATGGAGTCTTTATCATGGATAAAGCTATCCCCAGAGTCAGTGATGTGGGCGATCAAACTCCATTGAAGGAAGGCCAGAGAGCTTGGCTGGTCTGGGAAGGAACACACGGTGTGACCTACCTGCTCCAGGATCCAGGGCCAGCACCGACGAGAAAGCTGGTCACTCTTCCACAAAAAGAACTCAAGCGGATTGAGATTATTAGCTACGACCAGATCATTAAGCTGATCTTTGATGGCTCATAGGTGTTTGCGATGCGCAAAGACTGTTCAACCCACTCAACCGTTTTTTGGTATCTTGGTTTCCTGGGCATACTGGTGTTCGCACTATCTGCTCGGGCTGTGGCGCAAGGGATTGGTCCGATTCAAGGTGATATTGCTGCGCCCGATGTTGTGGTGCGAACCCCAGACCAGCGAGTGGTTACTGTAAACAATCCGGTGTTCGTGATGAGAGTCCTGATTCTGTCTCCGCTGTATCCGCTAACAGAGGCCACGATAGTAGTTAATGGAAAAACTGAGAAACGCATCTTGAGTGGTAGCAGATTTGCACTTGAAGAAAACGTGACTCTCCAGTTGGGCACGAATACGGTCACGATCGGAGCTGCGAATAGGAAGGCTTCATCAAAACCAATAACAAGAACCATTGTCTACGAGCGGCCAGCTTTGGCCCGCTCGCGCCTGATCTTGCTGGCGATCGGCGTTTCTCAATTCAAGGACGGTAGGGCATCCCTAAAGTTTGCAAGTAACGATGCTGAGACTTTAGCTCGGGCCCTCACCAGTAATCCGAATCAGCCCGGCCCTTTTCAGACTATCATTCCACCGAGAATACTTCTCGACTCGAAGGCCACCCGAGCGGGGATCATTGAAGGTTTAGATTGGCTTAACGCTTCAGCAACATTTGACGACGACGTTCGAGTTCTGATCTTGTCCGGCCTCGTCGGCTCGCGTTATTTCGATGAACCATATTTTTTCTCACACGAACATCAGACAAAGGGTGATCCCGAACTCTACGATATTAGGCTCACCTCGTTTTGGGAGAAATTGGCTGGCGGGCCAGGCCGGACGGTGATTTTTGTTAATAGCGAGTTGACGAGCGGGCCGGACTGGCACAGGTTCACCGAGAGGGTTCGCAGAGTTAGCCTGGGCCGTAAGCTCGTTACCTTTTTAGCCACGCGAGAAGATGAACTTCCCATTGTGCCAAGCGATGAATGGGGACACAGTGCTTTTACAAAGGCTCTGCTTGAAGGGTTAAGCGGGAACGCCGAGTTGGAGACCGATGGGCGTAAGGATGGAACAATTGATAGCGACGAATTACAGATTTGGGTGCAGAAGAGAGTCGCCGAACTCAGCCGTGGTCGGCAACACCCAACTTCGTTTGCGGGGGTCAAGGCCCAACCACTTTTTAAGTACCGATAGGTATTTCTCGTCGCGAGTTCTGCAAGCGGCGCAAATCCGACACTTGTTGAAATAGCGACGGCAAAAAATCCTAGATCTAAGAACTTTGTGTTTCTCTGCTGCGGAGTCCTTATGAAAAAGCCACTTCTTTTCTACGCAATCGTTTGGTTAGTGTTTTGTCACGTCATTGGCAGGGCATCCGATCCTATGCTCGTCGTCGACACCGGCGGAAATACCCGCTACATAAGAAACGCGCTCTTCACCAGGGAAGGTGACCAACTAGTGTCGGTGGGAGATGACAAGGTTATTAGAGTGTGGGATGTTAAGTCTGGGAAGACTTTGAGAACGATTCGCGACCAAGCTGTAATTTGCGCCGGATGCGACATCGCAATGATCGCCCTTTCACCTGATAACACCTACCTGGCTGTGGGCGGCAAGTTTCTCGGCGAGGAAGTGGAAACTCAATTTGCGATCCATATTTATGATTTTCAGAAGGGTGAGCTCCTCCACTCCCTCAAAGGTCATCGAGCAAAAGTTGTCAGCTTGGTATTTTCGCCGAACGGTGGTCAATTGGCTTCCGGCTCTGCCTACTTTGAAGAAGGCAAAGAAAGTGATAGCGACGGTGTGATACGTGTTTGGAGTGTTGGGCCACAGATTTGGCAATTGAAGGCGATGTTTAATGGGCATGAGGACGCGGTTTCTTCTCTGGCTTTTTCTCCTGACGGGAAGTGGCTGGTCTCCTGTAGTCATGACACTGACTTGAGGCTTTGGAATCTGGACAAGGATCCAGAAGAGACCGGAGATCGACTGGAAAAGCATCATGACGAGCAAGTTCTTGGAGTGGTATTCTCACCTGACGGTCGGTATCTGGTCTCGGGTGGATTGGACGGCAAGATCAATCTCTGGGAGGCACAGGGAAAATTCGTTAAAGTACTGGCGCAGACACAAAGCGGCATCACCAGCATCGACTTCAGCCCCAACAACGATCATCCGGCAGTATTGGCAGGCCTGGAAAATGGAATGAGTGCAGTGTTCTCCGTGCCCGAGGGAGTTGTCGTCAGTTGTTTCGAACGTGGTGACGACAAAGTGTTGACTGCAAAGTTTTCGCATTCTCGGGAGAACGTGGTCGCTACCAGCGGGGGTTATGACGGTGAAATTTGGATCTGGCAGGCTAGTAGCGGCCTCCCTTTCGGGAGTGGCGTGCTCACGGGAAGTGGTAAGACAATATGGAGTGTTGGATTTGCTAAAGACGGCAATTCAATAGCATTTGGTACCGAGCACCGAACTGATAGCCCCAATAAGTATGCTTCACTGCAACAAGTCTTTCGTCTTAAGCCCTCCGAATCAGGAAATCTCAAAGACCAACAAGCGATCCCCTATCGCGTCTCCCTGGGCGGCAAGATCGCCAGTACCGCCGATTTCGAGACAGCCCTGGTTAAGAGTGGTGGCTACGAGCTGAGAACTCGGTATGGTCAGACCATTAAGCGCAGAATCGGACCCGGTCGGTTTGTTGATGAGCCTGTTCGCCTAAACGAGTTGCAAGTTTTTAAAAACGACAAGCTGATTAGTACTATCTCGCGGAATTCGACCACCGGAAGAACCCACAGGTGTTTTACTCTAACACCCGATGGTAATTACATAGTCAGCGGGGGCGAGGGTGGCTATCTGGCTCTTTATGACGCTAAGACGGGACGTCTGGTTCACAACTTCGTCGGTCACACCAATGATGTCTGGGCGGTTGCGGTGTCATTGAATGGCCGGTTTGTCGTTTCAGGCTCCAGCGACCAGACCTTGAAGCTTTGGGATCTCAAATCCGAACAATACACTTTGAGTATCTTCGTCGCTTCAGATTATGAATGGGTCGCGTGCACTCCACAGGGATACTACACGTCAAGCCTAAATGGAGACCGGTACTTCGGTTGGTTGTTGCCGGACGCAACCGGCGCGGCGCCGAAATTTTACAACGCCTCACAATTTCGGAAAACATTTTATCGTCCGGACATAATCTCGGAGTACCTTGCGACGCCTGATATTCAGACGGCCGCTGAGCAGGCAGATAAGAGTGAATGGGGCAACTCACGAACAGCCGGCGAAACCAGCTTTCCAGTGGATCAGCACACGACGTCGGCCCTTTTGGAGGCCCTGCCACCGGAGGTTCATGTCGTCATACCGGGGCTGAACGAAGCTTCGGGCAAATCGACGGTCCAGTATAGTCGCCTGCCGATCGAGATTGCTGTGTTCTCTCGAAATTTACCGATAACAGAAGTCAGTGTCGGCCTCAATGGTATTCGCAAAGGGACATTTACTGGAGATCCGGCGAGTAAGGATGGCTCACGCCCAGTCATGATTCAAATGGTTCTCACGCTTGAGCCTGGAGAGAACCTGTTGGTGGTTAGAGCCTCGCACGAAAGGGCCACTTCAAAGCCTCAGATTTGGCGGATCACTTACCAGCCACAAAGGAAGCCTCAGGAATTTGTTAAACCAGCCGCTGTAGAGATTGCACCTGTGCCGACCTTGTTCCCTGGAGATAAAGGGCGTAGTGGGTCGGGTTTGGCCCATTTCTCGCTGGTTAACTACGACTTTGCGAATGACTCTAAGTCCGCATCTCTCGCCAGCGGCATAGCTGAAGTCACAAAGCCTGGCCTCGTCGGACGCCCGCTTTCAGTTGCGACAAGCCCTGCCGATACGACGCCAGTCAGGTTTACGGTCATTGAGCCGGAAAACGGATTGGTGACAGAAGATGACAACCTCAACATCAAGGCAGTAGCCTTTTCCTCCGATGTGGCGACCCGGATCACGGTTATCCTCAACGGACAACAGGTCGCCAAATCCGCCATAGACCCGAATGGGAAACTCTGGTTCATGCAGGTCACACTTGAAAGTGAAGGAGAAAATACCTTATCCATTGTCGTCTCAAATGGGACCACAGCTACGGAACCGGAAATAAGGAAAATTATCTTTCATCCGCGCGCCAGCAAAAAAGCCAATCTTATTTTTCTTGGGATCGGTGTTTCAGCTTACCAGGCGCTCCAGCCCAGCCTGGATTTTGCAGATGCCGACGCCAGAGATATGGCCCGCCTCTTTTGCCCTCAAAAGGGCGAGAATCAGCTGTTCAATGACGTGAAGGCCATGACGTTGACGAATGATCAGGCGAACCGCACCACCATCCTCAATGCGCTGGACTGGCTAAATGACGAAGCGAAGTACGACAACGATGTGCGGGTCTTGCTGCTCTCAGGTCATGGCGGGCGGGGCGCTAACAGTCAATATTATTTTTACTCACCTGCACAAAGGCGCAAGCCCACTGGAGAAATGGAGAACGAGGAAGTGGAAAGTGTCAGCTGGGACGTTATTTGGCGCGTCCTGGCGAAGAAGCCCGGTACAGTCCTACTTTTTGTGGACACCTGTCGCGCCGGCACAATAAATCCTAAGGATTTGATCAGGGATAGCGATCGCGACCAGGCTAGCATCGTATTTTTTGGAGCTTCGGGCCCGGATGAAAGATCCCTGGAACTCTCGGATCCACAGTTTAAGCATGGAGCGTTTGCCCAGGCGATCATCGAGGGACTAAGCGGGAGGGCCGATGTCGCAGAGGATGATAGCCCTAAGGATGGACGGATCGATTTCGACGAGCTAAACCTGTACATAAAAAGACGAGTGCGACAGTTAACTGGTGGCGCGCAAAATCCTTCTTACTTGCCAAATCCGTTCTTACCGAGTTTTTTCATCACCAGCCACCTCCCTTCGTCATCCGTTTCTTCCAGTACTGACTGTCCTAAGGAGGGCATTACCCCATGAAGACCGTTCGAGTTCTTCCATCGCTTGTATTGATTATTCTTCTCGCCCTTACCGCTCTGGCGCGAACACCGGAGTCTTTCTTGGAGCGAGTGTCCAGGTTTCTCGGCGTGTCTGCCACTCCCAGCAAACAAAAGGGACCTGGTGACGAGGTCAAGAGTGGCAATATCTGGATCGCCAACCTGGAACTACAAACTCGTGTCCCCGTGACCAGCGGAGGGGGTTTTCGGTCGCCAGTATTCCTGTCTGACAATCAGACGCTGATCGCGATCAAAGAAAACAAGATAGTCAAGGTCAGCATCGGCGATGACTCAATCGTGCAAGAGCTCTTTACAGTCGATGGTCTGATTAAGCTGGTCGGTTTAAGCAAAAGCGAGACTGGCGAGGTTCTAATTCTTAGGGATATTGACCAGGATAACTGTCCTTCGGTTGGTATCCTATCTTTGCAAGACGGGTCGGTGGTAAGTCTCCCCTATCAGACGGAGGATGATAAGAGGATGCTGTCGCACCTGCAGAGCTGGAATCGAGAGTACGATAACGAAGAGACGAAGTTTGATATTCGAATACAGAGAAAGACTCAAGGAAATCGGCAGGTTGAGTCCTCGGATGTTTTTCTAAAAACAAAGAACAAGGATTGGATTAATGTTAGTAAATGCGAAGCTGGAGTGAACTGTAGCCATCCTTCGATTTCAGGTGACAGGGCGCTCGTAACATTCGTGAAGGCGGGGTAGAAGTAATCGGGCTCCCAGCGGGTTTTCCCTGGAATCTTCAAACTGCCACTGGGGCCGTGATCGTGGCGTAAGACTGATAGTTAAGCAGACTCAAGTTCTCGTAACGCATCGCGAGTAACCCTTCCAAGCCACGCAGAACTCCATCCGTCCCTCTGATTTCCAGCATTGGCAACGGCAGCGGTTCCCGGGCCAGCAACTCATTGACCTGATCCAGATGGTTCTTATAAATGTGATAGTCCCCCAAAGTATAGACAAACTCGCCGACCTCCAGGTCGCAAACGTGCGCAATCAGATGCATCAACAGCGCGTATGAGCTGATGTTGAAAGGAACCCCCAAAAATGCGTCTGCTGAACGCTGGTAGAGCTGGCAATGTAGGACGCGCGCGTGCTGGACTTTGAACTGAAACAAAGTATGGCACGGTGGCAGGTCGACATTGTCAGCATGTTTCGGATCCCACCCCGTTACGATTAGCCGGCGTGAATTGGGATTGGTTGTGATCTGTTCGATGAGTTTGGCGATCTGGTCAACGCCGTCGCGATTAGGGTAATGGCCGCCGAACGAGCGCCAGAGATAACCATAGACAGGGCCCAGGTCGCCGGGCGCGCGGCCGAACCGTTGCGTGTGTTCCTCGTCGGCCCACTCGGCCCAGATGTCCACGCCTTTGGCGCGCAGGTTGGCTTCGTTCGTGTCGCCCGAGAGAAACCAAAACAGTTCCTCTGCAACCCAGCGAAAGGGAATTTTTTTGGTGGTCACAATCGGGAATCCCGCCCGTAGATCGAAACGCGTTTGATAGCCAAAGTGAGAGATGGTGCCCACGCCGGTGCGATCCTGGTGCTCGTGCCCGTGCGACAGAATTGATTTGAGTAGGTCGTGGTATTGTTTCATCAGCCTGATAGAGACAGAATGTACAGGATTTGCAGGATAAGAAGAAGAAAGGATAACGGTTCGCAGCCCCTATCGGCGATCATTCAAGCGCACTGTTTGCACCGTCCCCCTTGTTAGTCCTGTAAATCCTGTCGCTGAAATTTCTCGAGCGAACTTATAGTACGTCGCAAAGGATTCCAAACGCGAATGGAACAGTACAACCTCTGCTTGCTCGGTTTTGGAAATGTGGGTCGCGCGCTCGCGCGGCTATTTGGTACCAAACGTGCCGAGCTCGTCAGGCTTTACGGCATTGATTGGCGCATCACCGGAGTAGCGACAAGAGGTCTGGGTTGGCGGTGGAATGCTAGTGGCTTTGACCCGGACGCCCTGATGACCGGCGATCTGGGCCAGGCCAACACCGGCCAGGCGCGCGATATTCAGGAGTGGCTCGCAGAAGCGCGGCCCGCGGCAGTCCTCGAAACAATTTCCCTGAATGTCGAGACGGGGCAGCCCGCCATCAACTATCTAAGCGCAGCTTTACAGGCTGGGGCGCATGCAATCACCGCGAACAAAGGCGCCGTGGTCCATGGCTATGACGAGTTGACTACACTCGCGGACAAAGCCGGCAAGCGCTTCCTGTTCGAATCCACCGTGCTGGATAGCGCACCCATCTTTTCGCTCTTTCGCGAGTGTTTGCCCGCCGTGCGACTGCGGGGTTTCGCGGGTGTCTTCAACTCTACAACCAACGTGATTCTTGAAGCGATGGAAACCGGGCGAACCTTCGCCGAGGGCGTCAGATCCGCCCAGGAACTTGGCGTGGCCGAGACTGATCCGAGTCACGATGTCGACGGTTGGGATGCAACGGTGAAGGTCTGTGCCCTGGCAAGGGTCTTAATGAAAGTGCCAATCATCCCCAGTGCGGTTCGCCGGGAGGGAATTCGCGCGTTGGACGCCCAGAGACTGCGTCGAGCCAGAGGGGAGGGAAGACCTTATAAGCTGGTTGCTCGAGCACAGCTCAACGAGGATGGTTCGGTAACTGCAAGCGTCCGCCCTGAACAGCTGAGTGCCACAGATCCGCTTTCATGTGTGCGCGGAACTTCCCTGGCTGTGCATTTTGAGCTCGACATGATGCCGGGATTGACCATTTTGTCGCACCGTCCAAACCTGCAAAGCACGGCGTATGGGTTGTTGGCTGATTTTATTAATGCTGTCAGGAAATGAGGGCTTTGATCTTGGGTCTTGGGTCTTTGGTCTTTGGGCTTTGGGCTTTGGACTTTGGTTTTGGGTCGTTGGTTTTGGGCTGTGGCTTTTCCCCTCATTGGGATCAGTGGGGTCTATTCTTCAGAACGAGAAAAACAAAATCCAAATCCAAATCCAAATCCAAAGACCAAAGACCAAAGACCAAAGACCAAAGACCTACTCCGCTATCGCGGCC
>DAIMCP010000073.1:24564-26894 GCA_036726305.1 Pyrinomonadaceae bacterium | reverse complement strand
AGCGAGCGAGGAGAAAGATGTACGCGAAAACCTTTCAAAGACCCAGGAGTTTTTATGGGCAGTTTGAGCGCAAACCGGGCGATCACCTGACTACGCACTACTGCCCCGGTTGCGGCCACGGCAACATACACAAGATCATCGCTGAGGCGATTGACGACTTGGGGGCGCAGGACCGAACCATCTTCATCAGCCCGGTCGGCTGTTCAGTCTTTTCTTATTACTACTTTGACGTCGGCAACCTCCAAGCCGCGCATGGGCGCGCGCCCGCAGTGGCCACCGCCGTCAAGCGCGCGCTGCCCGACGGCCTGGTCATCTGCTATCAGGGCGACGGCGATCTTGCGGCCATCGGCGGTAACGAGATTCTGCAGGCCGCCAACCGCGGTGAGGATTTCACCGTCATCTTCGTCAACAACGCCATCTATGGCATGACCGGCGGACAGATGGCGCCGACGACGCTCGTCGGTCAGAAGACTTCGACTTCGCCGGCGGGCCGCACCCCCGGTAACGATGGTTTCCCCATGCGGGTCAGCGAACTGCTCTCCAGTCTCGAAGGTCCGACGTACATCGAGCGCGTCGCACTCTATGACAACAGGACTCGAGCAAAGGCGCGCAAAGCTATCCGCAAAGCGCTTGGTAATCAGGTTGAAGGGAGGGGCTTTTCCCTCGTCGAAATCCTCTCACCATGTCCGACGGGCTGGGGCGTCACTCCCGTCGAGTCGTGCAAATGGATTGAGCAGAACCTGGTTCCTTATTTTCCCCTCGGCGTTTTCAAGGACAAGTCAGACGAGCGCGCGGGGCGTACCCAGCGACGTCAGGTAGTAGCGGTAGAAGAGTTACCGGGGATTCTCGGGCTGGGCCGCCAGGAAGTGACGAGAAAGCCTGGAGAGCAAGACCTCGCGCATGCTTCCAGGATGACTCGCCCCGACCAGCGCCTGAAGATTGCCGGCTTCGGCGGCCAGGGGTTGCTCTTCCTGGGCCGTCTGCTTGCTGAGGCGGGGATGCAGCAGGGCTTTCACGTCTCGTGGCTCCCCTCGTATGGTCCCGAGATGCGTGGCGGCACGGCGAACTGTCACGTTAACATTTCGACCGCGCCCATAGGCTCGCCGCTCGTTTCCGCTCCCACTGTGCTGATCGCCATGAACAAGCCCTCGCTCGATAAATTCAAACCGGAAGTAATTGGCGGCGGGCTGATCATCTGTGATTCGTCGTTGATTGATGAGCCGCCGGTTTGTGGCGACGTAGAAGTCATCGCGCTGCCGGCAACAGAGATGGCCGACCGCGTGGGAAGCGCGAAATCGGCCAACATGGTTGTTCTGGGCGCGCTCATCCGGAAGACCAACCTGCTCGACATGGAGGGGTTGATTGCAGTCGTGCGAACGATGACCAAGAATGCCGCGCAACTCGAAGTCAACCTCCGTGCCGTCGAAGCCGGCTTTCAATTCGCGTGTGCAAGCGCTACCGAAGATTGTCTTTGGGGGGTGTAAGGGCGGACCCGGCACCACACTGGTCTCTGCCAAAGGTGTTTTTGCGCTGGCGGAACTGACGGACTTTCACGCTGCGGTTAATGATTTTCCCTGGAATGATCCGGCAACGATGCGCCTTGAGAACAAGATTGACAGTTCAAAGCTTGCTATGTGCGTTAGAGCACAGACACCAAAACGAGAGTGGTAAAGAATAAGGGTCTATTGCAATTATGGGAGGCGGCCCTGCTTGCCCGACTTTCTGTCAACCAATCAATCATAGGAGAAGATGACATATGGTACTCAACACACGCGCATTGCTGTCAGCGACAGCCATCATACTTGTTCTTCTGGTTCCGTCCGCGGCCTTGGCCCAACACAAGCACACCCAAAGTGGACAGACAAAGCCTGGCATGGCCGGCATGCAATCGGAGATGGCTGGGATGATGCGATCACCCCATCACCTGCTGATGATGGCTCACATGAAGAGTATGTCTGAGTTTGCCCGGACACTCCGCGATCAGGCCGTCAAGCCCGAGGCTCTGGATGTTGAGTTCGCCCGCGCCGCCGTTGCCGAGTTGAGACATTGCCTCGATGCCATGGAAGCCATCCACCAAAAACACATGCAGACGATGAGCGCTGAGATGCAATCAAAGATGAAGATGATGATGGAGAAAATGGATAAGGACCGCTCCATGGTGAAGGACGAGGTCAGCGCGCTCGAGACCGCCGTGCTGGCCGATACGCCGGACTCTCAGCAAGTGGCGGCGCACAGTAATGCCTTGCTCAAGCACTTCCGAATGATGTCGAAAATGCATGGTGAAAAGAAAGCCGCTAAGAAGATGCCGATGAAGAAAATGGAAATGAAGA
>DAIMCP010000073.1:0-24464 GCA_036726305.1 Pyrinomonadaceae bacterium | reverse complement strand
GGAAATGAAGATGTAATCGTTAAGGCCGAACTCATTCAACACGACCCGGCCCAGCAGACGGATCCTGCTTTTTCAAGGAAATAGAAATGACCATCACTGAACTCGAACTGACGCCAACGACCGCCGCAACCCGCAGCACCGGTACTACCATGAAAGCGCTGGTCTATCACGGTCCGGGCAAACGTGCCTGGGAGGACAAGCCGCGGCCGGTCATCCAGGATCCGAGCGATGCGATCGTCCGGATTACCACTTCAACAATTTGCGGAACCGACCTTCACATTCTGAAGGGAGATCTCCCGGCGGTCATCGATGGACGCATCCTCGGCCACGAGGGCATTGGTGTCGTCGAGCAAGTCGGCCCGGGCGTCTCGGAGTTTCATGTCGGAGACAAGGTCATCATCTCGTGCGTCTCGGCCTGCCTGAAGTGCGACTTCTGCAAACGAGGCATGTATTCCCATTGCCGGCACGGCGGCTGGATTCTGGGTTACACCATAGACGGAACTCAGGCCGAGTACGTGCGCATTCCCCATGCCGATGGCAGTCTCTATCACTTCCCTGCCGACGCCGATGAAGAAGCCATGGTCATGCTGAGCGACATTCTGCCGACCGGTTTTGAGTGCGGCGTTCTGAACGGGCAAGTGAAGCCCGGAGACACCGTCGCCATCGTGGGCGCGGGGCCCGTTGGGCTCGCCGTCCTGCTAACCGCGCAATTCTATTCACCGGCGGCGATCTACATGATCGATCTGGATGACAAACGCCTGGCGGTCGCTAAAAAGTTTGGCGCCACCGCGCTGATAAACAGCGCCGATGGGCATGCCGTCCATCATGTGCTGGACCTGACGGAGGGAGCGGGCGTAGATGTAGCCATCGAGGCAGTCGGAGTTCCCGCGACCTTCGATATCTGCCAGGCCATTGTCGCGGCCGGCGGACACATAGCCAACGTCGGCGTTCACGGCAAACCGGTGGAGCTGCACCTGGAGAAACTCTGGGACCGCAACATTGCGATCACCACCCGGCTCGTAGACACGGTAACAACGCCGATGCTGTTGAAGGTCGTGCGCTCGGGCAAGCTCCAGCCGAGCCAGCTTGTGACACATCGCTTCGAAATGAACCACATCATGAGGGCCTATGACACGTTCGGGAACGCAGCCAAAGAGGGGGCACTCAAGGTGGTGCTTACGAGTGGCCCTCGTTAATGAGGTCACGGATTCAAAGGAGATAATGTCGTGAACGATTCGAGCAAGACACCCCTGGTCATCGCGTTGGTCGTCGTCGTAGTACTTTTTCTAGTCTTCGGCGGCGGGGCAATGACCGGGTCAATGGGTGGCGGGATGATGGGACAAGGAGGGATAGGCGGATATCGGATGGGACACGAATGGATAAACGGCGGGTTCAGTTGGATGTGGATTCCTACGTTAATTACCCTCGCTCTCGGTGTCGTACTGGGCTGGCTGATCTTCGGAAAGAAGTGACCGACCTAAAGGATGAATCGACAGGCTGTGGGGAAAGGAATCTAATTCAGGGGAAAAGGAAAAACTTATGAGTGCTCAGCAACCACAACATTCAAAATACGGAATCAGTAAAACAGTTGATGTTCCTTACAAAGAAGCTGTCGAACAGACGCGGGCGGCACTCATGGCTGAAGGCTTCGGCGTGCTCTCTGAAATCGACATGAAGGAGAAGCTAAGGGAAAAACTCGGTGTGGATTTTCGCAACTATGTGATCCTCGGCGCCTGCAATCCGCCGCTGGCGTACAAAACCCTGCAGCAAGAGATCCAAATTGGGCTGCTCCTGCCCTGCAATGTCATCGTTTATGAAGCTGATGAACCCGGGAAATCGGTAGTGGCGGCGATAGACGCAAGGACGATGCTGTCCGTGGTGGGAGATAACGCAACCCTCGAAGCAGTGGCGGCTGAGGTAAATGAAAAGCTCAAGCGGGTAATTGCGCAGCTTTAGTGAGCATACTCACGCGAATTCATTGCAAATGATTCCTGACCTTCGCTTTAACCGAACTCGGGACGGCGTTTCTGTAAAAAGGCCGTCACCCCCTCGATGAAGTCCGTTGAATGGAAGCACGCGTCCTGGTTGGTAGCTTCAAATTCCAGCGCGCGGGCCAGATCTGAGTCGGCCTCCTGATTGAGTCCTGCCTTAATTTTCGCTAACGCTACCCGCGGTGATTTAGCCAGCCGAGTTGCGAGCGTCTCAACCGTAACATCAAGCTCGGCAAACGGGACAACTCTGTTGACCAGGCCCAGTTGATAAGCATCCTGCGCGCTGATGATGTCTCCGGTAGCCATTAGCTCGAACGCTTTGTGATAACCCACCAGGCGCGACAGGAAGTAGGTGCCGCCCCCATCCGGCATCAGACCGATCTTAACGAAGACCTGGCCAAACAGCGCCTGTTCCGAGGCCACGATGATGTCACTAGCTAACGCGTAGTTGCAGCCAACTCCCACGGCGTGACCATGAACGCGGGCAATGATTGGGACCGGCAGACCGCGCATGGCGAGGATAGTGGGATTAACACCTTCGCGCAGAGATTTTGTGACATCGAAATCAGCAATATCTCGTTCACTGGTGGCCGCCAGATCCGCGCCGGCGCAGAAAGATTCGCCCGCTCCCGTCAGAATAACCACACGCGTACCATCCTCCGCGGATTGTGCGAACGCAGCGTGAAGCTTCGAGACCGTCTCCAAATTGACAGAGTTGCGCCGATCGGGGCGATTGATGGTGATACGCTTGATGCCGTCTTGAAGCGTGACGAGCAGATCGTCTGCACCGTTAGTCATTATCTTGAGCTCCTCGTGGAAATGCGACCTTAGACCAGACTCACCGGCGAGCCGGGTCAAACCGGGAAAGCGCTTGCGGCTGGCACTTATGTTCAGGCCCACAACGTCCCTGAATCGCGAATATCAGGCTATCTCATCGGCTCCAACTATACCTTTTTCAAGCTACTGTACGCATTCTTGTCGGCTTGAACAGCAAACGCCGAAGCCGTTTAGAGTACCGCCTCATAGGCTGGCTATGACGCTGGGAGAAACCCGACTAAAAATACTCTGAGCGCCTGCATAGTGGAGCTAATTGACAAGATATTTCTTGTATCCTATAAATCCGATTATTCGCCGCGGCAACAGCCCGGCTCGATTCTGTACGGATCAACAGATATTGGATACTGGCTGTCAGGAGTTCAAGAAATGGTTTAAGTAAATTTGACAAGTCAGTTCGAGCTTGCGTATTGACCCCGGCGAAAATCAAGCTAATCAGGCCCTCAGGCCGCAGGCTCCAAATGGGAAACTTGCGGTCCTTTTTATTGAATATTGGGGCAGGAACGCACCAGGCTTAGCCCTGCAGGGCAGATTGGGTGTGGGTAAAGTCAACCCGGAGGTCGACTTTAGAATCAAAAGCTGCGCCGCCGGCTCGCCGCAAAGCGGGAGCCGCTAAGTAACTAATTGAGGCAACCAGCCGCTGGCGCCGCTGGTTGCCTTGCTTAGAGGCCTGATACGGCAAAAGCTGGAAACAATAATCAGGAGGTATGTCCCTAGATGTTCGCTCGTCGCATTGATGCTCTGAGCAACCCGGTTACCGTAACCACCGGTGGTTTGCTTATTCTTATCGCCCTGCTCTTTTCGCTCACCGCCTGCAAAGGCCAGGCGGCCCCGGCAGTCTCGCCGGCCTCTCCGCCGCCGGTGATTTCCAATGTTGCGGCACCGCAGAATTCCTATGCGGACGTCGTAAGTCACGTCGCGCCGGCGGTCGTGACCATTCGTTCGGAGCGTCGCGTGCGCTCTGCTGAACAGTTCCCTTTCTCAAACGATCCTTTCTTCCGCGACTTTTTCGGTGACCGCTTCAGGAACGCCCAACCGCGCCCGCAGGAGCGACTGCAGCGAGGACTGGGATCGGGAGTGATCGTCAGCGCCGACGGATACATTTTGACTAATCATCACGTTATCGACGGCGCTGAGGAGATCAAAGTGGAATTGAATGACAATCGCAGCTTTGCGGCAAAAGTCGTTGGTTCCGATCCACCGAGCGATTTGGCAGTGCTGAAGATTGACACCAGCGGACTCCCAGTCCTCCCGCTTGGCGATTCAGATCGCGTACGCGTGGGCGATATTGTGCTCGCGGTCGGCAACCCTTTAGGCGTAGGCCAAACTGTAACGATGGGCATTATCAGCGCGAAAGGACGACAGACCGGCTTGTCCGACGGTAGTTTCGAAGACTTCCTGCAAACTGACGCCCCGATCAATCAGGGTAATTCCGGCGGCGCGCTGGTCAATACCAACGGAGAGTTGATTGGCATCAATTCGCAGATAGTTTCGCCATCAGGGGGGAACATCGGCCTTGGGTTTGCGGTTCCGGCCAACATGGCCAAGAGCGCCATGGATCAGTTAATCAAGTCCGGAAAGGTCCGGCGCGGCATGATTGGCGTCTCAATTCAACCGGTGACTTCCGATCTCGCTTCCAGCCTGGGTCTTTCTGAGGTACGCGGTGCGCTGGTAAATTCAGTCCAGCCGAGCAGTCCTGCCGAGCGAGCCGGCCTTCGGCGCGGTGATGTCATCCTGACCTTCAACGGGTCACCAGTTGCCGACAGTAACTCCTTGCGCAATCAGGTCGCACGCGTCCAACCTGGCACTGAGGTGTCCCTGACAATCTCGCGTGACAATCGCGAGCAGCAAGTGCGCTTAACGCTCGGCGAACTCCCGGCCGACAAGACGAAGGCGGCGGGAGACAGCAGCAGCGGGGGTGGCGGTGACACTGGTAAATTAGGTATTAGTGTCGAGCCGCTCACACCCGCGCTGGCAGCACGTCTCAATTTGCCGGCTGGCACCCAGGGGCTCGTCGTGACTGATATTGATCCGGTGGGTCCGGCCGCGGAGGCGGGCATGCGCGAGAATGATGTCATCGAAGAAGTGAACCGCCAACCAGTTCGCTCGGTAGCGGACCTTCAGTCGGCAGTTGGGCGCGCCGGTGCGAAGCCTTCGTTGCTGCTCGTCAATCGCGGTGGCAACAGCATCTTCCTTTCAGTGCGACCTCGTCAGTGACAACTTCGCGCGACAAGTCACTGACACAGTAGAGCAAGACGCGTGCGGTTGCCCGCGCCCCAGGGCCCGGGCGCCGCGCGCGACTCATGCGAGGTTGAACATCAAGGGGCCCATTCGCGCGCCTTCCCTACTCGGGCAGCTCTTTTCAAACCACCTTTCCCTGCAAATATTCCCGCTCACCCAACGATCTTGGGACATCTCGCCCCGGTGTTTAATAATCTTTCCCGGCAAGTGCCGCCTGCAAATGAAGTAGAAAAAGTGTCACGGGAGCGAGGAGTTGATGGCATATTATATGCGGTAACCCGGAGCTCCATAAGCAATGAAGCAGACGCCGACAAATGGATTTTCCAAATGGCGGGCAAGAGTAGCCGACTACCTTAGTCTGGAACGAAATGTCGCCATTGCTTCGGTAGTGGTTTTCCTGCTCGGGTTTGGTGAGGAATTGTGGAAGAAGTTTGTGCCCAAGTACCTGGAAGCGCTGGGAGCTACGACCCCCATCATCGGTCTCTTCGGCACCGCGGAAGATCTTTTTGACGCTCTCTATCAGTATCCGGGGGGCTGGATTGCGGATCACCTCGGCCGGCAGCGCGCGTTTCTCATCTTCATCACCTTGACGTCCGCAGGCTATGTTGTCTACCTCGTCAGTCCATCCTGGCCATTCTTATTCGTCGCCCTGGCCCTGGTGATGGCCTGGCAGAGTATGGCCTCGCCTGCAATCTTTGCGCTCATCGGCGATTCGCTGCCGCGCGAGCGGCGCGCGATGGGCTTCACTCTCCAGTCTATTCTGAAGCGCCTGCCCATTGTGATTGCGCCAATCATCGGCGGAATTGTGATTGCCTCGTTCGGCATCATTCGCGGTATTCGCTTCGGACTGCTAGTGACGCTGGCTCTGGCTGCGCTCACCTTTCTGTTGGCGCGGAAGATTGATGTCACCATCAACGCGGCTAAGGCGACGAACATTCGTGGTGTCTGGCAATCTTTTCATCTCGCCCTGCGGCGCCTGCTCATCTCTGACATTATCATCAGGACCTGCGAGGGCATGACCGGTGTATTGACGATTCTGTATGTCACCAATGTGCAACGATTCAGTGTGGCACAGTATGGAACTCTGATTGCGATTCAGATGACCACCTCGATCCTCGTTTACCTTCCCGCAGGGAAGATTGCCGACCGGGTTGGACGCAAGCCCTTCGTGATCGTCACGTTTTTCAGTTTCGCGCTGTTTCCAATCGCGATAGTCCTCGCTCCAGGTTTCAAGCTGCTCGTCGTTGCCTTTGTGGTTGGCGGTTTACGCGAAATCGGCGAACCCTCCCGCAAAGCGATGATCGTTGACTTTGCCCAGGACAACATCAGGGCCAGAGCAATCGGGCTCTATTACCTTGTTCGCAGTCTTTCGATCACGCCGGCGGCGGCCATCGGAGGATTGCTATGGAAAATTTCGCCGCAGGTCCCCTTCGTCACCGCGGGCATCATCGGGCTGGTAGGAACCCTGGTCTTTGCCGCAACTGTTGAAGAAAAATACGCCGGCTAACTTTACTTCTGGCGCCGGAAATGCCCTTCGCTGTAGAGCTCAAATTCCTTTCCGGGTTCGGCGATCTCAAAGATCTCCAGGAACTCGTCGGGACCGACTATCTTGTAAGTTTCGCGGGCCCTGTATCCCGTGGGGATGTTCTCGATGTTCTCGGAGGTAAAGACAATGGTCTTCCCGTCGGCGCTTGAGCTGCTCATCACATATTGATTTACAAAACCCTCAACGTGGAATTGCCTGAGGACGAATTTCTTTCTGGCCTTGTCGAAGCTCATCATGCCCCAGTCCTCATGAACCTCCCCGTTTGGATTCTTTGGCTGTGGGTCATAGGTGCTCTTGTTCTGCACCTGCAGAAACTTATCATTCAGCACCAGGCGGTACTCGCGTTGAATCCTGGAAACACCCGGCTGGCCGCTTCCCCTCCCTTCCCAGACACCAACCAGGGTCCTCAGTGGCTTCCAGATGTCGGCAGGGATTGGGTTTTGGGCGCCTGAGATAGAAGCGAGCAATAGCAGCCCTACGGCGGTCAGCTTCATTATCATGGTCATCCTCCACGTCGGTTAGGGCACATTTGTGTTGGGTTGCGTCATTGGTGAAATGAATCGCGGCAATGACTTCGATACTTCAACCGCAATGATCCTATGGACGTTCCTGACTGACAAGTCTTCATCCACGTGGCTAAAACACGCCAACCACAAAAACCGCCGGTGGCGCAGGTAATGTAATCCGGGCGCGCGCGTCCCCATGAGTGCTGCAACTTGCACTGGACCTGCGTTCAATCTCTTGAACAGGCGAACAGATGGCGCTGGCCGGGCCCTGTCAACTTCCTGTATGGTGTCCTCGGAGCACAACACTAAAATGAAACGTCTTCGGATTTTCGTGATTCTTGCTCTCGGAATGAGCGCTGCGCCCGCCCCAGCCCAACAGATAGTTCCCACGCCGACACCATTGCCGGTCGCCCAGTCCAACGCGACGCCCGACCCCTCTCAAAAAGACAAGCCCCTCAAGTCGAAGCGTCCCAGCGTCTCCCGTCCCGCCGAGTCTCAAGGTGCGGGCTTCCTGCAGGTTGAGTACGGCTACGACGGCAACTTTCGTTCGCGCGACCTGCTCCGAGACGAAGCCGGTTCGCTCACGGTCAGCTTCGCCGCGACGAACACGTTGCAGGTGGAGTTCGATCTCGACACAGTCGTCTCGCAGGTTGACCGCCCATCCCGGACGCGCACAACGGGCTTCGGCGATGCGCGCCTCGGGTTTCAATTCACGACAGTCCAGGACACCGCACGTCACCCATCGCTTGCATTCGCTTACTTCATCAAGCTGCCGTGGGCGAGCGCCACCAGCGGACTCGGAACAGGGCGGGTTGACCATCAAATCATCGCCTTGACCAGCAAGAAAGTGCGCGAAATGGATATTGATTTGAATCTCGCTCTCCTCGTCAACGGGCGCCAGTCGCAGAGCGGCCACCAGACCGGTGGCCAGTTTGCGCTCGGGTTTTCGCGGGACCTTGCGCACGGCTTCGGCGTGCAAGCCGAACTCTCCGGTCAGACACTCGATGCCGATCAACCTCGCGGGGCATTCGCCCTCGGGGCACTCACCTATAGATTCAATTCACGCCTGCAATTCGACGCCGGCTCTCGTTTCGGACTCAACCCAACCGCCCCGCGCCTTGGCATCTTCGCCGGGCTCACCGTAGGCGTGACGAACCTCTACAGGCGACGCAACTAAAACCGCAACGACAATCCCTAATCAGAAGTCTGCTGTTGTTGCTGGCGCCTGTGCCTCCAAGTTCAGCCAGCGAGGTGCTTGGCGATGAGTATTCGAAGTGTCGAGACGTCCGACAGACTTCCGTAAACTATGTTCGAAAAGTCCGCGTTTAGCGGACGGCCAAAAATAGCCCAACGATTTATCGCCGGGACCCGATGCCCTGGATACGGAGAAGTATGTGAGAAGACGGCTGAAAAACCTTCGGTTCTCCATTGTTTGACAGCCGTCCCTTTCCCGGACTGAGACTAAGGTTGGACCTCCCACCCAGCAGTGAACCTGCTGGGCTACTTTCAATTGTTCGCTAACGCGGACAAAGAGACAGCACTTTTCAGGCAAGGCTACTTCCGTATTTCTTAGCGCGACGGGCGTGGCGAGTTTGCCGCGGCTGCGCAGACGCCTCACTTATTTCGACACCCAGTTAATCTCTAGCCGCAAAAACACTTGGGAAATACACATTCATGAATAATTTCGCGATGGCACATGCGTTGCCAATAGGTCAGTTCGTAACAAGAGGCTCGGCGTTACGAATCGTAGAGCTGAGACATCCTTGATAAAAGACAGGAACTAATGGCCCAAACTAATAAGGAGATTTGAAGCGATGAAACGAATGATTGGATCAATTGCAGCGGTCGTGCTCACCCTGATCCTTGGCGTAGCGGCCTATGCCAAAGCGACGCCCAAACAAACTTCGAGCGCGAAGACTAACGCTTCTGCACCAAAGTCTGCGACTAACGGGCAGAAGAACAGAAAGCGAACGCGAAACCGGCGCACACGCCATCACAAGATGCACAAGGGCGCCATGATTAAGAGTCAGGCCCCGATGAAAATGAAGGACGCCCGGACGCCGCGCCCCTAGTTTCACCTAACCCAGTCAGCGCGGGCCGAGTGCCAAATGGCCCGCATTGGCGACAGAGGCGCTATGTCCCATGGGCAAGCGCCTCTCTGCTTTAGTCTGATGCAAATTTACAATCCTTTAAAAAGCCGCGGGCGAACTATCTGGTATCACATTCTCCCACTCTACTGCGTGACTGTGCTCATGATCATTTTTTCGCAATTGCGTTTGCAGCCAGTGGAAGAGACTGTCACTGTTGATCAAAACAGGGCAAAAGCCCTGCCACCGGCCCCTGCTTCAACCAGCAGCGAACTGCCTGTTGCGGATCGTGATATTGAAACAGCGGGCGACCAGGTGGCCGCAGCGGTGATCTATCTCAAGCGACGGCAGAATGAGCCGGCCCTTTACGCTTTGGAACAGGCCAGGGAGGCCGCTGATCGAGCACTGAATAGAAAACCAGAGGAAAGTAAAACAAGGGATCAGTTGCTGGCGACAAGCCGCGAGATTGAAATGGTTAAAGAGTTGATTCGAAAGGGTAAGCCGGGAAATGCAACCAGGGAACTCAAGGACGTAAACCAGCAGCTCGAGTCTGTCAGTTATTGACCCCCGGGTTAGTCACCATCCAACTTGATGCCATACCTTTCAGCCATGCGATACAGGGTGCGTCTATCGATTCCCATGATCTCCGCAGCGCGCGAGCGGTTACCACTCAGACTGTCAAGCACATAGATCAAATACCGTCGCTCAAGCTCCGCCAGGGAGGGCAGATCGCCATACAGGACGGTAAGAGGCGACTGGGCGTGCGCTCTTATTTCCGGCGACTGGAGCTTGGCCGGCAGGTCCTCTGGAGTTACTTCATTCCCTCGCGCGCGGAGTGCGGCATGTTCGACCGCCGACTCCAGCTCCCGTACATTCCCGGGCCAGTCGTAGGCCACCAGGGTTCTGAGGCTTTCCTCGGCGAAGCGGAAGCGGCCTCGTCCGACTCTCTCTGAAGCCAGGTGCAGGAACCGTTCCGCAAGTAGAGGAATGTCGGTACGCCGCTCTCTCAGCGGGGGCACTCGTAGCGTGACCACGCTCAGGCGATAGAAGAGGTCTTCACGGAAACTTCCATTCTTCACTTCCCTTTCCAGCTCACGGTTGGTCGCGGCCACCACGCGAGTATCAATCCGTGCAGTTTTGGAAGCCCCCACCCGACGAATCTCGCCCTCCTGAAGTGCGCGCAAAAGCTTAACTTGCATGGCGGGGCTTGTTTCGCCGATCTCATCGAGGAAGAGCGTGCCTCCCTGAGCTTCTTCCCATAGACCTTTTCGATCAGTTGCCGCCCCAGTGAAAGCGCCGCGCACGTGGCCAAAGAGTTCTGCTTCAAGCAGTGTTTCCGTCAACGCGCCGCAGTTTACGGGCACAAAGGGACCGAGCGAACGCGAGCTGTGTTGGTGAATGGCCCGTGCCACGAGCTCCTTACCGGTGCCAGATTCCCCGATGACCAGCACGGTCGCCTTTGTGGGTGCAACACGGGCGATTTCTTTGTAGAGGTCGATCATCGCTGGCGACCTCCCAATTAGACCCAGGTCTTCGTAAGTAGATGAAGTCGAAGGCGAGTCTGTCAGATCCTTGTCCCGCTCTCGTCTCCGATTCAATGCCTGTTGAGCTACAGAAATCACCTCTTCAACCTTGAAAGGCTTTGAGATGAAATCCCAGGCGCCTTCGCGCGCAGCTGTTACTGCGGTGTCAAGGCTGCCAAATGCCGTAACGAGAATGACCGGACATTGCCCGCGGAAATCCTGCAACAGGTCAAGGCCCGATTTGTCGGCCTCGAGGTTGACGTCGCTGACTACCAAATCAAACTTCTCCTGCTGCGCCTTCCGGAGGGCCTCCTCCGGCTCCAAAGCTGTTTCTACAACCCAGCCCTGTCCGGTAAATATCTCGCGGAGCAACTCGCAAGAGGCGCGATCGTCATCGACCACCAGAACTCGTTTCACTGTGCGATTACTCCTTTTTCACGGTTGCCTGGTACTTCCACTCCGGCCCCGTTATCACTTGCTGGACCACCATGCCATGCAGAAAAGGTCAGCCGAAACCGTGTCCCTGCGCCAGGATTGCTTCGGACCTCCAGCTCTCCACCGTGTTCGCGCACGATCTGGCTGACGATGACAAGACCGAGACCTGTACCTTGACCGGGTTTTTTTGTGGTGTACAGGGGATCGAAGATATGAGCGAGGATTTCGGGCTCCATTCCCAGGCCATTATCCGCGAACTCCACGACGACCTTCGGAGACGCACTGCCTCCAACGGGCTCAGCCTGCGTCGACACAGTCAGTTCGCCACCCTCGGGCATGGCATCGATTGAATTGTTAATAAGATTGAGAAATAGTTGCTGCAGGCGATCTGCAGAGCCACCAATTCGAGGTAGACTTGGATCAAACTTTTCGACCAGTCTCACATTACGCTTATCGAGGGCCGGAGAGGCACCTGCGAAGAGATGTTGCAAGACCTGGTTTAGATCAACTGGTATCACCTCAGTCTCAAAGCGTGTTCGATCAAGCATGCCGCGGACAATCCGCTCGATCCTTTCAATCTGTTCACCGATGATTTTGATACGAGCTTGGGCATCGTGCGGGCTCCGCGCGAGATCCAATCCGAGCAACTGGACGTGACCGCTGATCAGATTGAGTGGCGTGCCCACCTCGTGCGCAAACTGGGCCGCCGTTTGACCCGCCGCCGCCAGACGTCCAAGTTCATTCATCCGCCTGGTAGTGCGCCAAAGTTCCAGGTTTGCGTCTTTTAGTTCCCGGTTGCGTTCTTCAAGTTCCGAGGTTGCTTCATGAACGCGACGTTCGAGAATAGCTTGTTGCGCCTCGCGCTCTCTGGTCATCACCCGCACCTGCCCGATCATGCTGTTGAATTCAGTCGCCAGGAGTCCGATCTCGTGAGCACCGCCCGGAGGCACATGTGCTTCCAGGTCGCCCGCTTTGGCGCCAGACATCGCTCTCAACAAGTGGCCCATGGGTTTGTAAACAAGCTGTCGAAAGAGAAGGTAATTTCCCAAAGTAATCAGCAGGATTGCCACCAGCGACATCCAGAGAGTCTTCCGAGCGTAACGAAGCGCCACTGACCAGATGCTGTCAAAGCGCTCGGCTACCTCGACTGCGCCGCTGAGCCGACCTTCATTCATGATCGGCACGAAGATACGGTACAACGATTTGTCGGCACCGTATGGACGGGTGCTTACTACTTTCGAGGCCAGGCCACTGCGCAGAGCCTCTTTTGTGTCATCAGACATCTCAGCGATGGGCGCACTGCCTGCTGCAGCGACACGTTCTACGAACTCGCCCCCCGAGCGGTCCCAAATCCGCACACTGACCAGGTTAGGACGCGCGCCCATAACGAGATTTGTGGCACGTGCGAGCATGGGCAGGTCGCGGGGTGTTGGCATTGCCGTGACTTGGGCCGCGAGATTAATGGCCTGGAGTTCAGCGAGCGCCTTATCATCGTCACGTTCCAGGCTGGCAATAGCCGCGCTGGTGATCAGCAGAGCCGCCATTAGCATACCAATGGTCACTGCCGAAGCGACGAGCGTCGCCTGAGTATGAAGCTTCAGGGGTCGCATCATTCAAAGTGAATTATGCTCGTTTGCAGTCTTTCCCGCTACCCCGATTTGTCGCCGGACAATCACCTTTACGAAATGGAAAACCGGAGCGGTAACGATCAGGGCGAACAGCAGCAATAGCTCAACTCTCCTGGCCCGGCCGATAATCAAGGACGCACTACTACTAAACAAGAAACCCAACGTGGCAAAGGCGGTTGTGAAAACCACACACCCCAGGATGTCCATAAAAGCGAATTTCATGAAGGACATTTCCCCGGTTCCGGAGAGTGCCATTGTCGCGATACGGGTACCGTAAATGATGTGTGAAGCGGGGATCTGCCAAACGCCCAACCGCCGGTCGAGATCTACCGTGACCCTGGCAGTGCGCGCATAGATCCGGCTGGCGCGGATCCAATCCGAATGGGTGCGCGCAATCCAAAACCAAATGCAGTCCCCTGTGAACGAACCGCCGCTCGCTACTGCAATAGATCGGGTGAAGCTGAAGTAGCCAAGGTGAGCCACCACCCCCGTCAATACAGGTACCATGTGTGCGTCAAACATGGCAGAAAAGAATACGGCCACCAGTCCATATTTCATCAGGAAGAATTCCATTGGTTTAAGTACTTTTCCTTATGCCGGCTGCCCGCCAAAACGCAAGGCTCTTGTCGCAATGCTCATGCCACCTCCTCGAAGCCTCTTAATTCCAATAGAGCCATGACGCGGGTTTCCAATGGGACCAATACTGTGGCGGTTCTGCACTCCAGGCAAACGCGTCACACTAACGGCGCCAGTTTGTTAGCCTGGACTCGTTCATTCGCTCTACGAATCTTAGGCTTTGCCTGTGAATAGCACTGGCCGAGACATTGGTATGCCCGTTGCAGTTGGCGCCGAGTGAAGCACATCCAACGTGTTCTTCTCTTGGGAAAAATTTTGGAGGGAGAGATGTTCAAAGCGAGACACGCACTTTTGCTCGGGTTTGCTGCCCTGCTTGCCGTTTTCTCCACAGCGATTACTTTTGGCGCCCAAAGCCGCTTGGATCATAGGAAGGGGCAGACAATAACCGCGCAGACTGCCACTGAACAGCACAATCGCACCGCTCCCAGTCGCCATCATCGACTGAAAGCTTCAACAAGACATTCGAAGCGTTTGCCTAATGCGAAGTCGCTCAGGGAAGAGAGTTGGTGATCGAGTTTCACGATCAGTAGTGGTTACCAAAGAGTGGTAACAAAGGCCTGGGATCTCAATTTTGAGCGTGCTTTCTGGATAGAAGGGACTTTTTTTGATGACCAACCTTCGCTTGCCGGATCGTCCTCAAAACTCTGGCCCAGTCGTCATTAACAAAGCCATGCAGCTAACAAAACCTTTTCTGACTCCAGTTGCGGCAAAGCCTGCCGTTAAGCCCAAGCTCGAACTACAACCGGGGCACGAGACACTGGAAGCGTGGGTCAAGCGGTACGGCACAAATTCCACTTCTTATGTTCTGCTCGAGGGCCCGAAGCGGTATTTCACTTCACGTCGGGCGGATGGCTTTATCGCCTATCAGTTCAGCGCCGGAGTGGCGGTCATAGGCGGAGATCCGGTCTGTGCGCCAGAAGACGCGCACGTTCTACTGCAGGACTTTCTAACAGCCATGCAGGGACGTCCCGTCTGTGCTTATCAAGTATCGCCGGAGACACTCATTGCCTTTCGCCGCAGCGGCTTTACAGACGTCCAGATTGGAAATGAGGCGATCTTTGACTTGACCCGCTTCTCGCTGGGCGGCGGCCAGATGGAACTTGTCAGGGCCGCAACCAACAAAGCGCGACGTGAGGGCGTCGTGATTATGGAGCATTATCCATTTGCCCTGGGGGCTGCACCTATCAACGAGGAGTTGCGTGCCGTGTCCGCCGAGTGGCTGCAGGCAAAAGGAAATCAGGAGATGGGCTTCCTACTCGGCTCGCCGCTGCTGGAACGTCGTTCAGCCAAACGCCATTTCCTGGCGCGTTCAGCCGGGGGCAATGGAAGGATCGAAGGCTTCATCGTTTGCGAACCGATCTACGGACGTAACGGTTACTACCTCGACTGCACACGCAGACGTGTGGACGCGATACGCGGAACAATGGAGCTATTGACAGCGGAGATCTTTCGCATACTTGGTGACGAGGGATACGAGACAGGTTCAATGGGACTTGCACCGCTGGCGCAGCTCGACGATCCGGATCTGTGTCGCCATCCGCGACTCACGAAGCTGATGCAGTTCGCTTACGAGAGGCTGGAAGGCGCTTACGATTTCAAACAACTCTATCGCTACAAGGCCAAATATAACCCACACGCCTGGGAGCGGCGCTATCTTTGCTTCAACCAGCGTACCCTCTCACCGCGAATGTTATATGCGACTGTCCAGGTGCGGAATGCGATCACGTTGCCTGAAATCTTCAAAACAAAGAAGCGGGACGCCCCCAGCGCACAGTTTGGATTATTAAAGAGAGTGGAATCATGGAAACACGCGGCATCATTCGTAATTGGACTTTGTTCGGCGCTTTTGCTGTCTTAGGGTTCTTCGGCATCGGCCCGGGCCAACCAGCAACCCTGCTAGCCCAAACGCCGGCCCATGGCTCGACTTCGCCTCAGCCCTCTGCTGAGCAACAAGATTCAGCTCCAAAGGAACAGGTGCCGGCAGAGCATTATGACCCTGACGACACAAAGACTTACCAGGACGTCATTACCGAGGACCGCCAGGTGACGGTTCGCGGCCGGCAATTTACCATTCACTTCTATCGTCCTAAACCTGTGGGGCCTGTGGTCCCAGCTATCTATGCCTGTGGAGATGGCGGCTGGCGCGGACTTGCACCACGTACAGCACAGCAGTTGGCCCACTCGGGCTTCGCTGTGGCCGGCATTGACTCCAAGGTGTACCTGCGGGAACTTTCATCCACAAAGAACCCGCTGACGATCAAGACACTCGCCAGTGATTATGCCGAGATCGGCGGTCCTCTGCGTGAGTATGCGAGCGTTGACTCAACCACTCCCGTATATGTCTACGGTTGGTCGCTCGGCGCCGGCTTTGCAATAGCCGTTGGATCTGACCCAGGCACACGTCCCAACTGGGCAGGAGTGGTTGCGATTGGGTTGCCGGCGCAGAATCAACTGGTAAGCGGTTTAGGTGCAAATCACGCGGACCTTCACGATCCCGGCAATTCACGGTACGGTTTTCGTGCGTCAGATGTATTGCCTGACCTGGCGCCCGTGCCGCTGGTGCTGATTGAAAGTACGAGCGATACGGCCAGTCCGCAGAGGGTTGGTAAGGCATTGTTCGCCGCCGCCCGAGGCCCGAAGCAGTACGTCTTGATCAAAGCAGAAAACCATCGTTTCAGTGGGGCGCGTAGCGAGTTTTACTCCGCACTCGCGGCGGCGGTGACGTGGATCCGTCAAGCCCGCGAAAGTAATGCAGCTCAGATGTCGAACGCAAAAAACGGAGGACACCGTTGAGCGAAGCGCGCATTCCTGAATCCGGGAAATCGATTGAGCGTAAAGCTATCCCACGCCGTCTTCAATTATTGTGGGCGCTTTGCGCGCTGGTGGTTCTGACGACAGCGGCGGCCGTAGCGGGCCTGGTTTGGTACCACCGGTTCAACAACCATGTGACCTCGCAGGAGGTCTCACAACAGGTCAGGCATGTGACCTTCGACGCTTCAATCCGAGGTGATGCGCGACTCAGGCTTCATCTTTATCAACAGGCAAATGCAAAAGGTCAGCCGTTGGTGATCTTCACCAGCGGCGATGGTGGGTGGAGTCCATTCTGCGCGGACGTTGCCGCCCACATAGCGGCAACGGGAAAGACCGTCGTAGGTTTCAACGCCAAGGATTATCTCACTACGTTTGCCCGGTCGGACAAGCCAGTCACACCGGAAGAGCTGACGCGCGATTACGGCCAAATAATCGATGCCTCCCTGACTCAACCCGGCGTCGATTCCAGGGTGCCGGTTACGCTTGCCGGCTGGTCGCTTGGGGCGGGTTATAGCGTTTTGGTGGGCTCGGACAATGTTCTCAAAGGCCGCCTTAAGCAGGTTGTGGCCATCAGCCTTCCCCGATACAGCGAACTCGCGTGGAAACCAACCGATTCGCTCATCTACATCACGCATGGCACGCCACGCGAAAAGGTCTTCGAGGCGCGAGATTATCTTCGCAAGCTTGGACCGCTGCCGCTGGTGATGCTCAACGCTACGAATGACGACACCTCGCCGCTTGCCGAGGCTCAATCACTGTTTGGCCAAGCGACCGGTCCCCGTCGCTTTTATGCCGTGCCGGCCAACGGCCATCATTTTGAAGGAGGTGAGGAAGAATTTTACCGCGATCTGGAGCAGAGCTTCCCCGAATCTTAATCTAAGAACCACGAGCAAATTTACGGCAACGCCGCTGCCAGTTGAGACGGTGTCTGAGCGTTGTTAGCTCAGCCGTTTGTGGAGAGCTAAACCGACGCGTATCAGGCCAGGATGACTTCCACTCCGGTGACGGCCAAGCGCCCTTTTCATCTCTTGTTTCGCTGTGCTGACCCGGCATTAGATTCGGGATCCTGCCGCGGCAGCGCCAGGATGATTGACTTCACCTCCTGTGCTCGGGCTGCCGAACAAGTCTTTGTATCATCTGCTCAAGTCGGAGCTTCTGCTGCGCTGTGGTGCCTGGTTCCAGGTACTGCACTCTGCCATTGCGATCGATCAAACCGTAGGCCGGCAGACCAGCAATCCCATAGGCGGTTTCGTTAGCACGCGGACCAACTATGAACCCAAACCTGACTCGATGATCTGCTTTTAATGCCTTGAGTTCTGCCAATTCCTCAGCCGGGCTTACCTTCTCCTTGCTGCCGAAGAATCCGTAGTAGCTGGTAACACCGAGAACCACCAGCCCACTTGCTTCATATTTCCGCTGCAACACGTCAAGGTAAGGAAAACTCTCGATACAAGGAGCGCACCAGTGCGCCAGGAAGTCCAGCAGAATAACCTTGCCCTTCAATTCGGAGATCGTTCTGGGTTGCATGTCTATGTATTCAACTGCTGCAATTGGTGGAGCTGCAGCGCCAATCAAACGTGCGCGTTGCAGAGCACTCTCGACGCCAATCCGCACTCTCTCTTCAGAGGCCAGGGGACCTGAACGGAACCTTGACAAAAGCGAAGTATAGAACTGATCTGACTTAGGTTTCTCACCTGCCTCGCGGTACAAAGCTCCCAGTTCCATTGCCAGATCGAGCACCCAGGCAGCGTGCCCTGGATTCTTCAAGTTCCCTTCCGCGTACGTTAATAGCCTGGGCAATCTTTTTTCTGAGAGAATCACTGCCTGCCTGAGATTTGTCGCGCGTAGCGCCTCAATGAGCGCCTGTGTGCTGTTAATAATGTCCTGATCATAAGCAGTCTCATCGAGCAGATCACTTGCAACTGAAACCGCGTCGTTCCACTTTTTTTGAGCGTTCAGCGCGTTCAGCAACTGCTGGTGGGCGATGGTTTTCTTTTCCGCAGCTGACTCACGAAGGTAAGCTTTAAGAGACATCTCCGCATTCTCAGGCTGATTAGCCAGATTATACAATCGGCCAAGTTCCAGAAGTTCTTCGCCTTTCCATTCTCTCGACTTGAAAAGACTGGAATACTCCCTGGCGCGGCGTTCTTGTTCGTTAATCGCCTTAAGGTTCAACTCGAGAGTGGGCTCGGTCAACTTGAGCCAGTCACGCAGCGGCTCCGTTGCCCGCTTGTAGGCTGCACTGGGTGTTGCCGGAGCATCTTTGTCTGGCCGTTGAGCCGCAGGGGATAACTGCAGCAAGATGACTGCGATAACCAGCACGGGAAATGGTAATAGCAACACTCCAGGGCTCCGCTTGATTGAATTCTTCACATCCGTTCGCCAGATTATTCTTGGCGATCTGTTCACTGATGCGCAAGGGTGTTACCGGGTGCAAGCAATGTCCCCCGGATCTGATGGACGCTCAGGATAGGAAGCGCGGAAGCGAGTTCGTACGCCAGGCACTACGAACGACTACTTCAAACACGCCTGGATAATGCCCGGACTTCGGAGCCTGAGCCGGCTCTTCTAACTCAGTCACAGGAAGTATTTGGATTTGCGATTACTCACAAACCGACACACACCCGCACGATTGTTACTTATTTATCAAAGGGGAGTCTGTTGGCATCGGCTGGGCATTCTTCAGCCGTACCGTTTGTGACAGCAAACCTGACTACGGGAGTTGAATTTTCAGCTGACGGTCAGTGACGTCACGCCCGACTGCCCGGGATAGTAGAGGCGAAGCCTCACGTGATACTTCCGGCCTGCGAAGAACTTATAGTTAATACTCGCGTTACGATCTTCGCCGCTGTCGTCATCGGCAGTCACATATCTTGGCTGGCCGTCAATCTCCTCAAAAAGAAGAAGTAGAGTGTCAGAGGCGCCCTTTGTAGCGACTGTGTATCTCCGCGTCGCGGACGGCTGAAACACAAAATCGACCTGCTGCCCTGCAGCCAGCTCCACGGCGACCGTTTGAAACGGTTGGATTGATTCCGGCTGCGAGACAGTGGGTGGATACCACTTTGTCACCCAGGTCTTGTCAGCAGCCGACAAGATTGCCGGCGGGACGAGCCCATTCACGTCATACTGCTGTGGCTCGTCGATCAAACCAGGCTCGAATTCATACTCCATAATCGAATCGGGATCCCAGGTGGAGCCCTGAACCTGTTGAGTGCTTAGTTTCTCGAGAATGTTGTGAAAGGTTGTCTGGCGTGACCAATTGTTCGGCGGCCCGCCCAGTGACGAGTATACCGCCTCTTCGTGCCATTTGATCCCTGCGAATGGGTTCTGATGCTCGTGCTCCATGCCCAGTACGTGTCCCAGCTCATGCAGGGCCGTGCCTCTGCCATAATGCGTCGTCAGGTCCCATCCGTAAACTGTGGTCGGCTCGTTTAAGGGTACATTTAAGACATCGCGGCCAACTGCAGATGCAGAACTGCCGTCGGCGGTTGAATACCCGATCCGAACCTCCGCCTCGCTCAACTGATTTACCTCCTGGAATTCAAGACCAATGCCGACAGCCTTCCAGCTGGCAAAGGCCTGCCGAACCGCATCGGCTTGCGTGTTAGGTACTTTGAAGCGTGAATTGCCGGTGAAGAAGCAATAGTGCAAAACCGTTTTATTGGCCCACTTCGTGCGGCCTGACAGTATCGCTGCTGCACGACGCACATCCGACGATACTGATTCAGACAGTTGAGGCTTCGGTCTCGGCAAAAGACTGCAAAGTGGCTTAGTGCTTTTTGCGGCTGCTCTTCTCGCCGATTGGGCTTTAGCTTTCTTAGGATACTTTTTGGTTGCCATGAGTAATCTCCTTGAGAGGAATCAACTCGCAAATTTGCGAGCGATAACGTTGTGGGACGCCAGCAATGGATTCTGCCAGCAACAAAGCGAATTAGAGATTGTGCAAGGATCATCGCTCGTTCGCTTAGGGCGCCGCGTGAGTTTCGAGCGCGGGCTTACCCTGGAGGTGGAAAATCCAGAAGATCCCTGCTATGAGAAAGGATCTTCGGAAGACGAGGTTCTGAGATGACGCAATATATTCCCGAGTTCTTGGCGTGTCAATAAAAAACAGGCTACATCCAGCCTCCGGGGGCTGGGGCGGCGTTGCTTTTGCCGCGAGTCGTGGGCTGCGGGTAGTCCTCTGTCTGCGCAGGCATCAAGGCAGAGTGAAGCTAGCCCTCCCCTTCGCGTTCTCAGCTTTCCGGCAGAACTTTCAAGGCAACCCTGCGCCTCAGCCGCCCGCGTACGATGAGCAAGCGAGATACAAAGCGGTAGCCAGACTCCTTACGGATAGGTCACGTTTACGCTATACGTCAGGGTGTATTGCCCAACAAAGTTATAAGTTCCGTTCCGGCTAATCGAATAGAGGTTCGCGACCCCAGGGTTAGGATTTATAGAACTCCGGGTCGGATTCGGAGCAATCGTCCAGGCAACGCACGATCCGCCCGGAAGTTGTTGGGTGCACGTCAAGGTGGCTCTGCCCGTGGGTTGAGGCGAATCGTACCGCGGCCCCATGATGAGCGCATAACTCGTGTTGTTAAGCGGCACGCGCACGCGCATTCCACAGTTCGGATTGGAGCTCGTGATGCTGGACCAAGCAACGGTGTTCGTCGTGGCGCCAGTCGGGTCAAAGCACACACTGTGGAGGTGGCCGTGGAAGGAGTACGTTCCCGTCGGCCCTGAGCCGCTGAGCCTGTTGAACGTAAGCCTGTAAGAGCGGTTGGTTGAATTGTCCAGGTAGAGACTCCCATCACAGTTGTTGCCGACGCACCCATCGCCGTCGATCCGGTTGATCACATTTGTGGAAGAGTCGGTTTGGTAAATGCCATACGCTCCGCCCGTGCCAGTGAGGTTGACATTCAGATTGTCACTCTGCAATTGCAAGGGATTGAAGATACTGTCGAAGTCATTGATCGTGGAAGTGACGTTGTACACGGGCGCCGGGGTAGGTTTGGCGCGTTGCCCTCCGGGCGACGCAGCGTTGGAATCGCTTTGGGCCCTGGCACTATAGTGTGACGTCAGTAGCAGAACGGACGCAAGAGAAATCATAAGCAGAAACGCCAGCAGAAATCTTTTTATATACATTGCACAATTCTCCTTTACTGAATCAAGCGGGGCGACGGAAAAAGCCCATCGCCCCTCATGCAGTGTGTTTCATCGGTGAATGACGATGCTTCCACGCGCCAGAGCTGTCGTCGGGTTATCATCAATGCCGGCGCCCATCTGGTTGTCATAGACGACTTCATTGCCGTTGTTCTTGTCCCAAATCTTGATGCGGAACTTGTCTATCCCCCCACCGCCGCTTACCTCTCCGTCAATGGCCGTAAGGATGAACCCGTAGTTTCCCGCCCCGTTGATCGTCCCGGAACCTTTGTATTGCGCCCTCGCTCCAGCTACGACCAGCCATTCATAGACCGTGCTGTGGAAGTTCAGATTCGCAACCTTGAACTGAAATTCGGTCTGGCCATCCGGAACATTCGCACCATTCTGATACTTGGCGACAAATCCAAAATTGGCCGATCCAACCAAATTTGGATTAGCTGCAAAAGCGCCTGGCGGTGAATTGATCCAACCGCCGCCAGTAACAAATCCGGCGTTCGGATCGTAAACGACTACGAGGGCATCGAAGCCGCCGACTTGATTAGTCGCGACCCTCTGTCCGCAATCGTCTGTAATGTCCAGCGTAACTAAATAGACCCCGGCAGTTGTAAATGTGTGGCTGGCGCTGACTGTATGTGACATTTCGTCTACGACCGCAGCTTGCGGCGTGCCGTCGAATGTCCAAACCGCGGTGTGCGAGTCTCCGGTGTTATCTGTGTACGCCCCGGTGAAATTCACCGCGGTGTTCACGACATAAAGCGCTCCGCTCGGAGGGCCCGTAATGCTGACCTGCGGGGCGGGATTGCTTACGACTACATTTTGTTGGGCACAAGCGGAGTTGCCCGAATTATCCGTCGCCTCCCAGGTGATGACTGTGGCGCCAACAGGATACAAGGCGGTGAGAGCTTGCCCATCACTTCGGACGCCAACCACTGACGCCGTCCCGCAATTATCTGACGTCATCGGCGTGTCCGGATTGACCAGCGCGCCGCATGAGCCAGGCGCATTGTCCACGACGTTGATGTCTGCAGGAGCTGTGATCGTTGGCGGTGTGTTGTCGGTGACGGTGAAAGTAGTCGTGCATGTGCTGGAGTTGTGAGCCGCATCCGTGGCGGTTACGCTAATGGTGGTCGTTCCTAAACCGACCAATGTTCCCGCCGCCGGAGTCTGCGACAACGTCACCGGTCCACCGCAATCCGAGGCCACGACGGCGGCAAGCACATTCGGAACCCGGGCCTGACAGTTGCCGTCGGCTGACGCAGATGAAGGCGCCGGACAGCTTACGGTTGGCGGTGTGTTATCGGTCACCGTAAACGTCGTCGTGCAGGTACTGGAGTTATTAGCCGCATCTGTTGCCGTGACGGTTATCGTGGTCGCGCCTAAACCGACCACAGCTCCCGCCGTGGGACTCTGCGACAACGCGACCGGTCCACCGCAACCACTTGAAGCAGTAACGCCTGCAAGCACATTAGGAACGCGAGCCTGACAGTTGCTGTCGGCTGACGTTGTAGTGGGCGATGGGCAACTGACTGTTGGGGCCGTTCCCGTCTGCCCGGCAGTGACACGCATTATTAAAGATCCGCTGTTGTCGCTGTAATAGTTGTCGTTTATTCCCACCATCAACTCGGTCGCCCCACCCGGGATTGTGAGATTTGTTGGGCCGTTCCCGATTGGGAATGGTCGGCCAACTATTACGCCGTTATGCGCGAACGCTCCGACCAACTCCCCTCCGTATACGGTCGGCCCCGGGTTCATGTAAAAACCCGGAAACCTGCCATTGCCTCCTTCATAGGTATTCGTAGGATAGGTTGATCCGTTCGCGTCGGTATATCCACGGCCGCCGTCACCTGTAATGGTCCCGCTCACGTACGTCAACGTCAGGTTGGAACCCGCGACAAATGGGTTGCCGCTCGTAGAGTCAATCACAACGGGTGGAACGTTGTCGCGAACGCCGTAATCAAAAGTGGGATTCTGACTTTGAAGCCACGGTCCTGCGTTGCCTGGTATCGATAACGTCACCGTTCTCACACCTTCTGCCGCCCCAATGTCAGAGGCCGCGCCCTGTGGCCGCGAGACACCCCGCTGATCGGTGGTGATTGAAGCGCCGTTGGTATCCGTCGAGTCGGCGACTGGCACCGCGTCTATCGCGGGACTACATTCGAGCGGTCGGTGCGTCGGTGTCGGTCCACCATTATTCGCCAGAGGGCCAAGCAACGGATTTGTGTTCTGCATGTCGCCTGAACCAGTGAGTCCGCAACTGCCATCACCTCCTATGTTGTGACCACCCGATACCGGCGTGATGGCATAACATGCGCTGCCCGGGAAGAAAGCTCGAGTCGGACTGGCCAGAATGCTGTTCTTTATAATAACAGCGCTGGGATTTCCGTAAGCGTTTGAGATGGCGTAACCTGGGCCATAAGGATCACCATTTGCATTTGTACCGCTGGTGTTTTGGTTCTCAAAGATCGTGCTAAAACTGATGTTTGCTGTAGGCTTTCCAGGAGCGCATGAGAATCCCCACAAGAAAATGCCGCCTCCGCCAAACGCGTTGTCTGAGGAGTTATAACTGACCGTGCTATTCAACAGGGTCAGGCTGCCACATGCGTCTATGATTCCTCCTCCTCCGGTGTTTTGTGTGACCGTGCTGTTGTTGACCACGGCGTTGCCGGAGTTCATATGTAAGCCGCCCTGGGAGCCACCGGTGAGGATAGTTTGATTCAATGTCAGGACGGGATCGGCGTAGCAGGACGGGGGCCCGGATTCTGTTCTGCCGGACACCGCGAGAAGTACAAAGTCTGGCGTGCCGGGGGCCGTGCTGCGTTGAAAGGTTGCGCCATTGCCGTTGATGGTGATCGAAACTCTGATGACCGGCAATCCTACGGCTAGCGGTGCGTTGTATTCCCGAGGGTTCTCGGCAACCGACGTCAGCGTGTAAGTGCCGCCCGGCGCCAAATTGATGGTAGTTGCTGTATCGCAATTGGCGTTCGCGGTTTGAATCGCGGCGATCAGACCCGCCACGTCTCCGTTAGCGATGTTATAGGTATTTGTTGGCGTGATCGTCACGGCCAGGCCGGTGCTGTCCGCGTT
>DAIMCP010000072.1:0-26955 GCA_036726305.1 Pyrinomonadaceae bacterium | reverse complement strand
AATGGTGGAGCAGAGGAGGGTCGAACTCCTGGCCTCCGCATTGCGAACGCGGCGCTCTGCCAACTGAGCTACTGCCCCACGCGGGGAAGGATACAGTTTCAGGTTTCAGGTTTCAAGTTTCAAAGAGTGAAAGCCCCGAGTTTTACAGTTTCAGATTTCAGGTTCTAAAGAGAGTTTTACGGTTTCAAATTTCAAGTTTCAAAGAGGGAAAGTGCGAAGTTTCAGGTTTCAAAGAGGGAACTACCAGAGAGAAACTTGAAATTACCGGTTCAGGGGAGAAAGTTTTTTGCGGCGGCGGTGAGCGCTTCGCCAAGTTTCTCAACCTTCCTGCCGCCACCCTGGGCCAGGTCCGCTTTGCCGCCGCCGCGGCCTTCAATCACGGCGCAGGCTGCGCGCATCAGGGCATTCATGTCGCCAGGCGCCTCGCTCGAACGCGCGAACAACAGCCGGGCCGCGTCGCTGTCAACGGCACCGAGTAGCGCCACCACGTTCGGGTGGCTGCTCAGCGCCTGGGCCAATTGCCTCAATGACTCAGCTTCGCGGTCGGTGAAAGTCTTTACGATGATTCGCAGTCCGTTAGCGGCAGGCTGAGCCGCGACAAGCAATTCTTCGGCGTCAACTAGCGAAGCAATTTCTTCGAGCGCCCGTACACGGTGATGCAGTTGCTTGTTCTCATCTATCAGGCGTGCAGCCAGCTTGGCTGCGTCATCCCGCCCAGTGCTGAACAACGCCGCAACGCTACGCGCTGCAAGGTTCGCGCGGCGATAGTCTTCGAGCGCCCGGCGACCCGCTGCCCATTCAATGCGTGTCAGCCCCTTGGCGCGCTCCCACGAACGTACTGCGATCATCCCCACCTCGCCCGTGTGCGAAGCGTGCGTCCCGCCACAGGGGGTCAGGTCAAATTCTTCAATCTCAATCAACCGCAGTAATCCGTCGCGTGCTGGTTCCTTGCGTAAGGGTAACGAAGCAGCCTCTGCCGCGTTGACACTTTTCACGTAGAGTGGGCGGTTTTCCCAGATCACGTTGTTGGCCAGTTCAACTGCGCGCTCGATGCGTTCGTTGCTGGGAGAGATCAAATCCACATCAATCTCGCACACCTGTTCGAGCACGCGAAAACTACGTGTAGGAGCGTCGAACAATTTTACAAAGGCTTGTGAAAGAATGTGTTGCCCGGAATGCTGTTGGATATGGTCCAGACGACGAGGCCAATCTACCCGGCCTCTAACGACGTCGCCAATCTTTGGCGTCGGGCCCTTGATAACATGAAGGATCGTTTCTCCCTCATCGTTGCATTCGACCACGCGCGCGCCGTCCAGCGTGCCGGTATCGCTGGGCTGGCCGCCGCCGGTTGGATAGAAAGCGGTGCGATCGAGTGTGATCGCTGTCCAGCCGCTGACCCGCTCAGTCACATCCAGGACTCGAGCGTCAAACTCGATCAGATGCGAGTCGTTGTAATAGAGGCGTTCAGTTATCCCGGGCATCAGGGAATTAATAATCGATATGGAAGAAGGGTGCAAGGGACTCAGGTTGTGGGTTCCTTGAGGGGGCCAGTTTCGTTGAGGGGCAGCACGCAGGATGCGTGCGGTCCCAGGGCGGGACGCGCACGTCAGGGAATGATTACCTCGAGGGTCTGAGCTGCGATCTCGAACTTCATCGGCAGGTTGCCAATCACCTCGCCATCGACCTGCACGGCCGCGCTACCGCGAGACTGCGCCACCTTGGCCTGCAGGAAGCGAATGCCTCGCAGGTTGGCAGGAATTCCTCCGCGCATGACGTGTGACAGCAGTCGCAGATAGCGAAGCCGGCTGCGTGATTCGATAATGCAGATCTCAAACATGGGTTGATCGAGCCGGGCACGTGGAGTGACCGCTAATTCCCCACCATAGCCGGCAGCTTTGCCGATGACAGCAAAGGTAGGATGGTAAACCTTGCCCGCAACTTCGATCTCGAAGGGAACTGGCTGCCAGTCCGCCAGTTGGCTCAATCCGGAATACCAGAAAGCAGCTTTGCCAATTCGTTTCTTCAGACCCGGATGTACGCGGCTGACAACCGACGCGTCAAGGCCAATGCCCGCCATTAATAGAAAATAACGTCGCGTATTGGGGCTTTCAGAAATTGCGCAGCCGGCAAAAATCCGTTGCGTCCGACCGGCCACAATGACCCTCGCGGCCTCAGTGACGTCCAATGGCAACTTCAATTCGTGCGCGAGTACGTTGCCGGTGCCGGTTGGCAGGATTCCCAGACGGACTTCCGTACCTACCAAACCCTGAACGGCTTCGTTGATGGTGCCATCACCACCGGCGACGATCACTTCATTGAAACCATTTGCCTGAGCCGTCGCGGCGAACCGCGTCGCATCCTCGGGCCCCCCGGTGACCAGCAGTTCAACCTCAATCGCGTGCGCACGCAGCAAGTCGCACAGTTGATCGAGTTGCGGCGCGCGGCGTGTTCCATACCTGCCGGTCCTGGGATTTGAGATTAGGAGTGCTCTTCGATAGGACATATCGCACTTGCCCATCGCAAATTCGATACCGTCACTGAAGCAATCAGAACCGGAGAGATTGAGCGAAGAATGCAACTGCGGCAAGGAGTTTACAGACACCTGTCGGAGAAATCCTTCGTTGGCCTGACTCCACCACAACTACAAGGCGCGCAACAGCGACGTGATCCGAATTGCTTTGTATGCGCAACTATTCCAACCTGTAGTTCGGCGCTTCCTTGGTAATGATCACGTCGTGAACGTGAGATTCGCGCAAACCGGCCGAGGTTATGCGGATGAAGCGGGTCTTTTCCTGAAACTCCTTAATTGTGTGACAGCCGGTATAGCCCATACCCGAACGCAGCCCGCCGACCAACTGTGTGACCATGTCGGCCAGGGTTCCTTTATAGGGAACACGGCCTTCGATGCCTTCGGGGACCAGCTTGGACTCCACCTCGGTCAGCTCCTGCGCGTAACGGTCCTTTGACCCTTCGCGCATTGCGCCAATCGATCCCATGCCGCGATAGGTTTTAAATGAGCGACCCTGAAACAGGATTACTTCACCGGGAGCTTCCTCAGTTCCGGCAAAGAGCGAACCAATCATGACAACATCGGCGCCGGCGGCGATAGCTTTAGCGACATCGCCGGAAAATTTTACGCCGCCATCGGAGATAACCGGTACGCCCGAATCCCTGGCCGCAGCAACGCAGGATTGAATCGCAGTGATCTGCGGCACGCCTGCGCCGGTGACTACGCGCGTCGTGCAAATCGAGCCGGGCCCGATACCAACTTTAATGGCGTCAACGCCGGCGTCGATCAACTCACTTGCCCCGTCAGCGGTGGCGACGTTGCCGGCAATTAGGTCCGTCTGCGGATAGCGACTTTTGATTTCCCGCACTGCATCCAGGACCCGGGACGAATGGCCGTGGGCTGTATCGATAACCAGACAATCAACGCGAGCGTCCACCAAACCTGCTGCTCGCTCCCGGTAATCACCTGTGGCGCCGATGGCCGCAGCCACGCGCAAGCGTCCAAGATCGTCTTTTGCCGCAGTCGGATATTTGATTGCCTTTTGAATGTCCTTGACCGTGATCAATCCCTTGATGCGTTTATCACTGTCGACGACCAGAAGCTTTTCGATGCGATGCTTTTGCAGAACTGTCTTTGCCTGTTCCAGCGTGGTGCCGACCGGAACTGTTACCAGTGGTTGCGGCGTCATGACTTCGGAAACAGAAATATCGAAACGCGTTTCGAATCTCAAATCCCGATTGGTAATGATGCCCACCAGGTGGCCATCTTCATCAACCACTGGAACGCCGCTGATGTGATAGCGCTCCATCACCTGTAAGGCTTCGCGAACGGGGCGATCGGGACGAATGGTGACCGGATCCACGATCATGCCCGATTCAGAACGCTTGACCTTGTCCACCTCTTCAGCCTGCCGCTGGATGGTCATATTTCGATGAATTACGCCGATGGCTCCCTGTTGCGCGAGCGCGATGGCCAGGGCGGCTTCCGTTACGGTATCCATGGCCGCCGAACAGAGGGGGATTTGCAGCCGAATATTGCGTGTCAATTGCGTGGACGTGTCGGTCTCCAAAGGCAAAACGTCTGAGCGGGCAGGAAGCAGCAGTACATCGTCGAATGTCAGGCCTTCGGTAATTGGTTCGGTGATCATGTTTAATTATTGCTCCTCGAGAAAAACCGTGGAATGGGAACCATCACTATAAAACAGAACTGCCCGCCATTGAAGCGGGCAGTGGAAATTGCGATCTTGTTAATTGAAAATGATGTCAATCTAATCCTGGTCCATGCTGGAAGATGTTATCAAGGCAGCTGGTAACGAATAACAGACTATGCCTTCGCTACACCACTAAGCGTACCTTGTTTGCCTGCTCGTGATTTGACTGGTGAACGCCCCATCCTTTCGTCCTTCACCGAATGCCGAAGAGATTCTTCGCTGATACCAGTGCACAGCAGCGAGGGCGCCCAGCGTGAGAATAGCCAGAATTACAATCGCCAGAAATACAGTCAGAAAAGGCGAACGCGTAGCGGAGGCGTCGTCGTAGACTTTGGAATAATGTGGCGATGTTTCGACTTCATCGACGGCTTGACCCTGTTCGCGCATGAACCGGGTATAACCTTCGACAGCCTGCTTCTCATCAAAGTCCACACAACGGGCGTAGGCTTTTACAAAGCTGCGATTGAAGATGCCGCCGGGTAATCGTTTGTAGTCGTTGGTCTCGATCGCTTCGAGATAGCGCATCGAGATGCGTGTTTGATTTGAGATTTCCCGCAGGGCAATTCCTCGCTCCTCGCGTGCGAGTCGCAACTGTTCACCAATCGTAGTTGCCATCACCAATCCGCGTTGGCCTTGACACCCGGGAATGGGTGCGTTGTTATGCGATGCCAGAGTCTGGAAAAGAGCCACCCGGAACTAGCTGAGATCGCGCTCGTAGTTTAATCCCGCTTCCAAGAGACCCTTCACTTTGCGCGAATAGTACTTGCACTGCAAAACGTTGTCAAACTTTTGTGGCTCAAAAGCTTGAGGTGTCTCTTGATTCTTCCAGCACACGGTGATACGTTGAACTTACAAAAGATCCAAACAGTCCCTTTAACTTCTAAAACAGGAGACCGAGAATGTCGCAGACGTTAGAAGCATTAGGCATGGTTGAGACCAAGGGCTTCGTCGGGGCGGTCGAAGCCGCTGACGCGATGGTAAAAGCCGCGAACGTGCAGCTCTTGGGGAAAGAGTATATCGGCGCCGGCTATGTGACGATTTTCGTCCGTGGCGATGTGGGTGCGGTTAAGGCAGCCACTGATGCCGGTGCGGCCGCCGCCCGTCGCGTCGGCGAACTGATTAGCGTGCATGTTATTCCACGGCCCCATATTGAAGTGGAGCGCGTGTTGCCGGTCAGCGGCCGCACCGGTCTCAGCCCCGACGAACGCAGCTTGCAGGGTGGCGCTCGAGGCCAACTAAGCCAGGGCGATCAGGGACGTACGTTACCAGCCGGGACCCGCGATGCAGCGAAGGACAGGGCCCGATAAATCTCAACCTTTTGAACTTCGTTCTTTGTACTTATAGAGATGTCGAGAGCGATGCTCCAGACGGAAAAAACAAAGGACCAGGATCGAAGAAGTATATTAGTTTGCAGATTGTCAACGGCAGGAGCTTAACCCATGTCCGTAGATAAGGATCTCGTTTCAGTGCAGCAGGCGCGAGATCTGGTTGAAGCCGCGCACCGGGCACAGACTGAGCTGGCGCATTTCGACCAGGCTAAGGTCGATCGCATTTGCGAAGCGATGGCGAGGGCCGCCCTCCGTGAGGCAGCGAGGCTGGGCGCGATGGCGGTTGAAGAGACCGGATATGGCGTGCCCGCTGACAAGCAGGAAAAGAATCGTTTTGCCGCTGAGGATGTCTGGAATTACTTTCGGGGACTGCGTACCGTTGGAGTGGTTTCAGAAACTAAAGATGTCGTCGAGATTGCAAGTCCGCGAGGCGTCGTCGCGGGAATTATTCCTTCAACAAATCCTACTTCCACCGCGATCTTTAAAACTCTGATTGCGATCAAGTCGCGTAATGCCATCGTGCTCTCGCCCCATCCTTCCGCGGCTCGTTGTATAAACGAAACGGTTCGTGTTATGCGCGAAGTTGCCATCAAAGAAGGCCTGCCGGCCGATGCCATTGCCTGCATGACAACCGCCACCATAGAAGGCACCGAAGCCCTCATGAAGCACAAACAAACGGCGGTCATATTGGCCACCGGTGGCATCGGACTGGTCAGGGCTGCCTATTCCTCCGGCAAACCCGCCTTTGGCGTCGGGCCGGGAAACGTACCTGTCTTTATTGAAAGAAGTGCGGATGTTCCCAAGGCCGTGCAGGACATCCTAACTGGTAAGTGCTTCGATAATGGAACCATCTGCGCCTCAGAGCAGGCAGTAGTCGTGGACGCGCCGATTGAACAGGCCGTGCGCGAGCAATTCAAGCTGCAGGGGGCTCATTTTCTTTCAGCCGCAGAGGCAGAGAAGTTGGGCCAGGTTGTGGCTACGCCGCAGCGCTCGCTTAATCCGGCAATTGTTGGCCGCTCGGTGGAAGTGATCGCGAAGATGGCGGGCCTCGCTGTGCCGCCTGGCACACGCTGCCTCATGGCCGACGTTGGCGGAGTTGGTCGGGACTTTCCCTTATCGATGGAAAAGCTTTCACCCATCCTCGCCTTCTATGTAGTGGACGGACTTGAGCGCGGCGCGGAGCGATGTTTCGAAGTGCTCCGATATGGCGGTATGGGCCATACCGCCGGCATCCATACCAGAGCAAGAGAGGCGGCAATCAAATTTGGTGGCGAAATGCCCGCGTCGCGGGTGACTGTCAATACTCCAACGACGCACGGGGCGATTGGATTCTCCACCGCCCTGCCGCCCTCTATGACCCTGGGCTGTGGCTCGTGGGGCGGGAATGTAACTTCTGACAATGTTTCGCCGCTGCATTTGATGGACATCAAGCGGGTCGCTTTTGAGACGCGGCCGGTAAAGAGCGCTCGTCCGGCAGTAGCCACTCCGACCTTGGGGGCGAAGTCCCCCGCAGCGTCAACTCCAGCGCGGGCGCCGCTGGCCGCGTCCGGCGGGAAAATTGGTCGCGACGAAATTGCCGCCATAGTTGATCGCTTCCTGGCAGATCGCCGGGAGGAGAGTACGAGTCCGGCTCAGCCACAACCTGGAGCCGAGGCTGAGGCAGGCAGTATGTACACAGGCCCTAAAGTTACCGCCCAGGGTTCGGAGTCGTCAGCCCCTGCGCAGCGACCAGGGGCCGGAGCTAACGGGACGTCTCACAGCGGGCAGGTGCCCAAAGCGCAATCCAGGTCTGCGACGACGACTAACGGCCGGGCGGCAATAGACTTTGTCAGCGAGGATGATGTGCGTCGCGCAATTCAAAAGGGCGAAAAGATTTATGTCAACGCCCGGACCATCATTACCCCGGCAGCACGCGATCTGGGGGAGCCTGCGGAAGTGTTTGCCAGGATATAGGTTTCTGGAGCATGGTCCTGGGCTGTTATTCAGAACCATGAGCAAAGTCCCGCGGTCCAGACAAGGGGTCTAAAAGACCAAAATCATTATGTTTCTCGGTAAAGTTGTCGGCACCGTCTGGTCCACCAAAAAGTCGCCCGATCTTGAGGGCGTCCGTTTTCTCATTGTCCATCCGTTCGATCTGGATAAAGAACTGAATAAGAGCATTATCGTGGTAGCGGATCGGCTTGGGGCCGGAGCCGGTGAGACAGTGATGTGCGCCTTTGGCAAAGCTGCTCGCACGGCAATCGGGAATCAGGACATGGCTATCGAAGCAGCTGTGGTCGGCATCGTCGATCGGGTTGATCTCGCCGAGACGGTATCAGATGAGTTGCGGGAGTCTGCGCGCGAACTGGCGCGCGACAATGGAAGGTTCTAGCGATGGTCTTTTGATCGTTGTACTCTGAGACTTGACCGTAAGCCGGTGTAAAAGCGCAAATTTCCGGGACAACCTAATAAGCCAATGAAGAAGAATCCGGACGAATTAGATTAAATGGCGAATGAAGAGCTGATTTACAAGATCACGCGCGCCGTGTACGGGCGTTTGGGATTAGGGGCAGACGAGCAAACAGTTGAACAGTTGGTAACGGAGGTCTATCGCGAGATTGCGCCTTACCTTTCCGGTAACGGTATTACCTCACCAAATCCAACTAATGCAATGGCGGCGGCTAAACGCAGCGAAGGTTCGTCCGACCGAATGGTGATCTCCGTCTTCGGGCTGGACCATCCTGGAATTGTTGCGGGAGTGGCGCAAATTCTGGCGGCGGCCGATTGCAGTATCGCCGACATAAATCAAACCGTCGTTCAGGGTAAGTTTGCCATGGTCATCATCGCCGATACGCTGCGCGCCCGCGAAAGCGCGATCGAGTTGAAAGAACGTTTGCGATTGGAGGGAGAGAAGCTCGGAGTGCGCATCTACGCTCAACGTGAAGATCTCTTTAACGCGATGCACCGGATCTAAATTTCGAATTGCGGATTGCGAATTTCCGAAACAGGACTGAAGAGGATGGAGAATCCGCAATCAGCAACTCACAACCCACAATGTCGCTATGTCCCAACCACTAATTTCCCATCGGTGCCCACAGTGTGGGGCGGCTTCAAAGCCGGACCAATTGTTTTGTGCCCAGTGTGGCAACGCGCTGGGGGCGAAGACCAGAGAGCAGACTGCCGAACCTGCTGGCCCCCTTGCAGACAGCAAGCAGCCAGAGGTCAGGGTAGCGGAACCTCCGCCAGAGGCAGCCGCTCCTGAAGGGCCAATAGCTTCTGGCGCACAAGTTGCCGAGCAGGGAAGAGGCGCACAGGGGCAGCCTGCATCAGTCGCATCTGCTGCTGCGGCGCCCAAGGCGACCCCTGGTGTTCACCCGGGATTAGCGAGTCTGCGGGTTGGACTTGCAGCGCGCCGAGGCATCGCCGATCGCGCGCAGCCAAAAGCGGAAAAGCAGCGCCGTGTTTCCAGTGTCGTGCTCGACGAGGCAGCCTACGATTCAAGTCTTCGTTTCATTCTAGTTGTCGTTGTTTTGTTCGTCCTGTTTTTGGTGCTGCTGGCGCTTAATAAGTGGATTGTCTAGTGCTCGCAAATTACTAAGTCTTAACCACTCCGGCGCTGCATCTGAAACTTCGAAGCATCGCTATTCGCAATCTGCTTACCAAAATCGAAACATGGAATACAGTCAGGCCGAAATTCTACAAACGGTGTCGATGACCGAGATGGAGCACCTCGATGTGCGTACTGTCACGCTCGGCCTCAGTTTGCTTGACTGCGCCAGCAACTCCATGACTGAAACCGCGGATCGCGCGCGCAAGAAGATCGAGCAAGTGGCGGCCCGGCTGGTGCAGACTGTCGATGAGATCGGCGATGAGATTGGCCTGCGAGTTGCCAACAAGCGCATCGCCGTCACTCCGGTGTCGCTCATCACCGAAGGCAGCGCAGGTGATCCCATTCAGGTAGCGCGAGCAATTGATGCGGCGGCAGCAACGGTGGGGGTAGATTTTCTGGGGGGATATTCGGCCCTGGTTCCCAAAGCCGCGACTCGCGGCGAGACAGCCTTCATCGATTCAATTCCAGAGGCTTTGGCGTCAACCAGCCGCCTCTGCTCCTCGGTCAATGTAGCGACAACGCGCGCAGGCATCAATATGGATGCGGTGCAGCAAATCGGGCGCATCATAAAGGAAGCGGCCGAGCGAACCCGCAATGAAGGCGGGCTTGCGTGTGCCAAGTTCGTTTGCTTTGCCAACGCCGTTGAAGACAATCCCTTCATGGCCGGGGCCTTTCATGGTATTGGCGAAGCTGAAGCTGTGATCAACGTTGGCGTATCCGGTCCAGGCGTGGTCAACAGCGCTCTGCGCCACGTGCCCAAAGATTTGCCGCTGCATGAGCTGGCAGAAATAATCAAGAAACTTTCATTTAAACTGGCGCGCGCCGGCGAATTGATTGGCAGGGAGGCCGCTCGCCGACTGGGTCTGCCCTTCGGAATCATTGATCTGTCCCTGGCTCCCACTCCGGTGCCGGGCGATTCTGTGGCCGAGATCATTGAGGCGATGGGGTTCGAACGAGCCGGCACCCACGGAACAACCGCAGCCCTGGCCTTGTTGACCGATGCGGTCAAGAAGGGCGGAGCCATGGCCAGCGGATCGGTGGGCGGCATGAGTGGAGCATTCATTCCAGTTTCCGAAGACGCCGCGATGATTGAAGCCGCCAGAGTGGGCGCCCTGTCTCTTGACAAACTGGAAGCCTGGACCAGCGTCTGTTCTGTTGGGATTGATATGGTGGCTGTTCCCGGCTCAACCTCCGCGGAAACAATCTCAGCCATCATCGCCGACGAAATGGCGATTGGCGTAATGAATAATAAAACGACGGCGGTCCGCATTATCCCGGTGCCTGGGCGGGTGGTTGGAGAGATGGTCGAGTTCGGCGGGCTGCTGGGCAGCGCTCCCGTTATGGCGGTCAATGCCTTTTCTTCAACAGAATTCATCCGTCGTGGCGGCCGCATTCCGGCTCCCATACATTCACTAAGAAATTGAAACGGCCTCGTAGATCGCGGCGCCCTCCTAGCTTGGAGATTTTCGCCCGACGGGTTAGCGAAGTGACGCCTGCCGCAGGTATGATGTGTACTTACAAGAGCGCACTTCTGAGTCAATCGTGCGCCGGGCCGGTCAGGAGATAACAATGGAAGAAGCGCTGGGAATGGTTGAGTGCCGGGGCCTCGTGGCGATGATTGAAGCGGCTGACGCCATGGTTAAGTCGGCTAACGTGCGGCTGGTTGGTTGGGAGAAGGTCGATGCGGGTCTGGTAACCGCCATCGTCCGTGGTGAGGTCGCCGCCGTGCGCAGCGCAGTCGATGCCGGAGCTGCCGCGGCCAAACGAGTCGGCGAAGTTGTAGCCACCCATGTCATTCCGCGCCCACACGGTGAGGTCGATCTGGGTATCCCCGTCCTTCACACCGGCGAGACTACGCGAAAAAAGATCAGCGGTTCAGTGCCGGGAAAGTAACCAGAAAAATCGAGCCATCGGATGCTCCACTACAAAGTCAATCGCTCTAGTAGTGTCAGACTTGTCCTGGTGTGCTTTTGTTCGCTGTTGTTTTCACCCCTTGCACGTGCGCAGCAACCCTTCATAACCGATGATGCGGATACCACACCCGGGCATCATTTCCACTTTGAGTTCAGCAATGAATTTGACTTCCTGCAGCGTTCTTCATTTCCTAATCAAAAACAGAATACCGCCGACTTCGAACTCGACTATGGTCTTTTGAGTAATGTCGAGATCGGTATTGAAGTGCCGCTACTGACAATCTATAGCGCCGCGGGCACGACCCCCAGCAGAGTTACCGGGGTTGGCGATACGAATGTCTCGCTAAAGTACAACTTTCTGAGAGAGCGCGATAGCTCACGCATGCCGGCCCTGGCCATTGCGTGTAATTTGGAATTGCCCACCGGGAATACCAGCCGCCAACTCGGCTCAGGCCTGGCGGACTTTTATATGAACGGCATTTTGCAAAAATCAGTCAGCAGGACCACGAAGCTCCGTCTGAACGCGGGCATTCTCTTTTCCGGCAATGAGACCACAGGCGCTGTGGGCATCAAAACCAGGGGTACGGTGTTTACCGCGGCGGGCTCACTCGTCAGGCAGATAAACCCAAGGCTACAGCTCGGCGTGGAATTGGCGGGTGCTGCGACTAAAAGTTTTCAGCTCGGCAAGGGTCAGCTACAGACTTTGTTGGGCGGAAACTACCAGTTTAAGCCCAATGCCTCGTTTGACTTTGGAGTAATCGGCGGCAAATACGACGCCAGCCCGCGCTTTGGCATACAAGTTGGGATCTCGCTGGACTTTTAATTTGCCGGAAGGGTGGACAGGCGCTGCAGCACCTTTGCAACTCGTTTCCTCTGGGATTCTTTTTCAAGGCAATCAAGCTTGCTGCTTATCGCTTTTTGCAGGACGCCCCTGGTTTTGTCATTTACTAAGCCCAGCGACATTTCGGCATACATGGGAAACTGATTAGCGGGACAAGCCAGTAATTGTTCGACCACCAGTGGCAAACATTCATCTGCATATTGTTTCAAGGTCCCAAGCTGCACCAGAATCCCGACGGCGTGGTCCCGACTAATCACAGAGCCACTATCAGCTACGGCCAGAATCATTCCCAGTAGAGCGTGAACTCTTTCAGGCACTAGAGTGGTAATCGAGTGGAGCGCGGTCATGGCGCCCCAAACGAGCCGGTTGTTTTTGCTGTCGAGCAGCTCTCCGAATTCGCGGAAATAAGGGGCAATCAAGGCCGGCTGCCGTTTGCCAACCTCGTAAAGAACTTTAATGCAGTCGCTCTGAATATTCCGGTCCTTGTGCTGAAGGTTCTTAACCAGTTGCTTCACCGCACGTCTGTCATTGCTCAGCACGATCTCGAGGGCCAGCTCTTGATTCGGAATCTCATCCCTGCGGCTGAGAGCCGTGGCCAGTTTGCCTAGTACGGTCATGGTGACAGGGAACCATTGGGGTAATATCTTGTCAATCATCTGAAAACAACGGGACGGAGGTTCATTGATGGCGTCGGTTAGGGCAAAGAAAGAAACCAGGCAGTCCGGACGGAATCCAATCAAGCGGTTCCTGAGAGTTATTGGCCCAGGTCTGATAACCGGCGCAGCGGATGATGATCCTTCGGGGATAGGTACGTATTCACAGGCAGGAGCCTCGCTTGGTTTCGCCACACTCTGGACCGCCATCATTACCTTCCCGCTCATGGCAGTCGTTCAGTTTCTCTGTGCCAAGATTGGGATGGTTAGCGGAATGGGACTGGCGGGCGTGCTGCGCAAGCACTATTCGCGCGCGGTGCTTTACCCTGCGGTTTTCGGATTGGTAGTTGCCAACACGATCAATGCCGGGGCTGATATTGGGGCAATAGCTGCGGCGACAAATCTCCTTATTCCCATACCTGCAATTTGGCTGATTGTGCCCATTGCGATCATCATAGTGACGCTGCAAATCTGGGGTTCGTACCGGCTCATCTCTCGCATTTTCAAGTGGCTTACTCTCACGCTTTTTGCCTATATCGGGGCCGCAATTCTGGCCAACCCCCCGTGGCGTGAAGTTTTGAAAGCCACCTTTGTGCCGCACTTGAGCTATAGCGGAAAGTATCTTCTGACGCTCGTCGCCATCCTGGGTACCACTATCTCGCCTTACCTGTTCTTCTGGCAATCAAGTCAGGAGGTGGAAGAAGAGATCGAGATGGGGCGTAAGACGCAAACGGAACGCGAGGGCGCAACTTATGCAGAGTTGCGTCGCGCAGCGTGGGACACAAACATCGGAATGTTTTTCTGCAACGTCGTTTTTTATTTCGTCATCCTTGCGGCCGCCTCCACTCTCCACATTAGCGGCAAGACTGACATTCAGTCGGCGACCGATGCCGCCCAGGCCTTACGACCGCTGGCCGGCAGGGCTTCCACCGTGCTCTTTGCATTTGGATTGATCGGCGCCGGGTTCTTAGCCGTGCCGGTCCTAACTGGGGCCAGCGCCTATGCGGTTGCCGAAACCTTTGGTTGGGAATGCAGTCTGGCTGATAAGCCAAAAGAGGCCAAACAGTTCTACGCGGTCATAGCGGGCTCAACCCTCGTTGGTCTGCTCTTAAATTTTCTCGGGATTAATCCGATGGCGGCGCTCTTCTGGACCGCGGTAATCAACGGCCTGATTTCGCCTCCCTTGCTGGCTATCATTATGCTGGTCTCAAATAACAAAGAGGTCATGGGCAACAAGGTAAATGGCCTGGGCGCTAATATTGTAGGCTGGGTCGCGACCGCCATCATGTTTGCTGCCGCCATCGGTATGGTTCTGACATGGAATCAACAGTAGCCTGTCATAAGGCGGTGGCGAGATTACTGCTGTGACGCCAGCGTCTTCTCCAGTTTCTCGAAGCGCGACATCATGCTTTCATAGATGCGATCTGTCTTCTCATGAAGATGTGCCACTTCCAATTCTGCTTTGATGTTGATTTCGTATTCAATGTCAGATCGCACGTGGTCCTTTTCAGACTGCCGGTTCTGACTGATCAACACAAAGCAAGACAAGAATATCGCCTCGAGTGACACAATCATCGTGAGCAACCCAAACGGATATGGGTCGAAGGCTGGAATGCCAACTGGGAAGGTATTCACTATGATCCAGATAATGAACCAGCCGCCGTTAATCATCAGGAACGGCATGCTGCCGCTGAACCAGGCAATCCAATCGGCGATCCGCTGTAACGGCGTCGAATGTCCCTCCATCTCTTCGTTTACGTTCCGCGAGACGCGCGTGCGTAATAACTCGTCGGCCTTCCGGGTCAAACCACTCAGGGCTGCCAGCATGTGCAGCGCGGCCTCCGGCTTTTTTTGAAACAGCAGGACCAGGTCGTCGCGATCGAGGACCAATACTTCGCTTTGAGCCAGCGCCTTGGCGGTGGCCGTCCGCGGCCCGGAATCGAGCATCGCAAGTTCGCCAAACATGTCGCCGTCCTGCGCGGTGGTCAGGACTATTTTCTGCCCGGCCGTGTCCTTGATGAAAAGCTCAATCTCCCCGGACTTGACAATAAAAAGCGAATCTCCGGGATCGCCTGCCTGAAAAAGCGTATGTCCTTCGCCTACGCTTAACTCATCGACGACTTTCGCCAGCTCGATGCGATCGCCTTCATTGAGTAATTCAAACATGTTGATGGAAGCGAGAATGTTGGGGTCACAGGGCATGATGGTCCTCAGACACGACACGGAAGAAGGTGAAACTACCGGGGGATTATATCCAACTCAGGCCAATAACGGTCAGTTCATTATGAAGTGAGGTAATCAAGGTCTGGATTGGTTAGCCAACGAGCCAGCGTCGTATTGGAGTATTGCCCCTGACTACCGGCCCTCGTTGGCTCTCTGGAGCCTGATCCACCCCACTTCGAGCGGGATCAAGACCCGCGAACGGGGTGACAGTTCCGGTACCTGCAAGCTCGGACTCCAGGTCAGGGGTTCAGGCTGTGTCTCTGAGCTAAGGCGACTTTGTGGCTCCGGTGCGGGTGGCCTTGGTCGGCACTCGCGGTGGCGAAGCGCCCTGGCGAGGGGCAACATAGCCCGCGCGAGTCAGGGCAATGCGCTTATCGCGCGATGGTCCATCGTCCACGGTAACCCGTACGGCGCGATAGGAACCGTCCCGGGCCTTGTTTGTGGGATTGTAAGAGAGCACATACTGGGTACGCAGGTCGCGGATAATAGCGGCGGCAATCTCCGGCATTTCTGCCAGCGACTGGGGGAAAAAGGCACGACCTCCCGTTTCGGTTGCCAGCTTGCTGAGGAGGGCCATCGCCTTTTCCCGTGGACTTTTCTTGATGAAGCCGGAATCTTTGTCGAGCTCATTTACAAAACCGATTAGGTAGATCTGGACGTCTTCTTCGCGCAGGCGCTGCATCAGCTGGGGTTCGGTATAAAAGCTGTGCCGGTCCTCGCCGTCAGTGATGACAATCAGGGCTCGTCGCCGTCGATCACTGTCGTCACCCTTTCGATATTCAGCAACATGCTCGGCGGCGAGATAGATACCGTCAATGACGGCTGTCTGGCCGCCCTCCAGATAAAGATTATCAATCGCGTCAAAGAGTTCGTCTTTGCTGGAGGTAAATTCCTTCTCAATATTTATTTTGTCACTGCTAATGAATCGCTCAATAAAAGTCTCGTCACCACGCTTGTTGCTGTTGATGATTGTCTTGGCGGCATCAATCACGCTCTGCAACTGGTTGCGCAACGAGAGGGAAGTATCAACCGCCAAACCATAGCTGATCGGCACTTCTTCTTTCGAAAAGGACTCAATTGGCTGCAACACGCCGTCTTCGAAGACATGAAACTCAGCCTTTTGCACGTTGTCGATAGGTTTGTTGTTTCGATCGATCACGCGCACACTCAAATTTACTAACTGGGTGTTGACGGTGATAGTGCTGTCCGGATCGATTTCTTCCGGCGGGGTTGGAGTTGGTTTTGGTCTTAACTTTGGAGGTGGCGGCGCATCCCCCAGGTTTGGCCTTCCGCCTTCCGTAGTTAACGGAGCGGGCGTGGGGGTCGGTGTCGGAGTCGTAGAGCGCGCAGGCACCGGGGCATTGACCGGCATTACAACCGGGGTGGGGGTCGGCGTTGGCGTTGAAACAGGCGGTTTTACCGGAGCTGTTTGCGCCGTTCGTCGCGGCCGTCGGTCCTGCCCTCGGGCAGAGTCAAAGCGAGTGGCGCTCAGCGTTACCGTCAGCACCAATAGAGTTGCAGCGCTGACTAAAACGGGATGCTTCGATCCTCTCCGGCTACTTTTTTTAAGATTCATTCGCGAATAAATTTCCCTAAATGTTACAGGCCGCGTAATAGATGCGACTATTGGACCCGGGGTTTGTCAAAAACTTGCTTAACCTGAGCTGGCAACAGTTTATATCTGCAAGTCTGAGAATGCGAAACGCCGTGAATGCCCTGACGCAGGGTTTTGGGGAGCGTGGTGGTGATCAATGATTGCTGCTTCGCGCGGGCTGGGGCAAACAGCGTCGCGGCTCACTGCGACCACTGCGCACACCGTAAAGATGCCCGATGAGAGGCGCTTCGTTGCAGCTGTTTGGATTTTGTTTACTTGGGCGCCACCAGCGAGTAATAGCCATCCTTGCTGCGCACGAACAGGCGCGGCAATCCTCTTGGCGGCGTGACTTTGACTTTGATGCGGTGCCACTTCCCGTCATTCACAAAGTTAGGCGGCTTGTAGCCAATAGAATATTGATGGCGCAGTTCGAGCGCTATCTGTTCGAAAATGTCATCCATCTCGGCGGCCGTGCGCGGAAAGAAAGCCTTTCCCCCGGAAACGTTGGCCAATTCGTCAAGGATGCCCTGACCTTCCATCCCCAAACCGCTGCCGGCGTCGCTGCCGCTTAAGATGCCGATTCCGTATAACACTACATCAGATTCTTTCAGCAACCGGCGCACTTCGCTAAACGTGTAGCGAGAGTCGTTGTCCTGGCCATCACTTATCAAGAGCAGGGCTCGCTTTGGATGCGTGCCTCTTTGGACCTTTTCGACGCCCAGGTAACAAGCGTCGTATAAAGCGGTGTTGTTGCGAGTTTGCACAAAAGTCAGCTTGTCGAGCACCGCATTGCCGTCGCGTGTCTTGTCGAGCAGCAACTGGGCGCGCGAATTGAAAGCGATGAGGAAGTACTCATCGGCGTTATGGCTTGTTTGTATGAAGCGCGAAAGCGCCTCGCGCGCACGCTTAAGTTTGTCACCACTCATTGAGCCGGAAACGTCAAAGATTACTCCTACAGAAACCGGTGCATCGTCATCGCTGAAAAAGGCGATATCCTGGGGTTGCTTTTCATCCAGCACAGTAAAAGCATTCTTGTTCAGGCCCGAGACATAGCGGCCGTAGGTGTCGGTAACGGTGACGGTAAAGGTCACCAGGTCCGTATTGGTTATGACTGGACCATCCAGGAGTTTTCCCGTTTTCGCCGTTTCGGCAGCCGGTTTAGGCGTCGTCTGGTCATCGGCGGTAGGTTTATCCTGGGCAAAACATTCCGCCGCCCAGAAAATTGCGATAAGGCCGAAGACGAGGCAATAGACGGAAAATTGTATTGATGTATGCCGGTGATGCGAACTCATGTAGCTTGCGGCTCCTTTTTCGGAAGCACCGAATGACGGTTTAAGGGCTCAGAACTCTCTTCCTACCCAGTCGCTAAGGGCAACAGGGATCCGTCCGAGGGTCGTAAAAGGTTCTTCACCGGAACCGGCTAGCGAGGGAGACTACCGCGTGCTTGTTCCAAGATGCTGGGTCGACGCATTCATAGTAGACCAGCATGTGCCCACACGCAAGAAATATGTGATATCAAAACAGTTCCTGTGCCTTTCGAATACTTCGGACGAGGAAAAGGATTTCTTGTATGCAGTCGGCCAACTAACCCTTGAACCGGTTTTCAGGCAGCTCCTCATCCTCCGCAATGAAAAACCAGACGAGACTGCAACTTATTCCCAAACATGGCGTGTATAAACTCGGAGGCTTGTCCCGTTCCACCTCAGATTGCGTGCTATACTTCGGGCCTCGATCTGCGTCCTAAGCCAGTTCTCAGAAGGTTTTTCACAAAGATGGCTGAGTTTATTTGTCGTTTGGGCACCCCTGCCGGAGAAGTCATTACGCGTACGGTTGAAGCTCCGGGAGTCGTTGAGGCGCGGGCTCACCTTGAGCGCGAGGGTTTTAGAGTATTCAATGTTACGCCGCCCAGGACATCCGGGGTGGCAGCCTTGACACGGTTTGGCCGTCCAGGTTCCAGTCCCCGGGTTAAGGCAAATGACTTTCTGCTTTTCAATCAGCAACTGGCGGCTCTGGTGCGCGCCGGCATCCCCATCCTGCAGGCCATTTCGATGTTACGAAAGCGAGCCGCGTCCGCGCGCCTGCGTGTGGTGCTCGGCGATGTAGAGGATCAGATTCGCGGGGGCATGGCACTGTCTGAGGCTTTCGCCAGCCAGGGTCCGATCTTCCCCCGAATATACACAGCTTCAATTCTGGCGGGTGAGCGTTCGGGTGCGCTTGACGAGGTTCTGAGTCGCTATGTCACCTACATGCGTCGAAACGTAGCCCTGCGGCGAAAAATCAGAGGGGCGTTGGCCTACCCGCTGTTCCTGCTTTTCGCCTCGTTCTGCATGGTTACGTTTTTGACCATTTATGTAGTACCGCGAATGTCTGAATTGTTTTCAGGCTTTGGCAATCAACTCCCGCTGCCGACCAAGATAGTGGTGGGGCTGTCCAGTTGGCTTGCCGGAAATGTCTTTTGGTTTGGCCCGTTGGTTATCGGCGGCGCAATCCTATTTGTTCTCTGGGCGCGCACCACGGCAGGCAAGCAATCACTCGATGCCTTTGTCTTAAAAGTTCCCCTGGCGGGCAAACTGGTGATTCAGCTTTCGGTGGCCCAGGCGACCCGCTCCCTGGCGACGCTGCTTGCGGGCGGCATCACCATCGTGGAATCGTGGGAAATAGCGGCCGAGTCAATTACCAATCGTGAACTGCGCCGGCGCAGCTCAGACATCCTGCCCATGATTCGCGAAGGCCGCTCGTTTTCTGAGGGTTTGGAATCAGCCGGCTGGATTCCTGCGCTGGCTCTGGATATGATAGGCATCGGCGAACGGTCCGGCAGCCTGCGTGAGATGCTCGACGAAGTCGCCGTCTTTTACGATGCTGAGTCGGAAGTCCGCCTCGAACAGTTGACGACAACCCTTGAGCCTGCGATCCTTGTGGTCATGGGTGGGGTAGTTGTTACCATCCTCCTCGCTATCTACCTGCCCATTATCGGTTCCATCTCAAGTGGAGGGATCGGAGGAGGCCACTAGGGGCACTGCGCCTCAGTACTTTCAGTCAGCTAATCCGTAAGCCAAATGAAGCAGCTAGTCGAAGAACCCCCTGAATTACTCCCCACGGGCGATCCCGTGCCGGCCGCAGTGCAAGCCGAACATGAGCCTCCAGAGGTGCGCTCAGGCAAAGAGCTGGCGCGCCGTTATCGGCTTCCTTATATCGATTTGCTGCCGCACGAAGGTGAATCACCCATCGATTACACCTTGTTCGCGGAAGTTCCGGTTGACTTGATGGTGCGTTACCAGTTTGTGCCGCTGCGGCGCGATGGGCGCGGCCTGCACATCGCGATGGCCGATCCAACAGACCTGGAGCGTCTGGATGAATTGGCCGGCGCCTTACAGGGCCGGGTTGTCCCCTATGTTGCTACCGCCGGGGCCGTGGACGTTGTTTTACGCCGGGGTGACACGACCCAGCGCGTGCTGCAGGAAGCGGCCTCGAGCTTTCGTATCTCGCTCGTCAGAGAGACGGAGCATGGCGAGGAAGTTTTGGACCTGGATCGGCTGGCGACCGATTCCGACATGTCGCCGATCATCAAGCTGGTGGACACGATCATTTATAACGCCATGGAGTCGCGCGCTTCGGATATCCACATCGAGACCCGAGACACCGAGGTGCAGGTCAAGTACCGCATCGATGGAGCGCTTTACGCAAAGGTTGACCCGATCGATCTCGCTTACCACCAGACTTTGATTTCGCGTATCAAGGTGATGTCGGAGCTCGATATTGCCGAACGGCGCGTGCCGCAGGACGGTCGCTTCAGAGTTCGCTACAAAGGTCGCAATGTCGACTTTCGTGTCTCCATCATGCCCACCATCCATGGCGAAGACGCGGTCATACGTATTCTCGATAAGGAACAGATCAGCGAGGAGTTCAAGAACCTCAATCTCGACGTAGTGGGATTTGCCGAAGAGGATATGCGAAAGTTCCGGCGCTACATTGCCGAGCCCTATGGCATGGTGCTGGTAACCGGTCCGACCGGTTCGGGAAAGACGACTACGCTGTACGCGGCCTTGAACGAGATCAGAAACGAAGAGGACAAGATCATCACGATCGAGGATCCGGTTGAATATCAGCTTCACGGCATTACGCAAATACCGGTAAATGAAAAGAAAGGCTTAACATTTGCTCGGGGCCTGCGTTCTATCCTGCGTCACGACCCTGACAAGATCATGGTCGGCGAGATTCGCGATACAGAAACGGCGCAAATTGCCATTCAATCGGCCCTGACCGGGCACCTGGTATTCACCACGGTGCACGCCAATAACGTTATTGACGTGATTGGACGCTTCCTTAACATGGGAGTAGAGCCTTATAATTTCGTCTCGTCTTTGAACTGCGTCCTGGCCCAGAGGCTGGTCAGGCTGTTGTGCAGTGTTTGCAAACGGCCTTATCATCCGACAGACGACGAGCTGAGGGAATCAGGTCTGAAGCCGGACGAACATCAAACTGAAGTATTTTATGCAAGTGTCGGCTGCGATACCTGCAACCACACCGGTTACCGGGGGCGGACAGCCATTCATGAGCTACTTGACCTGTCCGACAACATTCGCGAAATGATTGTCGAGCGAAGACCCGGTTCTGAAGTTAGACGGGCGGCCGAAGCCGAAGGGCTGAGGGGGCTGCGCGAATCGGCTCTAAAGAAAGTTTTTGCTGGACTTTCGACTCTGCATGAGATAAATCGAGTAACATTTGTCGAGGAAATCAGCGTCGACACAGCAAAAAACCCGGCGTAATCAGCGGCCATCCTGGGGCCCGATTTCGTCGGAACCATGTTTGCCAGCAAGCGTGTAAGAATTTTGGCCCGGAAAATTAGGTTTACCGGCCCTCTACGGCAGCGCCGCTGCTCAATTTAACCTCCCACAGGAGAGACTGCCATGAGATCAACAATTAAAATGCGCACTTTCATTTCGTTGCTCCTGACCTGTTGCCTTTTGATAATGCCCCTTACGGTCATGGCCAAAAAGGGTGACTCGCATTTTAAGAAGGGCTTGAAATACGAGACTGCCCAGCAGTGGGAGAGAGCAGCGCAGGAATTTACGTTGGCGGTGGCTGCCGATCCGGCAAACACCGAATACCAGTTACATTTCCGCCGCGCGAGCTTTAATGCTTCACAGGCCTTTATGCAGCAGGGCCGGGCAATGGCGGAGCAGCGCGATTATGTCGGAGCCTATAATTCATTTCGGCAGGCTTACGGTTACGATCCGGTAAATACTCTGGCAGTCTCTGAAATGGAACGCATGCTCCGTCTGCAGGCGATCAAGGATGGGACCGCACTGCCCCAGACCAAAGAGAATGAGGACAACAGTGGCGCAACACCCGCGTCCGGACAGATGACGGGGGACACGGGCGCCGTGGCTGGAAGCCAGCACACTGAGCAACTGCGGGTAATCAGTTACAGCGGCGACCTGAAGACTTTTATTCGCAAGCTGGCCGATGAACTTAATCTGAATGTCGTTTTTGACCGGCAATCATTCGCCCAACCGCGTCAGATTGATCTGAACCTCAAGGAAGTTACAACCGGTCAGGCGCTTGATTACATATTCCTCCAGGAGGGATTGTTCTTTCAAAAGCTAAGTCGCCGCACGATTCTAATCGCCGATCAAACCCGGCGGGCCCAGTATCAACAACTGGTGCTACGCACGTTCTTCCTTTCCAACACGGATCCGCTGAAGGCCCGTGAGATTGTGGGCCAGGCTATACCGCCATCCGTGGGTCGCCCGCAAACCATCGTGGTGCCCGATAAGGACACCAATACTTTGACTGTCAGAGACACGGCAGAAAACGTGCGTCTGATTGGCGATTTGCTGCAAAGCATCGATAAGGAACGGCCCGAAGTGGTCATGGATGTGAACATCTATGAAGTTTCGCGGAACGATTTGATGCAATTCGGCAATCAACTTGGTGACAGCACCAGTCTCGTTTCCCTGGGCGGCGTACGGCAGACTGCCACGACCTTTGGCGGCCTGGCCCGCCTGGTCACCGGGAGTGGTGCGACCGCGGCAGCGGTGCCCTCGTCCTTTGGCGCGGCCTTACTCTTGCCAGCCTCGACACTCCAGATGTTTCAGAGCAAGAACAATGCCAGGCTGGTCGCGTCTACCCAGGTGCACGCCTTCAATAACGAGGAATCCACAGCCCGTATTGGACAACGGGTCCCGGTGCAAACTGCCCAGGCTTATCCCTTCGGGGTACAGACAGGTACGGGCACGGGAACCGGTACCAATGGATTTCCGACCGGCGGATTTCCCGTCATTAACTATGAGCCGACAGGGTTGACGCTGAAATTTACGCCGCTGGTATATCCGAACTTCGATGTGCAGGTGAAAATGTCAATCGAGTCGAAGGATGTGGCTGGTGCGAACACGCTGACTCCTACATTTACGGAGCGTACCATTACGGGTACCGCGCGTGTCCAGAACAATCGGACCATGATGCTGGCCAGTGTCTCCCAGGATGTTCAGTCTGTTGGCCGACAGGGACTTCCGGTTCTGGGCGGGCTGCCGCTTATCGGGCGCTTGTTCGCTTCGCCGACGCGCGAGAACCGGCAGGTCGATATCGTTATCGCGGTGACTCCACGTGTTTTGCGCGCTCCTGCAGTGACCCCGCGCGACGAAGAGATGCGGCCCAGCGGTACGCTCTCGAACCCGACCACCGGTTCGCTGGAAGCGATGATCCGGGAAGCGGATCGCGAGGAACAGATTGCCGCCGCGCAAAAAGTGCCAAAAGCCGAACGAACGGCGCAGATTGAGCCTTCACCACTGGCCGGTTCTGAGATCCGAAAGACAATGCCCAGCGCCGAAGCACAGGCTCGGTCGGTCGCAGTATTACAACCGACGACAACGGTGGAGACGCAAAAAACCCAGGTCGCTATCGATGAGCCGCCGCCATATGTCCCGGCTCCAAAGTCTATGATTACCAGTCAGGGCGCCACCGAGGTTGCGGCAGTCAATACCCAAAGCAACACTAACGCAATCCTCACGAGCCTGGCCCGTCCCATCGATGTCTCAGTTGGGAAACCGGATCCGGCGAGGGTGGCTCAGCTTAAACTCTCCAGCACGAACGAACCTCTGAAGATTGGTGAAAAGCGACGCCTTGCGATCGAGCTAAGGTCTGAGGTACCGCTGGGTCTGGCTGTCCTGACTTTGAGGTTTGATCCGCGGGTCATCAAAGTCAACGGTGTCTCCGGAGGAACAATGTTCGGGACCGAAAAGGATAGATTGCCGGGCATCAGCCACTCGCTTGACACCAGTGGCGTTTGCCTCGTGTCAGTTTCAGCCCTCGGAGGCCTGGTGCAGCTGAAAGGTGCAGGCGTCATGTTATTTTTGGACATTGAAGCGATTGGCGCCGGTGACGGTTCAATTCAATTTGACAGACAAAAAACGAATCTGATGGCAGCTGACTCGCGTGATGTAGTGCTGGATCTGTTACCGGGTTCGCTGGTGGTCAAGGAGTAAATGGTCCGTAGCAGAGAACATTACGCGGCGCTTGGACAACGCGGTGACACGGCAGAGGTAGTGCACTTAAGTGGTCACCGCGTTGTCGCGTCCGCCCGCGTTGCCACCGCAACTTCGGGATTTACGCTCATCGAGCTGGTGATTTCCATCACTGTCATGACGATCCTGACCTTGGGGGTCTTACCGCTGGTCAAGATGGCGGTCAAGCGTCAGAAAGAACAGGAACTCCGTGAGACTCTGAGGACCATCCGGGCAGCCATAGATCAGTTTCACCGCGAGGCTTTGATCTATAACTGTAATCAGCAGAATGTTGGTCAGGCGCAACAGCCACAGCAACAACAACTGCCAACCGATCCGCGTATCAAAGTGGCGATCACCGACTGCACGATTTTTGGCGTCGATAATCCCGATCGTTATCCCCCCGATCTGGAAACACTCGTGAATGGCGTCAATGTCATCCCTATCTCCGCCGCAGGCGGCCGTGGGCAGGTAGGTGTGAATGCCACCCAAGTGGGTCAATTGTCGACAAAAAAGAAGATCTATCTGCGCGCACTCCCGATCGATCCCATGACGGGAAGTGCCGACTGGGATCTGCGCTCCTGTTACGATGCAGCTGACTCAGATTCCTGGGGCGGAGAAAACGTCTTTGACGTTCGTTCCAAGTCCAAAGGCACAGCGTTAAACGGAGAGAAGTACAGTGACTGGTAACGGACTGACGGCAGACGGCACGCGGCAGAAGACAGGGGGGCGAAGGCGAAAAGGGTTTATGCCTGCCGTTCGCTGTCCGCTGCCTTCTGTCTCCCGCGGGTTTACGTTGCTGGAGTTGATGATCGTGATCACGATTATCATCATTCTGGCGGCCATTGTGTTGCCGCAGTATCAGAAGACAATCACCGCAGCCCGCGAAGCAGTCCTGCGCGACGACCTGTACAAGATGCGCAGCCTGCTGGATCAGTACGCCGCTGATAAGGGCAAGCTGCCCCAAGCGATTGACGATCTGGTTAGTTCCGGTTACATGCGTGAGGTACCGGTGGATCCCTTTACCGATCAAGCGGATTGGACCATTACCACGGGCGAAGATCCGGCTTCGAACAGCGGCGAATCGGGAGTTACGAATGTGCATAGCGCGTCTCCGGAAGTGGGATCCGATGGGAAGCCGTATAGCGAATGGTGAAGGAATTCGGCTTGCGAGCTTCGGAATGCGAAATGCCTTAAATCATCGTGTATCTAAGTCTGTGTGTTGACCACAATTTCGCAATTCGAAAACCGCCAGCCGCAATTCTTCGATGCCTAAACTTTTAGCAAAACTAATTCAACCCTGGTACCCGGCGACTGCCCTGGGCCTCGAAAAAGGCGTCGCCTCGATGGTGCAGCTGGAAGGCGGGCGTCGCGGGGTCTTCGCCTTGCGCCGCGCCGCCAGCATAACGTTGTCGGAATCGTTAATCACGCCAGGATTTGATAGCGTGAACATCGCAGACCTGGCGCAACTGGTTGAAGCGCTCAACGAGTTGGGTACCAGCACCGGACTGCTGCGGCAGCGCAAGTGGTCCGTGACCCTCCCGGAAGCTACCATGCGCGCGCTGATTCTGACCCTGGAAAACCACGCTGGTTCAAAGAGTGAAGCTGATGAGGTTTTGAAGTGGAAAATGGAGCGCGGCTTCGGTGCGCCGCTTGACGAGTTGTCCATCTCCAGCGAGCCAATGTCGCGAGATACTCAGGGGCGCGTGCGATACCTTGCGGTTGCGATCAGGCTTTCGGTGTTGTCGGAATATGAAAGCGTATTTGCCGCTTTGGGATGGCGCGCCGGACTCATCCTGCCCCGCCACCTTGGCGAAGCGTGCTGGCTGATGGGAAACGGCAATAAAGGCGATTCGCTGTTGTTGACCGCCCATGAAAATGGCTTTACGGCCGCTATCTTTCGTGACGGCGAACCGCTCATCCTGCGTACGGTGGTTTGCGATTCAGAGGAACGCGAGGACGAGTTTTTTAGACTGTTGCTGTTTTATCGCGATCGTCGGGCCGCGGAAGTTGATGGCGCAGAGCCGGCATTGACGCGACTCTTGGTTGTCGGTCGTGGTTTTGGAAAAGAGCGGGCCAGTGAGATCGCCCACGAGACATTAGGTTCCCCAGTTCAAGTGCTGGGACCGGAAGATCTCGGTTTGCAGCTTCCGGCAGGCGATTTACGCTTTGATTCCATTGCCGCGCCGGCTGGCTTGGCCACGCTTCACTGGAGTTGAATTGGGTCTTGGATCTTGGATCTTGGGTCTTTGGTCTTAGGTCATTGACTATTTTCCGCGTGTTCCGAGCCTAGGGCTGGCACTCTAAGTCCAAAGACAAAAACCAAAGTCCCAAGACCCAAGACCAAAGACCAAAGACGCAAGACCTCCTGAAACATTTACGCTTTTCAACGCGTAAAACCTGAGCATCATGACTATGAGTGCCTCCCCCGTCGCCCATGCCCCTTTTAACGCCTCGGTCGATCGGGCCCTGGTCGCCAGTGCTGTCGCCGGTCACGAAGGTGGCTTCGAAGAGTTGGTGCGGCGCTATCAACGCCCTATAGCGGCTTATGTCTACCGCATGGTGGGCGACTATGATACCGCGCTCGATCTGACTCAGGAGATTTTTATCAAGGTTTATGGGTCACTGGCTCGGTATCGCGCTGAGTTCAAGTTTTCAACCTGGATTTACAAGATCGCCCATAACTGCTCTGTTGACCACCTGCGTCGCCAAAATGGCCGTGAACAATCCCTCGTGACCGGAATGGAAGGAGACTCTTACGAGTTGCCTCTCGAGAGCGGCCGCTTGAGTCCGGAACAGGAAAGCGAGCGAAGAGAGCGCCGGATCGAGATTGAGAGCGTCATACGCTCTCTACCCGCAGCCTATCGCGAACTGATCATTCTGCGACATTCGCAGGATCTGACTTATGAAGAGATTGTTGAGGTAACCGGCTTACCTCTGGGGACGGTCAAGAACCGTCTCTTCCGCGCCCGTGACATGATGCGCCAGCATTTTGTTCAGAGGGGAATAACGTTGTTGAGTTTATGAGCATGCACACCGGTCAATCGAACTGCCAGATCGAACAGATAAGATCATATCTGGACGGAGAACTG
>DAIMCP010000071.1:0-27046 GCA_036726305.1 Pyrinomonadaceae bacterium | reverse complement strand
TGGGAGCGGAGGGCGTCCAGGGCCACTCTACCGGCGCAACTATTCTACAGACTCACCCGCCCAATGGCAAACAAGTTTTTACAGCGCAATTAAGTCTAGCTTTATCAATATTTAAAGGCTAAAGCGAGGAATCAGTCGGCGGGCGTTTCATGGTCGTCCAGAGGATGGGGAGCTGTTTGCCGCAGGCCAGCGTCAGAGAGAACTTCTTCTGGGGGGCAATTTGAGGGAGAGTCAAGCTTCGCAGCAATAGTTGTGCGCCCAGGAGAATTGCAGACGCCACGATCACCGTGCGGTTCTTTGTCGAAGATTGGCATTCAAATAGGGGACGTATGGGCAATAGGGTAGGCCGGTTGACGCTTTTGCGCGCGCAAACTATCATGTCCTGACCCAAGGGCCGGAGTGGCGAAATTGGTATACGCACTAGACTCAAAATCTAGCGAGGTCACACTCATGTCGGTTCGAGTCCGACCTCCGGCACCATGATCAGTCGAAAAACTCAAAGTCAACAATAGCTCCTGTGTTTGTCGGCTTGTTTGATCTTAAAGTACCCGGCGCCCGTCATGCGCCTCTCGCCTCTTGCAGAAACTTGACCCCTCTTCCCAGCGCTGCTTCGGTCCACTGTCATTTTTGTAAATCTTGTTAATCCTGTCTAACCCTCCGTGGAAGTAGCGCGCGAGATTTATGCATTCCTGACCCCTGTTTGCGTTTCTCAACACAGTCCTTTAGTGACCGGTGATTTTTGGCAATCTGTTAACCAACCTTCGAGTCTTAACGGGGTCGAAGGACGTCGATTTCTTTATCCGCGTAGTCCTTTCAACGGACGAATGTTAGAATGAGTTCTGTTTCTAACACTAGACCCTGAGCAGCTGTTAGGCCTTTTCTGCGCTTACGAACGACCTCCGGCACCAGCACTTTGCAGGCACAACCCTCCCAGAAAGATTCGCTAACTCTCAGGCCGCCACTAAAGTGGGCTGGCGGAAAACGCTGGCTGATCCCGCACTTAAGATCGACCTGGGATAACCACCGGCAGCGACGCTATGTTGAGCCGTTCTGTGGCGGTCTGGCTATGGCCCTGGGACTGAGGCCGGCCACTGCATTGCTGAACGACGTTAATCAGCATCTGATCAACTTCTACCGGCAGATACAAAGCGGACTCCGCCTCAAGGTCAAGACCGAAAATTGTGAGCAGAGCTTCTACGCACATCGCGAGCGGTTCAATCAACTGATTCGCAAAGGCAAGGCTGCCAGCACAGAAGCTGCACAATTGTTCTATTATCTTAATCGCACGGGATATAACGGTCTCTGTCGGTTCAATCGGAGCGGTGAGTTCAATGTGCCATTCGGCCGACACACGACAATCAACTACCTGAGAAGTTTTCAAGACTATCAATTCCTTCTGAACCAATGGACCTTTAGTTGCGGTGATTTGGAAGCAGTCTCGCTTGAGCCGGAAGATTTTGTTTATGCTGATCCACCCTACGACGTGGAGTTTACTGGCTACAGTGCGGGCGGCTTTTCCTGGGACGATCAGGTTCGCACTGCTGAGTGGCTGGCCAGGCATTCCGGACCGGTCATGCTGTCCAATCAGGCGACACCAAGAATTGTCCAACTGTATAAAGGCCTTGGCTTTAAGTTGAAATATCTGAATGCTCCCAGACGAATCAGCTGCAAAGGCGATCGAACCGCAGCACCGGAAGTTTTGGCGATGAAAGGTCTGTAGCGGACAATTTGGTCCGCCTCAACAATAATAATGGCTTCATGGCTTGCAGATCTGACTTACTCCGAGGGCCGTTTCCAACGCGGTCTGGGAATCGCTTGTAAAGAATCGGGAGACATCTCCGGGCTCATACCGGCCGGCGACATCGGTCCGGAAGTCAATCGCCTTACCAATCGGGCCCTGTTGCCCGGTCTGGTTAACGCGCACTCCCACGCCTTTCAACGCGTGCTGCGCGGACGCACGGAACATCGCACGCGCAATGAAAAGGACAGCTTTTGGACCTGGCGAGAGATGATGTACAGCGCCGCGACGCGCTTGAGCCCGGAAGACATTTACGATGCCTCGCGCATGTCCTTTCTTGAAATGGCGCTGAGTGGCATCACCGCGGTTGGAGAGTTTCATTATCTGCATCGCGCGCCTGATGGCCGCGAGTACGACGATCCGAATCTGCTAGGCAAAGCGGTGATTCGTGCCGCTCAGGATGTGGGCTTGCGCATCGCCCTCCTGCGCGTCGCCTATGCGCGAGCGGGTTTTGAAGTCGAACCGAACCCGCAACAGGCAAGGTTTATCGAACCCGATTCCGAGTCGTATCTGAATAATCTGCAAAGGCTGCGCTCTGATCTGGCCGGCACGCCAGCACGTGCCTGGGCTGGCGTTGCGCCACACAGTGTGCGCGCCGTACCACTTGAGTATCTGAAAACGATTGCCGGCTACGCCGGCGACAATGGCCTACCGGTTCATATGCACGTGGCGGAGCAACCCGCGGAGATTTCAGCTTGCATTCAGGAATACGGGAGATCACCCGTGGCCCTGCTCGCCTCCGAAGGCCTCTTGAATGAACGCTTCACCGCGGTGCATGCGATTCATGTTACGCCGAAAGCGGTTCAATCTCTCGCTGCCGCTCAAGCGATGGTCTGTGCTTGTCCAACGACGGAGCGAAACCTGGGGGATGGCGTGGTACCTGCCGACCTTTTCCTCGCCGGCAACATGCGTATCGCGCTGGGCTCGGACAGTCAGGCTCAGATTGACTTGTTCGAGGAGGCGCGGGAGCTTGAATACCACCTGCGCTTGCAGAAAATGGAACGCGCAGTACTTGCCCCCGACGATTCGCGCTCGGGTCTGGCCGCGCGCCTGTTCGCTTGCGCCACCAGCAGCGGAGCGGCGAGCATCGGCGCAAAGGGCGGCACGCTGGAACCGGAGAGACCGGCGGATTTTTTTACCGTCGATCTCGACGATCCTGCAATTGCCGGAGCGTCCGCAGAGGACTTGTTGACTGCGATCGTGTTTGGGGCCTCAAGAAGCGCCGTCCGAGACGTGGTTGTCGGTGGGCGCCAGATTGTTTCCGAAGGAAGGCACGCGGACCAGGAAGAGATCGTGAAAAGGTTTGCCCACTTGCAGAAGAGTTTGTGGGGCTAAATAGACGAAAATAGACACCCGGCAGTATTCGACCCCAGTCACAATTTACGGATTACCTGCATGACTGTTGAGAAAACATTGGCCGCACTCGTCGGCATCGACTCGGTCTCACGGCGCTCGAACGCGGAGATTATCGACTACCTGACACAGCGTTGCGAAGCGCTGGACATGCGCGTGCGCCGGCTGCCGTACACCGATGAGTTCGGAGTGGAAAAAACCAATCTGATTGCCGTTGCCGGCACTACGTTCGCGGATACAACTGCGGTTGAGCTGGCGCTGGTTGGACATACCGACACCGTTCCTTACGATGCGGCGTGGACTGACGCGCTCCTTCTGACTGAGAAAGACGGCAAGCTTTACGGGCGCGGCGCGTGTGACACCAAGGCATTCATCGCCGCGGCCTTGACTGCCGTGGAAACATTCGACCTGCACAATCTCAACCGGCCCCTCGCCCTGGTGTTTACAGCCGACGAAGAGTTGGGACTGTTTGGCGCTAAGCGCCTGGCGGCTGCTAAAGCTCTCAACGCGCGCTACGCAATTGTCGGGGAGCCGACGTCACTGCAGCCGATGCGTGCCGGTAAAGGTTACTGTCTGGCGGAGGTAATCGTTCGCGGGCGGGAAGCGCACAGTGCTTATCCGGCGGTCGGGGCCTCGGCGATTTTTCGCGCGGCGCGGTTGCTGGCGCACCTCGAAGACATCAGCGAGCAACTAGAAATAGATCAGCGCGCGGATTTTGACCCGCCTTATACAACTCTGAACGTGGGCTTAATTAGTGGCGGAACAGCAAAAAATGTGGTTCCCGGCGAGTGCCGGCTCACACTCGAATGGCGTCCGATACCTGGGCAGGACCCAACTCGGGTAATTGACATGCTGCGACTGGCAATTGAGAAAGAAAAACAGCTTGACGCGGACTTCTCCAGTGAGATCGAGGCGGGACGAATTGACCTGGGGTTCGACACTGCACGTGATTCGGAATTAGTACGCTTTCTGGAAGCACAGAGCGGACGCACAGCGGGCACGGTGGCCTTCGGGACAGAAGCGCCGCAAATGATCGCGCTGGGCGCTGTAGCCGTTGTGCTTGGCCCCGGTGACATCCGTGTGGCCCATCGCACCGGCGAATTTGTGGCGATTGAGGAACTGCACCGTTGCGTTGAAATATTGGTTAGCTCGATCCGTCAATATTGCCTCCCTGCCGATTAACATTCGAGGCCTGGCGCGAATCGCCAGTCAGTTCGGCTTTGGCCGCCATTTGCGCTAAGCTGGAGGCGAGCAGGCAACCGCACTCGCCGATAATCCATCGGATAAGTTCGTATTGAAGAGCGGCCCCTGGAAAGTAGCAATCTGCCCAACACGATGTACAAAATTTCTCGCAAACTCCTGCTTATTTTTCTCGGACTTTCGTTATTGCCACTCTCGATTTCAGCGCAGGATGCTGCCGCCGGCGCACCTTTGACCAGCCAGGAGTTGGTCAGCCTGGTCTATCAACTCCCAAGACATCCGGAACAACGTGACCGGTTGGTTGAGGAGATCAGGAAGCGTGGCATCGGGTTCCCGTTGACAGACGGCATGCGCTCGCTGGTAGCTGCCAAAAGTGGCAGCGATGCCACCCTGCGCCGCACACTGGAAGAGGCTGAGCGTCGCCGGGCGAATCCAAAGACTGAAACGCTGCCGTCAACGACTGAGGCCGATGAATTACTGGCGCTGACAAAGAAGATCACGCTGGGTGCGGCCGGAGCCATGCCCGACTTCCTCGTCAGACAATTGATCAAACGTTCGGTTGCCTATGGCAGCACAGCGAATTGGATGCCGGACGACACGCTCAGCATCGCCGTAAGCTATCATCAACCGGCAGGCGAAGAGTATAAGCTTCTCACTGTCAACGGCATGCCACCGAGCAAAGAAGCGAAGGCCGGGAGTGAGTATGGTGACTACGTCGGTGGCGCCAGTTCCACCGGCGAATACGTAACGGGTCTGGCCAATCTTTTCAAAGATGAAACCCGCGCCACTTTCAAAATGGTCGATACCGACGTGCTCCGTGGGCAACGCACCATCGTCTACGAGTTTGAAGTGCAGCTGCCGTATTCCACGCTCACCCTGAAAGCCGCTAAGAATTCCGTAGCCTCAGTTGGTTCACGCGGTCGAGTGTGGATCGATCGTGAGCAAAATCGTGTCTTGCGGTTTGAACAGATAGCGACTGAAATTCCCGCGGACTTTCCTATCCGGGCCGCCAGCAGCATAGTCGATTACGACTGGGTCAAGATCAACGAAAGACCCTATCTGTTGCCGTCTCATGCTGATATTTTTATCACCAGTCTTTACAAGGACCGGCAACTCGTCCAGAGTCGCAACGACATTCGTTTCCGCAACTATCAGAAGTATGGCGCAGAAATCAAGATTATCGACGACGATGAGTACGCACCTCCTGATCAGCCTGAGCAACCGCCTAAAAAACCCGCACAACCTTGATATGCGTCGCCTGCTGCTTGCGTTGCTCATCCTGCTGGCCGCCTCCGGCGCTGTTTCCGTCGCTGCGCAAGTGAAACCTGACCAGGACTACCTGGTCTATGTTCTCTCCGAATCGGCGGACCGGATCGCACTGGTGCGCTTTGGGCCGGCTGGCGCGCGCGTCGATCACGATTTGCACATCGGTGAAATGCCGACCGATATTAACGGTCCGCATGGAATCGTCATCTCTCCGGACCGGAAGTACTACTACGTTTCGCTGGCCCACGGGCGGCCTTTTGGTTCCGTCTGGAAGTATGCAGTCGACGGCGATCGAGTGTTGGGCCAGACCGGGCTGGGATACTTCCCGGCCACCATGGACGTCAGTAAGGACGGTGACCTGCTGTACGTAGTCAATTTCAATCTGCACGGTGATATGGTGCCTTCATCAGTCTCCGTCGTGGCTACCGAACCGATGCTCGAGATGGCACGCATTAACACTTGTACCATGCCGCACGGCTCCCGCTTGAATCCTCAGGGAACCAAACACTATTCAGCTTGCATGATGGATGACCTGCTCGTCGAGATCGATACGCACAGTTTAAAAGTGTCGCGCAACTTCCTGCTTACCAAAGGTCATGAACTGGGACGCATGGGGCCGCCGGAGGCGCGCGCGACTAGTATGAACATGCCCGGGAGTAAACGCATGGACATGGCCGGTCACGGCATGGAAGCGCCCCGGGCAGGCGACATTTCCTGCTCGCCAACCTGGGCGCAGCCCTCCAGGGATGGCTCGTCGATCTTTGTCGCCTGCAATCAATCGAGTGAGATCGTCGAGGTTGATGCCGGAAAATGGTCAATCGTGCGCCGCCTGTCCGCGCGTCCCGGTGTCTACAATCTCGCCGTTACCCCGGATGGAGCTCGCCTGGTCGCGACGAACAAACGCGATCAATCCGTCTCAGTCATCGACCTTAAGTCAGGAAACGAGCTGGCGCGCCTGCCAACGAAACGAAAAGTGCTGCATGGAGTTGTGGTGTCGCCGGATAATGCCTATGCCTTTGTTTCAGTCGAAGGGGTTGGCGCCGAACCAGGCACAGTGGAAATAATCGATCTCAAGGCGCTCAAGACAGTGGCCACTGTGGATGTTGGCCAGCAGGCTTCCGGGATCGATTTCCTCAGAACCGAACCCTCCAAAAGACCCTGATCCTGTTGTCCTTCTACTCGACAGGGGTCATCTGTCCCGGCCCTGCAGATCTTGCAGGATCTATATGCTTCTATTTGTAGACACTTCATAGAAGATTGTCTCCTGTAGTCTACAGGTAAGGTCCCATGCAAACGTGGTTTGCTGCGAGACATTGCCTCACGACACCCGCTTGAAGTGCAACGGAATAGACATTGCCTGTATACAATCAATTCGGGAACAAGGAGTATCCCCCATGAAGCCCAGAGTATTAATCGTGGACGACGATGATGCCATCACGCAGCAACTGTTCTGGACCCTCTGCGACGACTATGAAGTGATGACAGCGAACGATTTACCGACGGCAATACGTCGCGCGACCATCTATGAACCTGCCGTGTCCATCGTGGATCTGCATCTGCCCCCCAGCGTGCAATCACCGGAGACGGGACTCAAAATCCTGCAATATATCAAAGCCCATGTCCCAGAGAGCAAAGTCCTGGTGGTTAGCGCAGCCAAAGGTACTGACACGTTGAACGCCTGTTATGCAGCGGGTGCGGACGATTTTCTCGACAAACCGTTTGAGACCGAAGCCTTGTTGGCATCCCTGCGCCGCATGGCCTCGCAACGAACAATAGACTTTACTTAGGCTGGATCTGATCAGGCGCGCTCCGGATTTCATTCGCTTCCAAAAGGCGGCACGCTTCGCGTTGATAGTCAGCCGGTTTTTCCCGCTGCTGACTTCTATACCTCCATCTGCCATAATACTCGCCCAAACCAGCACCACAATTTTGCGCCAGCTGTTCAGCAGGGCAACAGGGACTGCTGCGGCCACGATTGATAATTTCAATGAATGAAGCGATGGAGAAAATCCAGGGAGTGCGCGAATTGCCGCTCTTTCCCCTCCCGGTAGTGTTGTTTCCCGGTGTACCTTTGCCGCTGCACATCTTTGAGCCGCGCTATCGCCAAATGTTGTCGGATATTCGCGCCGGCAACAATCTTTTCGGCCTTTCATACTTCGACTCGAGTACTTCTGAGCGGGAAGTGCCGGCGATCGGCTATGTGGGCTGCGTCGCGGAAATATCAGAGGAGCAACCGCTTCCCGATGGGCGCTCAAATGTCCTGACCCTCGGCGTCATCCGCTTTCGCATCGAAGAGTATCTGGAAACGGAAAAGCCTTACCTGGTTGTGCGAGTCAGCTTCTTTGAAGATCAGGAAGATGATGACTCAGCCCTTGAAGCTCGCTCGCGTGAAGTTGCCGATACCTTTACGCGGATAGCGAGGGCAGTGCGCGCTCTCAATGATGAACGGGCCACGTTGCCCGACATTTCCGATACGGAGCCGCAACGGCTCTCGTTTTTGGTTGCGGCAGCCATGGAAATTGATGCGGAAGTGAAACAGGAACTGCTTGAGCTGCGCTCGACCGGAGAACGACTGAGCCGGCTGCGCGATATGCTCGTGCGCGCAGTCACAGGATATGAAGAGAGGGCGCGAATTCACGAGTTGGCAAAGGGCAACGGGCATAGTGGCCACAAGATTGAAATTGAATGAAAGGCGCGGAAGTGTCCAGGGCTGACGGTCCACTCAGGGTACGGGTACTATTTTTTGGAGCCGCGCGCGATGCCGCCGGTCTCACCGAGGTTGAACTGACCTTTGACGGCCCCCTCAGGGCAGCCGCAGCCTTCGAGCAAGTGCTGTCCGCCTATCCCGAACTGCGCCGCTTCGGCCGCTCGCTCTTATTCGCCGTCAATCAGGAATATGCGCCGACGGAACAGGAAATACATGACGGCGATGAGCTTGCCTTGTTTCCTCCCGTTAGCGGTGGCTCCGGATCCGAAGCGATGCTGCCTGCCGCGCCGGTCGCGAACGACTTCTTCGAATTAACCCAGCAGCCAATTGATGTGGGGTCAGTGGCCCGGCGCGTCGTCCTGCCCGAATGCGGCGCCACTGTCACCTTGGACGGCTATGCGCGCGAATGGACGCGTGGCAGGCGAACACTTTACCTCGTTTATGAAGCCTATCCAGCGATGGCTCTTGGCGAAATGCGGCGCCTCGGCCAACAAGCGCACCAGCGTTTCGACATCGCGCACATTGGCTTCGTGCATCGCACGGGACGACTGGAAATTGGGGAAACGAGCGTGGTCATCGCAGTCAGCGCTCCTCATCGGCGCGCGGCGTTTGAGGCCTGTGAATGGGCCATCCGGCAGCTGAAACAAACAGTCCCCATTTGGAAGAAGGAAGTTTTTGAGGACGGTGAAATTTGGGTCGAAGGCGAGACTTCGACAAACACTGGGTTGCCCCAGCCGTAATGCGGTCAGAACAGGAAAAAGCAGTCAGGAAGTGGATTCCCAGCTCCCTTCCTGACTGCCTGTTGCATGGGATTTTCGCCCAGCTATACCGGTGATTCTTCCGTCTCTTCGTCGGCAGCTTCGACCAGCGAAGCGCTGGTAACGCGGTCGTCTGCATCAACCTTGATCAAGCGCACGCCCTGAGCGCTCCGGCCCGTCTTGCGTATCTCACCTGCCTCCAGCCGAATGAGCTTGCCCTGCTGGGTAATAATCATGATTTCAGAGTCTGCTTCCACGGGGAAAACCGCGACAACTTTGCCTGTCTTGGTGGTCGTCTTCATGTTGATGACCCCCTTGCCGCCGCGGGACTGCAGGCGATAAGTCGTGATCGCCGTCTGCTTGCCATAGCCCTGCTCGGATACCGACAACATCCTTTCCGTATCGTCAGCCGAAACCGGACAAACGGAGACGACGTAATCTTCCGGCCGCAAATCAACTCCACGCACGCCACGGGTGGCCCGGCCCATGGGACGGACATTCTTTTCATCAAACCGAATGGCCATGCCGTTATGAGTCGCGATAAAGATTCGTTTGCTGCCATCGGTCAACACCACATCAAGCAGCTGATCGCCTTCGTCGATGTTAATGGCGTTGATGCCGTTGGAGCGAATATTCTTAAAATCCGCCAGTGATGTCTTTTTGATCACGCCCTTGCGCGTCACCATCAGGACATAGCGGCCTTCCTCAAAGTCGCGCACGGGCACGACGCCGGCCAGCCGGCGATCCGACGGCATGCTAATCAGGTTCACTATAGCCTTGCCCCTGGCGGAAGCCGCCGCGTCAGGCACCTCATGAACTTTGATTTTGTAGACCGTCCCGTCGTCGGTGAAGATCATCAGATAGGCATGGGTCGAGGCAATAAATAGATGCTCGACAAAATCAGCCCCCTTGGCCGCCGCGCCGAAGCGTCCCTTGCCCCCCCGACCCTGTCTCGAATAAGTTGTAATCGGGGTCCGTTTGATATAGCCGCTGTTGGTGACGGTGATCGCTACATCCTCGTCGGCAATGAGATCCTCGATCGAAAATTCGATTCCCGCGTCAACAATCTCGGTGCGTCGCTTGTCGCCAAAGTCTCTTTTTACTTCTTCCAGTTCGGTTGAGATCACACGCCGCAATGAAGCCTCGTTGGCCAGAATCTCTTCCAATTCGGCAATCAGCTTGATGATCTGTTCGTACTCATCTGTGATCTTCTGACGTTCCAGAGCCGACAGGCGGCGTAACTGCAGGTCGAGGATGGCCTGGGCCTGCAACTCTGAAAATGCGAGTTGATCCAGCGCCTTGCGCAGCCGGGGCAAGTACTTCGCAATTGCTTCGCTTGACGGTACTCCTTTCCAGGTCTTCACCTCACTCATCGTTTTCGTGTCGCCGGTCAACCACTGGCGGGCTTCGTCAACTGAGCGCGAGTTACGGATGGTGGTGATGATGAAATCCAGCGCATCGATCGCTTTGGTAAGACCCTCCAGGATGTGCGCTCGTGCTTTGGCCTTGCGGAGATCGTATTCGGTACGACGCCGCACAACCTCGCGGCGAAAGTCCACAAAGCTCTCGAGCATCTGCTTGAGATTCAGGACCCGCGGCTGGCCGTTGACGATCGCCAGATTGATCACTCCAAACGACGACTGCATGGGCGTCAACTTGTATAACTTGTTAAGGATGACCTGGGGCACGGCGTCGCGTTTTAGCTCGATGACGATACGCATCCCCGAACGATCTGACTCGTCCCGCATCTCGGAGATGCCTTCGAGTTTCTTTTCGTTGACCAGCTCAGCAATGCGTTCGATGAGACGCGCCTTATTCACCTGGAAGGGGATCTCGGTAACAATGATCGCATCACGTTCCTGCGTGCCCCGGCCCACGCGGTCGATACCGGCGCGAGCTCGCAACTGCAATACTCCGCGTCCTTCCAGGTAAGCCTTCCGGATCTCTTCCCGGCCATAAATAAAGCCGCCGGTCGGAAAATCCGGGCCGGTTACAATCCTGGTCAGCTCCGTGATTTCAATTTCCGGATCTCGCAGCAAGGCAATCGTGGCGTCAACGATCTCAGTCAGATTATGAGGCGGGATCTTTGTCGCCATACCAACCGCGATACCGTCTGAGCCATTGATCAGCAAATTGGGTACGCGTGTGGGCAGCACGGTCGGTTCGCTCAGCGATTCGTCATAGTTTGGCTGGAAGGTAACCGTCTCTTTTTCGATGTCCGCCAGCACCTGGTTCGCCAGGCGCGCCATGCGCACTTCGGTGTAACGCATCGCCGCTGGTGCGTCGCCATCCACGGAACCGAAATTACCCTGGCCGTCAATTAATTGATAACGCATGGAAAAGTCCTGCGTCAGTCGCACGATGGTGTCGTAGACCGGGACGTCTCCGTGAGGGTGATACTTACCGATAACGTCGCCCACCACGCGCGCGCTTTTCTTGTGCGGCCGGTTGTAGGTATTTCCTAATTCATGCATGGCCCACAGCACGCGGCGGTGTACCGGCTTCAAGCCGTCGCGTACATCGGGCAACGCGCGCCCGATGATGACGGACATGGCATAGTCGAGATACGAGCGCCGCATCTCATCTTCGATATTTATGTGATTGCGTTCAGAAGTCGTTTCCATCTATTGGACCTTTCCAGTACAATCCGGTGTCGCTCGAGGTGCCGATCCAGGTCTGCCGGATTTTCCGGCTCAAGGCACTTAGGCACAAGAGCCCCTTACCGGGATTCCCGTTTTATTGTTTGACTGACGATTTTGCGCTCTTGATGACAGCCGCCGAGGGTACATCGCATCTGCTTAATTGACACTTGCGATTCTACCGGACAATATCATTTTTGGCAACTCATGACGGTTAAACAAACCCCAATAGAATCAATAGCTTCGCGGCTGTGGGAAGCTTTGAGAACCGGGGATTCCACTGCCGGCTGCAGGCCGGTTGCCGGCAGTTCAATCCTTTGCAAATGGGCATGAACGATCAGAGAAGATCCAAACGTATTCGTGAGCGATTGGAACTAAGACTGCCGGTCAGAGTTCATTGTCGCGAAACCCCGGATTTCGAGTGGACCGAAGTTACGAGGTTGCTCGACGTCACTCCGTTCGGCGCCGGGTTTACCCTCAAACGTCCGACCGAACGAGGGCGTTTGCTGCACATGACGATTCCCATGCCGCGCCCCCTGCGCGTCTTTGATCCTGTGGAGGAGCAATACAAGATCTGGGCCCTGGTACGTTACTTGATAAGGACTGTTTCTCCAGAAGATAAGAAGACTCCCTGCTTTGAGGTGGGCGTCGCCTTTGTAGGTAAACATCCGCCACAAAGCTTTGAAGAAGACCCCTCCAGGCGCTTTGAAATTGCCGGACCCATCTCTGATGGAGAATTAACGCTGCAGGATCTTGAAAATATTAAGCAAGCCCAGGACAACATTGCCCGGATCCACACACGCCACAACATACCAGTCGGCATCTCGCTTGAAGTCTTCAATGAAAAAGGCGAAACCGCGCACACCGAAAGTACGGTAACTGAGAATATCAGCCGTAGAGGGGCAACTATTTTCACCACTGTTGATGTGCCGGTTGGCCGCTTCATCAAGCTGACAAGCTCTGACTATAACCTTACCGTTTTTGCTGTCGTCCGCGGACGCAGCAAGGGAGCCGGCGGGATGCCCAGAATACACGTCGAATTCATTGATCGCGAATGGCCGGTTGACTAAGCAAACAGTCGGAAGAGCTATAGTCTCATCAGGACATTTCAGAACTGATCACGGACCTCGCTGGTCATCGCTGCATGAAATCAAAACCCGAAGAGTTTGTACTGCCGGAGTGGTTTTTTACCTGGGTGCGTCTGCCGCTGAATTTTTTCTGGCGCGGGCTCTTCAAGATTCGTTATCAGGGCACCGAGAATATTCCGCTGACCGGTGGCTTAATCGTTGCCGCCAATCACCAGACTTATATCGATCCTTTTTGGCTGGCGATTCCGATTAAGAGACCGCTTCGGTTCCTCGCCTGGGATGCAGCCTTTAACTGGCCTTTGGTCGGGAAACTGATTGAGCTCTTTGGCGCCTGGCCCTTACAGATCGAAGGCAGCGATCCGGCCGCTATTAGACGCACTTTGCAATGGTTGCGGGAGGGCGGGGCAGTCGTGATCTTTCCCGAAGGCGGACGCGGCCACCCTGACGGAAGTATGCTTAAGTTCAAAGCGGGCGCCGTGCGCCTGGCTCTGGATGCGGAAGTCCCAATCTTGCCGGTAACGATTACTGGAGCACATCGCGTCTGGCCGTCCGGTCAGATAATCCCGCGTCCGGCAAGAGTTGTTGTTGTTTACCACCCGGTATTTTATGTCAGACAGAATCCAGGCGAGGAAACGCGCGCCTGCGCCAGACGTGAGAGCGAACGCTTGGCTACGGTGATCCGGTCCGCACTCACTTAATAAGCCTCTTAGTATTGCAAAACAGCCATCATCGCGTCGTGGATCAGACCGTTGCTTGCCAGCACCTCAGGTGTGTAGATGTCTAAGGCTGCACCCTTGTAGTTGGTGACGAGCCCACCAGATTCTTCGATTAAAAGCAGCCCTGCCGCCACGTCCCAGGGATTCAATCCGTCTTCCCAAAAGCCATCAAACCGACCGCAGGCAACAAAGGCCAGATCGAGCGCCGCAGAACCGTCGCGGCGCACGGCCTGGGCGTGCATCGTGAATTTCGTAAAGTGTCGCGCGAAGTCAGTTCTTTCGCGCACATCGTAAGGAAACCCCGTACAGAGCATGGCTCGATTCAAGTCATCGACTTCCGAGACGCGAATTGTGCGTTCATTTAAAGTCGCTCCCTGCCCTCGCTCAGCGGCAAACATTTCCTCACGCACCGGGTCATAGACAACCCCAAGTTCAATCCTGCCGTTGCGTTCCGCCGCAATTGAAACGCAGAAACAGGGATAGCCATGTGCATAATTGGTTGTGCCGTCGAGGGGGTCAATGATCCACTTCCACTCGCTCGTGGGCGCGGTCTCGTTGACTATCGAGGCGCCGGATTCTTCCGCCAGGATCGCGTGCCGCGGGTAGTACGAGCTGATCCTTTCAATGATCAGATTTTCCGCAGCTAGATCTGCTTCGGTCACCAGATTGATGTCGCCTTTGCTGGATATTTGCAGGTTACGTCCCTGGCGCTCGATTAGAATACGCCCGGCATCGCGGGCCATTTGCATGGCGAAATTAAGCAATTATTCGTCCCCGAAGCTCATGAATTTGCTAAGAGCGATAACTTCAGAATATAGGAAAGCGAGATGAGGGGCGAGCCAGGAAACGTCCTGGTCCGCTCCGTGAAAATCCTGGGCAATTGGAACAAGGCAAGGATCATTGATTGACCGGCGGCGAACCTTCCGCCGGCCTTTCTTCTTGAGGTTTTCCAGTTACCGAGGCTTTCCTTTTTGGCAAAACCGCTCGGGAAATCGGCAGGCGCAGCTTCTCCGCAGCAAGCTTAAGTACTTCCTTTACCTGCCGGTCCCAATAGGCCCAGGAGTGATCGCCCGGTAACTCCCGGAACTCGTGGGGAATTTTTTTCTGGGTGAACAAATCAGATAATTCGCGATTGGGCGCGAAAATGCGGGGCGAGTCTTCAGTGCCGCAATCAGAATAGAAGTACGGCAAAGAGGCGATCCGTGCAGGAGACAACGCCGCGGTCAGTGCGAACAGATCGTTGGCCTTGCGTGTGGGGCTATCGGGTTCACCGAATACTTTCACAAATGCTTCCCAGCCGGCACCCCGATCCTTTTCCGTCGCTCTGGTGACGCCGAAAGCGCCGCTCAGCGAGCCGGCAAACACAAAGAGATTCGGATACTTCAGTCCAAACTTGAATGCGCCATAGCCACCCATCGAAAGGCCGGCAATGGCTCGACCGTAACGAGCCTGAATGGTGCGATAGCGCGCATCAACATCGGGAATCAACTCGTTGATGATGTACGACTCATATTTGTCTGAAGCCTCACTGGCACTGTCGACGTACCAGCTGTCGTTCCCTTCAGGTGTAACAATTATCAAGCGATACTGCGCGGCATAATCTGCGACGTTCGTACGCAGAGTCCAATCGGTATGGTGGCCTCCCAGGCCGTGCAGGAGATAGAGCACGGGATAGCGAGTCGTTCGTGAGGAATGATAGTCGGGCGGAAGCACGATCTTATATGGCAAAGTCCTGCCCACCAGCTTGCTTTCGAACTTCACGGTCTGGACGCGGCTGGGTGCCTCGGTCTGAACTCGCGCTGAAGAAGCAAAAAGCAGCGGTAGAAAAAGTAGCAGACCGCTTACGGTCCGCCTGCGGCCCATTACGTATGGAGGCATATTAGATGTGAAAACTCTGATAGTGTTCCCTATGGTCCGGCCGGCTCCGTGACCAAAGGTGCGCCAAGATACTTCGCGAAGAACTTCACGTAACGTCGCACCCGATCCATTTGATGGCGCGGCTCGGTAAAGCCGTGGTTTTCGCGCGGGTACACCACAAACTCAACCGGAACCTTGCGCTCAACCAGGGCCTGGTAAAACTCCTGTGCCTGGGCGATGGGCACCCGGGTGTCCACCTGTCCGTGCACGATCATCGTCGGGGTCTTCACGTTATTGACGTACTTCATTGGCGAACGATCCCAGTATTGCTCCTGATTCTCCCATGGCGCCTTGTCGCTGTAGAACCAATTGAGATAACGATGAATATCCGTCTGTGAGTACATCGAGTAGATGTTCGTCAGGCCGGCACCCGGGCTGACGGCTTTGAACCGATCCGTCTGCGTCAAAAGCCAGAACGTCATGTAGCCGCCGTACGACCAACCAAACGCGCCCAACCGGTCCGCGTCGGCGATGCCGCCGGCAATCAACGCATCAACGCCAGTCATGCAATCTTCGTAATCGCCCTTGCCCCAGGTATTCTTGTTAGCCTGGGCGAACGCGAGGCCTTTGCCTGTTGAGCCGCGAAAATTTGGTTGCAGTACCGCGAACCCGTTCGCCGCGAGCACCTGCACTGTGCCGTTGAAATTATTGATTGAGGCGCCGGTCGGGCCACCGTGTGGATTCAACAGGAAAGGCACCTTCGCAGCCGGGTTGTAGTCAACGGGTTTGGTCAGCACGCCTTCGACGTCTGTGCCGTCTTTGCTTTTCCACTTCACGATTTCTGAATCACCCAACGCGTATTCTTTCAACCACGCATTGTGATCGGTAATCGTATTGAAGTCGGTGAAGTCGAGAGTCGAGCGGTAGATTTCCGTCGGCTGTTTTGGTCCTGACAGAGTGCCCACAATTGTTTTTCCGTCACGGCTGATCTCAGTAATGCCCGTCGATCCGCCTCGCCGCGAGAGTTGCTTCACTGCTCCTGTCGTCACGTCGCACGAATAGACTTCGATCGCTTCCAGAACATTCGTGCTGAAGTAGATCGCCCGGCCATCGCGCGACCACACGGGGGTGCCGACGCTTAGATCAAATTTCGTGGTTAGTTGCTTTGGCGGTCCGCCCGCTGCCAGCGAGAGGTAGATATCGGGCGTCGAAGGGCCGGGGTCACGATCCGGACTTCCGGTATAAGCGATCCATTGCCCATCCGGTGACCAGCGCGCGTTATCGCTTGAGCCGTCGCCGCCGGCCAGCTTCTTCCTGTCGCCGCTGGCTACGGTAACCATCCAGACATCACTCAGGGCACCATCATCTGCTCTGGGCGTGGGTCGCGCTGTGTAGGTGATGCGCGAACCGTCAGGCGCCCATTGCGGATCGCTGACGGTAAACTCGCCTTCGGTCAGTCGCTTCTCATCTTTCTTTTCGATGTTCCACAACCAAAGATGAGTCATCTTGATGTCGTGATCGATCACCATCGTGTCATCTTTGACTTTCTTGCGCTCCTCTTCATCTTTCGATGGCTGATCGGTTGCGCTGAGGAGCAGTTGTTTGCCGTCCGGTGAAAAGCGAAAGCCGCTGACACCGCCCTTATGCGTGGTGACCGCCCAGGCCTCGCCGCCATCGGCCAACATCATCCAGACCTGTCGCTCGCCGTCCTTTTCGCGATCACTGAGAAACGCCAGCAGGCTTCCGTCGGGCGACCACTCGGGCGCGGTAGCGCTCTTCTCGCCGCGGGTATATTGCCGAGGTTTTTCACCTTTTATCGCCACGACCCACACCTGGGTCACCGACTTCCACTCTTTGTCCTTCTCCATCCTGGTCTCGCTGACCGTGTAGGCGACGCGCGAGCCATCGGGCGAAATTCGCGGCGCGCTCACGCCCGCAACCTTCAGCAGATCGGTCGCGGTCAGAAGCTTCTTGCCGTCCTTGGTTCGTGGCTCCGGCGCTTCGTTCTTCGCCGGCTTGTTGTCTGGGGCTGTAGCAGATTTGTCCTGTGCTGCCCCGGCCAGCGCAAGCGCCAGAACAATCGTAAAGGCAGTCACGAGAAACCTGGGTTTCATACAATCTTCCTCCGAGGGATGCGGGTGGGACTAATCAGAAGGTTCCGTAGAGCTTGAGGATGAAATAATGGCCTGCGGATTCACCACCGTGATTTCCATAAAACGCTTGAAATCGCTGTCATTGAAAGTAAGAAGATGTGTAACTTTGTGCACGAGCATGGCGGCAATGATATGCGCATCGTGAGCTTGTTTGCCGATGACTCGATGAAGAACTACCAGCCGCTCCCACGCGGGTAAGATTGCGTCACTGTCGGACAGGACCACGAAAAGGTTCTTGAGGTTTGCTAACTCTTGTTCGGCCCGATCAACGCTCAACCCTAATCCATTATTCACTAAGGGACGTGTGGCGACAGCCCAAAATTCGACCAGGTTCTGCGGAAAGATTGAAAGTATTTCCCCGCGGTCACGAAGCGCAACCAATCCGTTCTGTGCTAACGGCTGGGCAACGTGCCCGTCGTCAATGCTGCGCAGCAATACGTTGGTATCGACCGCGAAACTCACAGCTGACCATCTTCTCTCTCGCGATAAATGCTTTCGCGGCTTATCGCTTCATCTGATAGCGGCGGGTGTCCAGGCCTCTCTGTATGTACCCAATCAAGGAATGCCTTTTTCCACTCTTCCGGAGTCGCCGTTAACGCGAAATTCGCTTCGCCATTCGTCGCCTCTTTTTCCAGGACACTGAGAATATAGGTCTCAACTGACAAGCCGCGAGCTTTCGCTTCAGCCTTGATGTGTTCCTCAACTTCCGGCCTGAGCTCCAAGGTTACTGTCATAGCACGCTAATTCTAACATCCCCGCTTGAATTTGCGGTAAGTCCGCCTCGCAAGACTTCATCCTATCTCATGAACTTTCGCCTTATCGCCAATGCGAGCAGAGCGGCTTGCAAAGGCGCAAAAATCTTTTCCAGAATGATCGCAATTTCGCCTTTCTTGGTGGTAGGCTTCCTATAATCGACATTTTGCAGAGTGGCTGCAATCCGCGCCGGAAATACTACTGCTTGAAAATTGTAATCATTGCGGCTAATTCTTTCCTTGAAGATTCGATCGAACTCGTCCTTGTTTTTGTCGATTGTCGGAGCATGCAACAGGCAGTTAGCAGCATCACCCACCTCATATCCCGCGACTAGATTTCGACAAACATCCTGACGGATATGTTGCTTTACTTCATCTGGATAATTTCCAACATTGCACATAGATCCCACAGACGCCGAATTACATCATCGGAATGTTCACACCTTTGTCGCTTGCCGTCTTCTTCGCTTCTTCATAACCCGCATCGACGTGGCGCGCCACGCCCAGTCCCGGATCGTTTGTCAGCACGCGATTGAGGCGTTTCGAGGCTTCATCGGTGCCATCTGCCACTGAAACCTGTCCGGCATGCAAGCTATAACCTATCCCGACACCGCCGCCGTGATGAAACGATACCCAACTCGCCCCACTCGAGGTATTGAGCAGCGCATTGAGGATGGGCCAATCAGCGACCGCGTCTGAGCCATCTTTCATTCCCTCCGTCTCGCGATAGGGTGAGGCCACTGATCCGGTGTCGAGATGATCCCTGCCAATCGCTATCGGCGCCTTCAATTCCCCACGACGCACCAGATCGTTAATCGCCTCGCCCATCTCCGCGCGCTCGCCGTAACCGAGCCAACAGATGCGGGCGGGCAATCCCTGAAACTGCACGCGGTCGCGCGCCAGCCGCAGCCAGCGATTCAACGTCTTGTCATCGGGAAATAATTCGAGGGCCAGGTCATCGGTCCTGCGAATGTCTTCTGCCTCGCCCGAGAGGGCGACCCAGCGAAATGGTCCTTTGCCGGCGCAGAAAAGCGGTCGAATGTACTCGGGAACAAAGCCGGGAATTTCAAACGCTTCCACACAGCCGGCGTCAAACGCGAACTTGCGTATGTTGTTGCCATAGTCGAAAGCCACTGCGCCCGCTCGCTTTAACTGCAGCATGGCCGTGACATGACGGGCCATCGATTCCGTCGAGCGCGTGACATACTGCTGAGGATCTGTGCGGCGTAATTCATCCGCCTCCGCGAGGGTTAAGCCTGTGGCCACGTAACCGTTCAGGGGATCGTGAGCACTGGTTTGATCAGTCACAGCGTCGACCGTGACACCGCGCCGGAAGATCTCTGGAAGGACCTCCGCGCAGTTGCCGACCAGCCCAACTGAAACGGCGCGCTTTTGGGCGACAGCGTCTTCACAAATGTCGAGGGCTTCGTCGAGGGTCAGGGCGAGGCGATCGCAGTAGCCGGTCATGACTCGTCGCTCAATACGCGCGGCATCGACATCGATACCCAGAAATACTGCACCGTTCAATGTCGCAGCCAATGGCTGAGCACCGCCCATACCACCCATTCCCCCGGACACGACTAACTTGCCGCTGAGGTCGCCCCCAAAGTGGCGGTCCGCCATCGCCGCAAAAGTTTCAAAGGTGCCCTGAACGATTCCCTGCGTGCCGATATAGATCCAACTCCCGGCCGTCATCTGACCGTACATCATCAGCCCTTTGCGTTCGAGTTCGTGGAAGTGTTCCCAGTTGGCCCAGGCGCCTACCAGATTCGAGTTTGCAATTAAGACACGCGGCGCGTAATCGTGAGTGCGGAACACACCTACCGGCTTACCTGACTGGACCAGCAGGGTTTCGTCGTTGGCCAGTTGCTGTAGCTCGCGCACGATGGCTTCGAACGAAGCCCAGTTGCGGGCGGCCTTGCCGGTGCCACCGTAGACGACCAGGTCTTCGGGGCGCTCAGCGACCTCTGGATCGAGGTTGTTCATCAGGCAGCGCAGTGCCGCTTCCTGATGCCAGCCCTTGCAGTTTAGTTTGGCGCCGCGTGGCGCGCGTACTACTCGTGATGACATGGCCAGCTTAACCCAGGCTGCTTCCAGAAATCTGGACTTACCTACAGGCACTCCTACTAGTTGTCGTTAAAACTGTTCCACAAGCCGCTGAACCAGCCGCCGCTATCTTTCTTGGTCAACTGCTCGAGTTCTCCGGCATCGAGCCAGAGGCCGCCGCACTTGTCGCAAACATCGACCTCTATACCTTCGAAGGTATTTACTTTCAACCCACCGTCGCAACGCGGACACTCCAGCGACGAGGAGCCGGCGGCTTTCGCAGCGGCAGCGATCCGCATCTTTTCGCGCATCTTCTCAACTGCCTCTTTGTTCTTGCGATGAAAGTACTCTTCCTCCAGGCCTTTCCGGCGATCATCCATAGCATCACTCATGTTTTTCTCCCTGCCTTACAATTATCATTTTTCAAACTATTGCCTAACAAAAGCTTGCCGTGGCAATTCAGGCACAATTAAAACCGGCAGCCGATCCATAATGCACCTCGGTGATTTCAAGCCAAAGTATTCCCGAGGAACATGTGCGCCCGGACAGCGCCTGACAGCTCATCGCGCGCCAGGGTTTCAACTGGATTAGATCACTGAATCAAACTCGTTTTCACGAATGGCGGCAACGATCTTTAGAATATCCGGCGCCAGCGGCCGGTCAGCAGTCAAACGTGGAACAAGTTTGCGCACGACCTCGCAGGCTCTCCTCACTCCCAAACCGGGTCTGAGCGGCGCGCGGTACTCCAGCCCCTCCGCGGCCGTAATCAGTTCGATCGCGGTTACGTGCTCGGCCAAATCGACGATGGAGCGAAATTTTGTGGCGGCGGTCATGCCCATTGAGACATGATCCTCTTTACCACCGTCGGTGGGTACGTTGTCGATGCTCGCCGGATGCGCCAGCACTTTGGCTTCATTCAACAGGGCCACCGCCGTCACCTGCATCATCATGAATCCGGACGACATCCCCGCTTGCGCAGTCAGAAACGGAGGCAAACCTTCGTTGGCATCAGGATTGATCAGTCGATCGATGCGGCGCTCGCTGATACTCATCAGGTCAGTCATGGCAATTGCAGCATAATCGAATGCCAGCGCCAGGGGAGCACCGTGGAAATTGCCGCCGGAAAAAACCTCGCCGGTCTCGGAAAATACCAGTGGATTGTCGGTTGCGCTGCCGGACTCAATTTCGACGACTTCACGCGCGTGCTTAAGGGCGCTGCGCACCGCCCCGTGGACCTGCGGCATGCAACGCAGGCTATAGGCATCCTGCACCCGCGGATCGTTCTCAAGATGAGACTGCCGGATCTCACTATCGCGCAGCAGCTCGCGCAAATGAGCGGCAACTTCAATTTGCCCGGGGTGAGGCCGCGCACTATGAATTCTTTCGTCAAAAGCCACCGGGGTGCCCCGCAAGGCTTCAAGCGCCAGGGCGCCGGCGACGTCAGCGAGGCGCGTCAGACGGAGGGCCCGATGCAAAGCCAGTGCGCCAACCGCCGCCAGGGCCTGCGTGCCGTTGAGCAGCGCGAGACCTTCCTTAACTTCCAGTTGCACCGGGGCGAGACCTGCGCGCCGGAGCGCCTCGCCGGCTGGGAGTCGCTCACCCTGATAAGTGGCTTCTCCTTCGCCGATAAGCGCCAGGGCCAGGTGGGCCAAAGGAGCCAAATCACCGCTGGCACCGACTGAACCTTTTTCCGGAACGACCGGCGTGACGCCTCTCTCGAGCATCTCAATCAGAGCGTCGATCAAGGCAGGGCGACAGCCGCTGTATCCGAGTGCCAGCACATTCGCGCGCAAGAGCATCATGGCCCGCGTTTCCGGCACGGACAGTGGCAACCCGAGTCCACATGAATGGCTGCGAACGAGATTCAATTGTAACTGCTGAAGTTGTGAAGGTGCGATATGAACATCAGAGAGCTTGCCAAACCCGGTATTGACTCCATAGACCGTACGTCCTGCGGCGACGATTGCTTCGACAACGCGACGCGATTCTTCAGCCCGGAGCCGTGCCGATCTGGAAAGAACGACACGCTCCTGCCCGTATGCTATTGCCGCAACTTCCTCTAAAGACAGTCGCTGCCCATCGAGTTCAAACATAAAGAGCTGGGACTTTGAAAATCAGAAGTCAGGTTTCGACCTCCGCCCGATCCGGGGTTTCCGAAATATCTATTCTCTTGAATTCCCCGGTAGCGGTGCTGCTGCGCACACGTTGTCGGGCGCGTTTAGCGCGCACCGTTGTGCGCCGCGTGGTGGCAGTCGCGGCTTGCGTCCACTTACGTACCGTCCGCAGGGGCCGCAGCGCAAACTGATGCTGTGGCAGCACCTCGCCCGTCGCCTCGCGTAAGCGCAGGGTGCCAATCGCAAAGATGGCCACGCCGGAGTTAAAGATAAACCCAATGATAAAAACGATCCAGCCGGGCACAACACCAACAGTGGCCCGGTCAATGAACGAAGCGAAGTCCCGCGCCGGCAAGGGATGAAGATAAACCTTCAAATTCCAACTCAGCGCCAGCAAGGCAAATATCCAAAGATAGTTTCGCCGCAAACGCCTTCCCACCGCCTCCAGTTCACTGATGGTGAAATGGGGAGTAATTAGATCCGCTGCCAGATGTTTCGCCCAGGCCTCTTCAGCGACAGCGCTTTCGGGGGCCAGTAACTGCGCAAAGTAACCGGTTTCCAACACGCGTACGCGACTGGACCAGATTTCGTAATAGCGATAGCGCCGCGCCTCCATCAACAGGAAGATGGCCACGAGCACAGAATTAATGGGAATTACAAAGTGGGGATTACTGGACGAGCTGAAAACAAAGGAAAGCGTCGCCCCGGCCGTAAGCACCGCCCAGTTGGTCGTCGTGTCCAGACGGTTGCGCCAGGTATTGGATCTCTGAATTTCGCCGCGATAAAAGTGGATCATCGCGGTATTGAATTCCCCGGGCGACATCTGTCGCATCAGGTTCGAGGGATTCTGCGCTGTGCCCTTGTCCGGGGTGACCGCTTCGCTTGGAGCACCGGCGCGCAGGCGGCCGGTTATCCGATCTCCGGAACGCTCACCGGACAAGCGTCCGGTTCCTCTTTGTGATTCGCTGGTCATTGAAATGAAAACCGCAGCCGGCGCCGGAAGGAAAGCAAAAAAGCGCCATTGCCAGGAACTTAATAATAGCACGCCACTGTTCCGCAGTCTGATTATTATTAGGCCTTAAGGCAGAAAAATGGCTCGTGTCCCAACAGGAGTTGCAGGGAGAAAATGACTGAACCACTACGGGAGAGATGACATGCTCGGATCAATTAGTCGAAACAGTTCCATGGTGGAAGTAATAGGCGTGAGTGTGGTTCTGGCACTCTGGATCAATCTGATCTGTGGTCCGATCATCTCTTCAGGCCAGGCATCTCCGCCAGCCACCGTTGGTGTCTGGTTAGATCTGACGGGGAGCGTTGGTCGTCCTGGCAATACCCCGGCCACGTCCGCGACTGGCCACACTGAAGAGAAAACTGATCGGCTGGAGCGAGACAGGCTGCGAGAGTCATATGGCAAGTTTCGTTTGAATTTCGAGGCTAACCGTGGTCAGACCGACTCACGGGTGAAGTTTTTCTCACGCGGCACTGACTACGGACTCTTGCTCACCGCACGGGAGGTCGTGCTGGTTCTGGGTAAAAAGTCCGCGGACAGAGGTGAGTCACGGCCCATATTGAAGCCGGCGCGTGCTCATGAGCGGGAAACCCCTGATAGCGTTCTCAGGATGAGGCTTGCCGGGGCCAACTCGCGGCCGCGAGTTACGGGCCTGGACGAGTTGCCGGGTAAGAGTAACTACTTCATCGGCAACGATCCAAAAAGGTGGAGGACGCACGTCGCGCAGTACGCCAGGGTAAGGTACGAGGAAGTGTACCCCGGGGTGGACGTGGTCTACTACGGGAATCAGCGTCAACTCGAATACGACTTCATTTTTGCCCCCGGCGCCAACCCGCGAAGGATCAGGCTCAATTTCGAAGGGCCCAGTCACCTACGTATTGACGAAAATGGCGATCTGTTGCTGGCGACCGGAAATGGAGAGGTCCGCCAGCACAAGCCGCTCGTGTATCAGAATGAAGCAAACAAAGACGAATACGGGGAAAGGGTTGGATCGGGACACAATTTCCTACCTCGACTTTTGAGGTTAGCGGTTGGTCGCCTGCTTAAACTTAGACAAGCTTTTCGAAAATCGTCCTGCAATTTCCACGGCTAGCCGGTGTTTGCCATTGCCCATCGCTTCCAGCGATTCGTCGGACGTAATTCGGAAGAGTCCAGAAGGACCACCAATCAGGCTTGCCATGCCCCCGGGAGTAAAAGAGATAAACATGAGATATCTCTGGCCGTCCTCAATTTTCAGTGTTCCATCGCTGACCATAGTAACTTCCACGCCATCGACGATAACTGTTCCACCGGATAACTCTAACAGGAACTCATTGTAAAGAGCTGGTTGAAGTTTGTCAGAAACATCCTTTAGCGCGGGACAGGTATTGCAAAAAACTGCGTTCCGTTGCGAGAGAGTTTCGAGTATTCTGAATTTGTAAGCAGTCCTTATTTCATCCGAAGAGTCAGTTATAAAGCTCTTACTTTCGCTTGGTTCAGCTATTACCACGCTGTAATTCTGAAGCGCTTCGTCCAAGCCCATGTTCGCCCCCGCATAATCGATGATTTTACCCGGAGCCGACACGCGCGTCTTCCCTTGGCTCTTAGTTCGCCGTGCTAATGAAGCGATGGACCTATCTTTCGAATACTCTTGCGGAGCCTTGCGGGTGGCAATCATGCCAACTCCTAAAAGAAATATACCGCATGCAATTGCTGTTAGTTTGAGAATCATCGTGGCCTCTCCGTTGCAGTGAACCGTTGATCAACCGCAACTGTACTCCCAGTCCGAGCTATGTCATGAAACCGCTCGGACTTAGACGCGAACTGCTTGACGCGCCCTCTTGGTGCGATTTAGTCCACCCCAAATTGAAACACTTCTTCACTTCTTCCAGTCGATTCTCTGGCAGCAGATTCTGAACAGACGTTATCAGTAGCTGACCTGTCTCGTAACGGACGACTCTCAAATGGTCGGCGCGAGTTGTTGAAATGAAAGCGAGTTTCGATCTTCGCTAGTTCTTCGATCTCGCTGACGCCGCGCCAGTTTTTTGGGCAGACCGTCCGACCCCACTTACTTTTTTGGGCAAACCGGACTTTTAGGGCAAAGCCCAGTGAATCAGCTAAACCGAACACCTGGGCTATGGAAACTGCCGCCGCGATCGACGTGCAGGGTCAGTTGGTCCTCAGCAATCGATTGCTTGATGCAGGTTTCAGCAATTAGCTGACGAGCTAAGGCGGCAGATTCTCGGGGTGCCACCATCCAACCGACGACGTAACGACTGAAGATGTCCAGGACTTAAAAATCGCTTACAGGTCAATTGTGGACCACGTTTTTTGAATCTTTTGGAGCCCGGTGTTTTACGCGGCTCTCTACCCCGGTGCTACACTAGATTCCTATCGGTCGATGTCTCAAAGTCGTTGACACGCGCCGTGCGAGTAAGGTTCCCCTCAGACGAGAGTTTTCTGAGAGAGAGCAAGGAGTGGTATCTGAAGAACAAAGACAAACTCAGGGTTAACCCGTACTTTCAACCAGATTCTCCATTTCCTGATAGTCTACAGTTGTTTATAGCCAAATCGTAGTAAGGAACCGGGCAAACTCTTCCCTTGGGCACCTTCGGATCGGAAAGACAGCCTGGATATTCATACTGCTTATTCTGCTGATGCGAACCTCAGTTACACTCTAACATCGTCAACGTTTCCCTCGCCCCCTCTGAGCTTGATTGGCAGTAAGGTTTGTTGTAGTTTGCTCATCGCAGATCACCTCTTTGGGTGGTGTTATTGGATCGGCAAAATCCCCTTAACACATTACACCCAAAGGTGCTCTGCTTTTTTCTTTCTTTTCAATCGCGATTCCTGGGTCTTGCTAGCCTTGTTTTTTCATGGTTTTTCTTGCAACTCCTATTCAGCCAGTACCAGAAAAATGGCTCGCTTGACACCACTCAGGGCCGTCCCTATAGTCTGACTTTCGCTGTTTGAGGAGAGAAATCTCGATGACGATTGTGAGCGCGCAAGCTGAGATTGATGCCCAGTGGATGCGTCAGGCGCTCGCCGCAGCCCGCGCTGCCCAACAACGCGATGAGGTCCCCGTGGGCACTTGCATCGTGATCGGCGATGCGCTGGTCGCTGTCGCCGGAAACCAAACCTGTGCTGACCGCGATCCCACTGCTCACGCCGAGATGATTGCCCTGCGTGAGGCTGCTCGAAAGATTGACAACTATCGCCTTAACGGCGCCACCGTTTACTCAACGGTTGAGCCCTGCGCGATGTGCGCCGGGGCATTGATTCACGCGCGGGTACAGCGGCTGGTCTATGGCACGCGTGATGAGAAGGCGGGGGCCGTTGAATCGCATTTCGGAATTTGTAATACGGACTTCCTGAATCATCGCATTGAGATCTCAGCAAATGTTCTGGAAGACGAGTGCCGCGAACTGCTGCAGCAGTTTTTTCGCGCACGAAGACGAGCAGGGATGAAGGATGAAGGATGAAGCGTCTGGGCCAAAGCTGAAGTTCTCTTTCTTCCTTCAGCCTTCATCCTTCAGCCTTCATCCTTAATTACCTCGGAGAGGTCGCATAGTGGCTTAGTGCACCGGTCTCGAAAACCGGAGTGGGGGAAA
>DAIMCP010000070.1:0-27075 GCA_036726305.1 Pyrinomonadaceae bacterium | reverse complement strand
CCCTGCGGATTGACCCAAGACGTTCTCTCGCCGCCTTCATCAACCCTCAACTCTAAAGGAGACCCCCTCATGCCCGCAAAGAAACCTGCAAAAAAAGCCGCGAAGAAAGCAGTTAAGAAAACACCGACGAAGGCCGTTTCTAAAGGCAAGTGCTACGGATGGAAAGCGTGGCTGGACATCATGCCCCCGGGCCCCTGGACGCTACATGTAACCGGCAAGTGCCAGTTCCCAACACACGGATACAAAGTCAGCCTCAAACCCACTGTACCGCAGGGGATCAATCCTACAATCCTCCTGCTGACGAAAACTGTAAAGCCACCCACCGGTCCGGTAATCACAACGCCTGAAGTCGTGGACGTTAATTTCAAGATGAAGACCAAGACTAAATACAAGGCCGTCACGATCCTGCCGGATGGCGTAACCGTCAAAGTACAGATTGTAACTTAGCTCGACGCCCGCGTTACTAAAAACTGCCTGCCGGTAGTCAAGATTACCGGCCGGCAGCTCATCCTGAACAAGGCCACTCTGACAAAGCCCCATAGCTCAGAGGCATCTTCCGGCCGACAAGTTTCTGTCTGGGTTGCGCGTTACTGCGGACACTCGGCATTAGAGTGCGGCGCCACTGGGCTCACGCGCAACTGGTATTCTCCGGAAGTAATAAACGAGCAGACCATCGCATTCTGCTTCGCCAAATCCCGCAAGGGCGCACTGTTAACCTGCCCCAGCCAGAAGAGGATACCGCCAATATCCGGATTGCGCCGCAGGTAGCCGAAATATTGGGTAGTCACAAAGGCCCGGTTGTACTCTGCATCGATCAGCGCCCGATTGTTAATGGGGTTGGTTGGCAGGTTGTCGTCTGCGAGACGGTACATGACCGCACCACGCCCGCCGGAGTTGTAAAGAGTAATCAGACCGGCGCGCTGGGAATTGAGATTCACTCCCAGATCGGTTTGGATCTGCGCCAACAGCGCGTCAACAAACTGGTCGGCCGTGGCCAAACTGGCTGGATATTTCGCCAGGAATTCGGCTCGTGAAACGAACAGGTTGGCCAACTCCAACTGCTTTTGCGCCAGGTTCGAACCGCCAATTACCTTGGCGCGATCGCGCGAGAAGACCTGGTAGCTGGGCAGTTTTTTAGCCTCAGTCAGATTTGAATTGTCCGGATTCCGGAACGGTTGATCATTGCCATAGGCGGCACGGTACAGACGAAACACATAGGCGCCCGTCTGCTGAAACTCAAGCTCAAAAAAGAAGGCATTGGAAACCGTAATCCGGCGCTGCAAAAGACAGGGGGCATTCCCACAGGCGGGCGGACCGTCGATTTGGCTGATCCAGAAGCTAAAGCCGCCAGCGTCAGGTGAACGGTTGAGAAAATCAAAATAGTGTTGGCGCACAAAGAAAGTTGCGTCATCGAGTGGGTTGTTTGTAGCCGGTTGCTCTTCATCGTCATCGATGGACAGCACAGCCAGGCTGGGCGAACCAAGATCCGCTCCCGTGGCGTTACCCAGGGTAAGATTGACCGTCTCCGTTTGCTCAACGTAGCCGTCATCAATAATGGGCACGCTGAAGGACCTGGTGGTTTGTCCCGGTGCAAATGTAAGCGTCCCGGAAGTGGTCGTGTAATCCATCCGCTGACTGGCAGGGCTGGGGCCGGTGCCGTCGCTGGTGGCATAGTCGACCGTAACTGTGGTTGCGCTATCCCCGGAGCGGGTGACCACTATTGTCGCCACGCGGGCCGTAGCTCCTACTGGTGGCGGACCTTCGCCAACGGAAAAAACCGAGCTGTTGAATTGCACACTCGGGGCAGGCACAAATCGCACCCAGTATGGAATGCGCAACACCTGGTTAGTCTGATCAGTCACCAGCATATAGCCGGTTCGATCACCCAGAGCGGCGCCGCCCGCGGCGCTCAGAGTAATCGTGACCGTAGTCGATTGGCCCGCTGCCAGAGCAACGGGACTGGCGCTGGTGCCAAGACTAATCCCGGTCCCGGGATTAAGATCCTGGAAAGAGATCGTGTAGCTATTCGGCCCGCCACTTTGATTTGTTATCTGGAGATCTTTTGTTACCTGCACTGTCTGCGCACCAACGCTGAGAAATCCATAGCTGAGACTCGCCGGCGAGAAAGTCGCGCTCACCGAAGAAGCAAGCGCCAGATCGGCGCGGCCACCGCCGTCATCAAGTACTCCGGCATTGACGGTCTTCGTGCTATCGGTAAACACCGCTCTGTTCGCCGAGCTAATCAGCGCTGACTTGATTTGCAGTGGGGTCCAGGTGGGGTGCAATTGCTTGAGCAGCGCCGCCGCTCCCGCCACGTGCGGCGTGGCCTGGCTGGTGCCGCTCGCGGCGGCAAATCCACTTGGGTCGGACACGCCGTCAGGATTATTGGCGGTAATTGCCCCCGAATAAATCTGCTCGCCGGGTGCAACCAGATCAGGCTTCAAAGCTCGTAATGAAGAGGGGCCACGCGAACTGAATGACGAAATTACATCCGACGGGTTGGAAAGATCGATCACCGGAACCGGTGTCAATGTCGCCTGGGCCCCAGGGTGCGAGATCAACCAATTTACGAGAGCCAGTCCGTTGGTTCGACTGATAAATAAGGAGGGGATAGTAGCGGCGGGGGGCCCGCTGACATCCATGATAAAGACCGTATCGCCACCATCAGGGCCTTCGCTGACCGACTTGTTGTATATGATCGCCGCGATAGCGCCCGCTGTACCAGCGGCGCTAACCTTGGTGGCAAAACCGCAATTACCTCTTTCGATCAAAGCGATCTTGCCGCTCAACGAACCAGCGGGCAGGCCCGCGCAGCCGCGGTTGCTTGGATCAGCGTCAACATAGATGGCTGGACCAAGCGTGCCTGAGAACATTGAGGATGGCGCGCCTCCCTGGCCCTGTGTTCCGCCAATATTCGATAATCCGGAAACCGAAATGTTTGCCCCGGGCGCGACCACGTGCGCATTGCTGGCGGCGCCCACCGTGATAGCGGAAGGAGCTATACCGGGTGATTCAATTGTGGCCGAACCCGTGTCGCCGCTGTTGCCCGCAGCAATGACCACGGTCATTCCCGCGCTGACCGCATTCTCCACTGCTTGATCGAGCAGGCCAAGGGTCGAAGTTGCCGGCCCGCCCAAACTCAAATTAGCGACATCGAATCCGTCCGCCAGCGCTTCTTGCAACGCGTTGGAAATCAGATCGTCAAAACCCGTTCCGGTGGCATCCAGCACCCGATAGTTTCCCAGAAAGGCGCGGGGAGCTACGCCCGAAAGTGGCGCCAGCGGGGAGCTGGTGTTGAAATCTCCAGCCGCAATGCCGGCCACGTTGGTTCCGTGTCCATTCTCATCTACGGGCGTGGCGCCTGCATTCTGTAGAAAGGCTTTCGCGACGATCACTTTGTTGTTGGTGAAGGTTAGGTTGCCACGAGGAAAGCCGGCGGGCGCTGTAAAACCTGCGTCTGCGAACAACGGGTTAGCCTTGTCTATACCGGTATCCAGGATTGCCACGCGAATTCCCTGCCCCGCTGAGGCCGAGCCACCTACCCTGGCCCAGGCGGCAGGCGCGTTAATCAGGGGCACACTGGTATTGAGAACCACGTGATACTGCTTTCTGAGGTGAACCCGTTTGACACCTGGGAGCGTGGCGATGGCTGCCAAATCCGTACCCGGAGCTTCAATAGAGATGGCATTCAACAGCGTGCGCAGTTCGGCGACGACGCGCAGGTTTGGCGAGAGCTTGCGTGCCAGATCCTTAAAATTCTCCTGCTGCGCAGCTAACTGCGATTCGTAAGCAATAGCCTGTGGCGACTTAAGATCAAGTTTCTGATCCTCCGCGACACTGGCAAGCATACTCTTCTGATGAACAACAACCGGCTCGCCGTCCAACTCCATGATTACCGTTGCCGTTTCCGGCGAACTTAAGAGGCGGCGCAATTCAGCGTCCTCATCGATCACTGGGACTGGTTCCGGCGCCAGGTCACTCTTTTTCGAAGCGTCTGATTTTGGCTTGCGGGTAAGATTTGCGGCGCCCCCAGTCGCGAACAGAAAAAGGGCAATTAGCACAGTTAACAATAGAATGCGAGATTGATTACGAACGGCAGTACTCATAATAGGAAGATAGCTCTGGGTTGAATGGACGATAGTAGTAAGCGAAAGATACAAGCGTCGGGCGCTTGAACTCCGGACAGCAACGGCATCACTGCCCACAAGGACTTGACGGGCTGCGTGTTGAAGATAAGTTATCCAGCGAGTTGGCGTCAAACGAAGGTCGCGGTGGCTGCGCGGCGACAGATCAAGCCTGAGACCAGCTTGGACCGGGTTACCAATAAGTGTTTCAGCCCCAGTGCCATTAGCGCAGGTACAGGGGCGCTGTAGCCAAAGTGATGGTGGCGCCGTCCTGACCGGCAGTAACAGTTCCTAAATCCTCACCTGTGTGGCCGACGCGAGTGTACGACCCAGCCATTAAGGGTATGACAACTTTGTGCGCTCGGTTGTCTGCGGTCCATGCGGCCACGCGAACTTCATTGCCCCGGCGAAAGGTCAGAACGTAGTCGTCATCGCCGCCGACCTCGAGGCGTTTCTCAAAGCTGAATCCACCGAAGAACGATGTGAATGTCTTTGCTGCCAGATAGGCGGGCTTGATATCGTAAACGCGTTCGCGATCTTCGTGATAATCGTTGGCCACAGTACCGAAATGGTGTTCAGGATCCCCGCCATCATCACCATCATCGCGCCAGTCGTACCAGATCGACAGCTCAATACCATTCGCGGCGTTCGTCAGCCACGAGCGGGCCAGCATTTGACCTTGTCGTTCATCGTTCATACCACGCCAGACAGACGAATAGCCCCACTCGCCGGAGATTATGGAAACTTCTCTGCCCGGATTTGCTGACCCGTTACTGCTTCGGGCGCGGACCGGCGAGTAGCGATCGATCAGCTGCCGCAGCCGGCAATAGTCCATAGCTGCTGTTTCAGGATCACCCTGACGATAGGGGTGAACTGAAACCGCCGACCAATATTCCAACAGGCCCGCCTTGAAACAAGTCTCGAGAAACTCGAAATCGATGCCTGAGGTTGCGGGGCCTACCAAATTTTCATCGGGCACAGACTCGCGGAATGCGCGCGCCACTTTTAGCGCCAGGGCCGCATAGTCCCGGGCGCTGGGCCTGGGCGGCCAGAATTGCGCGTGGTTGGGCTCATTGTATATCTCCCAAATCACTTCGCGACCGGCGAAGTGTTGTGCCGCCGCCACGGCCCAACGTGCAAAGGCCTGTTGCGCGGCTTCAGTTCGCGGCGGCGCACCGCCATCATAAAGGGGATTCCCGTAGTCCAAAATAAACAGGGCGTGGATGCCAAAGGGCTCGAGGGCGGCCATCAGACGGTCGTAAGCGGCAAAGTCATATCTCCCCTTTGCTTGCTCAGTCAGATCCCATTTCAAATCCATTCTTACCCAGCGAAAGCCTGCTTCGGCGATCATTTTCATTTCCCCGGGTGATGGATCGGTGAAGTGTATGTTGACGCCCAGACCTGCAGGAATGGACGGGGCGGGATGAGTTGACCCCCGCCCAAAGGCGCAGGCCCGCTGCCGACTACAACCCAGGCTGGGCACAACCATCGCGAAAAGCAGCACAAGGATGGCTGGGAATTTTTTGCTCATGGGAATTGAGACGATGACTGCGCTACTCAATGATGCTCGCCAATCTCTCGGACTGTGGGCGTCCTGCAATTCTAGACAGGCGGGCACCAAGACCTGCGGGCAGTAAGGAGGTGGGCAGATCGTCCCAACGCGGCCGCAAACAACTCCAGAGACTAATCTTCCGCAAGCGCATGAACCAGAAGAGGGCTACCAGAAACATCACACTGTAACCAATGATGGAGGCCAAAGCTGCTCCCTGGATTCCCCACCGGGGCAACCAGGAAAGTAACATGCCCGCCATGGCGAGCGCGGAGATAATGCGGGCAAAGGCGCTCAGTCCCGGGTGGCCCAACCCGTTTAGACCGCTGATCAGGATCGCGCCCGCGCTCCAGGCGACAGAAGCAAACATGAGCATCCGCAAGACATTGGTGACCGGCACAAAATCCCTTCCATAAGCGAACCGCAGTACGTAGGGTGCAGCAATCCACAGTGGGACCAGAGTCAATAGATGGGCCACCAGCGTCAGGCGCAGGCTTCTGGTCACAACCCGCGTTGCTTCATCTGGTTCTTTCGAGGCGGCCACTTCAGGCATTAAAGCATCACCGACGGACGACGCCAGAATGCTGGTTATATCGGCGAGGCGAAGCGCTACGACGTATAGGCCAACTGCTGTGCTGGAGGCCATTCCGACGAGCATCATCAGATCCATTCGCCAATTGACGAATTCAGTCAGCACGCCAGGATAATCACGAATTCCATAGCGGAGGGTGACCTGGAGTTCGGAAAGGCGCGGCCCCCAGGCAGGACGGAGTTGGTGCCAAACGGCAAATAGAGACAATAACAGGGAGGCAAACAGTGAGGCGATCATGGTGTAGGTGGCACTTGCCACTGTTAGCTTGCCCACCAGCCAAAGCACTATGTAGCTCGCCAGTTGCACGCCGAACAAAATCAAACGCAGGGCGCCAACCCAGGTAAAGCGCCGCGCCCCCTCCAACAGTCCTCGTGTCAAATCAGTGAGCATGAGAATCGGAATGGTCAAGAGGTAGATTCTGGACAGGCGCAGCACCTCTGGGCTTCGCTCTCCAATCAGGTGTGGGATGACCCACTCAGCGAAGGCGAGCATCAGCAGGCCCATGATAATGGTAAAAATGAGCGCATTAGAGAACAACGCCGATACACACTGCGGCCGTTTGGCGCTGCAGAAGCGATATGCCTGGGGCAGTCCGATTTGCGCCACCATCGAAAAGATCGCCGGCCACATGAGCACGACCATAAGATCGCCGCGACCAGCAGGTCCCAACGCCCGGGCGCTAAGCAAACTGGTAACGACTCCGGAACAGAGCATCAGGACATTGGTGCTAAACACCAATTGGATATTACGTTTCAGCATTAATATTTCTCAGGAAGCCATCTCAAAACTCCGCTTGCGAGCTAATCCGACCCCTGACCTCAACGCATCCTGGTAGAGATGATAGGTAGCCTCTGCGACTCGCTCCCATGAGTATCGCTGAACGCGCGCCAGTCCTGCTTTCGCGAGGCGTTCGCGCAGCCCCTGATCGCTCAGCATTTGTCTGATCGCTCCGGCTAGCGACGCGGCATCGCCTTCCTGGACCACCAGTCCCGCATCGCCGATGACTTCCGGAATAGCGCCGCACGTAGAACCAATCACGGGAACAGCACTGGCCATCGCCTCTACCAGTACCCGTCCGAACTGTTCCCGAACTCGACTGGTAGTTTCCGTGGGGAGCACCAACACATCGATCTCATGAAACAATGGCGGCACTTCTGAGAAGCTTATTGCTCCCGTAAACCGCACACGGTTGAGGACACCGCTGGACGCAAGGATTCGCTCAAACTCTTCGCGCTCAGGGCCATCACCGACAACCAGGAACTGCCAGTCTTTGTCCTTCACCTGGCCCAGCGCTTCAGCCAATACCCTGAGCCCCTTCCCAGGTATGAGGCGACCTACGTAGCCTAGCGTTAGCGGCCCGGCAGTTCGCTGCAGGTCGGGAGATTTTGGACGAAACGCTTCTGTATCAACTCCAAACGTGACTATTGGCGCCGGCTTATCAAAGCCCTTGGCACGCAGAACCTCAACCACCGTTTCACTGCAGGCATAAGCTGCGGCCACCCGCTTGAGCGCGTACCGTTCGAGCCAGCTAAATGGTGGCGGGTAATTGTGAAAGATGTTTTGGTTCGTCTGCAATACGATCGGCACGCCCCGGGCAAACAAGCTGCACAGCATCAACACCTCCGCGCAGGCAATACTATATGGCTCATGACTTATATCGATCAGCTGGGGCCGATGTTTGCGCAGCGCTTTGATTATGGGCCGTGGGTCATAAGCGAACAATTGAATGTGTTTTGAAAAGTAAGTTCGCGCCATGCTCACCGGGAATAGATCGTCGGCGGTTGCTTCGACGTCGATTTCGGCTTCGCGCCAACGCTCCGTCGTTATCACTTCCAGATCGACCTCCGGGAAACAACGTACCAGAGCGCGCTCGCGTTGGCGCAAGGTCGGTGTCAAACTTGAATGAGCAATACGCAATACTCGCATTCCTTCTTCTCCGTTATTGACGTTCCTGTTTGTCTTCATTGGTTCTGCACGGCGGTTCCGCTCAAATTTTGGGGCGGGGACACCTCAAGCGGGACAAATTTCGTGCTCCCGTTCAGCAACTACTTCTTCAAAGAGATTCAGATATTGTGCTGCTATCCTTTCCCACGCATACTCTCCCGCAGTCGACAATCCGCGTTCCCTGATGCGCGCGCTTAGCTGCGGATCGTTTAGGAGCAGATCCAACTTAGCCGCAATATCCGAGGGGTTTCGAGTTATGTGAAACCCGTTCTCACCATCAATCAAGTAATCCTCAATGCCACCCACCGGACACGCTAAAACCGGCAAGCCCGAGGCCATTGCTTCAATACATACCAACGCAAAGGTTTCATAAAGCGTGGGCAAAACCAGTGCGTCGGCCGCCGGATAAATGTGTGGAAGATCGATCCGGGCGCCGGCAAAGATCACTCGTTCCCGTAATCCCAATTCATCAGCCAGGTGTTTGAAGGGAGTTGCTGTGTCACCTCCAACCACCAGCAAAGTCGCGTTGGTTTCCATCCTGCCTAGTGATCGAATGGCTACTTCCAACCCCTTCAGGTGATATTGATTACCAACGAACAGCACCAGCGGTGCGTCTTCAGCAATCCCAAATTCGCGCCGCACGGAAGCGCGAAAAGCAACATTCGCCGGTTGATAACGAGAGAGATTGATACCATTGGGAATTATCGCTATTCGTTCATCAGGCACCTGGTAGTAGGTCTTCAACTGCCGGCGAACGCTATCTGAAATTGCCACAATGCGCCGATAGCGCCCACCTCTGAGCATCCACCAGTCACGCCACGTAACCCACAGGTTGCTGGGATTCAAGCACCAGCGGAAGTAACCAGCACGCCACTTGGCAGCCAGAGATGCCCGGTTCACGGCGTGCACGACGCAAACGTCACCGACCAGGGAATCGCCGTGACTAACGACAACTCGCGGACCGCTACTGCGCAATACGCGCCAGGTGGCTGCCAGGGTGAATAAAGGGACAGCAATCAACGTCGCCAGATATCGCCAGCGCGAGCGCGGATCAAAAAAAGCAAGCCAGGGCATTGCAAAAGTCAGACCCTCTCGGGCTTCGGGCTCTGTCGCCAGGCTGGTGATCGCACGTGCGTCGATACCCAGCGATAGCCAGGCGCGGTGCAGTTCATAGGCGACCGACTCGCTGCCGCCGCCGAAACCGATTTCCCTCGTGACCTGAAGAATGTATAGCTCGTCCATCATAGGTTTCCAACTGGACCCGGAAGTGATATTGGGGACTCGACCCATCAGCGCTCAGACAACCCTCGCTGCTACAATCTGTGCCTCGCTCTCTGTCTGTCGTTTCAGAACATTAAGATAAAAACACTGTAATTCAACCATGTAGCGATCTGCGCTGAAACGCAAGGTCGCAGATTTCTCGCCCTGTTCAGCGAGTCGATGGCGAAGTGCCGGCTGGCGCGCGAGACTGACTAGCGCCGCAGCCAGCGCTTTCTCATCCCCGAACGGCACCAGCCAACCGTTCTGGTTGTGCTCGATAATTTCGGCCAAACCCCCTGTGGCTGTGGCCAGCACGGGAGTACCAGAAGCCATTGCCTCGACTGCCACCAGGCCGAACGGTTCTGCCGACGAATTAATCACGAGGAGGTCAAGCGCCTGCATTATGGACGCAACATCGCCGCGCGCGCCCAACATTCGAACCTTGTGTTCAATGCCCAGCCCCCGCACCGCCGTCCGGAGATTCTCTTCGTATAGGCCGTCGCCATTGAATAAAGGCGCTCCAACCACCAGCAAGGTGATTGACGGTTCTTCGCTTAATGCCTGGGCAAACGCACGCAGTAACTCGAGTTGTCCTTTGCGAGGGGTAATTTGCCCCACGATCCCGATCACGACCTCCGCTTCGCCCAGGCTCAGTTCCTCTCGTTTCTGCCGACCGGCACTGGAATCCAGAAAAAATTTTTCCAAGTCGATAGCGTTCAGGATCACCCGGACGCGCTGCCGCAGGGGCGGGCAGGCGCCACAAAAGTTATCGGCAACCGCATTGGAGACGGCAATCATGCGTGTCCGGCCCGAGAGCATCGCGCATAGGCGAATGACGCTGCTGAACGGGTGCCGTGGAAGCAAATCATGCAGATGCCAAATCACCGGCGTGCGCAATCCGAGAGTCGCTGCCGTCGCTACTAACCCGGAGCGAATACTGTTTGCATGGATCAAATCGGGGTTTATGGCAATCGCCTGCCGGCGGAGCTGAATAATGACTTCGTAAAACGATTTCAGGTAGCGGGCCAGGAGACCAATCTGCCAGGTAAAGCGCGCTTCCAGACTCGCGACCGTTTCCACTCGAGTAGAGCTCTCAGCCATCTGTGGTAATGGCCCTTGATTGGGACAAACGAGCACCGGATCAATTTTGCCGCGGTCAAGGCACGAGAGGATCATCAGCAGCAAGCGTTCCGCTCCGCTTACTTGAGCCGTATGGTTATAGAAAAGTATCTTCATGAACCTTTTTGAGTGCGTTGACCCGTCAGCTTGCTGCTGTGTTCTCCCAAAACTAAATCCAGCGAGTCATGGCTGCGAGAATTCGCGGCCGCCTCAAGCGCCAGCGAGCTGGCACACAGCAAATTCTCGTCTCTTTTCCTAAGGCGTTCCCACTTCTGTTCCAGCACCTTCGTCGGGAAGTATGCTCCGGAAACTTTGGCAATAAAGCGCAGCATGTTGTCACGCCGGCCCAGCGGCACGCGCCACAACGAGTGCTGACCGTTGCTTCCTTTCCAAACAGACCAGGCGGCCCGATAACCGCATTGTCTACTCAACTCCTCCAGTGCTGCATTGCATTCACCGTAAGGCCAGGCCATCAGATCCACGTTAGAGCCGATGATGCTCTCGAGCAAACGTCGCGATTCAATTAGTTCATAACGAGCCTCAGCAACGCCTAACTGCGTGAAATGACGATGCCAGAGCCCGTGGGCCCCAATGGTTATCAGTGGATGTTTAGACATCTCCCGTAGTTCGTCTGGGGCGAGGTATCCGGGGCGACCAACAAATCCAGCAGTGACGAAGAGCGTCATTGGCAGAGCAAACTTCTCCAGCAGCGGGAGGGCCACGGTCAGATTGTCGCGATAGCCATCATCGAAGCTGATCGCGGTCAAGCGTTTGCTGGCGCTCCTTAACGTCTCCTCCAATCTCACAACCTGGCGCCAGCGCGAGAGCCATTGCAACTGGCGGAAAAATTTCTCCTCAGAAATGTCAATATCGCCGGGCAACGCCTCAACGGGCTCACTGATGGTGTGATAGACAAGTATCGAATTCATGAGCTTCTAGACCGCAACAACCCGCTCGTGTTGGGCGCTGATCCATCCGATCAGCAGCCATCCAATAGGAGCGACGGAGTAAAGCGTAAATGTGTTACCAAACACGCTGTTGAGAATCAACACCGGCATCAACGTCACTGCCACGCGCCATATGCGCGCTTCCAATGTCCCGGGGGTTGCTCGTTGAAAAGCGCGCCAGCTCATGCGTGTAGCCCGAAATAATATCCACATGAAGAGGAGCGCCGTCGGCAGCCCACAGGTAATGACTGTGGAGATGAAATAACTATCGATGGGTGGCAAGTCCAAATCGGTATTAAACCGCCATGCCCCCAATGATGTTCCTCCGAGTCCGATTCCCAGCGGACGATACGGGACCAGCTCGGTAGCCAGAAAGCTCCAGTTAGTGAGGCGCTCCTGCAAGCTGCCTTCCTCGGTGGGATTCAACGTGCCCCGAGCAGTGTGCGAAAGGACCGTACTCATCCTCTCGTCCTCGCTATGCCGCAACATGTCTTCGTTGGTGGGCGCCTTTGTCAGCATCGCGAAAAGCAGCGCCGGCGCGAGCACCAACAGGAGGCGGCCCACACCGTGTCGCCAGCTGCGAGCGCCGACCAGCAATAGCACGAAGCATCCGAGAATCAAACCAAAGGTCGCGGTACGTTGACCGGTAAGCAACAACAGGGCGCTGAGGGCGGCGCCAATCATGAGCCAGCCGGCTTGGCGAAGCCTGCCGGCCGCGCTGGCCGCAAAACCAAATGCGATGAGAGCGGCGATCTCGACGTAACGGCCCCATTCTTCAGCGCTGCTGAACGTCGCCAGGGCGCGTTTCGCGTGCCCAATCGAGATGGAGTTGTAGAACTCAGTGTTGTCAACCCAGAATTGTTCAAAACTGGGAAAGCCAAAGAGTAGTTGGTAAACGCCGTACAGGGACGTTAACAGCCCAAGCACCACTATTAGGCGAAAAGCTGTCTGCACGAAAGTGGATTTGAGCACCTGCCCGAAGTAGAACCAGGTTACGGGCACCAGCATGAACAACGCTCCCGACAAACCGACCGTCAGGCCCCCCTGGAGCGGATTAAATATTTCCAGAAAGTAAATAAACCCCAGGAGTGATACCGATCCCGCGAGCGGCGTCTCGCGAAAGATGCCCAGTCGCCGGCGCTGCAACACTATGGCTAACGCCAACAGGGTTATCAACGGCGTTATCGTGTGGATCGGATCAGTTTGCAAATAAGGCAAGAATAGATACTGAGCACGCCGCAGAAAACCGCGCAAGGGCTCGAAAAGCATCATCGCTATCAAGCCGGCTTCAAGGCTGGCCAACAGCGCCAGCCCCAGGGCTGAGGCTATCCCGCCAAGTGCCAGCCAACGCAGCGCCTCGCCACCGGTATTTACCATCCAGACAACCATCGCTGATAACGGCAGAGTGACCATCGGCCACAGCCTAATTGGTCGAGACGGAAAATTATTGGCGGCTATAACGCGGCTTGGCATAAGGTAACTCTTGGGAAAAGTTGCAGCTCAGACGATGACCTCTGTCCAGGTAACCCCACCGCCGAGGTGCCAATCTTCGAAAGCGGCTCACTGGGTCCTTTTCTTTACAAACTTCACTTGGCGGCCGCCAACCCTGGGCCAACCACCCGAGAACCATTGCTGGACAGCAGTTGGGCACAGGCAATCAAATCTTCCGCACAGGATGAAGGCGCAACCGCACGAAGAAAATTCAGCATGCGGCTTACAAAGATGCTCTTATCAAACTTTTCCGCATGTTTGCGCAATTCCGCCTGTTGCCAGGAACAGCTCTCGAGGTTTTCAATTGCCTCAAGCAAGCAACTGCTGCTCGGCTTGTCGAAGAACACTCCGGTTACTCCTTCGACGACGGTTTCCATGGCTCCGCCGCCGCGAAAGGCAATCACGGGCCGGCCTGCAGCATTGACTTCCAGCGGCACCATGCCGAAATCTTCTTCTCCCGGAAACATGAGAGCGCGGCAATGACTGGCGTAATGGTTTACCTGTTCATCGGTCTGGTGTCCCAAAAATTCGGTCCGCGGTCCGGCCAACATTTCCAAACGCGCGCGATCCGGGCCATCGCCAATGATCACCAGACGGCGATCAAGTCGCTTGCACGCCTCAATGACTAAGTCAATTCGCTTGTAGGGCACCAACCGCGACAAAACCAGGTAGTAATCTTCAATTTCATCGTCACTCACAGGCCGAAATCTGGAAACATCTATTGGAGGAGGAATGACAGTCGAATCGCGTCCATAAGTCTTGCGGATCCGCTCGGCAACCAACGCGGAGTTGGCGATGTAAAAGTTCGGTTGCTGGGCCGCCCGCAGGTCCCACTTTTTCAAACCCCACATGGCCAGGGGCAGCGCAGATCGCGCAAAACCGCCAAAACGCTCGCGGGCCACATAGTCCTCGTAGCGCCACACCCAGCGCATCGGCGTGTGGCAATAACAGACATGGATGGCATCGCGTCGACGACGGACTCCTTTGGCATAACCAGAGCTGCTGCTGAAGATCAGATCGTAATCGGAAAGATTGAAGTTCTCGACCGCAAACGGGTAAAGCATAAAGTAGTGGCGAAATCCATGTTCAATGCCCGGCAACCATTGCATAGGAGACGTGCGAATGTCTGCCCCGCGGAATTGCTGCGGCAGTCGATGCTGCAGCGCCACAGTCGTGTAAATGGGGGCGGAGGGAAAAGCATCGTGCATAGCCATTGCCACGCGCTCAGCGCCTCCCATTTGAACAAAATAGTCGTGTACGAGTGCGATTTTGGACACTTAGAATTGAACCCTCTGAACTTGTTGGGGATAAGATTGTCAATCAGTCCCGAATTTCAATTAGCGAGCCTTCAGGAAACGCCTTGTGGTGGTTAGCCGAGCGGCGAACTCCCCGGAATGACCGGCCCTGACCGTTGCGAACTGGAGGCCCACTGGGTGGGCAGCTCCAGCCCCTGAGGCCTCTCAACTGGCCCCGCGCGCCATCAGGATGGCCGGGACAGTGCGCAAGATTATCGACCAGTCAAGCTTGAGCGACCAGCGATCAATGTATTCCAGGTCGAGCTGCATCCATTGTTCGAACGGAAGGTTGCTGCGTCCGGAGACCTGCCACAGGCACGTGAGTCCGGGCTTCACGCTGAATCTTCGTTTCTGCCACGCCTCTTCCATTCGCTGTGCATCCCGCACCGACAAAGGCCGAGGGCCGACAATACTCATGTCGCCCAGCAGTACATTCAATAGTTGCGGCAGTTCGTCGATACTTGTTCTCCGCAGCCAGCGACCCACTCGCGTTACGCGCGGATCATTTCGGATCTTAAAGATGGGACCTTCTTTTTCATTAAGGTGCTCGATTTCCTTCATGCGAGCTTCGGCGTCCCGGTGCATCGTGCGGAATTTGAGCATACGAAAGCGACGCTTGTTCAGGCCGACACGCTCCTGCACAAAGAAGACCGGTCCTTCAGAGTCAAGCTTAATAGCAATAGCCGCCAGTAAGAATAACGGCAGCGATGCTAAGAGCAGGCCGAAGGAACCGATAACGTCAATCAGCCGCTTAGTTTCCGTGCGCCAACTCAACGGGGGTCCGCTGTGCAGCGAGAGCAGGGGCGTGCCTTCGAATTCCCAGGCACGCGATCGGGCCAACCTGTGCGGAAACAAATCAGAGAACAAATGAACCATGATGCCCTGTTCTTCGAGCAGGTTAATCGCGGTTTCGATCTTCGCATACTGCGACTTGATCGGCAGCGCGATGAATACTTCATCAATCACTTCAGTGGCCATGATGCGTGGCAGTTGGTCAACATCTCCCAGCCAGGTAAGGTCGCTTAAGCCGTTGTTGTTAAATCGCACCGCGCTATCGACATAGCCCACCAGCACGTAACCAAAGTCGTGCCGGTGCAGCACCTGTTTGGCAAACCACTCCGCTCGCGCCCCAGTGCCGATGATCACCAGTTTCTTGAGATTGTGCCCGTGTTTGCGCAAGCGGCGCAGATTTAGGCGCAACAACAGACGGCTGCTGCCAACCAGAGCCAGCGCAATCAACGCAATGCATAGAGTGGTCCAAATGGTGATGGTGCGCCAGCCGCCGATCTGCGCCACAATCAAGAGCGCTGCCGAGGCAATGAAGATGGCGCGTGCGACTTCGAGCAGTTCTTCCAGAAAAGTGCTAAGCCGGTGCGATCGATAGACGCCCTGTGAGTAAAAGGCGAGGTGCCAAATTATCAGCAGCAGACCGCACAGCAGGGCGTTCCCAATTTTGATTCGCGTTGAGAGAAAGTCGAGAGAATACTGCGGCACCGGCAGCGACGCCGAGGGGGCATAGTTGATAACGATCCCCAGACTAAGTGATAAGAGCATCAAAAACAGATCTGTCACCTTGGAGGCAAGGTTGGTTAGTTGTCCGTAACGTGTTGTCATTGCAAAGTCGGGTCCTTGTACTTGAATTCCAAATTTTTCTTTGTTCTCGTTGCCAGTCGTCAGGGCAGCAAGGGCGTAAAGAAGGCTGCCACGCTCGCGTAGCGGATGTAGCGCTCGATTTTTGAGATCCGATTGCGCGGCACCAGGATCATGTCGCCTGCTTGCAACACAAGATCGTTTTCGAGGTCGCTGGTCCGTTTCAGCGATTTAAAGTTCAACACCTTCACTTCTGCGGTCTCGCCATTCAAACGCTGGAAGACGAGAATCTGTGAGGACTTCGCTGTCTCCTTGAAGCCGCCGGCGAGCAGGACCGCCTGAATGGCCGTCAACTTCTCTCGCAGATCCAGCTTTCCAGGCTGGTTGACCTCCCCGGCTACCACCACGTACGGTTTTTGAAATTCCTTCAGAATCACGGCTATTTCCGGAGCCTCGAGCCGCGAACTCACTTTGACTAAAATCAGTTCCTGCACCTCCTGCAGGGTGTGGCCGCTAACTTTCAGTTGGCCGCCAATCTGCAGCGTGATATAGCCATCCGGCTGCACCGTTACGGTTTGGTTGAACTCTGGTGTATAACGATATTGAATATCCAAAACGTCACCTGGACGCAGCGTGTAACGCTCTTCGCGAGGCAACGTGAGCTCAGGCGCCCTGGTCTGCGCTCGAGCAACAAGGCCCGTGGACAGAAGCAAGAACAGCACAATGCCCAACAATACAACGCTTTTCCTGGTCATAACTTCCATGATTTGCCTCAAAACATTCCCTGGCCGCCGTTTCCGATGAACTCCTGTACCCCAGAAGCATTAAAGACCGGGAAGAGAGAATTAAGTCACAGTTTGCGATAGAGCCACCCCGGTACCGGATAACGACGTTGATTCAGGACAAAACCGAGAAACTCGCCGCCCGCCTGTTCCACCACTTCCCGACTCCGGCGAATCTGGTCGCGTCGTGTGCGTCCTGCAGCGACAACTACTGCCACACCATCAACAATGGGGGCTAGCATGGTTGCCTCGGATGACCCTTTCAGCGACGGACAATCAATGAGCACGTAGTCAAAGTTCCAACGCAAAGCCTTCAGGCAGGTGTCGCGATGTTCCGGATCGGTCTGCCACAAAGTCGCTGCCGTGGAAATTGGATAACCAATCTGACGTTCAGCCGGCGTGGGTAACGTCAATAAGTTACCCAGCTGGGACTCGGAGCATTGTTCGCCAATTTGGCGCGGATCAGCGGAGCGAATATTTTGTAACGCCAAAGCGTCGGCTACCAGAACGCGCTTTTGCGTGCAGGAGGCAATCTCTTCACCGAGAGTGTTGACGACGTAAGAAACGCCCTCGCCCGGTGACGAACTAGTAAAGGCAACAATGCGATTGCGCAGTTTGCCTTCGTTGTCAACCGCCTGAAATACCGTTCTGATCAGCTCGAGATAGAATTCCACGACCACTGTTCCTTATTTGTCGGGCACTGGCCGGCTTGCAGTAGCCGTACTCTCCACCTTTGTTAGAATCGCCGATCTCGTATTCCGCGCAACACAGCCTGGTCAGGTTGCTTCAGGGTCCGCTGCGGTTTGCCCTCGGCAATTAGCCGCCGGTATTAATAATCAGCGACCGGCGACCGCCGGCCAGCTTGGGAATAGTTGCTAAAACCTGGCCGTCAACTTCCAACTCGTGCGGAGTCTCAACGTTTTCACGCAGGAACTCAGCAGCGATGGCGCTACCGAGCGCCACCAGAGCACCCATCACTATGCCCAACAACAGATTCAACGGACGGTTGGGCTTCGAAGGTAATTGCGGCTGTAACGGAGTCTCGGCGAGCGAGACGTTGGTGATCTTGTTCTGGTCCAATTCGTCAGCAATCCGCGATTCTTCTCGCTTCTTCTCGTAAAGTTGGTAGTTGTTCTCAGCTTCCTTCACGCGGCGGGTGAGATCCTGGAATTCCGCGGTGCTTTCTTCCAGTCGCGAAAGTTGAGCCTGGTAATCGCGCACCTGCCCGATCAAACTCGACTGGCGAGCCTGCATCCCGGATTGATCGACTCGGGCCCGCGCCAACTCGGCGTCCAGCGTTTGTCGCAGAGGGTTCAAGTCAGTCGACTGCTCAGTGGCCGTTTCCCTGGCGGCTTTCTCGAGCGCTGCTCTGGTAGTATTAATTTCCTTATCGACCTCGCGCACCAAACGATCATCAGCCCGGAACTTGGACAATAGCTGTGTGCGACGATTTTGCAATTCAACCAACAGGGTGTTCAGGCGCTCAGCCGAATACTGGTTGGGGAGGGCCCGGGTCTGCGTCACGATGCGGGGCTGCAACGTTCGCATCTGTTGCTCGAGCCGGTTAATTCGCTGATTGACTTCCTGCAAAAACGCCTCCGACTCCATGAGCTTGGATTTTGCCTCTGTCATTTTCAGCACCGTGATATCTTTCTGCTGACTGAGCGACACCACGTTCATCCGCTGCTGAAATGCCGAAAGTTGATTCTCTGCGTCGCGCAACTGCTGCTCGTATTGATCAGCCTGCGACTTGAAAAACTCGTACGTGCCCGCGGGGCGATGCAGCTTCACACGCTTTTCCAGGTATAGTTCCCCCAGCTTGCGTAATACTGCGGCCGCGGTTTGTGGTGAAGTGGACGTGTAGGTTATCTCGATGATGCTGGCCTTCTTGACCGGCGTGATCACCAGCTCCTTAGCCAAACGGCTGCTTGCCTGTTCGATTAGGCCGGCTTCATTGCGGGGAGTCTCCTTCAGACTCAGCCGTTGCGATAAGGATTGGCCCGGCCTGGTCAGGCCGCAGGCAGTCACAACTTGGTTTAACAGGTCTTGGCTGGTTAGCAACTCGATTTCTGAATTGATCTCGGCTTCTGAGACTTCCGCGTTCGGGGGGCCGTAGGCCCCGGTTGTTTGTTGCGGTGTGATGGGAACTTCCGAGCGAACATTCTTGACGAGGATTTTCATACGAGATTCATACTCGTTAGGCGTCATGAACGTCACAACAGCGGTGCCCACGGCGATGGTCAGGAAGGTAACCGCGATTAGCAGCTTGTGACGAAACCATACCGAAGCCGCATTACGGAGCGAAAATGCAGTCTGTTCGGGTGCTGATGTCGGGTATATGTTATTCATAAAACGAAGTTGCTCACTTGTAAAAGTAACAATGAGCAATACTTTCCTGATAGATTTGTCAGTCGGGAGCGGGAGCCTTGGCGCTCCTGGGCGGGATATTGGGTTGGGCGAACTGGGTAGCAGATCTCCTGCGAACGTCGTCCATCAGAAGAAAGTCGAAGCCTGATGCCGACGGACTAAATTGGTCGGCCCTATTAACACGTGAAACGTTGACTTTTGCGTTTTTGGTCCTCATCTGAACATTTATCCCTGTTGGGCCATTTAAAGATCGCCAACCCAGGTTGCTCCTGGGCCGTGGTCACACCAATGGCACCATTCTCACAATTGTTCGGTTCAATACCGCGCGATTAGCAATAGCTAACCATGTTATTCACGCGCTTGAACAAACACCTGTGTCTGGGGAGAACACGAAGTCTAGATCAGTGCGGTGAAGCGCCAATAAAAAGCTCTTCTCGCGTTCGCTGGCCGGTTTTCTGAAGTGCTGGTTAGACTTCCAGGCACAATACTCGCAGAGAAAAACGATTGGCCTCTTTAGAGTGTCGATCCTACAGGAGCGTAGTTTTCGGCAGTAAGCACCCCATTTCCGGGTCCAAATCCGCATTAACTGCGCCCGCAAGCCTACGGTTTAATAAGCTGGAATAATTGGATCCCAACGCGTTCGGCTCTGCCAACCCAAGTCAAACGTCAGGGTCGACACACTCTTCGGCCTTCGGCGGAGTGCACATGATGTGGGAAGAATTGGCAGTTGTCAAAGGCTGACTACAACCTAATCTTGAGGCAGTAAAGACTCCCAGGCCCGATAGAACGTGGATACGTTTAACGGCAACAAGTCCCTATCTAAAGAAGTGTCTGAAATGACTAACGAAAAATGGTTCCTACCTGAATTCGAATGACTTTATGTAGTCCAGAAATGACTGGTCCCAGTGGGCCACGGTTTTTTCCGGACCAATCAGCTTGGCAAAATAATTTCCCCTGGGAGTCTCTACAACCGCAGCGCGCATACGCTGGTTGTTGTCGTTGTGCTGCGTCTCCGCGCCGGGAGTCATCTGCGCCGTATAGGTGCCAGTGATATCAACCGTTGTTACCTTCAAACCATTGACGGTCAGGTTTTCAATCTTTGCTTTGTCCTTCGAAGGTGTACCATCGGGTTGCTGCATCTGATTCACCCATCGATCCACATTGTCGGCCACGGCCCCGCCCTGTCCCGAGCCAAAGAAATATAAGACCAAAGAGGCGTCGTCGCTGTCACCCTCAACCCTGGGGAGCTTGAACTGGGCTACGCGCATGTTGGAGGTGGGTTGTTCCCTGACCCAACCGGCCGGCTCTTGATATTTCAATTCCCCCGCCGCACTCGCGGGTGTTTGTCCGACGGCTGGCGGGGTCGTCCTGGTGGCAGAGGCGCCTCCGGTGCTGCGGGCGCAGCTGCACAACAAGAGCGTGAACGATAACAGCAAAGAATAGCAGCTTAATTTAGTATGCATAATTACCAACCTTTCTTGTCTTTCTGATTTGACTAAGACCGACGAGCAGTTGCTTCTGTTGGTTCTCCGCCTTACGTGGTCTGTTGCCTTTAATCTTCAACCAGATTCGCTGCGATACTTTCGGTTTCCGTACCCGATTCCCGAGCCAACCTCAATAACCAATCAATCTTTTCATATTGCTGTTGATCGAGATCGGCAAACTGGACGCCAAAGCCGCGCCCGACGGTATGGTGCCGCACCTCGCCCTCAACATACAACCAATCACCATCAGGCAGCAAAACTCGGAAGCCAACCATTTCGCCGCTCCTGGCTTCACCTACTGTGTTCAGATAGCAGCCACCTCGAGAAAGGTCTGTTATCAGGGCAGGGTGATTGTCCGTGGCACTGTCCCAAACAGCTTCAAGGCTTACGGAGAGCCTTGGACTTGATCTTCGTTCGTCCATGAAAACTCCTTACAGGGATTTACGAGAGGTCAGACAAAGGTTCACAGTCATCTTTGCGGGACAAGACGGGGGAGAAAGCCAACCAGGGAATTCCTAACAGGCCGTCTCACGCCACCACCATCTTAGATGAGAAGGCTCGCGGGCACCAACTCAAACTTTAGCCGCAGGTAAATTAGATTTGCAATGCGATTCTGAGGGCTGGTCGCGGTGTGGGCTGTTCGCGCCTCTCCCGCATCCAAGCAAGCAAGTGACCACCAATGCGTCTTCGAGACGGAGCCGGCGATGTTGAGTCTTGGCTGTGTCAGGGTTGCAGTGTCTTTTCCTCGCCCCAGGCGCTGTTCATCTTCCGGGGTACAATTCCATGTCGTTTGATCATTCGATCGAGTGTCTTGCGATCAACATCCAATATTCGTGCCGCAGCCTGCTTGTTTCCACCGGTGTGCTCTACAACGCGTGAGACATATCGGCCTTCAACTACGGCTAAGGTCGGCCACTCTTCAGGCGCAGCAGTCGATCCGGCTGGAGTTTCCAGTTCTCCATCGTGCGTGTGAATTCTGATGCTGTTACGGACGCGTTCGGGTAAGTCCTGTACCCTGATAGTCCCATCGCAGAGTGCTGCCGCACGAATGATTGCGTTTTCCAGTTCGCGGATGTTTCCCGGCCATGAGTACTGTTCCAGCAAGGCCAGTGCACCCGCTGAAAACCTGATGACCGGATTCAATGAGTGCACACGCGCCGCGAAGGTGCGGGCCAGGGGCAGAATATCCTCGAGCCTGCTGCGCAATGGCGGTAAGACAATCGACACTGCGTTCAGGCGATAGAACAGATCCTTGCGGAATCTTCCGGCCGCAACTTCTGCTTCCACGTCACGATTACTGGCCGCTATCACTCGCACGTCGACACGGACAGTTGTATTTGAACCCACCCGGCGAATTTCACCTTCCTGCAAAGCACGCAACAGCTTGACCTGGAACGCAGGTGTTGTTTCTGTGATCTCATCGAGGAATACTGTGCCGCCATCAGCCTCTTCCCAGAGGCCGATGCGATCGCGATCCGCTCCGGTAAAGCTTCCTCTGACATGCCCAAACAACTCGGACTCAATCAACTCAGCCGGAATCGCTCCGCAATTTACCGGCACAAATGGTTCCGCTGCGCGGCCACTACGCCGGTGCAGGGCTGAGGCAACTACTTCCTTGCCGGTTCCGGATTCCCCGGTCAGCAATACAGGCAGACCGGTGCCGGCAACCCGCCCGACCTGTTTCATCACCTCGATAAAGACTTCGCTCCTGCCGACAAGCCCGATGTCTGAATGATAGGAATCCGCTTCCCGCGGCGCTGCAACCGCGCGTCGATTGACGAGTTGCTCTTGCAGGGCGTGAGAAAGAGTCACCAATTCAGCGCTGCCGAAAGGCTTTAATAGGTAGTCAAAGGCGCCAAATGCGGTAGCATCCAGCGCACCATCGGCGCTGCCATGCCCGGTCATTAATACTACCTTAGTTTCCGGCGCAAATTCCTTGAAACGATGCAGGACACTAAACCCATCGGCGCCGCCGAGCTTTACATCACAGAATACGGCGGACCATTTCTGCTCCTGCGACAAAGCGAACGCCTCTTCCGCTGAATCAGCTTCGCTGGTCTCCCACCCTTCAAGGCGCAGAACTTCCGCGACAAACCCACGGATGGCTTCTTCGTCATCAATAACCAAGGCCCGGAAACTCTTCTTCATAGTTCTGCCAACCGAGTTCGAATTACCAGAATTCGTTTGCGCATAAAGGTACAGCTCAGACGCGCCATAAATATCCTGCAGGCTCACTCGGTAGAGACGTGGTCCACCTGCCCTGCCAGTTTGCCGCTGGGCTTCAGCTTCCGTGAATGGCGCAGTCTTGCTCAGACGGTGTGAAGCCCGGGAAATATTGTTGATAAGGCATTAGGACCGTCTGCTTGATATTCTGCTAGCATTCTATTGGGCAAAGTAGAGAACATGCAATAGAAAAAGCCGGCCTGGATTAACCAGGACGGCACGGTGATAACGAGTATGGTCTTGAGTATCTCCGCTCAGCGTTGCCAAAAATAGATTCTATGCTAAGCACTCGAAGGGTCAGGTTACTACGAGCTTATTAACAAAGCCGGCGCATTTGGATCGAGATACGTTCTTTCCGTCGGCTGAAGGTGCAAATCAACTTCATCTCTGAATTCAGGAGTGTGATTGACCAACAGTGAAAGGATCTCGAGTACCTGAGGATCAAGGCTAAATTCGCCTCGCGCCGCTAATATGCCAATCGCTTCGTGCGGACTAACCACTGCGGATCGGGCTCTTGGATTTGTTAACAAATCATACTCACCGGCCACGCGCAGGATCCGGCTGGCAAGTGGTATCTGTTCGCCCTGCAATCCGCGCGGATAGCCGGAGCCATCAAAATTCTCGTTCATCAACAAGATTGTATCCGCGACGTTTCGTAACTCTGGAATCATTGAGAGCAGGCGAGCGCCCCGCTCAGAGTGCAGCTGATAAACTTCCGCCTCCCGGGCAGCGAGCGGTCCCTGTTTCCAAAGCAACTCGTCCGGCGTTCCGACATGGCCGAGCCGGTGCAAAGTGGCGGCAAGGGCGAGTTCCGCACAATCTTCTGGCCCGAATGCCATTTTTTGCGCGATCTCTATAGCCAGGCTGGCGACCCGACCCGCGTGTTCGCAGGAATATTCATCCTTAATTCGCAGGACCGCATCGAGAGCACTTGCTGTGCCGAGTTTCATCGCCTTGAGTCTGCCCTGCAGCCTATCATTGGCAACCTTTAAGCTATGTTGTTTCTTATTGTTCTCATATTCTTCCCGGGCCCGGGCTACTTTTCGCTTCAAATCGTCGTTGTTCCAGGGTTTGTTGACGTAACAATGCACCAGACCGCAATTGATAGCGTCGACCAGCGAGTCGACGTCGGTATAGCCGGTCAGGAGAATGCGCGCCATGTGCGGGCGAAGCTCGGCGGTTTGCTTCAGGAGTTCAAGGCCGGACATTTGCGGCATCCTCTGATCGGTAATCAGAATGGCTACGTCATGCCGGCCGAGTAATTCTATTGCCTCCGCGCCCGACGATGCCGTCAAGCAGTAGTACTCATCGCGAAACAAACGCTTGAGCAGGCGGAGGTTTGGCAGTTCATCGTCGACAATTAATAGTTTGTGGGTCATTGCGTAACATCCCTCCCGGTTACCGCCGCAGATAGTGGGTTTGATCGTTACAGTCTGGGTTCTGACGAAATCGGAATTTCAACCGTGAATGTAGCGCCTTCACCAGGCGTGCTGTGCACCTTTATCGTTCCGCCATGGCGTTCAATAATTCCGTAAGAGATCGAAAGTCCGAGCCCAGTTCCCTCGCCCACGGGCTTGGTTGTAAAGAAAGGATCGAAGACGCGTGCCTGCGTTTCCAGAGCGATGCCGCACCCGGAATCGCGGACGGCGATATGCGCGCGGTTATTTTCCAGCCACGTCATTATGTAAACCTCTCCGTTACCGGAGATTGCCTGGGCCGCATTGGCCAGCAAATTCATCCACACCTGATTGAGTTGCGCAGCATAACAACTCACCAACGGCAACTCTCCATAATCCCGCCGCAGCGTAATCCTTCCCGAACTGTAGTATTGAGAGAGCAATCTGATAGTTGAATCGATGCCCTCATGGAGCTCAGCTTGTTGCAGTTCAGATTCGTCCAGTCGCGAAAACAGGCGCAGATTCTGCACCACGTCGCGAATCCGCTCCGCCCCTTCCAGGCAATCAACGACAATTGATTGCAAGTCCTCAATCAGCTTGTCGTAGCCAAGGCGATCCTTTATGGATTGAATCTGACTGGCCGCCACGGGCGACAGTTCGATTTGATCGTAGGCTGACAGCAACTCCTGAAGACCGGCAATCTCGGATTGCAACATGTCCATATTGCCGTAGATGAAACCGGCTGGGTTATTCAATTCATGTGCTACGCCGGCTGCCAGTTGACCCAGGCTCGCCATCTTTTCACTGTGGATTATTTGGGCCTGTAGTCGTTGTAAGGCGGCAGCACGCAGTGCCAGCTCTTTGTTTTGTTTCTCGATATCGGCTTTGTACTTCTTCGCAGTTCGCTGCAATTTGCGACGATCAAGAGCTCGCTCAACTGCTATCAACAGCACGTCAAGCTCGCAGGGCTTAATCAGATAGTCTGCCGCTCCCAGACTAAGCGCATCGCGAACGCGTTGCGATCGATCTATACCTGAAACCATGATCACCGCGGTATCCGGATAGCGAGCAGAAATTTCACGCAGCAATTCCACTCCATTGCGCCCGGGCATCATGACGTCGCTGATGACAAGCGCGTAGGGCCGCTCACTCAGACGATCGAGAGCTTCGTTGGCCGACGCTGCGGTGCTGCAATCGTACTGTTCGCGAAGGTAGTCAGCAAACACGTTACGAATCTCTTCTTCATCGTCAACTACCAGGATGCGCTCGGCACCCGACAGTTCGTAGTCATTGAAGTCTGTCGGGGTGTTCGTTTCATGTTCCGCAGAGATCGCGGACCGGAGAGAAACTGGCGTTGCAAGGGTGTCGATCATTTTTGTTTTGGACCTACGCAGGAGGCTGCAGTCCTACGTGGCGAATTAGTCAGAAGAGACCACCTGTGGCATGAGGCCGTGGACATTCGCCACCTTTTTGATGACGAAACTGGTCAAATGTGACCAGTTCGTTACGCTGCATTAATTGTGCCAACAATTGGCTTGTCTGCGTCTCAGCCTGGCTGGCGGTTAGCACCAGAGCTAAAGTTAGTAGCTGGCCTTTCGCACCTCGCGACGCTTATCATGAGGGTCTTATGTCCGGCACATCAACCACAAGGAACCCAGCCGTCTCGTCCGTCTCGGAGATTCGTGCGCAATTCCCTGCGCTCGAAAGGATTTATCACCAGCAACCGGTTGCCTATTTCGACGGGCCGGGTGGAACCCAGGTGCCGCGGCCGGTCGTCGCCGCGATGGCCGACTATCTCTATCATCACAACGCGAATACCCATTGGGCCTATCCAACAAGCGCAGAGACCGACTTGGCAATTGCAGAAGCGCGCCGGACGTGCGCTGATTTTCTTAATGCAGCAGCAGGAGAAATTATTTTTGGCGCCAACATGACGACCCTGACCTTTCACCTGGCACGCGCGCTGGGAGGGAGCTGGGGAGCCGCCGATGAAGTAGTCGTAACTGAATTGGATCATCATGCGAACATTGCACCGTGGCAGCGATTGGCCCAGGAACGCGGCGTCACGGTGCGCACTGTGAGGATGGTGCCGGAGACGGGCCAGTTGAACTGGGAAGATTTTGAAAACTCGGTCAACTCGCGCACCAGGTTAGTGGCCATCGGCGCAGCCTCGAACGCTCTGGGGACCATTTCTGACGTCGCGCGTGCGGTTAGCCTGGCACGGAGCGTTGCGGCCAGGGTCTTTGTCGATGCGGTTCACTACGTACCGCATGAACTAGCTGACGTACGAGAGCTCGACTGTGACTTTCTGGCCATGTCGGCCTACAAATTCTATGGCCCCCATATCGGGGTCTTGTACTGCAAGAGCGGGCTAATCGACGCCATCGACTTTCCTAGACTTATTCCAGCGCCGGATGCCGGTCCAGAACGCGCGGAGACTGGCACACAGAATCAGGAAGGAATCGTAGGAACCGGTGCAGCCATCGACTTTCTCGCTTCCCTGGCCAACGGTGAGTCGAGGCGGGCCCGGCTGATGGCGGCATACACTGAACTGCATCGCCGCAGCCTGGAGCTGGTGCGGAAATTGTGGGCTGGACTTTCGTCGATCAGGGGCGTCCGTATTTTTGGCCCGCCGCCCGACTTTGCGCGAACCGCAACAGTCTCTTTTGTGGTTGAGCAGGTTACATCCACCGAGGTCGCCAGACAACTCGCGAGTCGCGGGCTGTTTCTCTCGCATGGCGATTTCTACGCGGCCACCGTGGTCGAGCGACTGGGATTGGGACCTGAAGGTTTGGTTCGGGCGGGTTGCGCCTGTTATACGACGGAAGAAGAGATTGAGAGATTGATTGCAGGCGTGGCCGCGATAGCGGAGTAGGTCTTTGGTCTTTGGTCTTTGGTCTTTGGTCTTTGG
>DAIMCP010000069.1:0-28558 GCA_036726305.1 Pyrinomonadaceae bacterium | reverse complement strand
GAAGCATGATCTGATCGATAATTTCTGGTTGATGATCTATCCGATAACTTTGGGCAAAGGGAAACGTTTGTTTGCCGAGGGCACGATCCCGGCGGCGTTCAAGGTGACGGAAAGCATTGTCGGTTCGAGTGGCGTCATCCTGGTGAATTACGAGCGCGCCGGTGCTGTCCAAACCGGAGGTCAATAAACATTCGCGCCGTGTTGGGCGTGCCGTTTGGATTGCAGCTCACCTAAAGATCTTAATTCGGCGAGTCCGCGGAGCGGACGACAGCGTAAAGCCTGGGGCGTAAGCCCCAGGTGAGGGACGAAAATGTCAATCGAACCCGCGAAGCGGGTGATAGCCATAGCGCTTAACACCCGCCCAGATGATTCGGGTGCCGCCCGCTTCGCAGGCTTTATAACTCCCTGTCCGCGCCCAGGGGCTCACGCCCCAGGCTTTACGCTGACGCCCGCTCCGCGGACTAGAAACAACGAATCACGGAAAGCTAGGATTGATCGGTGAAATACATCTGTTTGGGATACCTCGAGCCAGCAACATTCGAAGTGATGACCGAGAACGAGCGGCACGCCGTGCTCGACGAGTGCTTTGAGCACAACGACCATCTGCGTGCCAACGGGCATCTGGTTGCCGAAGTACCGCTTCAGCCTCCGGAGACCGCCGTGACCCTGTACTGGAAAAACGGCAAAGTCGCGACGACTGACGGCCCCTATGCGGAAACCAAGGAACAGCTCGGCGGCCTTCAAGTCCTTGAGGCGCGAGACCTCAATCATGCCATTCAGCTTGTCTCACAGCTTCCGGGCTTTCGGTACGGACTTGGACCGATTGAGATACGGCCGGTCATGGATTTAAGCGAAATTATTAAGGAGAGCGAGCGGCGACGGCTTGAGGCTACCTCGCGATGAGGGCAGCCAAGAGGGGAAGGTCCAGACAGATCTTACTTCCCTTTCGGGTAATAACCCTGACGGGCACGTATGCGCACATCAGGGCGCGTTGGGACGGTCACCGCTATGCGCCTGAACTCTCCGGGCGTCTGCGAATTCGAGTAGTACTGCAACAGGTACTGGCCGCGTAGCTCGGCAGCAATCTGTCTAAAAACCGGTTCCAGATCTTCCGACCTTTCCGGCACGAAGGCGTTACCACCGGTGGCCACGGCAAGCTGGAGCATTCCCTCCTGACCCCGCTTGGTCAGCACGTTCAGGTGCATAGTCTCGCCGGCAGGGTTTATTGAATAGAAAACGGCATCAGCCCTTTGCACTTCACGCTGCACCTCTGTCAGAGCCCGATCATTGATGTGCTGCCGGGCCGCCAGGCCCACCGCGTCCTGTTCGGCGCGCGTGGCGCCGATTGCTTTCTTGATTTTCTCGCTGAAGTTGTCGACCCCGTCTGAGATCGTCAGAATCACTCGGCGATGCTGGGCCGGAGTGTTGGCGAGGTACTGGGCCGCCTCGAGCACGGTATCAAAGAAAGCTGTGGGGCCCTTGTCGGTAGCCGGCTCGATAGCCCGCAAGCCGGTACTTGCCTCATCGACCTTTGCATTTGTCATCTTCAAAACGGCCGCGCGGTCGATCATAAAGATTGTCGCGCGGTCGGAAGGTTTCATGACCTGTTTCAGGAAGCTGGCGGCCGCTTCTTTTTCAAAAATGAAGCGGGCGTTTGTGCTCCCCGAAACGTCAATCAATAAAGCAATTTCCAGCGGTACTTCATCGGGATTTCCAATCTGCGCAATCTCCTGCTGCTTTCCCTGTTCCTGCAAACGAAAATCCTTCACCTGAAGGTCGTGGACTGGATTGCCATTCGAGTCCAGGACCGAAACCGGCGCCATCACCAGGTTCGAATTGATGCGCAGGACCTCGATATCTTCATCGCGCGGGGGAGTGGGAGTTGGTGTGGGCTTTGGTCTATAGCGCGGCGGTGGCGGGGGCGGCGGCAATTCCTGGCGATTCTGCGCCAGCGCCACATTCCCCAAAAGAAAGACGACCAGCACGCCCAGTAGAAGCGCCGGCCGTATGAAGTTTTTGCTCTCAGTGAAAATCATGTTCGTCGGGTTCCCACGCTACCCGGTTTGGCCGGACAGCAGCTTGTTCTTTCCCTGTAAACGGCGACGGGTGTCAGATGCTTTCAACTGACACCCGCGCGAATCGTCCAGGGCGACCCTGATTAGCTATCTACTCAGTGCCACTCGTGGTGGTCTTGATGGTTGGCGCCGGCTGGGTCAGTCCCTTGTTGACCAGCAGCTTGACCTCGACGCGACGGTTCTGTTCACGGCCTTCGCGCGTGCTGTTGTCGGCCACCGGATTGGATTTGCCATAGCCATATGGCGTCACGACGCGTCGCAGCGGAATCTGATGGTTCTCAACCAGATAACGAATTACCGCATCAGCTCGATTCTGACTCAGAATCCGGTTCTTCTGCAGGCTGCCGGTGGAGTCTGTAAAGCCGGCCACTTCGATCACATAGCCCTTGGTATTCAGGGCCCTGGTGGCGAGTTCATCCAGCTTCGTCTTTGCATCGGCTGACAGTACAGCGCTGTTCACCCTGAAGTTCACAGCCGTCGTTGTCTGCGGTACATAATCATCAAGCGCTGAGATGCGCTCATTCGTTTCGTTTACACCGGTGACGGCGGCGTCTGCGGTTTCCTGAGCCGCTTTAGCTCCACCCTTCGCGGTGTTGGCCACTGCGGCCAGTTCATCGAGCTGTCCTGACAGGCGTTGGGCATTCTCTTCAACCTGGCCCAATTTTGTTTCCGTGTTGCTCGCCCGTTCCTCCAGGGGAGCGGCGCGCGATTCGACCGAACGGGCCACTCTCATATCGGTTTCGGCGAACCTTACTTTCTCGGCGAGCAATTCGCCGGATGAACCACCACGACCTTCCACTTCCAGGTTAAGGCCGCGCAGAATGTTGGTTTGTGCATAGTTGTTCCCGCTGCGCAGGAAGCCACCGTTTGACTTCACGCTGGTCCGGTCACTGAGCCGCACCGTGGTATCGACACCATTGGCGTCGCGAACCACAAACGTATCGGCGTCGCGACGAACCACGACACCTTTGACTTTCATCTTTTGGCCGCTCGTGACCGTGCGTGTATTGCTCGAACCGGTCGTCGCGGTTTGCGACAACGCCATCGAAGCTGTCATTAGCAGTACGCTAACAGCGAGCGCCGTCGAGGCAACCCTTCTGAATCTGGTTGTTACCATAAGAAATTCTCCTTCTCAATTAAATAATTCGATGGCGCGCTAAATTATAAGGCGAGCCGCTAACCGTCTCACTTCTGACGATACATTCTCATGTTGCGTTGTCCTCTCTGCAGCATGAATCCACAGTTCTAGGCCCATCCCTGGTCGAAGTCAAGAGACTTTGCGATTATCTGGTCATTCGTCACGCAATTGCTAATGTATCGCAATAAGGAGGCCCCTTTTGCAACACGATGGACATAAGAAGACGGCGACTGGGGCCGGCCATTTTCAGCCCAGACGCCGTCTGAATTCGATTCTGAAGCGCGCGCAAAGCCACGTCACTCCAACGTCCTAGAGAGAAAATTCTCCCTCTTCCAGCAGGTCCTTGACGTAAGCCAGGAACCGTTCCGCATCTGCTCCATCGATGATGCGGTGATCGAAACTGAGCGCGAAATAAGCCAGCCAGCGAATGGCGATGTAGTCCTCACCATCGCTCGAGGTCAATACGCGCGGTCGCTTTTCGATCTTACCGACACCGAGAATTGCGACCTGGGGCTGATTGATGATGGGCGTGCCAAACAAGCCCCCAAAGACGCCCGGATTGGTAACCGTAAAAGTCCCCCCGGCTACTTCGTCAGGCTTCAGTTGTTTGGTCCGCGCCCGGTCTGCCAAATCGTTGGCCGCCCGCGCTAAACCCGAAATCGAGAGGTCGTCGGCGCGCTTGATCACCGGGACAATCAGACCTCCATCCAATGCTACGGCCATGCCGAGATTGATATCCCGCTTATAGATGATCTGATCGCCAGAGACCTGGGAATTGAAGATTGGGAACTTGCGAATGCCCTTGGTGAGAGCCTGAAAGATGAAAGGCATGAAAGTCAATTTCGTGCCCGTACGCTCAAAAAACGCCGTCTTGTGCTGATCGCGAAGGCGAGCGATCTTTGTCATGTCGATTTCGTAAACCGTAGTCACGTGGGCCGAAGTGCGGCGCGAGAGGACCATGTGCTCCGCAATCTTCTTGCGCATCACCGTCATCTGCTCCACTCGCTCACCTTCAACGGGTTTCGAAATTGGCAGCACAGCCGGCGCGGCCTGGGTGGTTGCCGCTTGCGGTGGAGTTGCCTTTTCGGTCGCTCGGCCGGGCGCGATGGGCGGAGCGGTGGTGGCTGGACCGGACTCTATGAAGCTCAGGATGTCGTTCTTGGTAACGCGCCCGCTCATACCGGTGCCCTCAAGGCGTGCGATATCTATGCCATGCTCAGAGGCTATTTTGCGCACCAGCGGGCTGGACTTTGTACGCCGCAATTCTTCGACATCGGAGGCTTTGTTCGCTTCACTTGCTCGAGCCGGCGGCGGAGCGGGTGGCGGGTTTTCAGTTCGCGCAGTCTGCGCTGCCGGTTTCGGCATGGCGCTGGGTTGAGGGTCTGGTTGCCGTGCAGCCTCAGTTAACCTGGCCGGCTCAACTTCTTCGGGAGCCTGATCGGTTAGTGCTCGGGGCGCGGGAGTCTCAGCTTCCTGGGCATGGGCCGAGTCCGCGACCGCGGATTCTTCTGCTGCCACTGGCGCCACTGGCTCGACTGCGACGGGCTCGACTGCGACGGGCGCGGCTGCGACGGGCGCGGCTGCCGGCGTTGCAGTAGTAATGGCCCCCTCTCCGTCCAGGACCGCGATCACTTTGTTGACTTCGACCGTGTCCCCTTCCTTGAACTTGATTTCAGTCAGCACCCCAGCCGCTGGGGAAGGAATTTCCGCATCGACCTTGTCAGTGGAAATCTCGAACAGGGGTTCGTCACGCTCAACTCGATCGCCGACGTTCTTCAACCATTTCGTGATTGTGCCTTCGGCAATGGACTCACCCATCTGCGGCATTACAACTTCAGTCGCCATAAATTCCCCCAATAACAACTTGCTTTGACTCGTGGGCCGTGCTGCGTTCCTTTAGACATGATCGCGTCCGGCGAAGCACAAAATACTAAGAACAGATTTTCAGTACGCGGCAATTTTTCGCGCTGCATCTACCACATCTTTTGTCTGCGGCAGGTAGTAATCCTCGAGAGGCGGCGAGTACGGAACCGGCGTATCAATGGAAGCGACCCGCACCACCGGCGCATCGAGCCACTCAAAGGCCTCTTCAGCAATCAAGGCAGCGAGCTCGCCGCCGATGCCGCCGGTTCGCGATGCTTCATGCAGCACCATCACTCTACTGGTCTTTCTGACGCTGTCCAGAATCGCCTGCTTATCAAGCGGCGCTAACGTGCGCAGATCCAGAATTTCGACGTCGAGCCCTTCCTTCTCCAGCTCCTCCGCCGCATCCAGCGCCGTCAGCACAGTCGCGCCGAAAGTAATGATTGACAGGTCGCGGCCGGCGCGCACGGTGCGGGCTTTCCCCAGTTCGACGATGTAATCGTCGGCCGGTAACTGCTCCCGTAGACGCGGCAGCCGATAGAGTTTCTTGTGCTCAAAAAACAGCACTGGATCGGGATCGCGGATGGCTGCTTTGATCAAGCCCTTGGCGTCATATGCAGTTGACGGTTCGACAATTTTCAATCCCGCTGTATTCAGAAAAAACGATTCCGGATTAAGCGAATGAAAAGGACCGGAGCGCAGGCCCGAACCACTGGGCCCGCGAAAGACCGCGGCGATCCCTGCACCCCAGCGATAGCGACACTTGGCGGCATAATTTGTCAGCAGGTCAAATCCTGCTGAAATAAAATCGATGAACTGAAATTCCGCCACCGGCCGCATACCCATCAAGGCTGCGCCGCAAGCCGCTCCCACAATCGCGCCTTCGGAAATCGGCGTGTCGATGACGCGCTGATTGCCAAATTGATCTATCAAGCCATCGGTGACCTTGAACGCGCCACCGTAAGCGCCGACATCTTCGCCGATCACGAAGACGCGCGGGTCACGCTCCATTTCTTCCCAGATACCCTGACGAATGGCTTCGACAAACGTAGCCATCCCACCGCGCTCGGGACGTGCCGATCTGTGTTCTTTCTTTAGTGCTGTTGCCATCTTTGCTGAGGTGCCCTCAACTGTTTCACAATTGTTGCCGGAATGTTCGGATTCCGCGGATTCATTTTCAGCGCCCGCGCCCCGGGGTCAACCACTACACCTTCATCGGGACACATTACTACTCGAGCACTTTTGGCCGAAACGCAGGGGGCACGATTGAATTATCGAAAACCCCGTAAGCTGCCTGTTCCGCGTCGGGCAGCGGCGAGCTTTCTGCCCACTCGACATCCTCGTCAATCTCGCGCTGCACGTCCGCCGTTATCTCAGCCAGTTTTTCTTTACCGGCGACCTGCTGTTCACCGAGAAAGCGCTCAAAGCGATCGATGGGATCGTTGTGCTTTTCCCACCACTCGATTTCGCCTTGCGGCACATATCGTTGATCGTCGTGTTCTGCGTGACCCTTGCGCCGGTAGGTTTTGGCTTCGATCAGAACCGCTCCGCCATGACGACGCGCCGACTCGGCCGCGCGCTTTGTTACTTCATAACAGGCAATCACGTCGTTTCCATCAACAATGTGACCTGGGATGGCATAGCCCGCCGCCTTTTCAGCCAGATTGCGCACGGCAGTTTGCAGCGAAGTCGGAGTCGAGTATGCGTAATGGTTAAATTCAGCCATGACGAGCAATGGCAGCCGCTGCACGGCGGCAAAATTCAGCCCTTCATGAAACGCTCCGGTGCTCATGCCGCCGTCGCCGATATAAGCGAGGCCGACAATACGCTTTTTCTGCATGCGCGCGCCAAGCAGCACTCCCGTCATCACGGGAATCATGTCACCCAGGTGCGAAATGGGGCCGATAAATCCCTTTTCCATGTTGCCAAAGTGGATGTTCAGATCGCGCCCGCCCGATGGCCCCCAGGCCTTGGCCATGTATTGGGCAAAAATCTCGCGGGGGCGAATGCCCTTAACCAGGACCGCGCCCAAATCGCGAATCAACGGAGTCAAAAAATCCTGAGGCTGAAGCGCGTAGGCAGAGCCGACCGCGGTGGCCTCTTGCCCCAGCGAGCGGAAGACACCGCCCACTACTTTAGTTTGACGGTAAAGATTGACCAGCCGCTCTTCAACCATTCTGGTCAGTTTCAAATAGCGATAGAGCTCGAGTAACTGATAAGGCTTTAGGGTGGTGTCTGTGGTGCAGGAAAGGGCCTGGCCATCCGGGGCGCGCCGCGGGGCATATTTCGTGAACACGCGCGGCTCGTGGCGCGGGGGACGACGGCGCAGATTCCGGCGACGGGGATCTTTCGCGGAACTTTCCGCAGTTGGCTGTTGTTCTTTTTGCTGGTCCATGGACTAAATATGTATCGCTAACCCGTGCACGCCTTCGGCCGCTTCCATGATCGTTTCGGAAACGGTCGGGTGCGCGTGAATCGTGCGCCCCAGTTCCTCGGCAGTCGACTCGAGCTGCATGGCGACGCAGGCTTCCGCGATCAGCTCGGTCGCGTATGGTCCAATGATGTGCACGCCGAGAATCTCATCGTACTTCTTTTCGCTTATAATCTTCACAAAGCCCTCTTCCTCGCCGAGGATGCGCGCTTTGCCCGAGGCTGAGAAGGGAAACTTGCCGACCAGGACATCATAGCCCGCTTCCTTAGCTTTGGCTTCGGTAAGACCAACCGAAGCTACTTCCGGATCACAGTAGGTGCAATTGGGCACCAGTCGCAGATTAATCGGACGCACATCTTTTTGTCCGGAGAGATGTTCGACGGCAACTATCCCTTCCCGGGAAGCCAGATGCGCGAGCAACGGCGTGGGCACGACATCACCGATGGCGTAGACACCTTTCTCAGCCGTCTGTTGATATTCGTCAATCTGTACAAAGCCACGCTCGACCTTGATCTTTGTACCCTCCAGGCCCAGGCCTTCCGTATACGGCATCCGGCCTACGGCTACCAACAACATCTCAGCCTCGAGCCTGACGTCCTGCCCCTTTGCATCTTTGCCGGTTACGACCACCCCGGCTTCCGTTTTTTCTACCTTTTCGAGCTTGGTACCGAGCTGTGACTTGATCTTCCGTTTTCGGAAAGATTGCTCGAGCTGCTTCGACACTTCTTCATCCTCGAGGGGTACCAGTCGCGGCAATAACTCAACAATGGTCGTGTCGGCGCCGAAGCGGGAGTAGACCGAAGCAAATTCACAGCCGACTGCGCCGGCGCCCATGACGATGAGCGATTTGGGAACGTCTTTCAATTCCAGAATATGATCGCTGTTGACTACCTGTTTGCCGTCGGTTTCGAAGCCCGGTATCGGGCGGACCACCGACCCGGTGGCCAGTATGATGTTCTTCGCCTCGAGCATCTCTTTCTTGCCGTCTGCCGCGGTGACTTCAACCTTGCCCGGCAAAGCCAGCCTGCCAGTGCCCTTGAACACCGTGACTTTGTTTTTCTTCATCAGGTATTCGATGCCCTTGGAATTCTTGAGCACAACCCGATCCTTGCGCTTTTGCACGTCGGCAAAGGCGAGCTGAATCCCCGAAGCCTGCACTCCAAAGTCCGCCGCATGCTGCATTTGTTCGTAAACGTGGGCCGACATCAACATTTGCTTGGTGGGTATGCAGCCGCGCAACGTGCAGGTGCCACCCAGACGCGAGTCCTTTTCCACAATTGCCGCTTTCAATCCCAGTTGCCCGGCGCGCACCGCAGCGACATAGCCGCCTGGTCCACTGCCTATTATGACGAGGTCAAATTGTTCGTTAGCCAATGTGTAAAGTTCCTCTTAAATTTATTGGGCCTTGTCTTTGTGGCCGCGGCGCTTGCCAGTACCAACTGCGATAGCGAGGCGGGTCCTCCGTGAACCACCGACGACACTGACACAATTGCACAACTAGCACGGCTCACTTAGGACGTAATTAACCTGTTTCTTAGCGCATTCCAAAAGAGACGCATTATAATCTCTCAGGTGTAATCGAACAAATCAGCCATTTCTGACCAGTCTCGATTGTTTGCTTACGACGCTGGGAAGGGAGAACCCATGAAACATTCCGAAGGCTTTCTCAAGCTGGTAAACGAGGCGAAGACTCGCGTTCGTGAAGTAACCGTCCAGCAGACCCTTGAACGCCTGAGCAACGACGCAACAGTGAGATTAATAGATGTCCGCGAAGACAATGAATGGCAGGCAGCCCACGCCAACGGCTCGGAACACTTAGGAAAGGGGATTATCGAACGCGACATTGAGGCGGCGGTGCCGGACAAAGAGACGGAGCTGATTTTATACTGCGGCGGAGGTTATCGCTCGGCACTGGCTGCCGATGTGTTGCAACAGATGGGATACCGCAAAGTCTTCTCCATGGCGGGAGGCTGGAAAGCCTGGCAGGAAGCAGGCGCGTCCATAGAAAGTGGCCGGGAATAGATCGGGGTTCGTCTTTTTTCACTCTTACTTTTCTACTGTTGGATGGGCTGGTGAGAGATATGTAGCTGCGAGAACGAGCCGGCCCGCCATCAGCAAGAGGGCGGGCGCGGCCTCCCCTACTGGGCTGCAGCTTCACGGTGGTGGCGAGGAATCTCACGCAGAATACCTACCAGGTGATCGACATCGACCGGTTTGATGACGTGACGGTGAAAGCCTTCGACCCGGGCGCGCGTAATATCTTCAGGACGGCCGAAGCCGGTCAGCGCCAGCACCGGGATCTGTTGGCAGTTTGGGATTGCGCGCACGCGTCGCAGAAACTCAAATCCATCCATATGCGGCATTGAGATATCGGAGACTATCACGTCGAATTCATTTTCGCTGGCCAGCATGAGCGCCTCCTCGCCGCTCCGGGCCGCCTCCACGCGGGCTCCCTCCAGCTTCAGCAAGTGTTGCAGCATTTCGACGGTGTCGGGAGAGTCATCAACTATCAGAATGCGAAGCTCATTCAGTGCATGCCCCATAGGTTGATCCTCCAGGGAATCTGCCGCTACGACTTGCTGCGTAAGGGGAATCCTGACCGTGAACTCGGCACCCTTGCCTAATCCTTCCGACGCGACCGCTACAGTCCCACCATGTAGATCGACAAGCTGCTTCACCAGGGCCAGGCCAATACCCATTCCGCCATGAGTGCGGCTGGTGCTGGCGTCTGCCTGCCGGAACATATCAAAGACGGCGGGCAGAAAGTCCGGTTCGATGCCCCGACCGTTATCGATGACCGTCAGGACTGCGGCGCCGTCCTCGGCCGCTAACCCTACCATCACTTTCCCACCCGGCTCGGTAAACTTGATGGCGTTGTTGAGCAGGTTCCAGACCACTTGTTCCAAACGTAACGGATCCACCAGGGCCGGGAACGGTTCGTCCGAAGTCTGAACTACGACGTCGATGTTTTTGAGCCGGGCATCAACGACCACGGTTTCAACTGCGTTCTTTACGACGGATTGCAGAGTCACCATCTCGCGGCTCAGCGATAGCTTACCCATGCGGAGGCGCGAAAGGTCCAGCAGATCGCTGACCAGTTGAGCTTGGGCCAGGGCATTTCGCCTGATAATGGTCATTGCATTCTTCAGGGCCGTCGACTCCTCGACCAACTCGTGACGCAAAAGAATCTCGCTGTAGCCGAGAATCACATTCAAGGGGTTGCGCAGTTCATGCGATAGCGTGGCCAGAAATTCATCCTTGAGCGCATTCGCTCTTTCGGCTTCCGCGCGCGCGTCGCGTTCGGCTTTGAGCAGGCGCGCGCGTTCCTCCTCGGCCTGTTTTCGTTCTGTGATATCGACCGAGACACCCACTATCCCCACCAATTGCCCCTGTGAATCAACAATCGGCCAATCGGAAACCGAAGCGGGGAAGACTGTTCCATCCTTGCGCCGCAATGAAAATTCGCCCGACCAGCTTTCCCCCTGCCTCAGTCTTTCCATCACTTCGGTCGCTTGATCCACGACCTGATCAGCGGGCGTGAGTTCAAGAATGTTTCTCCCCAGCGCCTCTGCCGCGGTCCAGCCGTAGAGAGTCTCCGCGAAGCTGTTCCAATAAATGACAACTCCGTCTAAATCCGTGGCAATAACTGCTTGCTCGACCGCGGCCAACAGGCGCGCCTGGAAACGAATCTCTTCCTCGCGCAGTTTGCGTTCGGTAATCTCGCGGGCAATTTTCGAGGCGCCAATAATGTTCCCGCGGTCATCCCTGATTATTGAGGTTGTCAGTGAGATATCGATCAAGGTGCCGTCTTTGCGCCGTCTGACTGACTCATAGTGATCTACGGGTCGTCCTTGTCTGATTTGCGCCAAAATGGCGGGTTCGTCATCGAAGCGATCGGGGGGAACGAGGACAGTCACCGACTTGCCCAATACTTCCTCGGCGGTGTAGCCAAAAATGCGTTCGGCGCCCCGGTTCCAGGTTTTAATGACGCCGTTAAGATCCGTGCTGATGATGGCGTCCTCAGATGATTCAACGATAGCGGCCAGCAGGCTATTGGTAACTTCTGCCTCTTTGCGATCGGTGATATCCCGAAGATATACCGTCAACCCATCGCCAGAGGGGTAGGCATGGGCTTCAAACCAAACGCCCGCCGGGCTTCTTAATGCCACCTCGAAATGGACCGGCGAGCCGGCCTGCACCGCCTCGCGGAACCGTTCAGCTATCGCTGTTTCCGTGGCTTGGGGAAAAACATCCCAAAGAACCTTACCGATCAGTTCGTCACGAGACCTGCTAAACACTTCCTGGAAGCGTTGATTGACATCAACAAACCGCCACTCGGGATCCAGTTGAAAGAACAACTCTGTAATACTGCTGAGGATTTGACCGATCCTCAAATTTGACTCGCGCAGCGCGGCCAGAGACTCATCGCGCTCGCGCCAGGCTTTGGTGGTGACAACTTCATGGAAGCGCGCATTGTTCAGGGCAATGGCGGCTTGATCGGCAAGTGCCGACATTTGCCACTGTTCGTCCTTACTGAGGGGAGTAGCGCGCACGAGGGCCAGGAATCCATTGAGCGAGCCGTTGATGATTACGGGACAGGTTGCCAGTTGTTTACCGGAAGCAAGATCCAGGCAGCGCACCAGGTCCTTGACTATGGCCTCTTCCATGCGCCCTGAAAAATCGCGAAGTTTTTCGCTGCCCACACCATGGACTGCCTTTACCTGCAGCGTGCCGCTGCTTTCGCCGAGCAAAAGCAGGCTGGTTTCAGCCGCAAACAATTCGGCCGCATTGACGACAATCAGACGGAGGACTTCGTCGAAATTAAGAGAGGTGGTAATCGCCCGGTTGATGGCCGCCAGGCGATCAAAGGAATTAGTTACGCGGGATTGCTCATCGCTCATAATGTCCGAAAACTTACTTGACCTTTTCGCACCGCTAATTTTGCTGCCTGATGGCAACACCCTGGTTCGAAATCTCCAGCACACTTTCCCGGTTATCGTGTCCGCTGCCGCGCGTTTTGATGATCCGGACCATCCGCCTCATCTTCGCCTCGCGCGTAAAGCGCAGGAGCACAATGTTGTCACTCATGTTGGAGATTTCTTCATCGCTTATCTGTGGCGACTCAAACAAATGATGCAGCTCGTACAGCATCAGGCAAGTGACATTTTGCACCGCAAACCACTGCGTCAGCGCGTACATGAAATCCGAAAACCGCTGCGCATCGGCGCTGCTCTTTTTCAAATCCCCGAGCGCGTCAATGACTACCCGCTTGACGCGTCCGGCTACGACCCGGGCAAACAGCTGTGTGGCCACGCTGTCCAATTGCATTTCCACCGGTGACCGGTACATGAATTCAAAGTTCTCGCTGCGGAGCAGCGATTCAGGATGCCAGTCAAAATTGCGCATAATGCGCGTCAGCTGGACCGGATTTTCCTGAAAACCAACGTAAACACCCGGCTCGTCGTTGATCACGCCTTCGCGAATAAAATGCAGGCCGATCATGGTCTTACCGGAACCTGAAGGGCCCGCGACCAGGGTTGTGCTGCCGCGCCAAAATCCGTCCTCGATCATTTCATCCAGCCCCGCAATTCCCGTATTCACACGTTCCGGGGTGACGTCATAAGCAGGTATGTTGGTGGGCGTCAGTAAGCGTGGGTAAGTCTGAATCCCCTCTGCGGAAATGTCGAAGGCATGCATCCCCTGGATCGATCCGGAGCCGCGGAGCTTCTCCACTTTCAGGAAGCGCTGTTCGCGAACTCCCGACGCCTGCTTTACAAGCAATAGGATTCCATCGGCAATAGCGAACTCCGGCAGGTCCGTCATCATCTCCCCGGCGTACTCACCTACCAGAAAGGATGTACACCGGTAGGTTGACAGCACACTCGCCAAATCGAAGAGGATCGTGCGTCGCTGCGCTGGATCGGCGATCAATTCGGTCAGGGCTTTGAAAGAATCGATAACCAGGAGTTTGGGTTTTCGGGCAACCAGCAATTCGGTAACGATATCCGCCAGCGCGGCAATACCCCGCTCTCTTACCAGCAAACCCAGGTCTTCATAGAAGATTGATTCGCCGACTTTGGCTACATCAAAAAAGGTGTAGCTCTGACCATGACTGATGACCTTTTCAAGTGGCTCCGAAAGCGTAGTCAGATACAGCGCCCGCGTGTCCGCTGTGGCGTTAGCGAAGACCAATTGCTCCATCAGGATGGTCTTGCCGCTGCCGGGCAGGCCCATCACGACGTTTATGGTATTGGCCAGAAAGCCACCCTCCAGGACCTGGTCCAACTCTCGACTGCCGGTGCCCACACGTTCAATTGTCAAGACTATCCTCCTGCTGCATCGCGACTCTTTTCCAGTAACCTGGCCACCGTTTCAATCAAGTGAGTTTCATCTATAGGTTTGACGAGAAAAACGTCGGCGCCGGCCTCGAGCGCGCGGTCTTCAGCCTGCAAGTGACTGAATATAAGCACGACAATCGATCGGGTCGCCGGATCAGATTTCAGCGCCCGGCACAGACTTAGGCCATCGCGCCGGGGAACCAGAATCTCAGTGACCACAATTTGGGGTTGCAACTCGCGGGCGCGGGTCAGTGCCGCCTCACCGTCACTGGAAAATTCCACGCTAAACCCTGCCTGCTCGAGCAGAAAGCGTTCGAGCCGCTGGATGGCCGGATTGCGCTCGACGACAAGGATCAGCGCGCGCCGCGACTCGGCAGTCGAAGCGGGGTCTGCAGCGTCAGGTCTGTTGGGGGATGAAATACCCGACCTCAATTTAAACTGGGTATCCGAAGGCATTAGAGGTCGCTTTTGTCGAGTGATATTCAGGACGACCTGACTCTACTGATCTGGCGCAAAGTTTTCAAGGGCAACCCGGCCGTTCCGCCAGAAACGGGGACGCGGAGACGCGGCGATGTGGGGGGACGCGGCGCCACGAGCTGCGCCCGGCGGCCGCACTTCATCCTTCATCCTTCATCCTTCATCCTTCCTACGGGTGCGTCATTTCTTCCGGTTTGACATAGCGATCAAACTCTTCGCCTGTCAGGAAGCCAAGTTCAAGTGCCGCCTCGCGCAAACTGGTATTCTTCTTGTGCGCATGCTTTGCCACCTGGGCGGCCTTGTCGTAACCAATATAGGGATTCAGGGCAGTGACCAGCATGAGCGAATCCCTGACGTCCTTCTCAATCTGCTCGCGATTCAACTCGATACCTTTCACGCAATACGCGACAAAGCCGTGAGCGGCGTCATGCAGCAGTCGCATCGAATGGAGCAGATTGTGAATCATTACCGGCTTGAACACATTCAGCTCAAAGTTCCCCTGCGAACCCGCAAACGTGATCGCGGCGTCGTTACCGAATACCTGCACCGCGACCATGGTGACCGCTTCGCTCTGGGTCGGATTCACCTTTCCCGGCATGATCGAGGAACCAGGCTCGTTTTCCGGCAGATTCAATTCACCCAGGCCGCAGCGTGGTCCGGAAGCGAGCCAGCGGATGTCGTTGGCGATTTTCATTAGCGAGCCGGCCAGCGTCTTAAGCGCACCACTCGCGAAAACGATTTCATCGTGGGCCGACAGCGCCGCAAACTTGTTGGGGTGAGCGCGGAACGCCAACCCCGTCAGCTCAGCAATCTTTTTCGCGGCCCGGTCGCCAAATTCCGGATGAGAATTAAGCCCGGTGCCGACGGCCGTGCCGCCGATGGCCAACTCGAGCAGTCCAGGGTTGGCCAGCTTCAGGCGTTCAATATCGCGTTCGAGCAAACTGGCCCAGCCGGACATCTCCTGGCCTACCGTCAGAGGTGTGGCATCCTGCAGGTGAGTGCGGCCTATCTTTACCACGTCGGCAAATTCTTTGGCCTTGGCGTCGATGGCATCATGAACTTCCTGAATGGCGGGAATGAGTTTATTCAACTCTTCCGCTGCGGCTATGTACATGGCCGTCGGAAAGGTGTCGTTCGACGACTGCGACATGTTGACGTCGTCGTTGGGATGAATCGGTTTTTTCGAACCCATTACGCCGCCCGCAATCTCTATTGCGCGGTTTGAAATCACTTCATTGGCGTTCATATTTGTTTGCGTACCGCTACCTGTTTGCCAGACGCGCAGCGGAAAATGTTCGTCAAGCCGACCGGCGATCACTTCGTCGGCGGCCTGGTCGATAAGCTTCAACTTGTCCGGCGGTAACTTACCCAGGTCGGCGTTTACCTGGGCCGATGCCTTTTTAAGAATCCCCAGCGCGCGGATCATTGCCCGCGGCATCTTGTCGTCGCCAATATTGAAGTGGAGCAGGCTGCGCTCAGTCTGCGCGCCCCAATACTTGTCCCGCTGCACCTCCACCGGACCCATTGAATCCGTTTCCGTGCGCGTGGGAGCATTGTTTTGTTTTACTTCCGTGGCGTTCTTGGACATTGGTTTCTAACCTCAACTTGCCGGCTGGCGAACCGGGCGCCGGCGCGATTTTGTTTTAGCGACTGGCATGAGTGCCGACCAATTGTATATCACGAAACTCTCTGACCCGAATCTTCAGACTGACCCTCCTCTCCGCATCTCCCTTCTCCGGATCCCCCTCTCCGCGTCCCCCTCTCCGCGTCCCCCTCTCCGCGTCCCCCTCTCCGCGTCCCCCTTCATCCTTCATCCTTCATCCTTCATCCTTTTTCCTTTCCCCCTCCTGCTGCGCTACAATCTGCCGCCGTGCCCGACAGAAACGATAAAGTAAAAGAGAATGTGCAGCCCGGTCCCTACTACGTCGATTCATCGTGTATCGATTGTGACGTTTGCCGGGATACTGCACCCGACAACTTCAAGCGCTCCGATGAAAATAGTTATTCCTTTGTCTACAAACAGCCGGTGAACGAAGATGAGCGTTTGCTATGTGAAGAGGCCGTGCTTTGTTGCCCGGTGGAAGCGATTGGAAACGACGGCTAAGCTGACCGGGAAAAACAAACTCCCATCTCTCACACTAAACGGGCGCGGGGTTCGTAGCCGGATCTAAAAGCAGACTCAAACCTCAATCCAGCCTTGCCCGAAAAGTGCTGTCTCTTTGTCAGCGTTAGCGAACAATTGGAAAGTGGCCCAGCGCTTTGCTGGGGGGAGGCCAACCTGAGTCTCAGTCCGTGAGCGGACGGTTGAAAATAGCCCGGCGATTCATCGCTGCGAACCGATGCCCTTGATACGGAGAAGTCCGTGAGCGGACGGCTGAAAACGTCTGGCTCCCCATTGTTTGTCAGCCGTCCGTTTCACGGACTGGGACTCAGGTTGGACCTCCCACCCAGCAGTGAACTGCTGGGCTACTTTCAATTGTCCGCTAACGCGGACAAATTTCAGTTGTTCGGTATCGCGGAGAAAGAGACAGCACCTTTCCGGCAAGGCTAACTTCTCCGGAAGGCTAACTTCTCCGGAAGGCTAACTTTTCCGGCAACGCTAACTTTTCCGGGCAAGGCTAACCGAAAGGTGAGCACGGCTCTCCGAAGTCACGCGAACCACGGAGGAATGAATGAAATACATCTGTTTGGGACACCTCGAGCCAGGAACATTCGTAGGGATGACCGAGGACGAACGACACGCAGTGCTCGACGAATTCCGTGAAACGGACGGCTGTCAACGGAGAATCGAGGTTTTTCAGCCATCTGCTGAACGCTGGCTTTTCGGGCAAGGCTCCTCAATCTTTACTAAGCCCTCTTCCAACACCACGCGATAGGTCTTGATAGGCTCGTCAACCGTCAAACACTTTCCATCCCGCACATCGAACTGCCAGCCGTGCAAGCCACACTCGATCACATGCCCGCAAAGAAAGCCTTCTGCCAGGGGCGCGCCGCGGTGCGGACAGAAATTTTCCGTCGCATAGAATTCTCCAGCAACATTGTGCAGGGCCACTTCCGCACCGCCCGGAAGTTCCACCGTCGCAGAATGACCCGGAGGCACATCTTCGCCACGCCCAACGACGATCAGTTTGCCGGGTTTTGGCCTTCCGGCGTCCTCAGGCTTAAGATTGTGTTGCTGCATCTCCGGAATCGTAGCAAAAACCGCAAGGCGACAGCGAACCAGCAAGTTTTGGTTTCCACTGCGTTCTTAAATATGTTGGAGGCTTGCTGCGCCATTCGCAGCTGCGCGAGCTGGCCGCATCATATTAGCAATGGGGGAATACAGGATGACTAAGAGAGTATTAGGTTTGGCAGGCGCGTTCGCGCTATGCCTGTTATTGGCAACCCAGGCCCTGGCCAGCGAGGTAACCATTCGCGGTCACCTCAAACGAACCGTTGAGCCGGGTGGCTGGGTCGTTATTACTGAAAATCAGAAATATTTGATCTTGAATGCGAAGAAGTTTTCTGCGGAGCGATGGTTTGTTGAGGGCGCTGAAGTTGAAGTGACCGGCGAAGTAAAAACCGGCGCCGTGACCATATACATGGAAGGCACGCCCTTCGAAGCCCGCGTTATGCGCCCTTTCGAGCAAAGCGGGCCAGGCACTCCCGGCGACATAAGCCGCGGCCTGACTCGCGTGTTAGTTACCGGCGAGGCCATCGTTCAGGCCCAGCCGGATACGGCAGTGCTCATGATCTCGGTCGTGACGCAGGGTAAGAAGGCGATCGAGGCCCAGCAGGAAAACGCGAATCGCACCGACGCCGTGGTGCGCGCCTTGAAAGCAGCGGCGGGCGCCGGGGCCGAAATCAAAACCAGCGGTTACAGTGTTCAACCACAACGCGTCTTCAAAGAAAATCAGCCACCAACTATCACCGGCTACGAGGCGCGCAATACAGTAACCGTAGCCATGGGGGACTTGACAAAAGTGGGCTCGGTAATCGACGACGCAGTGCAGTGGGGCGCCAACGATGTTGACAGCGTTTCGTTCACGCTGCGCAAGGATCGGATGGCGCGGGAGCAGGCGCTGGCAGACGCAACGCGCAATGCCGGCAGTAAGGCGCAGGTGATTGCCGCCGCCCTGGGCGGGAAGGTTGTGGGCGTAGTTGAAGTCCAGGAGGAAGGTTTTTCCCGGCCCCGGCCACTGGAAGGCGATGTTGCCGGAGTACGGATGATGAAGGCAACCACGCCAATTGAAATCGGGTCGCTGGATATCACCGCCCGGGTGCAACTCGTAGCCGTGATCCAAACTCAGCGATAGTCACAAACTGACCTGGCCACCGAGCCGCCTAACAGACGACCTGGGGTCGATGTAACACGGATCGGTGGCCAATTTATTTTGGGCTGCCGCTGATTATAGAATTTGGCAGTAAATTTCTTTTTCTCTTCCTTTGCACGATCCCTCATTTTTTCCTATCCTCTCTGCTATGCCTGATCCCAAACGTCGCTACGCCATGTTGCCAATGGACCGGCAGGTGCGCCCCTCCGGGCGACTGTGGAATCCTGCTGCTGATGTCTATCGCACCAAGGACGGCTGGATCGTCAAGTTGGATCTCGCGGGGGTTTGTCCTGATGAACTGGAGATTGAGGTCGTCGAGTCAAACCTGAGGGTGCGCGGCTGCCGGCGTGACACCTTTTATGAAGAAGGCTACATCTATCATCAGATGGAAATCACTTATAGCCGCTTTGAAAAGTCGATTCAGTTTCCCTGCTCCATTAACGGCGCCAAGCTGGCACAGGATTACAACGATGGGTTGCTGATTATTAAGCTGCGCTGCGAGTAGCAGGAGCGCAGACATCGGGTTGAATTGATGACCGACAAAGAAAATATTGAACCAGCATCTGCGGAGGTACCGCCCGAGTCCGGGACGTCCGAGGCGCCGTCGCCTCCGGTCGAAATGGAAAAGCAGGAGGTAAAGCAGGGCGAGCCTTTCGAAGTGGCGGTACTTCCGCTGCAAAATACGACCCTTTTCCCGGAGACGGTGGTGCCGCTCGCGGTGGGGCGTCCGCGTTCGGTGGCAGCCGTTGAAGCGGCTCTCGCCACTCCAGAGAAACTGCTCGGCTGTGTCACTGTGCGGGCCGATTCCACCAACGCCGGCGATGCAAACTCCGCCGATCTTTACGAAGTGGGCACGCTGGTAATGGTGAAACGCATGGAGCGTGTTGAAGACTCCATGCATATCATTGCGCAGGGCACGGAACGTGTGCGCATTCTCGGCTGGAAACACGAAGATCCTTACCTGCGCGCCGTGGTCAGAATCCTCCCGGAAGTCGTAGTCATCGACGGCGAGGAAGTGGAAGCCGCCAAGCGCAATGTGCAGTCGATGATTCAGCAGGCGCTGGCATTATTGCCAGGCGTCCCGCCGGAAGTGCGTGGCATCATGATGGGTCCGGTTGAACCCGTCCGCCTCGCTTACTTCCTGGGCTCGATTCTGAATTTGGGTGTCGAGCAGGAGCAGAAAATGCTCGAGGCCAACACCGCCGATGAACTGTTGCGACTGGCGCACACCTACCTCGCCCGGGAGCTGGAAATACTCCAGTTGCGTTCAAAGATCGCTTCCGAGGCGCAGTCAGAAATGGACAAAGCGCAGCGTGACTATGTGCTGCGCCAGCAACTGAAGGCGATTCAGAAAGAGCTGGGCGACGATGAAGGCGGCGAACAGGCTGAAGCGCAATTGCTGCGCGAGCGCCTGGCGAAAGCAGATCTACCCGACGAGGTTCGCACCGAGGCTGAACGCGAACTCAAGCGTCTCGAAAAACTGCCCTCGGCCGCGCCTGATTATCACGTCATTCGCACCTATCTAGACTTTGTCCTGGAGCTGCCATGGAAAAAGTCGTCCGTGGACAAACTGGATCTCGACGAGGCGCGCAGAATTCTTGACGAAGATCACTATGGCCTCGAGGATGTTAAGGAAAGAATTTTGGAATTCCTCGCGGTGATCAAACTGCGCCCCGATACCAAGAGTCCCATCTTGTGTTTTGTGGGACCACCCGGCGTAGGCAAGACCTCCCTGGGACGTTCGATAGCGCGCTCGCTGGGACGGACTTTTGAGCGGATGTCGCTGGGCGGTGTTCGCGATGAAGCCGAATTGCGGGGTCATCGCCGCACCTACATCGGCGCTATGCCCGGCCGCATCGTTCAGGGAATTCGGCGCGCGGGCGTGAACAACCCGGTCATGATGCTTGATGAAATCGACAAGCTCGGGGCCGACTATCGCGGCGATCCGGCTTCCGCCCTGCTGGAGATTCTCGATCCCCAGCAGAACAATTCGTTTCGCGATCATTACCTGGATCTGCCTTTCGATCTTTCGAAAGTTTTTTTCATCGCCACAGCTAACCAGCTTGGGCCCATCCCTTTGCCTTTGCGCGATCGGATGGAAGTGATTCGTCTGGTCGGCTACACCGATCAGGAAAAACTGCAAATCGCCATACGCTACCTGGTACCGCGCCAGACGACGGAAAACGGGCTAACGCCGGCCCAGTTGACCATTACTCCGGCCGCGCTGGAATTGATTGCCACCCGTTACACACGCGAAGCCGGGGTGCGCCAACTCGAGCGTACCGTTGGCAGCCTGGCGCGCAAGGTGGCGCTGCAGATTGCGCAAGGCAAAGCCGAAGCGGTTACAGTCGATGGCAATGAGGTACACGATTATCTGGGTGCTCCAAAGTTTTATCCGGAACAGGCCCGCAAAGAACTGCCGGCCGGTGTAGCTACGGGTATGGCCTGGACCGAGTTGGGTGGTGAAGTACTCTTCATTGAGGCGATCCTGCTGCCGGGCGGGCGAGGTCTGACCATCACCGGGCAATTGGGCGAAGTAATGCAGGAGTCGGCCAGGGCAGCTCAATCCTACCTCTGGTCGCACGCGGCCGATTTCGGTATCAGCCCGGCCATGTTCAAAGACTATGGCGTGCATCTGCACGTCCCGGCCGGCGCCATACCGAAGGACGGTCCCAGTGCCGGAGTGACCATTACCTCCGCGCTGGCCTCACTCTACACAGGCCGGCGGGTACGACCTGACACTTCGATGACGGGCGAAATCACCCTCTCGGGCCTGGTGTTTCCCGTTGGTGGAATCAAAGAGAAAGTGTTATCAGCCTATCGCGCCGGTATTCGCCGCATTATTCTGCCTGCGCGAAATGAAGGCGACGCGGAACAAATCCCCGACGAGGTGCGCAAAGATCTGGAACTTGTGTTCGTGTCGCGCATCAACGAAGTGATTGATGCTGCGCTTGAAGTTCTGGTGGCCAATCCGCCGCCACCGCTGGATCCTCTCGATATCGCGCGCGAACGATCCACCCGGCTGCCTGAAGGCGAGCCCGTCGTGGTTCGCCCGGTCTAGCCCGAGCTCGAGCAGCGGCGCGCCAGAGCCCATCCTGAGACAGTTGTAAACGATTCGTATTGGTCTGTGTTCGGCCGCCGGCGCTCGCCATAATCAGATACTCAATGGACAAGAAGAAACAAGGTGCACAGCCCAGGCAAGGCCGGCCCTTGAGCAACCAACAGTCTCCCTGGGCCCTGCCGCTGATTGGGCTTCTCCTGCTGGCTTTCATTGGGGGAATATTTTTTCTGAAACAGCGTGGCAGCGACAACTCCAACGGCGCAGTTCCTACCGCGAGTCAAACAATCAAAACGCCAACATCCGAGGTGCCGCCAGCCGGGACCGCGGCGCCCGGAACTCCGTTGACGATGGAGGCCAACAAGGCGGTGATGGTAACCGCTGAACTGGACTTCGGTTCCCCAGTCCCGACCGTGGCGCAGGCCCTTACCGAGATTGAACGCCGCTATCAGCCCGATGATGGCCAGGGCCGCACCTTTGCGATTCTTGATGCCTATGGCGCAGCTACGCCTGAAGGCAAGCTTCACCTGTCGCTGCACGTGAGCAGTGAGAAACCGGGACAGGGGTCGCTGGTCTTCCGGCGGACTGGCGAAGTTCTTTGGAACAGCAGGATCACCGCGGCGGCGGTGCCGGCAGCCGAGAAGAGGCTGACTGTTTATGTCGGCGACGAGGCGGGAGCGAGTTGGGTCGTTGATGGCTCGGGCGGTGCCAGCTCGATTCTGGACGCGAAACTTCGCGACAAGCCTGTGCAGGTTCGCGACTTCTGGCCCGACGGCGCAGAGCGCGAAGTGACCCTGGTGTACAGCGCCTGTGGTTGCCCGGTAAAAGTTATGGCCCGTCGCCTTGGCCAGCGAACCGCTCGCACAAGAGATCTGCCCGTAATCTTCCCCGACGATCCGCCCGCCGTGCAGACTATTGCCCGGCTGATGGGATGGTAGTGAACAGGCGTACCGACTTTAGTCGGGCGTTTACTCTCCCGCAAGATCATTTAGTGGTTCTTTCTAAAGCGCCCGGCTTAACTTTCAAGCCCGACTAATGTCGTTACGCTTAACATTTGTCAGGGTCCGCACTCGGCGTTGCTGTGACTCACCATCGCACTGAACCTTCGTTGATATTCCGTCGAGGTGATGAACGAGCAGACCATCCCGCGATAACTTCCCGGGTCGCCATCCCGGCCCGTTTCGTTCAGCACGTTCAGCCAGAACTCATAGCCACCCGGGTCCGGATTGCGCTGCAGGTATCCAAAGTATTCCATTAGCACAAACGCTGCGTTGTAATTCGCCGCGCGGACAGGGTCGCTTGCCGCTACCTCGCGCAACACCCGGCCGCGACTTTCTGCCTGTGTGGTGCCCGTGCGGTAGAGAGCAATCAGCGCCTCGCGCTGGCTGCTCAGATCCGCTCCCGAAGTCTGCTGCACGTTGCTCAGCAGGGCCGTAACAAATGACTCCGCCGTCGGGCTGCTTTCGTAGCGCCTGACAAACTCGACGCGGGCCACAAACGCTTCCGCAAACGCCTGCTGCTGCGCCTCCAGTGTTGCCCCACCCACTACCTGCCGCCGGTCCCGAGCGTACTCGCCATATCCCGGCCGCCGTCCCAGAGCGCTTTCATAAACGTTGTAGATGTAGGCTCCTGATTGCCGGAACTCCTGCTCGATAAAGAACGCACTCGCGACGCTCACCCGCCGGGCGCGCAGACATTCGGCGTCGCCGTTACACGACAGTAGCTGCTCGCTCCAGTAGTTAAAGCCTGCCGCATCCGGCTCCCGGCCCAGCACGTCCAGATACTGTTGCCGCACGAAGTACTCCGGGGTATCCAGCGGATTGACCGTGTCACCGCTCGTTGTTCCTGTAAATAACGCGTCAGTCCTGTCTCCGACCAGTGAGAATGAACGCTCCGCGGGCGAAAACGTGTAGTTCGCGCGCCCCGGCGTGACCGTGTACAAGCGGCCCACCTCCGCGTCCTCTACCCGGTACCGCCCCTCGCTGTCGCTGATTGTCTTCAGCACGCGCGCACCACCGGATACGATCACCGTCGTCCCGCTTAGCGGTTGTCCGGCGCTTGTTACTATCTGCCCGCTGATGCTCGCGCTGGCGGCCGTCGGCGCCCCCACCGTGAACTGCCCGTTGATGTCGGTATCGCCCGGCGTCCCTTCATTGAAGGTAAAGTGCACCCAGGTCAGGGGCGTCTGTGCTCCCGCTCCACCCACCACGTTGAACTTCAGGTTCAGCAACGTCCCCTGTCCCGTCAGGTCACTGGTGCTGAAAGCGTTAAGAATCAGATGCCCGGAGGTTGCAGTATTGGCCGTGATTGTCCAACCGCTGCTCATCGTCCCGGTAGTGTCATATGGTGTCACCTGCGGCTGCAGTACGCTCGGGTTAAAGCTGATGTCGAAGGCATAAGCGCCAACCCCCTGTCCCGTGGTGTCGCCTACCGTAATTGGTATTGTCGTTGGCCCCGGCGGGTCCTGTTTGGTCGGCAACGTCACCGTGATATTCGAAACGGTGGAGGCTGCCGATCCAGTGGCCGTGGTTCCTGCCCTCCCGGATGCCGGAACCGGTCCCGCCGGCGGCGTCCAGTTCCCCGTGACATCGCCTACCAGAATCGCCTGAAAGTTCTGGTTAGTCTGATCGGCGCTCAGATTTGTAAAGCCCAAGCTCGCAGGCAGGAACTTCCAACTCCCCGCTATGCTGCCCGGCGTGCTGATCTGCGCCTGGTAGCGGGCTATGCGCGAGGCGTCAAACGCCGTGACCGTGCCATCGTTAGTAGCATCCGCCGCGATCTGCTGGCTGGCGCTTAAGCTAATCAGGTTAGCGGCAAAGCGCGCCGCCTGCGAAGCGTCAAACGCCGTGATGCTGCTGTCGTTCGCCTCACTTGGTTTCGCGAGCGTCAGGGTATAGCTGTTACCAATGCCGCCGGGCAAATTCGAGAAAGCGTAACTGCCGTTGCTGTCGCTGGCAACGAGCTGCGTCGGGAAATTGTTGTTGCCCGTCAATTTCAGCGTCACATTGGGGACCTTTTTCGCGTTGTCAATCGCGTAACTAATCGTGCCGCTGATCATCATCGTCGGCGCCATGATCTCCCACATGCCGCGGCCATGTGTCGCCACTCTTAGTGTTCGACTGGTGGGCTGAATAGCCATATCAAAGACCGCAACGCGCGGCAGACCCAGGCCGTACGGACTCCAACTGGTGCCTCCGTTTTCGGACAGATAGACGCCAATGTCTGTACCCGCGAATAGTCGATTTGAATTAGCCGGATCGATCACGAAGGCGTTGATCGGAATACTGGGAATTCCCGTCCCCATGGCGCTCCAGGCTACCGTCCCGGTGCCGGTTAAATTCAAATTGGTAGTTTTGAAAATTCCCTGGCCGGCGGGCGTGTAATAGGAAAGAGTTAGGTACGCTACATTGGGATTGTTTGGATCCACAATCGCTCGTGATATGTATTTTAGATTTGGGGTCGGTGCGCCATTTGGATTGTCAGGCAACGAGGGGCTGATGTCAGTCAGCGTCCCGGCCCCCGTCACGGTGGCGAAAACCTTGCCATCGCTCATTCCCACCAACCGGACATTGTCGTTGTTACGCGAGATGCCAATCGCGCTGACCGGAGCTGTACTCGACAAAGGATTCTGACTGACGACGCTCATGGTATCGCCACGATCCGTCGAGCGATAAAGTTTATCAGTACCAAAGTAGAGCGTATTCGGAGTGCCCGGCCCGAGGGCCATGGGCGCATAGAAATTTACGTGGTCGGCGATATTGAGTCCATTGATTGCCTTCTTCGCAGTGCCGTCGCAGGAGGGAGTTACATCGACTCCGCCGCCGGCGCCACGAAATTCCCAGGAGTTTTTGGTCGCCAGACAGGATCCCAGATTGGTGCGCCCGAAGCCAATAAAAACATTCGAGAGATTGAAGAAGGTGTGATACATGGTGACGTTGGTGGTGTTGGTAGCACTCTGATCGATAAGCGCAAAGCCTCCATCACCACTCTCAACGCCGGACCAATTTCCTGGAGTTGTCTGCTGAGCGACGGTGCCATTATCTTGCGTGCCGCCAATGGTGAAATTGCGATCCGTGGGATGTACAGCAACACTTTGAAACTGCAGCGTACCAAGCGGAGAATTGTTCTTGTTGGACCAGGCTGTCCCAGCGGCGGCATCCGGCCGCCGCCAGACACCCCCATCGGTGGCCACCCAAACCGTGGCCGGCGCAGCAGCGGGATGATCCACGAAGATGGCGTGAGCATCAGAATGCAGCCCTGTATCGTCGCGGGCGAAAGTCACACCACCATCGCTTGATTTTTTCAGCACGTCCGAACAGGTGCCGCGCTTACTGCCGCCCAGATAGATGACGTTGGCATTGTTCGGATCGATCGCGATTGGATCGCTATAGATACAGAGGCCGCCACAAAATCCATCTGCGGCCGGCAAATCCGTCCAGGTGACGCCGGCGTCGATAGACTTGCGCACCCGACCTTCCTCACCCGGGCAGGAAGACGTCTCGTTGGAAGTGACATACACAGTCACCACGCTGCCGATCTTATTAATCGCCAGCCGCATGCTCAGGCCAGCCGGATTCGAAGTGGGTGTCAAGACCCGCGTAAAGACCGGGTTTGCGCCCAGGGCGTCCGTGGTTCGAAAGACACCGCCAACTGGAGGGCTTGAGCCGGCTACCGTGGCCAGCAGGTTATTTGGATTCCCCGGTTCGAGGACGAGGTCCCAAATGGCCGTGTTGCCGGTACCCGGTGAATCGTAACTGCCATCGGTGGTGACGGTAAGCTTCTGAAAAGTCACTGAGGCCGGATCTGCTGTCGCATTGCTCGAGCGATAGAGACCGCGTAATCCCATTGGGGGTATATCGCTGCCCAACGTCTGGCCGCTGATTCCCGAAAAACTTCCAGTGGTGGCGACATAGATGATGGCGGGGTTCGTCGGATGGACCACAATCTTGTTGATCGCGCGGCCGCCAAAGCAGGTGGTAGTCAGCTGCTGATTGGAAATTGAAACAAAACTATAGGGCGGATTGATGGGACCAGCGAGAGTGGCGGTAGTGTCCGCGTTATCGATGCGATAGACACCGACACCGAAGAAAGCATCGCTAACCTCTCCGCCAGCATGTTCTCCTGTCCCGACGTATAACGTCGATGGACTGGAGGGAGCCAGAGCGATTGCGCCGATTGTCAGCGACTGTGCGGTATCAAAAATCGCTGTCCAGGTGGCGCCACCATCGGTTGAGCGCCAGACCCCGCCCTGAGCAGTGCCCAGATAGACTTTATTGGAGTCAGTGGGATCCACTACGACCGCGGTGGTCCGTCCGGTCATGGGAGCGGTTACGCCAGACTGCTGAGTTTCCCCGTTGGGAAGCGGACGAGGTCCAAGCTCCGTCCAGGTCGGAATCACCTCGGGCGCCAACCTATTCATGCTTGCTTGCGCTGCAGTTTGTTTAAGAGCGGCCTCGCGCTGGTCTATTTCCATGAGGGCCGCGGCGCGCTTTCGCCCAGCTTTGGGACCGAGGCCGCGCAGGCGCGCCAGGTGCTGATTACGCAGCTCCTGATAGGTCCGTGGATCGATGTCGAGATTCGGAAATCGCGCGGGCGTGTCGCTGTTCTGAGTCCCATTCCTTTCTTCGATCGGGCCTTGACCTCTTAAGCCTGAGGCTTTCGCGGAGGCGAGGCGAACGTCGCTTCCCAACACCAGGAAGCCAAAGACTGCCAGCGCTAACAATGGAAGAATTACAACTTTGTTCATGTCTCTGTTAAGAATTTGTTTTGGCATGCCCCGACAGGGAAAGGGTTCGGTGCATATTATCGGTGCATATTAATTGGCTGGTGACCTACTTTGCACGAGGGGCTGGACGTCCTGCCGGCAAAGATCTCCGGACCTCAGCTCCTTCTTAAGCCGGATGAGAGGGACGCAGCGCCCTGAGATACTAATAGAACAACATAGATAAAATACATAATCCATAGGGGTTTACACAAAAGTTGACCCTCGCTTCCCAAATTAATTTCAGCAGCCGCTGCCGTACGGGAACATTACAGCTCAGAAACTGAAATCAGCCTCCAAGCAAACACTCGTCCACATCCCTCCTCCGCGATTATCTGTCAGGAAAAAACGGATAGGTAACCGATCAAAATGTCAGTCCGCAATCCAAAGATAGAGGGTGCGCTGGGCGCTGTTCGCATCTACAAACCTGTCCACTTTGGCGGGTTCCCAATTGCCCATACAGAAGCTGAGCGAAACGATGCGCGTACCCGGCCTCACCATGCTCTTCAGCAAGGGCTCGACTTTCCGCGTTGACCACTCGACCAAATAAAGAAACACCACGGTAGCCGGTGAAAAATCCAACGTGAGCACGTCCTGCACTTTGAAAATTACCAGATGCTCAACCTCAGCTTGCCTGGCTTTGGCCCGTGACTCATCAATCCAGTGTGGTTCAATGTCGACACCGAGGCCTCGAGCCCCGCAACGCCTGGCGGCAGCAATGACAATGCGACCATCTCCACAACCAGCGTCGTAAACCAGATCGAGGCTGGTTACTTCTGCCAGGCTGAGCACGCGGTCAACAACATCCGGCGGCGTGGGTACAAAAGGCGCAAGGATATACATTGTTCGATGGTGTTTGGGCAACGCAGTGCCGGGCCTTGTTGGACTCGGTACTCTTAGCCCCAGGCGTTCAGTGTACCGCCTTCAGGCGGGTGATTTGTCGCGAAAGGAAAAGCCCGACTAAAGTCGGTACTCCAAGCACCAGGCGTTCAGAGTACCGCCTTCAGGCGGGCTTTTTGGAGCTCAGAAGAACTGTTACTGCCCGCACTCACCGTTCGAGTGACTGACGACGCCGCTGAAGCGGTGCTGGTATTCCGTCGAGGT
>DAIMCP010000068.1:0-29329 GCA_036726305.1 Pyrinomonadaceae bacterium | reverse complement strand
TGTCCGGCACTGGAAGCCAAGCCATCATCCCCAGAATGACAACCGGCCAAGACTTTAGGTATGCCGAAATCAGAAAAAACTGCTGAAGGGCCGGCTGAGGTACCTAGTCCTTTACTCCCATTCGATTGTGCTGGGAGGCTTGGAGCTGATGTCATAGACCACGCGATTGATACCCCTCACTTCCGACACGATGCGTGATGAAATCCGGGCCAGCACCTCGTGTGGCAGCCGCGCCCAATCGGCCGTCATGCCGTCCACGCTCGTTACTGCGCGAATGGCGACGACTTTTTCATAGGTTCGCTCGTCACCCATGACCCCAACCGTCGAAATTGGCAACAGCACAGGGAATGCCTGCCAGACCGCGTGATAAAGATCTGCAAAGCGCAATTCTTCATCCAGTATCCGGTCGGCCGCCTGCAGCAGTTGAATCCGTTCCGGGGTGATCTCCCCGATTATGCGCACGGCGAGACCCGGGCCGGGGAAAGGATGGCGCGATAGAATCTCCGCCGGCACACCCAACTCTCTCCCAATCAGGCGAACTTCGTCTTTAAATAACTCCCGCAGGGGCTCGATAAGCCGCAATTTCATTTTGTCCGGCAGGCCACCGACGTTGTGATGGCTCTTAATCACCGCCGAGGGACCGCGCACAGAAACTGATTCGATAACGTCCGGGTAGAGGGTTCCCTGTACGAGGTACTCGACATTACCCAGCCGATTCCCTTCCTCCTCAAAAACGTCGATGAAGACTCTACCAATTTGTTTTCGTTTTTGTTCAGGGTCGCTGATCCCTTTGAGCGCCTCGTGAAATCTTGCGCCGGCTCGCACTCCTAACACATTGAGACTGAGCGTTTGCTGTAACAGAGCTAAAGTGGTTTCGAACTCCCCTTCCCGCAGCAGGCCGTTATCGACAAAGATACAAACCTGGCGGTCACCCACCGCACGATGAACCAGAGCGGCCGCGACGGTCGAATCAACTCCGCCCGACAGGCCGCAAACGACTCGCCCGCTTGCTCCGACCGTGGATTGGATTAGCGCGGTCTGTTCCTCAATGACGGCCCCGGGAGACCAGTCGCCCCGGCAGCCGCAGATTGCAAAAAGGAAGTTCCGTAGGACTTGGGCTCCAAGCGGCGTATGGGCGACCTCGGGATGAAACTGGACGCCAAATATGCGTTTGCTTAAGTCTTCAATGGCGTTAAGCGCATCGTCCGTGTGGGCGGTTATGCGAAAGCCTGCCGGCACGGTGGTCACGTGGTCCCCATGGCTCATCCAGACATCAAGTTCCTCGGGAAGACCTTTAAGCAGCGGACTCTCAGGCTCCCGGACCTTCAGCCTCGCGTACCCGAACTCTCGGCTGGCTGAGGGACGTACTTCGCCCCCGAGGTCAAAGGCCAGCACTTGCAGCCCATAACAAATTCCCAGGATAGGACAATCAATTGCATCCAACAGCCCCTTCGGGGGACGAGGCGCATCGGGTTGATACACCGATGCCGGGCTACCGGACAGGATCAAACCCCTGGGCCTGCGCTCAAGCAGGTCCTTGAGGGGAGTCAGGTAGGGCAGTATTTGACAATACACCCCTGCTTCGCGGACACGGCGGGCGATCAGTTGGGTGTATTGCGATCCAAAGTCAAGTATGATGACGGTTTCGTGGCGGCTATTATCAGTCAAAAAAAGAAAACCTCGCAGCGTCTTTCGTGCGTCTTAAAGCTTCCAGCAGAGATGAGAAGGAATCGAATTATACTTTCGCCGTCCACTAACTCAAAATCGTCCCTACGCCATTCCATGACTCAAGCCAAATCAAAGGGGTTTTACCGTGTCAGCATTCTTACCAATCTGCTGGCCGTGTCCCTCCTCTTAAGTCAAAGTGGCGTGAGCGGGCAGGGCAACGTAACCGCAAGAGCCGGGTCAGCAAGAATCTCTTTGGCGCAGCCGCTCACCTTGCGTTGGCGCTACCCTTCCAGCGCAACACTTAACCTGACGCCGGCCTCTGATCGAGAGCGTGTCTACCTGCCGCTCGCCGGGGGTTCCATCGTGTCCCTCGGAGCGAGGGAAGGACAGCTGTTCTGGAAGTCGGATGTCGGCGGAGAGTTCTCTGCTTCGCCGGTTGCTGACGATCACACCTTATATGTTGCTTCAGAAGCAACTGCGACCGAGCGTGAGGGCCGGCCTCCTCAGGGCGCTTTGAGGGCCCTCGGTCGCGAAGCGGGAGTTACACTTTGGCTGAAGACGCTACCGCTTCCGATTCGAGGCGCGCTCACCGTAGGCGAGGCAACATTGCTGGCGGGAACCAGCAATGGCGGTCTCTATTCATTAGATAAGGCTACCGGGAACGTGCGCTGGTTTGTACAGTTGGGTTCTGCTTTCAACGGAAGCCCGGTGATATACAAACAGAGCGTGTATGTGGGCAGTGAGGATGGTGGCCTGATTTCGTTGGAAGAAAGCAGCGGCAAGGTGCGCTGGCGCTACGGGAGTGGCGGGCCGGTGCGCGGCCCGGTCGCGGTGGCAGACGATGCTATCTTCTTTGGTTCAGGTGACGGTTATGTATACGCCGTTAATGAGAGTGACGGCCGCTTGCGCTGGCGATCTCGTACCGGGGCCGGAGTACAGGCCGTGAAGGGCGTTTCCCGAGGATTACTGGCAGCATCTCTTGACAACTTTGTTTACCTGCTGTCGTTCCATCGTGGTAAACGCCTTTGGAAGCGTCAGCTACCAGGACGTATTTCCGCGCAACCCGCGACCACTGACGATGGCGCTCTGTTTACTCCGATCTCAAGCGACGTGGCCGTGGTGCTGGGCTTGCGCGACGGCAAACAAGTCAATTCCCTGCCTACTGAAGATGGAAGCAACACAGCGGCCTCGCCAATAATCGTTGCTGACGTGGTCTTCCTGACCACGGACCAGGGACTACTGGCGTTTTCCCAGCCCGGTAATTCTAAATCGCCTAACCGACCATAGCCGGAGTGCCTGCTGGGGGCTTATTTCAAAGTTGGACCGTCTCGCCAGGACTAATTGGCCGAGTCGCTAACCTCTTTGGCAGGCAGGTTAGGCCGGCGCCAAAACAGGCCAGCCGTGCGGGCCAGCAAGCCGTGAAGAATATAAGCGATTACAATGGCGAGCAAAACATATCTTGAGAAGAGGAATATCAGCACCCCCACACCGACCGCCAGTATGATGGTGCGCATGCTGCGGCTCCTGGTGCCCACGGTTTTAAAGCTTGAAAAGCGGATTGTGCTGACCATCAAGATGCTTAGCAGGCCCATCAAAATCATCATCAGGACAGAAAACAACTGGGCGCGTTCAAGACCGTAAGCAATCAATAATGGTGTCGGCGCAAAATGGACCAATGCCGCCACCAAGCCGCCGGCTACCGGTATCGGCAGGCCGACGAAACTCTTCTTGTCCATTTTGGTCGTGCCTTCGGCAAGGATTCTTGGCCGCGAGGCCTGAACATTAAAGCGTGCCAGACGAAACGTCCCACACATCAGAAACATAAAAGAAACGAACATGGCAACGTTATAAAGATCGCTGCCTTCGCTAAAACTCGCGCCGTAGCCCCAGACATAAGCGAGAACAGCGGGGGCGATGCCGAATGTTACGACGTCTGCCAGCGAATCAAGTTGGATCCCGATTTCAGTGGTTGTCTTGGTCATTCGCGCGATGCGCCCATCAAGCATATCGAACAGCAGCGCCCAGCCGATCGCTTTCGCGCCATTATCCAGGTAGTTTGTGGCGCGTGCCGCGTCAGGTCCTCCGATGAGTTGAAAAGCGCGTAATGCACTCATCACTGTGTAAAACCCCATGCCGATATTGGCGGCAGTAAAAGCGGAAGGGATCAGGTAAAGACCTTTTTTCAGCCCCCTTCGCTCTGGATTAGGACTATCTTTGCCCACCGCAGATCCCGTTGCGCTCATCGTTCTATCCTCCCGATGACAGTGGTACCACCGCGGACTTTCGCGCCCTCGGCAACGGTCACCCTCACATTCGCTGGTAGTAAAATGTCGGTGCGCGAGCTGAACTTGATTAACCCGAACCGTTCACCAAGTTCTAGTTGATCGCCAACATGTTTCCAGCAAACAATCCGGCGCGCCAGGATGCCGGCAATCTGCTTACAAACGACCGTGGCTTTTTCGCCTTGGATAGTCAGCGCATTCTGTTCGTTCACCAGGCTGGCACGCTCGTCGGTGGCCATCAGAAACTTACCCTTGGTGTAAGCAATGTTGGTGATCAGTCCGGCCATGGGCGAGCGGTTGATATGCACATCAAGCGGGGACAGAAAAATGCTGACTACGGTTGACGAAGAGTTTTCCTGCGGTGCAAGGAGGCTCACGCGTGTAACTCTGCCATCGGCGGGTGAGACAACGACCTCGGGATCCGACGGCGGTTGGCGATTGGGATCGCGGAAAAAATAGAGCATGAAGGCAGCGATAGCAATGAACAGCAGCGCGATGGGCCAGTAGCCGAACACAAAGCAGATGCCGGCTACCAGTGCAGGAATGATGATGTAAAGAAGCCCTTCTCGCGCAATGCTCAAATTCGTTACCTTCGCAGACTTAATTTCGAAAAAATGGAAAGCGGGGACGTACTCGCTTTAACCGCGTCCCCGCTATCTCAAACACTCAGTTGTACGGATAATTTCGCCGGAATTCTTAATGTCCGGAAGTGTGACTCTTCTGGTACTGCAGAATCATGGACTGCATTTCATCTTTAATTGCCAGCTTCTTCTTCTTCAACGTGATTTCTTCCAGTTGCTCTTCATCGCTCGGATAAGCCAGGGACGATAACTCGCTGAGCCGCTCTTCGTATTTTCCGTGTTCCTTTGCCAACTCGCGAAACTCTGCATCCTGCCGAATTAACTCCTCTTTCAATTTATCCGTGGTTGCGATTTCCATAGGTGCACACGTCTCCTTTCTGCTGATGAAACTGGTAAAACTATACAGAGGCCGTTATTAACCTCTGCCTCATTGTTGCGCAAAAAATGGTAGCCCATCAAGCCAGCCAGATCAAGCACTCTCTCCAATTTCGGCGGCCATAATGAGCGCGTCTTCCTGCGGATTAGAGTAGTAATGCCTCCTGCGCCCTACCACACAAAAGCCGCAGGCTTCGTAAAGCGCCTGGGCGGCGGCATTTCCGGCCCGCACCTCCAGATACGCTCTGCTGGCCTGGCAGGCCCGGGCTTCAGCCAGAAGCCGGCCAAGCAGTGCAGTGGCAATCCCGGTGCGGCGATGGGCTTCACGCACGGCCACATTGTTAATGTGAAGTTCATCCGCTGCCAGGCGGCCGGCAATGTACCCGGCCAGCGCTTTTTCATCCACCGGTTTTGGATCCAGCCGGGCTACCCACATTAAGCGGCGATCACTCGTTTGTAACTCGCGATGGTACGCCTCCCAACCCCAGGGACTAAGCCGGCTGCTGTTCTCGATCTCTACGACTTCCAAAAGATCATGCTCGCTCATCGGCGAAATCGAGACTCCCAGGCCAGATGTCAAACAAGCTTCGGTCACCGGCATTCTTTCAGCTCCGGATCCGAGGGACGGACATATAGTGCTCGCAACATCGCAGCCGGAACATCCGCGTGGGCAACCTGCTGCAGGTAGGCGAGTGCTCCTACGTGCTGCGCCAGATTTTCCTCTTTGGGGGCGAGCCTCCAACCACTGTCCGAACTATCGAACTCGATGCCGTGCTTTACTGCGTGGTTTTGCAGAACAATTCTTTGGGCAATTGCGCCCGCTCCCGCCCAAAGCAGGTTCGAGAGAGTTCCATACTTTTCGAGAATTGCTGCAAGCGGGAGATGAGCGGGTTCGTCCTGCTCGGTCACAAGACCGCTAGCCGATACGACAAGCAATTGTGCAAACAACTCACCGCGACCGGCGGGTAAGAGTGCCACCGTTGCCGTAGATGATCCGGCAGCGCGGGCCACCGCGTGCAAAGTGGGAATGCCGATGCATGATCGATCTAAAGTAGCTGCCAGCGCCTTCAGAGTTGCGAGGCCGATCCGCAGACCGGTGAAGCTGCCTGGGCCCACCGCTGCTGCGAACAAGCCGATATCGCGAATTGCCACACCCGAAGCTGTCAGCACTAGATCAATATCGCTCAACAGGGTGCTCGAATGCGAGGTCTCGTGGCTTCCAATTATTGACGAAAGGACCTCGTTCCCTCGCGTCACGCAGATACTGCCGCCAGGCGTGGCAGTATCCAGACTCAGTATCAAGGGCAAGGCGTTCATCAGCTGGATCTTGTATCCCTCAACGAGAACACTCGCCGTCGTTGCGGGAGACAACGTTGCTGAAACGCCGTTGATATTCTGCCGAAGTGATAAAAGCGCAAACCATGCCGCGATAATTACCGGCACTCTGGTTATTCAAAACATTGACCCAGAATTCGTATCCCGGCGCATCAGGATCGCGTTGCAGATAACCAAAGTATTCCGACAACACGAATGCGGGATTGTACTCAGCCTGGCGGAACGGGGTACTCTCCGTCAGCTCTCGGAGCACAAGGCTGCGAGCTTCTTCCAGGTTCGCCCCCAGGTGGTACCTACTGACGAGGCTGTCTCGTTGATTGCCTAGATCCAGGCCTGAACTAAGGCGCACGCTTTGAATCAGGGCATCAACAAATGATTCGGCCGACAAGTTCGATTGGTAACGGGAGACAAAGTCGTCGCGCCGGACAAAAGCCTCAGCAAAAGCCTGTTTCCGCGCTTCCAGGTTTGCGCCGGCAACAACTAGTTGGCGGTCTGCGGCATATTCCCTAAAGACCGGCCGTCGCCCCAGGGCGCCTTTGTAGAGCCCGTAGATAAACGATCCCGTCATCTGGAACTCCTGTTCCACAAAGAAGGCTGCAGCGACGTCCCGCCGGCGCCCGCTGGCGCAGCTGACGTCATTGCCACACTGATTTATCTGATCGCTCCAATAGTTGAAGCCGCTCTCGTCCGGTTCCCGGCCAAGCAAATCGACGTACTGCTGCCGCACGAAGTATTCGGCCATCTCGAGGGGATTGGTTGCGTCGCCGGTGGCGGTGGCAGTAAAAGCTGCTTCCGTTCGGCCTCCCACCAGACTAAACGCCCGGCTAGCTGGACTGAAGGTATAGTTCGCACGGGCAGGCGTCACCGTATAGAAGCCGTTTGTCTCAACGTTATCAAAGTGATAGTTGCCGTACGCGTCAGTGATGGACTTGCGAATCTGCGTACCGCTTACCTGCACCACGGCGCCGCTCACCGGTCCGCCATTCGAGTTCGTGATTCGTCCGGTTATAGAGCCGTTGGCTGCGGTAGGAGCAAGCAGCGAGAAGTATGCAACCGGCTGATCATGGTCTGAGATGCGTAACTCGTTAGTAGTTTCGTAATTTTTGACCGGAAAGTCAGAGTCATTGCGTGCATAGGCAAATCGGCTGAGGATCGCCAGCGCCGGCGAGTTGACGATGATATGGTCGAGCGTTTGCGCGTTGCCGTCAAAGTTATAGGAGTACTGCTGGAGCGCCGCCAGAGTGTCAACCAGATCGGTCTGGTTGGGAGTTATTAGATCTGCGGAGGGCAGAACCACCTGATCGGCTGGCGCGGGCGTTCCCAGAATCGTGCCTATCGAATCGACATACCCATCATTAACCCGAAAGGCGTTCATGTCACCGACAGTAATGATCTTCTCATTGGGATTGGCAGTTTGACGCCCCTGGATGTAGTTGGCGAGGAACTCTGCCTGCTTGCGGCGCTTTTCCCGCACACGCGCACCGACGGTTCCCGTTCCGGCAGGAGTTGTATCGTCAACCCCGTTCAGAGAGCGTAGGTGGTTCACAATCACCGTGAATCCAAGCAGACCCCCGCCGGTGCGTGGAATGCTGGCAATAAGAACGAGCGGCGGACGGTCGTTGAGAATATCAAGCGAGCCGGTGTTGGGGTCAATGTAGTTGTTGCAGGTCGACGCAGTGACATGGTCACAACCCGGCAGTTCGAGCTGCGTCACAGTATGCCGAGTTACACGCGATTCCTTGATGAGGAAGCCGACATCAATCCCACCGATGTCGTTACCATCAACGAGATAAGCTTGGTAATTTGGATTAGGAAGCATGTCAATGGCCACGGCGTCATTATTGATTTGCGTGGCCACGGCTTGCAGGGTCGAGAGATTCTCGACTTCCTGGACGCCGATCACGTCCGGATATTTCTGAACGGTGCGAACAATAAGCGAGGCTTTAGCGACGCGGCGATTGAAGGCTGCGAGCGTCAGTACTGGATCGCTGATGCCGGGTGCGTCACTGGTATCGAAGAAGCGCTCCATATTAAACGAGGCGACAGTGAGTTCGTCGGCTGTCGGTGTGGGTACGGGCACCGAGCCTGGCTGCGCACCGACGGTTGGTGGCGTAGCCGCATCCGGATCGATCGTATAGGTTCGGAAAGCGAAGTCCAAAGGACCGGTGATGTTGGTAACGACCGTCCCGGCAGCAACGTCAAGCGCGGTGGTGCCCGGCTGGGCATCGCTATCGACCCGGATACGTTCAGGGTTCTCGTCAAAACGGGGCACGTTTGCCGGATTGGGCGCCGGTACCGGATCGGAGATGGCAATGCCAGGTTCGCGGAATGGTCGTGCTACACCGGTGACCACGCCAATGAACACACCGCTTGATACGACTGTGGCGGAGGATTCGGTGATGGTTCCCTGCGTGGAACCGGTCACGGTCAGCGATGCAACCGTCACCCGCATTCCTTCATACTCTTCGAGTGAGTCCAGAGGGTTCGTCGTTTCCGACGGCTGCGTCGTCTCGGCGGCGGTAATCAGGATCGGGGCTGGTAATGGGTTGCCGCTCGAGAGTAGAACCACTGTCGGCGATGTCAGTTCGGTAAGCGGCGGGCTGGTTGGATCAGACGTTGGAATGAAGTCACTTATCGTGCCGGTCACCTGAACGCTATTGCCGATGGTTGCCGCCACCGGTGGCGCGCTTGAAGTAAACACAAAAATTCCTTCAGAGGTATTGGGGTCGGCATCAATCGAGGTGTCCGGTTCCTGGATAAAGAAGCCGTTGCTCTTTGTGCCAGTCACGATGCCGCTGGTGGTGACACTGCCTGTTAGAGGCGAGGTGGACCCGCTGCCTTGAATGGTGTGAATTGCGATCAGGGTGACATCGTCGTTGTTGATCGTTCCCAGGCCCTGCACGTCACCCGCATTCGCTCCAGTGATGTTCGTGACGTTGACGAAGAAGGTCTCGTTCGGCTCAGGCATGGTATCGCCATTGACGCTGACGGTGAAAGTGGCCGAGCTATTTCCCGAACTAATCGAGCGACCGGTTTCGCTCTTCGCCACGTAATCATTGTCTTCGCCAACCGGATTGCCGTCCTGGGCAGTGCCATCAGCCGTGGCTATATCAAAAGTCACGCCACCCGCGCCGGCCGGAGACGTGAGGGTCACATTGAAAGTGAAAGTAGAAGTCCCGGCATTGCCCTCCGCCTGCGTTACATCGTTGATGTTTAGAGTCGGCGTTACTGGCCCGACCTGCGGAGTAATCGAGAAATCGTCAACCGACAGCCCATCATCCGCCCCGGAGGCGTTGGTGTCAGTCCAGCGGATAAAAAAGGAAGCGCCGTTAGGAACACTCAGGCTTGAGATTGTTGCGGTGAGTGTCGTGCGCTCGCCAGCAGCGTTGCCGTTTTTGGCGCCGGTGGTGACAGTGTCCGGAGTGACGAAGTTCAGAGCAGCAACGCCTGTGTAGGTGCCTGTGGAAAGGTCTGTGGCATTAGTACTAATCTCGAAATTAATCTGGTCGGTGCGCGCGGCAGTGCCGAGTCGCCATTCTTCGCCGGTGTAGGTAATGTCGAGCGAGGTGACGGTCACCCCGGTATTGTTTGTAAACTTTGCGCCAAAGACAGGAATCAGGGTACCGCTTTGCAGGCCCCCAAGCGCCCGATCAGTGGCGGCCGCGGCGCCGTAACTATAGGTATCGCCGGTAGTGCTTCCGCCCGTGTCAACCGCATACTGTTCGTTGTCCCTGGCGCCGCCACCTGTCTCGGTTATGTACCAGCCTGTGGGCAGCGTCGTATTCGTTGTCGAGCCCGCAACATTCGAAAGAGTATCAAAATTCTCAGTGGCAGGCGTGCCTATCGCGGTCAAGCTCACCGCGCCCGTGCCGGTATCGGCGCTGACTGAGGGCTGAATCAAAGCCAGTGAGGTCAAAAAGAGCGATGCGGCGATCGACAATACCGCTATGATGCGAATATTGCTTTTCTTGTAGCTGCAATAGGTAGAAGGCATTCTAGACACAAATACTCCTCTTCAAATTTACTGAAAATCCGACACATAAGACTTAAGCACGGTCAAGCCAACAGGAGAGATCGAGGCGCATGAACCGAAAGTTACCGTATCTTCATCGAGGGATCGCCAAATAGGATCCAGGTGCGACGAACATCAATATCGGTTGTATAAGTCTTCGCGTCCTTGACTGCATCTCCCAGTGACACGGTCGGGGAGCCGTATAACAACACATACAGTCGGCGGTTCATGTCGTGTTGGCCATCGGGGATAGTCTCGCCTGAGGACGCAAATACTGATACCGCCCCGCCATTGGGAGCTTTAATAAGTGCTTCCGCGATTCCTTCCAGTCGCGGATCCTGGAAGTATCCATTAAGACAGTTCATCACCAGCGCCAGGGGCAGCTTGTTACCGTTACTGGCCGCGATCGCATCGCTGGAAGTAAAAATGCTGGCCCCGGTCCAGGTGTTCACGTTGCCATGTCCAGAGTAGTTGACCAGCGCCTGACCCTGGTTGAGCATGGTCACAATGCTGTTGTGGGCATTGGGATCGGTGCGCCTGTTGACCCTCAACACTGTCATGCTTGGGAGCAACGACTGCAACTGGGATTGCACCTCGTCATTGGCAGTTTCAAAATTAAAATAGTAGCCAGTTGGATCGTCGGCTACGAGCAAGGCGCTTTGCGGTACGTTGCCGGGCATGAAACCAACTATTTTGGAAATGGCCAGGTTCGCTTCGGCGGGCGTGCGCACAGGTAAACGACCAGTAGGAATGTCGCCAATCCCATCGTTATCAAAGTCAGTCAGCCAATCATCCGAGGCAGTTTCATTGTAGGTTGCATCGACGAGTTTGGTTGGGACCAGATCGAAATTTCCCACACCTTCGTAATTGCGTGGATCCAGATCCGCATCGCCGAGGAAGATTACATATCTGGGCGGCCTGGTCCAGCTTGTTTTCGCGCGCCAAAGAAAATCCCTGATGGCCTGTGGGCCATGCGCGCCAAAGCTGAATTCGTCGTAGACGTCTTCGACGTCAACAACGGAAACCTGCAGTCCCTGACTCTGTCTCAAACTGACCAGCGGAGCAGCGCTGGGAATCAGGCTCTTATAGGCGATTATTAAGAGGTCGGCCCCATTGCTGGTCGCATTGAGCGTTGAAGGCTGATTCAGGGAGAGCGCCGCGGGCTGCAGGAACTGAGTTTCGGGAAGCGCGTAAAGCAAACGACCAGTCTTTGCCGGCGGTCCGGGAGAGACTGTCAGGCTATAGCCAGATGAAGTCGTCTCCATTTGGGGGCGAATAACCTTGACTGCAAACGGATCGCTGTAGTCGATCAGCTTGATATCCGATCCGGCAAAACCGTCGATCTTTGCTGCCTGCGCTGACCTCATACTGAAGCGCAACGAGTTGTTATCCGCTTTCAAGGCGTGCGGGTAGCTCAAGCGGATATAGTCGACCAGGCAGATATCGTTGCTGGACGTTCTGGTAAACGTGACGGTGTTGGCGCCATTCAGTACCTGGGAAACCGGAATGTTGATGATCGGCGCGACGTTATCCGAAGGGCCAAAATTTAAGGTGGCTACGAGCATGCCGTTGAAGCTCACGTCGATTGCGTGGTTCGTAAAAAACAATCCCGGTACTCCCTGCAGCGCCACCTGGAGCTTTGCCGGCCCATCGGCAGTTAGCTCAGGATTGGGGGCATTTAAAGTCTGGGTAACAGGAGATCCGGACACAACGGTCCCGAAATAATTCTCTTTGTCTCCATTCAAGAGACTCGAAAAGTAAAGAAAGCGCTGCTTGAATTCGACGGTATTGATAAAACTCACCGCCGCAGCAGCTGCGGCACTGGCGCTGGCATGATTCTGTTTGACCCTGGTTTTTAGCCTGATGGTCCTTTTCCCGCGTATCTTCTTTCGAGTTTTTCTCTTAACGATTTCCGGTCGCGACAAAACAACCGGCTCTTGTCCAGCCTCAGGTGTTTGTCGAAAAGAAGGGCTTGTTGTTTTCAGTTCCGGGCCTGCTAGTTTCATCCCGGCGTCGGACTCCTGCAAAGAGGAAGACGCCTCGAGAGTATTCGGAGCGGCCTCGGGCACCGCATCCACCCGGGGGACAGCATTGTGTTTCAGCGTCCGGATGCCTGACTCCGGACTGGGGCCAGGGACAACAGCCGGCCCACCGTTCAGGAACTGGACCAGCCAACTGAACCAACGTTCGTGACTCAAGGGCACTGGTTGCGGCGTGATCAAAGGAGCCAATGGTGACAGCGGCACCGGATTCGAATTAGTCTTTACCTCTCCGATGATGCGTTTGCCCGGCGACACTCCGGCGATTAAATAATAGATTCTCGTGTCAGTGGTACTTGTATCCAGACCACGCCCATAAAACTCGATGTAGTCGCCACTCGTCAGTTGGCCAACATCCTTATTGGTGCCAATCGCTATTTCGCGTCCATCGGCAAACAGGGCCAGGTTGCGGATGTCGATAGCGGGCGCAAAGCCGGCTGCGAACATCTGTTCTTGCGTGACCCGGTACCAGCCGTCGCTTTTGATGGCAATCTTTAAACCTGTTTGGGCTGCTACGTTCCATTGATCTTCTAGCGGACCTGCAGGTACCTCCGGCTTGGCCGAGCCGGCAGGAAACGATCTCTCAAACTCGCGGGCGCCGACCCTGTTTGATGCGCTCACGGATTCTCGCTGGTCGGAAGCTGGGGACTCACTTCCCCCTCCGGGGATGATGGCTACAGGGGTGCGCACCAGTCCGTCAACAGTTATGGACTCTACGTAATAGATCGAATCCGCCGTGCCGTGGGGATCAAAGCGAGCAAAAGCATAGTCGGCTGGAGGTGCTGCATGGCGGACGCCGGCGAATATTCCACCCGGGATTATCTCCGCGTTAAGGCGCGTGCGTTGCTCTCCCTGCAAGCGATAGAGATTGAACCCGAGATTGTTCGGATCAGGTTTGCTGCGCCATTCAACCAGCACGCCCTGCGTCTTCGCGCTGGCGCGCGCCGAAAGGATGTCGGCGTCGGCTCCAAATGAATTGACAGCGGTCTTTCCCTGTGCCAGGACATGAGTCGGGTGCCCGACCACAAAGAACGGGAATATCATTAGTAACAACTGGATTACCGCGAGAATCTGGCGGCGGGCCGCATGCGTAAAACAACTACTCATTTTTTGGGGTTTTAGATTCGGGTCGGGACCAACTTTGTCTTTCCAACTAGTTCCAAAGCTTCAATTAAGAGAGACTTTTATACCACATTTCTCGAACTTCTAAAATATGCCGTCGCGGGCCAGTCCGGATCTGCGATCTGCGCCTGGCTTGCCGTTGTGCTGCGTAAGAGTAAAGCGTTCGGAACAGATTGCGTTTGACTATCGCAGTCTCAACTCAATCGGCGATCTAATCGCTGGCTGCGCAAGCACTTTTAACTGGTTGCAATTTCAAAAACCAGCGGAGAGCCTCAGGTTGTCTGCTGTCCTCACGCCGTTCAGCCGTTAGCCGAAGCGTGAAACAGGAACCGGAAACCGCGGGACAGGCAATTTCCCAATTGGTAAGGCAGCCTTGGGAATCGATTAAACTGCCCGTTGACGCTGATGGTGGCGAGGATCGGGTTTGGCCATCGTTGGCGCAAAGCTTCGAACAGCATGTTCGGGCTTCGGAATACATTGGACATCGGTAGCGGATGACTCATGGGCGGTTGCTCGCTGGCAACAGGTTGCTCCCATTGCCTGAGGACATTTCTTACCAGCCACTCTGGGAGATTTGCGGCCTGGGCCTCCGGCGCCACTTGATCAATCCGAGCCCCCAGTAGGTTGTGAGCCAGGCTAATTGCCGAGGCGATCCACCCGGCCCGCGTGCGGTCTCCACCGAGACAGAGCTGCCACTCAAACTTCGGAGGCAACGATTCAATGGCCGCGCCAATGTCACAGAGCCAAAGCGGTCGCCAGGCGCCGTGCTTTAGAAGATGGATGGCGAGCAAAGCAAGATGATCCTCAGCCGAAAGCACGCTTACACTTCCCTTTCCCAGCGGGAGTTTTTTCGCGCGCTCAAACAACGCCTCGACCGGTCGATCTTCAAGCTCGGAAAGGCTCTTATGAAGGTCGATCCAACAGTCCTCGAAGTCAGTACGGCGGAACAATTCGGAGGCGGCGTCATATTGTTCCGGCCTGACGATCAAATCGATATCGCCGTACGGACGCAAGCCGCGCTCGGGATAGAGCCCAGCCGCGACCCACCCCTTGATCAGGATGGCGTCGATTGAAGCCTCGCCGAGCAGGCGAAACACTTTCTCGATCTTTTCTTCGTGAATGCCTGATTGCAGGACCTGAAGACGGTATGCCTGGTGTAGTACTTCCGCGGATGAGGTTGTTCGCAGTTGAGTCTCGCGCACACGCCACCAGCCCAACGCTGCGGCGCCGGAGCCATAGAGGAGCGGTACTACTTTGTCGAGTTGCGCCGCGGAGACGTCGAGAGGGGGGAAGTCTGATTTACGCCATGAGCCAGCCAGGACGCTGGAGACAAGGCGACTACGAGATTCAGTTTTCATTCCCGAAGACTAAAGGCGAGGTGCAAAATGATAAAGGTGACTGAATGCCCCAAGGCGCATTCAGTCACCCGAAAACAAATCCACCAGATTAATCTATTCCATCAGGCGCAAACGTTAATGTTACAAACACCCGAGCAGCATTGAGCACTACTGGTACAGGCTGCTCCCGAGGGCAAACAGGTGGCTGCTTGCGCTGGAGTCGGTGCGACGATCGAGGTAACAAGAGGCACAGCTACCACAGCCGCGACTCCGAGTACACGTACCATTTCGCGCCGGCTCATCCCAGCCAACAGCGCCGGAGGAGTAATTCCGTCTTCCAGCAGATGGTCTTTCCCCAACTGTCCCAAAGCGTACCAAACAACTTTCTCATCGACACGGCCTGTCTTGAGGTTGCTCTCAAGTCTCTTGGCGATGGTCGCCACAGTACTCTTACCGTCGCAATACTTCCAGACCAGCGCGGCAGTCTGATTTAGACAGTGAGCTTTGTCACGGGCGCGGTCATATATAAGCACTTCGTCTGGGAGCTCCTGAATGACCAGTCCCTCGGTCCGCGCACGCGGAAGTTTACCTGCGTTCTGCTTCATGCTGCCTCCAAATAGTGTACTTATTCCGTCTGACTGCCAGGTTTGGTCTAGAGCTTATTACCGAATGCCGCCGAGTCTAGCACCAATACGGTTTGGAATCACGTGTTTTTTTTCATTCGCTCAAGTATTGCGGGGGCCAAGGCCTCGGCCTCACCTCTGATACCTTTTAACACCGGAGCGCCGCTAACTGCTCTTTGCAGAGCGTTGAGAGCCTTTTCAGGTTGTCGCCGGGCCGATACCGTATTGGCCAGTAAAGCCAGAACCGCCTGGCCATCTGATAGCTGACGCGGCTTCCACCGCGCCCCTGCCTTGAACTCAGTCACCATCACCATCCCAACGGGAATCGGTTTGGTCGCAGTCTTGCCGCCAAAATGTTCGACTTCAAACTTCGTCTGTTTGAAAGAGCCGTTGTCACGAATCTCGATGGGTTTCGGGAATGGATAAACCCGGCCACGCGCATCGAACACAGCATACTCATCGGAAAAATAGGTGGCACCGGCTTTAACCAGTTCCGAAACCAAAGTGGACTTGCCTGAATAGCTGCGCCCGGGAATAATTATCGCTCTTCCCCTCCAACCTACTACTCCAGCATGAACGAATACACGATGCCGGGCTACCTCCGCAACAAAGAGACGCACATCCGATTCGAGTCGCTCAAATAGTTCCGCAACATTTACTGAACGCGCGATTCTCACATGATCGGCATAAAGCAAATTGAATCGACGAACATTCGCGCGCGGTCCCTGCCCACCAATGATGATCGAATAGAGTCGATCGACGATCGGCAGCTCCAACCGCTCGTGGTGATGGGGTAGAAATGGATCCACCTGATCCAATCCCTCACGTGTGTTGCAGCGAATGCCGATTCGCACGCCATATGATCGGAAAGATAATCCTGCCGTCCAGCCCAGACGGTCGACTTTTTCCATTCAAGTGGACGTGAACTTCAGTCGTGGTAACCTCAAAGAACGCAAAGTCAATAACTCCATTTCTTATATGTGATTAACTAGAATTGAGAAGGATTTAGACGGGCGCGACCGTATCACGATGTAATTCCTCCCGTCAATGGCAGGACAATTCGACAAGTTGATCCCCTTCGATTCAGTCCAGTTTCTGCAGGGAAAAGCTATCGAGATTTAGAGAACCAAAGATTGGACAAGGGTAACCCGAGCAATCTTCTCGGCGCAGGGCGACGACAACGGCGTTGCATTGCGGTCCGGTCGCAAACTCAAAGCTAAAGCTCCGCCACCCGTCAGTCCTGGCCGGCAAAAAAACTGACTTACCAAGTGGTTTTTGCTCTCTGGCATCCTTAGCGATAATTGTAAGCGGCCCGCCGGTTACGATATCAATGGTTTGAGCAGCAAAACTGACGCGGTAGCGGGATGATGGCTCGGCGGGAATCAGCTGCGAGATCAGTTCGACAGCAGGAGCCGGATGACCTGTGAAATCGATGCGCAGACTTCGCGCGCCAGTTTGCGGCTGCCGCGTATCGAGCGAAAAAGCTATCCCCGGTTGGCCGGCCGCGACGCGCCAGCCAAATCCGGTTTCATCGCGACTCAACACACTTTCAAAGCCGCCATCATAGACTAGACTGCGGGCATCAGTGTTCTTGCTGCCCCATACCTCGTACGCATGAACAATGGCCTGACTCGCCAGCAATGCTTTCACAAGGTCTTGGCGTTTTTCGCGTGAAATCGCACCGGCCAAACGATAATGGGATAAAGCTTCATCCGCTTTGCCGTGCCGAGCGAAGAACAGCGCCAAAGCATAGTGCCCGTTGCTACTCTGTACCTGTAGGAGTTGTTCCGTGATCCGGGAATCCTTGCCGGAAGCTCCCCATGCTAAGTCAATCAGTGCGGGCAATAACTCGGGATTGCTGGCTGCTGCCCGCCGCAAGTCGACAAAGGCCTTATCATCATGGGCCCCCTCGCGAAACAAGACATTGCCACGTTGCCAGAGAGGCTTTGCGTAGTAGGGCGCCAGACGAACAGCTTCGTTCAAGCACATCAGGGCCCCGGCCCGATCCCCAAGCTCGTCACGTGTCATCCCAAGGTCCAGCCAAAACACATAATCCCGTGGTCGCAAACTAACCGCGACTTCGAGTTGTTTAAGCGCCTCTCCAGGTTGTTGTGAGTAGTTCGAGAGTGCCCCGCTGGCGTAATGGGCTTCGGCGTCATTTGGCGTCAGCCCAACAGCAGTCTCCAGGGCCGTCGCGTCTGCGGTCATCATTCCATATTTCACAAAAATCCTGGAGACAGCAACGCGACCGGAGTAGAGCATCGCTCCTGCAAGCCCAATAATTACAAGCGCGCTGCAAACCAGTTGTAGCGCGCGGCGGGTAGCGTGAACTGATTCGACCTGCATTTATGACGAGAGGATGGGGTAGTTGGAAGTCGTCCGCACGCCGTGCGAATTGCAAAAATTAGAGCGTGCCCAGTAACGAGCACGCTCAATTTAGCTCAGTTGACTCGAAAAACTAAGGACTGGGATTTGTGCCGCGAGTTCCGAGAACGATAGCCGTGGTGCCGCCAGCAATTCCGGCAAAGATCGCAACTTTTGCAGCTGTGCTGAGGCCGGTTGCTACCGCCCCACCAGTTGCTGCTGCTGAACTCAATGAACTAAGCTGGCCGTTCAGAAAACAGAAGCCGAGGGCCTTGCGATTATTATTCGTCTTCTCGGACGCGCCTTCAGCGGTATAAATCTCGCCTACACCCTGGCCTTTCTTCTTAATCGTGACGCAGCCTCTCATCACCCTAACGCGCACGTTTCCATTGTCGTCAAAATCAAGCTGGATTGATGAATTGGGCTGGAGTTCAATTGTACCCGCTGCTCCGAGATCAATGGTGCCGCTGACCTGATCCGGAGTCTCGATCGTGGCACCGGTCAAGATAGACGCGCCGGTGGCCGCGCTGGCGCCGTTTACTGTAGCTGAAGGACCACCCCTGAGAGTCAAGCGGGCGACAAAGCGCTGCGGCGCCGGCACCGGCGTCCCAGCAGAGCCAGATCCGGCTAAACTGGTTTGGACGTAAACCTGGGCGAAAGAAAACGCCAGGAATACTGCGAGTGCTTTAAAAGCTTTTCGTTGTTTCAGGCTCATGTTGTTGCCCATCCTAATGTTAACGTGATCAGAATTAGCCAAAGTTCGGCGACTGAATGTGGCCGCCAGTTTACTTTGCTTAAGCGCATAGGTCAATCGTTTTTTACACATCTCGCTGGATTTCGGTGAAAAAGTTTGGCCAGATGCACTGAAGTCCACAACTGAACCGCCTCATTTCTTATCAAAGCGGCTAAGTTGCTCAGCTAGTTTTGGATCGAGCGTCTTTAGAATAGCCAGTTCTGCTCGCGCTCCCTTGGCATCCTTCAAAGCAACATAGGTCAAACCAAGGTTGAAATGCGCTTGCGCAAACCCGGGCTTGATCCGCACCGCTTCTTTGAAAGCCCCTACCGCTTCCTGGTACTTCGCGGACTTGAACAGAGCCTGACCAAGACTATTTTGCGTCTCCGGATCATTGCCATTGATGGCAATGGCCCTCTGGAAAGCTTCGGCCGCCTCGCCGAATTTGCCGGCCTGAAAATAGGTGTTCCCAAGGTTTTTATGGGCCTCAGCATCAGTAGGCTGCAGGCTGACGGCCTTTTGTCCAGCTTCAATGGCCTCATCATAGCGACCGATTCTGTAATAGATCGCCGTCAGATTGCGGTAGGCCTGTGCAAAGTCGGGCCTTTGTTGAATGGCAAGGCGGAACTCTGCAATGGCTCCTTCAAAATTCTGCATGCCATAGTAGGAGTTTCCGAGATTGTAGTGGGCGTTCGTGTAATCTGGCTGGGCTGAGATGGCCTGCTTGAGTACTTCAACCGCTTCGGCGAAACGATGCTGAGAATTATAGTTGTCTCCCAGGCCATTGAGAGCTTTGGGATAACTCGGCCTGAGCTTCAAGGCTTCTTTATAAGCCGCAATCGATTCGTTCAGTTGATTGAGCTTGTAATAAGCGTACCCCAGATCGTTAAAGGTCACGGGATTGTTGGGTTTGGCAGCCGCAGCCTTTTTAAACTCCGCGACGGCTTCCTCGTACTTGCCAAGACTGGTAAGTGCAGTCCCGATATTTGTAAATGCATCAGCATAGTCCGGCCTTATTCTGATCGCCTCGCGATAGCTTGCGAGCGCATCATCAACTTGATTCGAAAGAAAATAGGCATTGCCGAGGTTGTAATGCACATCGGGTAGATCCTTTCGTGCAGTCAGGGCCAAATTGAAAGTCTTAATCGCCTCAGAGTGTTGGCCGGAGACTGACTGCGCCTCGCCCAGGTTGTTCAGGATATCCGGATCGCCCGGACGTACCCTGAGTGCTTGTTTGAATGCTTCCACAGCCTCCGCATACTTCCCGGTCTTGTACAAGCTCGCGCCCAAATTGTTATAGGCAATCCAATCATCAGGCTTTAGGCGCACCGCATTCTGCAGGGCCTGGATTGAATCGGTCGACTGTCCCAATTTGTCATTTACGAACCCCAGATTACTGTAAGCACCTGCATTATCCGGTTGGAGGCGGACAGTATCACGGTAAGCCTGCGCCGCTTCGGAATACTTAGCCATCGTCAGATAGGTATCGCCCAACACATTGTAGGCATCGGCCCAATCCTGCTTGTAACGCACCGCCTGCTGCAGCGATGCGACAGCCTCTGGTAGCTTGTCCAAAGCCGTATAAGTAACGCCGAGGTTAAAATAGGCCTCGGGGTCGCCGGGCTTGAGTTCGATCGCTTTCTTAAAGGACAAGGAAGCTTCGGTGTTCCGGTTTTGGCTCAGATAAGTAGCACCTAAATTGTTGTGAATGTCCGGATCGTTCGGCGTGAATTTCAGGGCATTCAAGTAAGCCTCGACGGCTTTGTCGTATTGCCCCAGACCGTAATAATTGTTTCCCTGATTTTTGAAAGCTTCGCCTTTATCCGCATCGGAGAGGGTAGCCACCTGAGGTTCGGTGCCAACCGGTTTCTCGCGTGGCGGTCGCCGCCCGGTGTTTCTTGCTATCTCAACTGGCTCGGTGTGACGAACCGGCTTGCTCTTCTTGATGATGGCCAGACTGCTACCGCCGACCAGATCGCGCAATCGTTGCGGCCGCTTAAAAATGACCGCAGCGCCGCCCATGATGTCCTGGCCCTGGAAACCGCTGCTGGCAATGTCCTGTGGCGGCAAGGCGAAAATGACCTGCCAAAGCATGGTAATAGTCAGCGCCAGCGCTACAACTTGACTTAAGACTTTAGCCTTGGGCATTCTGGTTTCGTGTTGCGGTTTGCTTGCTGATGCCGCCGGTAACGATGACTATGAGAGCCACAAATATCATGGCGTTGGCCATTCGATGCAGTCCAAAGTCCATCAGGCTATGAATGGCAACACCCGCTATCGCAACCAATCCCGCGAAAGAGGTGGCGCGGCGAAAAGCATCAGGTGATTGCAGGTTCGCTCGGCCTCGCTTAAATACCAGAAAGACAAACCATAAAAAAATTGCCAGGCCAACCAGACCGCCGCTGGCAATAATCTCCAGGTAATCGTTGTGCGCTTGCTGAGGAGTCATGCTGCCCGCCGCATCATGATAGCGAGGAATTGCTGCCCAATACCCGCCCATGCCCACGCCAACAATTGGATTGGCCTTGATCAAATCCAATGTGTCTCGCCAGATTCTTAAGCGGTTCACGCCCAGATTCGATTCCTCCGGTCCTCCAAACTCGAGCCGCGCTGCTTCGATGTTATTGGCAAGGCGGTCGCCGCCTACCCAAAACACTCCAATAATGCAAAACAACAGGAGGCTGACTACAAGTGCCACCCGCACGAAGGGGGCCGTGAGTACTTTCCAGGCCCTCCCTGAGTTCACCTGATCAACTCGTACGACCATAGGAAACAAGAGCAGGGTCACTACCACTTGTCCCAGCATCGCAAGAATTGCTCCGCGCGAATTCGCGAGCACCAACGCCATCCAGATCGGGAGTGAAACCGCCAGGTAAATAAGGACCTGGTCGCGGCGCACCCCGCCTGCCGCCAGCAGACCAAGCACCAGGCCGAGCCCCATCTCCATCAAATAAGCAAAGTGGTTCTTGTTTATGAATTGCCCGTAGCCCTGTTCAGGCAGAAGCATTGGCAAACCAAACCCCGGGCCATGCTGCATAGTTTGGCGCAACATCCCAAAAACGGCGCTCGCCACTGAAACCGCTATGATGAGGTGGATCAGCCGTCGCAAACGCCGTTCCGGACTGGCATAGCGCAGCAGCATTCCAGTAAACAACATTAATGCCAGCAACTGCAGCGCAAATATCCTGGTTTCATAAGGGTCGGCACTGATGGAATTCCAAAACTGGAGTTCAATTCCCGAGCCGGGGGGAGCAGCAGTTGATAAAGGCAACGTTTGCAGGTAGGCAAAAACGATCAGAACCAGAACGGGAAGCAATATTCCTATTCCGGCAGGCTTCGGATAATTGCTGAGTGTGATTTCAAAGACCGCAAGGATGCTTACAGCAAGAATCGCCGTCGTAAAAACAGCTTTCCACAAGGGATCTGCTCCACCGTAGGCAATCGTTGCGAGAGTAATCAGTAGCAGGAGCGTGGCGTAGATCGCACGACCGAGGATACGTGCTATGCCCGAAAGCGTATTGCTGGGGGTGGGGACCTCCGCAGTTTCAGAGCTGGCTGACTGAAATTTCAATTGATCAGCTTTCCCGCGCCGACACTCAGACTCATTTTGGGCACAGCGTTGCGAGGCTCGGTGTTGGTCAGGACTCGTTCGGTCGCCTGAGATAACTCGCGCCGGAAGAGGTCAGATAAATAATTCATATCGACCAAAAGCGGCGCGCTGGAGATTTCCCGATAGAGATTGATCCACCCCCATTCGCCTTTGCTGGTGCCAAGCGGCAGACGGACTGACCAGCAACGGCGCGAGCCAAGTGCCCGCTCCCTCTCGATGCCATCTCGTCCCCAGGACCAGGTGATGCCGTCATCGCAAAGCGCCGCACGTTTCATTGCCCGGTGATTGCCTGCTAATGTGAACGCGGCGCTATTCTCAGCGGCATTGCTGGGGTGCCCAAATCTCATTTCGGCGTAGACAAACTCACCAAACTCGAGCAATTGGCTGACGGCTTGAAACAACTCACCGAGGTTCGTAGCTTTTGACAGTGATAGGCTGGCCCGTCGCACGCGAATGTTGTTGGCCACGCGAATTCGTCGCTCGCCAACATTGCGTTTAACCCCCGCTTTGATTTCATCTATTTCGTGGTAACGCAAATGGCCCACCGCAAAGATCACCGCTACAACAATCACAAACAGAACAAACCCCATCACAGGTGAGGATGTTCTGGTAAAGATCATGGCCAGCAGACCGAAAGCGGCGCAAACAGCGTAGAGTGCCAAAGCGGCCTGCCTCTGCGACCAGCCTCGGGCCAGTAACATATGGTGGATGTGTTCGCTGTCACCTTGAAAGACAGGCCTTCCGCTGATCAAGCGCCGCGCAAGGGTGACGCTGGTATCTACTACCGGCAAGCCAAAAGCCAGGATCGGAGTAATTACCGCTACCGCGGTACTGGCTTTGTGCGTCCCGACAACCGATAGCGATGCGAGGGTGAAGCCGACAAAGAGTGCCCCGGAATCACCGAGAAAGATCGACGCAGGATTAAAGTTGTAGCGAAGAAAGCCAGAGAGTGCGCCACAAAGTACGAGCGCAAACACAATCATCAAAGGACTCTCACCCGCCAGCGATACCACCAAAATCACCAGCGAAGCGAAAAGTGCGGCTCCCGCAGCCAAGCCGTCCATGCCGTCGATTAAATTAAACGCGTTGGCGATTCCTACCAGCCACAGCACCGTGACGAGGAACGACAGGGTCGGAGGCAGATGAACGGGTCCGATCAGGGGAATCGAAAATGCCTCAATCCGGCCACCCATCACAAAAAAGAGAGCCGCAATCAAACCCAGCACCGCGAACTTCAGTGGGGCGCTGGCACCACGCAGGTCGTCATATATTCCGAGACACAGGACGAGCGTCGCCGGAATCAGAATCATAAGAAAATCTGTCTTATAGGCATGCAAAGACTGGGTAAACAGATTGTCAACCAGCGGCAGTGTCGAGAAGGCCAGCATCACCGAAAGATAGATGCCAACCCCACCCAATCGTGGGATGGCCCTTGTGTGTACTCTTCGCTCATCCAGGGGTACGTCGAGCAAACGGAAGCGTTCGCAGGCGCGGCGCACCAGCGGTGTGATCACCAGTGAGGCGAACACAGAAATCAGAAACAGGGCGAAATACGTATTCAAAAAAGACCTCTAACTGAGCCCGGACTGTTAAATTTTGGGGGACTCCGGCGTTTGCTTCAGGAGCCCGGCGAGTGACTAAGCGCTTGCTTCATGCAGGGCGGGGGTTCGATCCTGAAGCATGGCGGCAATCCATTTATAAGTGATTGCCAACCCGTCTTCAAGGGAAACCTGTGGTTCCCATCCCAGTACCTGCTTGAGACGTGTGTTGTCGCTGTTTCGTCCTCTGACTCCCTGTGGCTTGGTTAAATCGTAACGCTTCGCAATCTTCTTGCCGGCGATCCGGGCGACAATATCCACCAGCTCATTAATTGAAAGCATGCGATCCTGGCCCAGGTTGAGCGGCTCGCGATAGTCGCTTTTCATCAATCGATAAATACCTTCGACACAGTCACTGATGTAGCAGTAGGAGCGCGTTTGCTCACCATCGCCCCATACTTCGATTTCATCTACATCTCTGGCCAGGGCGACTTTGCGACAGATAGCAGCGGGCGATTTTTCACGTCCGCCATCATAGGTACCCAGCGGACCAAATATGTTGTGGAATCTCACGACCCTCGTATCCAGGCCAAAGTCCTCTGAGTAATGGCGGCAGACGCGCTCCATGTAAAGCTTTTCCCAGCCGTAACCATCTTCAGCAGCCGCGGGATAAGCGTCCTCTTCTTTGAGCGGCGCAATGTCGGTTTGATTCTGTAAATACCCCGGATAAATGCAGGCACTCGAAGTGTAAAGGTATCGCTTCACTCCGTTTATCCGCGACGCTTCAATCGTCTGCAGATTGATCAGCGTATTGTCCCGAACAATGACAGCCTTGTTGCTCTCTATGAAGCCGATGCCACCCATATTCGCGGCCAGTCCGTAGACCTCATCAATGTCCTCGGTTGCGGTTAAGCAGTTTTCGCGCCGGGAAAGATCAAGTAACTTGAACTCATCAGCCTCAGTAGCTTCGAATTCAGGCTCCTTGATATCGACTCCGCGTACCCAATACCCGCGCTCTTTCAGATAACGTGTTAAATGATGTCCAATAAAACCGCCCGCTCCAGTCACGAGGACACGTTTTTGTTTGTTCATGTTCATCTTGACGATTTCCTACTCTAAATTTATTGCACCAGCGAATGCTTGTTTGCTTTAGCAAGACCAGCTGCGACTGCGGCAGAATCAGCGGGCACGCATTCTATGACTCTCAGCATCTGCGGCAGCAAAGTTTCTTTGGAAAAGCTCGCAGCTAATTGGCTTGCTGACCTTGCGCATGGCGCCAGGGTCGACTGCCGAAGGATAAACTGGGTCACTGCTTCGACATCGCCATGACGCGCGCCAAAGGCGCTCGGCTGCTCGTCCAGATCCGCCATCAGATCCGCAACATGGCTGCCGGCAGGCCCAATATAAAGGAACGGGGCTCCCACTTCGAGAATGTTATAGACCTTGCACGGGTGGACAATTCCCGCGAACGAATCACCCATAACTACGACCTGAAGGTCGGCTGCCGATAGTGAGCCAGCCAGTCTTTCCAACGGTTGATAGGGAAAACAAAAAACGTTGGTCAGTCTCTGCTGTTGTGCATGTTCCCGTACCTTGATTTGCTCACTGCCGCCGCCAACGAAACAGAATGCAATTCGGGCATTGTCCGCCAGCCGGTCGGCCGCCTGTAACAGAGTGTCCAGCGGATGACAGGGACTGTGATTGCCGGAATACATTACAACGAACTTTTCCGAAAGGCCATGCGCTGCGCGGAAGGCGTCCCTCCCTTCCGCGTCATATCTGACGTCGTCAGAATGTGACCAGGGAGCGATCGTAAACAGTTTTGTTTCGGAGATTCCCTTCTGCACTATGCGCTCTTTCATGAAGCGATCAAGCACGACGATGTGCTCGGCATGCTTTAGACTGTAGTGAAGCAGCCACTGCAGAATTCCCGCCATCAGTGAATGTTCCCTGAGCCAGCCTGCCGCGATGGCTTCATCCGGGTTGAGGTCCATGACCCAGAACAGCAGCCGGCCTCCCTTTAATTTAACGAAGAGCGATCCCAAAAAAGAGATCAAAGGGGGCGAGGTTAGCGATACAACCACATCGAACCGCGGGAGTAGCAGGAGTCTCAGCGCGCAGTTCGCGAGGAAACTGGCGAAATTGATCGCCCGGCGCCACTTCGCTTGCTTACCGAGCGCCAGCGAAGGAACGCGAATTATCCTGATGCCCTTCCATGTTTCGCGTCGCGGAAAACGATTAGCAGGCTTGTCATAGCCCCGGTCACTGGCGATCACTGTAACTTCGTGTCCGTTGCGCGCTAGCGCAGTCGCCAGATCTGTGAGGTGCTGCGCTGTCGAGACAACATCAGGATAGAAGCACTGATTGAGAAGCAGAATCTTCAAACGGGAATACTCTTTGGTCTTTGGTCTTTGGTCTTTGGTCTTTGCCCCTTGCTCTTCGCCCTTTGCCCTCAGCCCTTAGCCCCTTCGGTTATTCGCTGGCGAAAAAAAGCCACCGTCTTTTCCAGTCCTTCGCGTAATGGAATCGTTGGGTTCCAACCGAGCAGTTCCTGGGCACGCCGGATATCGGGTTTGCGCTGACGGGGATCGTCCTGTGGCAGGGTCATGTAGCTTACGCCCGATGCGGACCCGCAGATGCGTACGACTTCTTCAGCCAACTGTTTGATTGTGAACTCTCCCGGATTACCCAGGTTAACCGGCTCATGCAAAGCCTCCGCATTCATCAACCGCTTCAACGCCTCTACCAGATCATCTACATAGCAGAAAGACCTGGTCTGGTCACCGGCTCCATAAAGCGTCAGCGCTTCGCCCCGCAGGGCCTGCACCACAAAGTTTGAAACCACCCGGCCGTCGTTCTCCAGCATGCGTGGTCCGTAGGTATTAAAGATGCGGGCAATGCGCGTGTCCACCTGATTCTGCCGGTGGTAATCCATCATCAGAGTCTCGGCGATACGCTTGCCTTCGTCGTAACAGGAGCGCAGCCCGATGGGATTCACGTTGCCCCAGTATTCTTCAGGCTGAGGATGGACCAGCGGATCGCCGTAGACCTCCGAAGTTGACGCCTGTAGAATACGCGCCCGCACCCGTTTAGCCAGCCCGAGCATGTTGATCATGCCCATCACGCTTGTCTTGACTGTCTTAACGGGATTGTACTGGTAATGAATTGGGGAAGCCGGACAGGCGAGGTTATAGATCTGGTCAACCTCGAGCAGGATGGGCTCGATCACATCGTGTCGCAGTAGTTCAAAACGGTGGTTGTCCAGCAACGGCAGAATATTCTCGCGGCGGCCAGTGAAGAAGTTATCCAGACAAATTACTTCATGGCCTTCGCCAAGAAGGCTTTCGCACAAGTGGGAGCCTATGAAGCCCGCACCGCCGGTTACCAGAATACGCATTTCGTTAGTCTTCTCCTGTTTTGCAAGCTTCTCTTAGAGACGACAGACCATTGACGATAGACGATGGCAAAGCTGGTCTTCTATCTTCCATCCCGTCTTACGGCATGATTTCCCAAATACAAGACATCCATCCGCGTCTTTAAGAAACAGTTGATCGCCTCTTTCGGAGTGCAAACGATCGGCTCGTTCTCGTTGAATGAAGTATTAAGCACCACCGGCACGCCGGTGAGTTTGTAGAAATCCGATATCAACTGGTAATAGCGTGGATTAAGGCTGGGCGAAACCGTTTGCAATCGTCCCGATCCGTCGACATGGGTCACAGCAGGAATTTCCGCCTGTCGCTCGGGTTTGATTTGATAAACCATCAGCATGGTGGGCGCCGGATGCGTCTGTTCGAAATAGGTACCGGTGTGCTCTTCCAGCACCGACGGCGCAAATGGGCGAAAGGGTTCGCGCTTTTTGATGCGGTCGTTGAGAATCTCTTTCATCTCAGCCCGGCGTGGATCCACCACGATCGAGCGATTGCCGAGTGCGCGTGGTCCAAATTCCATGCGGCCCTGAAACCAACCAATCACCAGGCCCTCAGCAATGTCTCTAGCGGCGCGTTGGGTCAGTTCGCTGTCCGAGTAAGTTTCAAAAACCAGATCGGCGCTGCGCAACTCCGTCTGTATGAGTTCGTTGGAAAACTCCGGTCCGGTATAAGCGCCCTCCATTACCTCGCCACGATTTTGTTTCAGGAGGCCGTTGTAAATCTGATAACAGACACCCAGCGCCGTGCCGCTGTCCCCCGCGGCGGGCTGGACGTACACCCGTCGGAAAGGTGTGTTAAGCAGAATCTTTCCATTCATTACGGAGTTATACGCCACCCCGCCCGAGAGTCCGAGATCTGTCAATCCAGTCCGTTCGTGCAGGTGATTCAGGAGGTGAAAACCGACCTCTTCCAAACGCAGCTGCAAACTGGCGGCAATGTCTCGTTCACGATCGGTAAGCTGCCCACCCGGTTGCCGCGGCGGTCCAAAAGTCCGCGCAAACTCGTCTGAGAAAATGCGACCAATGACTGGTGAGCCTTCGTCCCAGGTCATGTCGACACCTTCAGCATGGTGGCGAAAGTAATCAAGGTTCAGTCGAAATTGCCCATCGTCAGCGGTGCGAATAATATCGCGAAACTCTTCCATGAAGCGGGGCTTGCCGTAAGGAGCCAGGCCCATGACTTTACCTTCATCTCCGTAGTGGGGGAAGCCGATGAACTGTGTCGTAGCGGTGTAGACAATGCCGGTAGAGTGCGGATATTCAACCTGTCCGAGCACCTCAATAGAGTTGCCTGAGCCTTCGGCCCACATCGTGGAAATAAAGTCGCCAAACCCGTCGATGGATAGCAGGGCCGCACGCTCGAATGGCGAGACAAAGAACGAACTGGCGAGATGAGCACGATGGTGTTCGATGTTATGAAACTGTGCGCCAATGTTTTTCCGCGCCATGCCTAGCGCCGCTGCCAATTCGTCTCTCAGGTCGCGCACTTTTGCGGCGTTGGCGAGCCTGTCTTTGATCTGGCTAAAGATTCCACCGCCGTTCGCAGGAATTGCGGATTGCGGATTGCTGATTGCGGAATCAAGCTGGCCTGAAACGTCAACATTTTCAGTTGACGCCAGCGCGGCAATACTTTGGTCGGCGAGCACCTCCGCATGCCGCAACTTAAGATCCGCACTTCCCTTCCTTCCGGTCACTTGTTTCGCCGCCCGCGTCGCCGCGAACAGGACCTTCTTGTGCAAGTGGGCTGAAGGGTCGCGGGAGATTCCGATGTGGTCGACCGCCTCGATTCCAATGCCTGCTGCGCGCAAACAGTAGCGAATTGATTCCGTGGGAAAGCCCGCGCAGTGTTTGAAACGATTGAATCGTTCCTCTTCGACCGCGGCCATTAGTTTGCCATCGCGGATAATTGCCGCTGCGGCGTCTCCGTGATATGCGTTAATTCCGAGAATGATCATTTAGAGTAATAACGCTCTATCTAATCCAGGTCGATTAGACTAAAAGCAAAATCGTTTCGTAAATTTTGCGAGTTCAAGTTAGAAGCGCCAGTGGAAATCATTCCTGTCGGGTCCCCAGAGGGGCTGGGTGTTTAGCCGTTGCACTTGAAGTTGAACTTTCCAGTCCCAAGCTTCGCGTAGTTAGATCTGGCGAACGTCCGTTAGGCGAACCTTCATCCGTTCAAACTGAGCTCTTTACCTTCAACCCTCTCAATCGCCGCCAAATCCGACTGAACCATCTCCTTGACCAATTGTGCAAACGTATACTCGGGCTGCCAGCCCAACTGCG
>DAIMCP010000067.1:0-30083 GCA_036726305.1 Pyrinomonadaceae bacterium | reverse complement strand
CGCCATAGAAATAGGAAAGGTAGATGTCTTTAAGGACGGCCTTCTTGTCATAGAATTTACTGACGCCGACCATGGAATAGATAACTTTGTTTGGTTCAGTGCTCATGATTGTTCAGCGACAGCTTACACACCGCGGCCCTCGAGCCGCAACCGGGGCCCTTCATGGGACACCGCGCTTCGGTGTTACCGCAGTCCAGATGAAAGTAAAGGATTGGGCGGGAATGGTATCGCTGAGAAAAGCCCGACTAAAGTCGGTACGCTGAGCGCCTGTCCAGGATGAGGTTCGCCGGTCAGAAGTTCACACCAGTTGCGGCCATGATCGCCAGGACCACGGCGATGATTGCCTCGCCAGCAATCAGGCCCGAGGCCAGGGGTATGCGGTAATCTTTTTCTGTTTCCGGTGAAACTTTGGACCAGATGAACTGTCCTACGCCACCAAGGATGAACGTCAGTAAGACTGAGGCTGGAATCAACATGCCGATGCCGATGGCCGAAGGCGACGGGACTTTGTCTTCCCATTTCTCAGCCAGCAGCGTAAGCAAGATGCCGACTGCAATTCCTATCATGAGCCCCACTAAACATCCCGGAGGCAACGCGTTAAAGCCTTTTGTCAACAACTCGGCAAACCCGGCCCACTTCACGCTGATGGGTGCGGACAGACCTTGCGGTCCGATGCCAAACTTATCGCGCAATACTGGATAAACGATGGCGGTCGCGATGGAGCCGACCGGGGCGGCAATCAACTGGGCTATGGTCAGGTTACGCGGATTCGAATGCAACAATTGGCCGGCTTTGAAGTCCTGCATGAGGGCTTCTGAGGTAACAGCAATAGTTCCCGTCAGACCACTAGAAGACATATTCACCGGCACATTGCCCGGTGAGATGAAAGCAAAGATCGCCTGCATCATGTTGGACATGGCACTAATCGGACCCCAGTTTGTCTCGCCCAGCACACGCAATCCTACCAGCATCAGGGGCAGGGAAAGCACGATAGCGATGAAGGAGAGATAGACCGGAATGCCCATACTGAAATACTGGACCAGGCAAATGACCACCGCCATGACGATGGAACCGATGGCGACCCATTGAATGGGGAAATCGTTGTGCTCCATCTGACTGCCGCGCAGGCCACGAAAAGTCTTCACGATCAGGTGCCACTTGAGAGCCAGGGAGGTCAACCCTCCAGCGACCATCAGGCCCGTAGCCGGCCACATGACCCAGCGGAGAGTCAGGGGAAACGTCTGTTCCGGAATCATTCCGTGTGACAGGAGAAACGGCGGCAGGATGAACCAGCTGACGGCGGTGCCGATAGCCATGGCCAGGCAGATGCGAAAACCGACCAGCAGTCCCGACCCGAGCGATAGCAGGCTAAAATTGAAGCCAATATTCATCGGCTGCATGCCGGGGAAGAATATGGTGTCCCTAATCCACTTAAAGTAGGTGGTGATCAGCATCAACGCCCCGGACGAAACACCGCCGAGTCCCAGGGCTTTTACGGGTCCCGCCGAGGCGCCCAGCTCACGTCCCTCGTGGAGTACCTTGATGGTCTCGCCAGCTGCCAGACCGTCAGCGAAGGTCAGGTTTTCTTCGTCGATGTAATGACGGCGCATGGGCACGGCCAGCAGAATGCCGAGCAAACTGGCACTGCAGAGCCAGAAAAAGATTTGCCAGGTGCCGAGGTGAATCGGTGGATTGAGCACCCCTTTGGCATTCAGCAAATCAAACGCCGCCAGCAACACACACATAAAAGCGGTCTGTCCGGCGCTGGTGCCCATTGTCTGCACGATGTTGTTCTCACGCGCGTTTGTGCCCGCGGCGCGGAGAATCAACACCAGGGCAATGAAGCCAAAGAAAGCCGAAACCACGGAGAGGTTTGGTCCAAAACCGAGCTTCAGCACACAGTAGGGATAGGCGCTGCCGATAATCATGGCAACGATGAGTCCCACTATGATCGAGCGGGCGGTCAGCTCGGGACCTTTTTGCGTTGGAGAAGTATTTGTGTCAGTCATGATTCAGGGGATCCATATACTTGGTCGCCTTGTATCATTTTTGACGGGGACTGTCGAGATCGTATTTTACACCCCGGTTGATAAATGGATACGCCCTTCCGCTCAGAGTGACTCAGCCCTGTGGGGAGGGGTGTCAGTTGTCGCAGCTTTAACGGATCTGAATTGTGTTATGAAGTGCAGTTGAGATATCGATGGAGTACAGCTTCGAGCTGGCTGAAGTCGATTGGCTTTGAGAGGTAGTCGTTGAAACCAATCTCCTTTGCTTTGAGGCGATGTTCGACCGTAGCATGCGCCGACAGAGCTATGATTGGTACTGCATCCCCATCCTCAATCTGGCGAATCTTGCGTGCGGCGCCAAAGCCATCGAGCACTGGCATGCTCAAGTCCATGAGTATTAAAGCCGGCTTTTTGTTCCTGCAAATGCTGACTGCCTCTTCACCGTTTTCCGCCTCCAAAACTCCGTACCCGATAGAACGGAGGATGTAACGGAGGACCTCACGGTTATCGTCGGAGTCCTCTACGATCAGAATGAACTTTACGTCGTTTTCGTTAACCACGACCCGCCTGCCACACCTTGCCTACTAAGCGACCTGAGTAAATGACCGGAGGGGGACGTTTCTGCAGAAAGAATAAAGCAGGGGATCGAACAATCACGGGAAAGGCGCCGCAGTTGATCGAGTTTCAGCAGTGAACAGTTGAAGCTTAGGGTGTAAGCTACTGAGAGTCAAGAAACCTTTTCGTGTCCTTAGCGCGCTGTGCCTCCAAGCACAAACCGGAATAACCTGTGGTTTACTGCGGGGCGGTCAAAACTCGATCGCCTGTTTGCAGGAAAGGGGGGGCCACAATAAACAGGACTGCCACGCCGCGAAAAAGGAATTGGTATTCGCCTCTGACCTAAGCGCATGCAGGTAATGTCTCAAATGTGTGTTAACTTAATATTGTAATCAGGTCATTCGATCCAAATGGGCGCCAATGTCGGCTGCCGAAGTGGATCCGGAAAGCGTAGAGAATTATGAACCAGATACCGAAACCTTTTCAGTTTAGTTTTGTCGATGATGAGGCGAACATTGCGCTGGAGTTGACGAACACTACGGACACGACGCTCAAGTCGATCGAAGTACTGACCATCTTTCTCAAGGATGAAGTAACTCTTGGCGGGGGACCTTCGCAAGCGCACATTCGCTTTGAAGGCATAAAGTCGATGTTACCGCGCGCCAAGGCGGTCATTTCGCACCGCACCTGGATTAACGGCAAGCCCGCAGGTCGGGAAAATGACCAGTTGGCCCGTCTCAAAGTAACATCGGGTGTTGCCAGTCCGTACGTTTTGGACATCTCATGGGAGGATGGCGACGGCAGGACTCGTTTTCAACGTATAGCTGTGGGACACTGATGGCTGCTGCCGCCGGATGAGCGACGAGGGAATGCTTAATGACGATTTGTGAGTTTTGTTTACACTACCGCTCGGATGAAGTCTGCGACATTGGTCTGAAGATCCCGAAGACCATGAGTTGTCGTGAGTTTGGGCCCGGCCTGCACAAGTTCTTTGCTAATCCGACCGACTACGTTAGTCCAAACCAAATTGTGCAGATGGCCACGCACTTCGGAATCAAAGGCAGCGAACTAAAAAAGGTCAAGTTGATGGCCTCGCAAGCAGAGAAATCGCGGTTGGCACTTCCTTACGCTGCGACGCTCGGCTAAGCAACGGTCCCTGCTTTGCTGGCGGCTTCACCCGCCCCATCTGACGGTCACTCCATAAGCATTGCCTCGGCGGCTATAGCTGGGCGCAAGATTCGGGAAAAATTTCGAACGCGTAATTGTTTTCTTTTTCTTGCCGCTGTTTGCGCCATCCAGAGAGCAATCGTGATGTTGCTGATAGACGTAGCGACCAATTCCATAGCCCAACGCACTGCCGACCAGGACATCGGATAGAAAGTGCCTGGTACCGGCATAACGCGAGAGGCTGATGGCAGTCGCCATCCCATAGACCCCAAAACGAACGAGTGGACGCTGGCGCCCGTACTCCTGATCCAGGACAGCCGCTAACGTCCAGGCGCTAATTGCATGTCCGGAAGGAAATGATCGCCCACCGTCAAAGAACTCACCGCTGGCATGGTCCACAGTCGGGCGGGGGCGTTGCGAGACCGTCTTCAACGCCATAGCTACTATGGCGCTATTCAACAATGCCTCGGCCGCCAGCAACCCTGTTTCCCGCGCGCGCGGGTCATGCCGCGCCCGGCCCAGAAAATAAAAAGTCGCCGCGACACCCCCCGTCGCGAACCCGTTGCCGGCATAACTGATGTCGCGACTGATTGTCAGTCTTGTACGGTGATCGCCGGCTTCGATTAGCTTTCCGGAAGTACGGCGATCAGTGGCGAGCAGTACAACGGTGGCCGCGCTCAAAGGCGCCAGCCATTTCCCGTCATTTCGTCGCAGATTGAAAGGAGACGTCCAGATTGCACGCTGATCGTGAAGGATATTGGCGACAAACCTTTTTTCCAGCGACGGAGTGGGTGTGACTGGCGGTTCCTGTGTGGTCGTCCGCACTTGTGCGTGGACCGTACCTGCAAGCACGAGTAGTGTGCAGGCAATGGCAGACAAGCGAGCACAAAGAATAGGCATTGGCTCCCCCCTGTTTGTTTTCTATCTCTTAAAAAAATCGGGGAAACCAAAATTACTCTTGTCAATCAATTAGAGCAAGACCCGGGAATCAACCGATGTTGAAATACCCGGGCTCCCCTCGTCAGCGGTGAGAGAGAAGAAGGGGTCTTTTTGACGGTGCGAAGCCCCGTCGCCTGCGCCGGGCGCGCTGCTTTTGTTACCAGGTTCCGGTTCGACATTGGATAGTTGGGGCGATACTATTTCTGCCATTCATGCCAGCCACAATTGAACGGAGAAATGTTTTGCGACCATGACATACCATTCATCACTTTCACCGCGAGCCGATACAAGGATTGGCAAACGTCTCGTAAACACCGTGCTGTTGATTGTTGCTGCGTTGGCGGTAACCCCGCAGACGATGGCTCAAGTCGATCCGGGCATGTTGCAGTCCCTCCACTGGCGCAGTATTGGTCCATATCGTGGTGGCCGTACACGGGCGGTTGCCGGCGTTCCTTCGCAGCCAAATGTCTTCTACATCGCGCAGGTCAACGGCGGTGTCTGGAAGACAACTGACTATGGTCGCACGTGGATACCAATTTTTGACGACCAGCCGACCGGCTCGGTGGGTAGCATCGCGGTGGCTGTCTCCGATCCAAACATTATTTACGTCGGCAGCGGCGAAGGTCTGCAGCGACCCGACCTTTCCGTAGGTGATGGTATTTACAAATCCACCGATGCGGGAAGAACCTGGACCCATCTCGGGCTGCGCGATGGGCAGCAAATTCCGCAGATCGCCGTCGATCCGCGCAACCCCAATCATTTGCTGGTGGCCGTGGCTGGTCATCCCTATGGACCGAATGAGGAGCGTGGTGTCTTTCGCTCGACCGATGGCGGCCGGACATTTACCAAAGTCCTGTACAAGGACGAAAACACCGGCGCCGCAGACGTTCAGATCGATCCGTCGCATCCTGAAGTGGCTTATGCCGCACTTTGGGAAGCCCGTCAGGGACCCTGGGAGAACGCGGCCTGGAACGGCCCCGGAGGCGGCATCTACAAATCAGTAGATGGCGGCGAAAGCTGGCGGCAATTGAAGCAGGGATTGCCCGAAGGAATAATTCAAGCGAGCCTGGCAATTTCCGCCAGCTTACCGAAACAGCTCTTTGCTTCCGTGGCCTCGGCCGGCGCGGTCAATCTTTACCGATCTGCCGATGGAGGTGACAGTTGGACCATCGCTACGACCGATACGCGTCCGGCTGGCCGCATTGGCGGCGGAGATCTCTCAGTGCCGCGCATCGATCCCCAGAACCCGAATGTGATTTACGTTGCCAGCACCGTCTGCTGGAAATCAACTGACGGCGGCAGGACCTGGACTGCATTTCGCGGGGCGCCGGGCGGTGATGACACGCAAAACATCTGGATCAATCCCAATAACAGCGACGTCATCCTGCTCGCCTATGATCAGGGCGCCATCATTACGGTCAATGGAGGCAAGTCCTGGAGTAGTTGGTATAACCAACCGACGGCGCAGCTTTATCACGTCAACGCTGACAATGCATTTCCTTATCGTTTGTGCAGCGGTCAACAGGAAAGCGGTTCAGTCTGCATATCGAGTCGAGGCAACGACGGTCAGATCACGTTTCGAGAATGGCATCCTGTCGCGGCAGAGGAATACGGCTACGTGGCGCCGGATCCACTCGACCCTGACATTGTTTATGGAGGGAAACTTACCCGGTACGACAGGCGCACGGCCCAGGCGCAGAATATCTTGCCCAAGCCGTTTCGCGCTGCGGATTTCCGCCTCGTCCGCACACAGCCGGTTGTCTTTTCGCCGGTTGATCCACACCTTTTGTTCTTTGCGGCCAACACGCTTTGGAAGACCAGGGATGGCGGACGGAACTGGCAACAAATTAGTCCCGACCTGACTCGCAAGTCATTTGCGGTTCCGGAAACCGTGGGCAAGTATCGCTCTCAGCCTACGGCACAGGCGACCCAGCGCGGTGTGATCTATACTGTGGCCCCTTCTCCTTTGGACGGCAAACGAATCTGGGTGGGCACTGATGATGGACTGATCCATCTGACAACCGATGGCGGCACTCGCTGGATCGATATCACACCTGGACAGATCAAGCCGTGGGAGAAAATCTCGATCATCGATGCCAGCCATTTCGCTGCCGGCACGGCTTACGCAGCCGTCAATACTTTGAGGTTGGATGATCTACGGCCGCACATCTATCGCACTCGCGATTCGGGGACTACCTGGACGGAAATAGTTAACGGGATACCAGCCAACGAGAATGTGAACGTTGTGCGTGAAGATACTGTGCGCAAGGGCCTGCTCTTTGCCGGCACGGAACGCGCAGTCTACGTCTCGTTCGATGACGGCGATCACTGGCAGTCTTTGCGTCTGGACATGGCGCCGAGTTCAGTTCGTGATCTAATTATTAAAAACGATGATCTTTGTGCCGCGACGCATGGGCGAGGTTTTTGGATACTCGACAACATAACGCAGCTGCGGCAACTGGACGCCGGCCCTGCCAACACCACTCTCTTTCGACCTCAGACCGCCTGGAGGGTTCGTTGGAACATGAATACCGATACACCGCTGCCGCCCGATGAGCCGGCAGGCGAGAATCCACCCGACGGCGCGGTGATTGATTTTTATCTCGGTCCCGGAACGGCGGGCCCCGTGACGCTCGAGATTCGCGATGAAGCAGGACAACTGGCACGACGTTATTCCAGCACCGATCCAGTGCCGCCCATTGACCCTCTGTTGCCAATTCCCGCCTACTGGGTGCGACCCGAGAAAGGGTTGCCAGGCGTTCCGGGAATGCACCGGTTCCTTTGGGACCTGCATTATGCGCCGGTTCCGGGGCTTAAGCCGACTTATCCAATCGCCGCCGTCTATCGCAATACCGCGCCGGACGCGACCTCGCCGTGGGCATTGCCTGGGAAATATACGATCTCGTTGAGTGTTAACGGCAAGACCTACACCCAGCCGCTTACCTTGCAGATGGATCCGCGCGTTAAGACCTCCGCACGTGATCTGGGAGAGCAATTCCGATTGTCGAAACAGCTCTATAATCGTTGGCTTGCCCTTAACGCCGCGACCGAACAGATCAAGGTAATCAGGTCCCAGTTCACGGAGGTTCGCGCCCGCACGAGGGCCGGAGAGTTGCAATCCCACCTCGATGCCGTAAATCAGAAGCTGAATGCATTGGCGGGTTCCGAAGGGACACGCCCTGATTCCAGCGCAGGCGCATCACTGCAAACTGCGACGGGAAAATTACGTACTCTGTTCGGGTTCATCGAGGAGGTCGACCTTGCGCCGACTCCTCAGGTAGCAGTTGCTGTCGCGGAACTCGGCAGCGAAGTCGAACTGCTGCTCACTCGCTGGCAAGCAATCAAAACGCAGGACCTTGGAACGTTGAACCGGGAGTTGCAGGCCGCAGGCCTGGCGCCCATCGAACTGCAGGAACCGAAGTAGGTGGCGGCCGGGACAAGCGACAGTAGCCCTTCTTCACTGCAGCAAAATTAGTTTCTGTTGCGGAAGAGCTCATCCAGCTCGTTGAATGGCGCCGCATCAGCAAAGGAGTTGAACGAACCGGTCCCTTTGATCTCTCTTGCCGCACGGATGAACGCACCCCAGGCGACACGCGCCAGAGCCGAGCCCACCGAGACGCGCCGAACCCCAAGATCCGCGAGTCGCGAAACTGTCAGTGCCGGATCCGGGCTACTGACCAGCACGTTGACTGGTTTGGGGGCTACCGCATTGACGATCGCCGCAATCTCGTCCGGGTCTGAAACCCCAGGCGCATAGAGACAATCCGCTCCGGCCTCAGCATAGGAGACGAGTCGCTCCAAAGCCACTCGCAGAGGTTCATGAACTCCCACGAGCCAGGCTTCGCAGCGAGCGGTAAGAATCACTGAGTAGTCCGAGGCATCAATGGCCTCCCGCGCGGCACGAATTCTCGCAACTGCCAGTCCTTTTTCATAGAGAGGCTCGGTTGAGCCACCGTTTGCGTCCTCGATTGAGAGGCCCGCAACTCCCGTAGCGACACAGAGACGCACATTCTCAGCGACGCCTTCCGGTTCATCCGCATAGCCTGTTTGAAAATCGGCGTTGACGGGCAGGTCAGTCGCCTGGACCAGCTCGCGAATGTGGCTCAGCATGGCATCGCGCGAAACGGCCGTAACCGTATCGGGCAATGCGCGGGAAAACGCGAAGCCCGCCGACGTTGTAGCGAGAGCGGCAAAACCCAGATGTTGCAAATAACGGGCAGTACCTGCGTCCCAGGGATTTGGCAGTACGAAGCATCCCGACTCGTGCAGCAAGCGAAACTTTGCGATGGCTGATGATTGCATGGAAGTTCGATCATTCATGGTGCGATCCTAACCCGGGCAGTCTCTCCCTGCTAGTCCGGACTTTGAGTAAAGCTGCTCCGGGTTCAGGCAAAAGTGGCAACGGGCGAAGAAAAAGCCCCCGACGGCGGGGGCTTTGCACAGGAGGCCCGGCTTAAATCATTTTTCATATTCAAAGCGAGCTACATCCGATTCCCCAAGGATGACGGTATCACCTGGATTCAATACCGCTTCCGTAATGCGTTGGGACTTCGGATCATTGAGGAAAGTACCGTTGCGCGATCCTTCATCGGTGACTACCACACGGCCGTCTTTGACGCCGATTGAGACATGGCGTTTTGAAATGCGCGGATCGGCGACAACGATTTGCGATAGAGTGGCGTCGCGTCCCACGCAGGATCCCTCGGGCTTTATTTCAAACCTTTGTCCCGTCAAGAGTCCTGAAATAAATTTTATCGAGCCAAAATTGACCGGCGCAGTATCACCGGGGCGATTTATGGCAACCGTTTGCGATAGATCGACGGTCCGATCGAGATTTGGATTTGGCGCCTGGGCCGGCCGAAAAGGTGGCGGCGAAGCTGGAGGTGCGGCACTGGGCGCAGGTGAATAAGGAGCGGGGCTCGGCCTGGCCGGTTCCGATTTCATCATTGGCGAACCCATACCTGCAGGGGCAGATTTCTTGCCGCGCCGGCGCATCAGCAGGAAAACCACTACTGCGACGATGATGGCGGCGATAATCAGGAAGACGACCAGCAAAACGCCGCCGACCAGCCCGCAGCCTGCGGAGAAGCCCGAAGTATCTTTGCCCTCGGCGATTGCCTGCTGACTGCTTTGCAGTAAACGCTCAACCTCCGAATGCTGCGGAAAGAGTCGCTTAACCTCTTCAAACTTGGGTATCGCATTTTTGTATTGCCCACTCCAATAGAGATCCAGCCCCTCTCGATAGTCCTTGTCGATGACGCCCAATTCATTAGTGGCACCCGCGGTCTTCACGTATTCCATCACCGTATTGGCCGCCACCACGAACGAAAACCCAGTGACCTCCTGGCCGTTGACCGTGTCCCCGCGAAATGTCAGCAAGCCGACCACTTCAAACTGGTCGTTCAAGCAGGGCCCGCCGGAGTTTCCGTGCGTGGCCGGCGCGCTTACCTGGAGAATCGGGGCGCCACTGGTTGAGGCCTTTCTGGCGGAAAGTTTACCGTCTGTAATAGACGCCTCAAGCTGTGATTTTTGGTCGAGCGTGCCGGTGTTGAAGGTATCGGCGGCGCCTGGATAACCGATCACGGTAACGTGGTCCTGCAGCTTTAGTTTGTCTGAGTCGCCGAGGATCAGGACAGGCGCATTTTTCACTTCGATCTTTACCACGGCAACGTCTTTGCCTTGATCGTTACTTTCACCGGTAGGCGCTCCGTAAGCCTTGATCTCAAACGGGAAGACGCTGCCGTCCGGGATAATGACATGATGAAAGAGCTTGTAACCGGTCAGCGAACTCCGCGAATAAATGTAATTGATCGTATTGCGATCGAAGGAGCGCGGGTCTTTCTGGTAATACCGCGCTACCTGGTTTATTAATTGCCCAAAAAGCACCTCCTTTGCCTTGTCTTCCCCATCATGCGTCGTGCTGACCACGTGTGCATTGGTGGCGATGTAGCCGTTTGAACTGATGAAAAAACCAGACCCCAGGCCGACATATGACACATTGAAGGTTAGTGTCTCGTTCTTCGGAGACAGGAAAGTATATTGTCCGGCAATACCGTCGATGATGCGCACGACCGCGGGCTTGCTGTACATCGCCAACCGTTCGCCCTCTGAGACCTCAGCTTTGGCGACAAAACTCCGGTTGAGGGGGAACAACAACAAAACCCCAACTGACAACGTTAGGATGATTATGGCGAGAAGGGTTCTACGCATGACAAAGGCTCCTTGGATAGTTCTGAGATGAGTTGTAGAGTTTCGCTTGTTTCAAGTCTTAAGCAGCGAACAGGATTTATCGGCTAAAATGTCAGCCCTGCGAAAAAGCGACAACGGAAGGACTACCAACCAATTCTTCGTCTTTTGCTTCTAGTCGAAAATGGAGGGAAAGTCAACAGAATTTGACCGGCGGTGATTCAGTCGATCCAGCCGATGGCTCGTCCGGAATCACTTTGTATGCTTTTGGGGGCCTTCTGCAGCAGGCCTCCTCTGCAACGATCTTAAGAGTCGCCCGTACGACCGCGCAGTTGCGACATGGTCGTTCTTTAGTTCTCTCATTACCATTAATCATGACTCATTTCCTCTGGAGGACAGATGGATGGCAACAGAACCCGAAGCGGTTAAAGTCAATCTCAAGGAACTCGGAAGTGTATCCGCTCTGCTCTACGGCGCAGCAAAGAAGAACAGAATGGGAACTACACTGATCCTGGGACATGGCGCAGGCGCCGATCAGCTCAGTGGCTTCATGCGTTTGTTTGCAGCTGGGCTGGCGGCGCGGGGGCTCGATACGCTCACGTTCAACTTTCTGTACAAAGAACAGGGTCGCAGCATCCCGGATCATAAATCCAAGCTCGAAGCATGCTATCTGGCAGTCATTGAGACGGCGCGGCTCTACCGAAAACTAAGAGCCAACCGGCTGGTAATTGGCGGGAAGTCTATGGGAGGACGAATTGCATCCCAAGTCGCGGCAGTTGCGGCAGGAGAGTTGGCAGGTTTGGTTTTCTTTGGGTATCCACTGCACCCACCAGGCAAGCCGGAAAAACTGCGTACGGCCCACTTGCAAGACATTCATGCCCCCATGCTCTTTATTCAGGGCTCACGCGATGCCTTCGGCAGCGCGGCTGAAATCCGGGAAGTCGTCACTAGTCTGAGGCTCCCGGCGACTATCTACGAGGTGGCCGGCGGTGATCATTCTTTCAAGGTGCCAAAGAGTGGCCCGCTTTCACAGGAGCAGGTTTACGAAGCCGCCATGGACAAGGTCGTGGAATGGTTGGGCCAGCGCGAGTAAGGATGTTCTTCCGGGCCGTACGCTAAGTGAACGTTGCCATGAGCGGACGTATCGATTCCAACGCCGCATTCCTCAGCGAACTCCGAAAATGGGGTCGGCGATTTGAGACTGGCTGGCACGTTGATTGCTTATTCTTAGGGTTAAAGGCTCTTGGAGGAACTGAATTTGAGAACACCACTAATGATTGCAACGGGACTCTTGAGCGCCACCGCATTTCTTGCTGGCTGTACTGCGAGCCGGGAGACTGGGAACGTAAACGCCAACACTGAGACGGTCCCGCAAACCACCACCCGGCCCGGCCCGGACAATTCGGAAATTACGACCACCATCGACGCCAACGGCGTGAAGACGGAGACTCGCGTTTTTCGGGATAACCCCCGGGTGGCCAAAGTCGTGGTCACAACCCGCAACGGCACGCGGACAACTCGTGTTTACGCGCGCAACGGAGAGCAGAAAGACGGCAACGCTGTAGAGAACGCTCTGAATGACACAGGCGATGCCATCGCCAGTGCCGCTGGTTTCATCGCGGACAAGACCGTTGAAGGAACGAAAAAAGGGGTCGAGATAGGAAAGAGTGTGGCTGAGAAGACTGGGGAAACGGCGGAGAAGGTTGGCGATAAGACAGCAGATACCGCCAGGACTGTTGCCAGCAAAACTGCCACCGGAGCGAAAAAAGCAGGCAAGGCGATTAAGCGCGCAGTGACTCCCTGACAGTTTGGGGTACCTGCTGGTCAAACTAAGGCAGCCAGCGTTCTGGCTGCCTTGATTGCTCTAAGTCGGGAGCGACCTGTCAGGCACATCAGGAAATTACTTTCTTAACGGCCTTCTTGGTTCCCTTGCCAAAGTGTTTGCCCGCCTTCCCCATATGTTTGCCAAAATGCTTGCCGCCTCTCACTATGCGGCCATGCTTAACATTTCTACCCATGCTCTTGCCGGCTTCTTTGGTTTCACTGCCGCTTTTCCTCATCTGATCGCCAGCAGTGGTGTTGCTGTTTGAGTTCTGTGCCAGCGCCGCCGCTGACATAAACGCAAACGAAAGCGTTAGCACCGCTACCAGCGATAACTTTAGACCTAATCGTTTCATCGTGACTCCTTAGTTGTTTTTATGATTCACCATTTTTAGAGGGGGAAAAGTTTGGTCGCTGACATTGAAACACCGTCAGGCCAATTATCCAAATCGTCAGGGAATCTGGTCGATCCTATTGCCCTGCTGCCGGTCAGGCTGAGGCGATGCTATACTCTCTGGGCGGCGGCGCTGAGATACGTTCTCTGTCAGGGAGTTTTAGTTATGGATACATCTCGGTTCACAATTGTTTGCCCCTGTTGCGAAGCTACTCTGACAATTGACGCCGACACCGGCGCACTGATTGAGCACGAAGAAAAGGCCAGGCCGTTGGCATCATTCGATGACATGGTCAAGGGACTGGACAAGCAAAAGCAGGTGCGAGAGCAAATTTTTGCCCAGGAACTGAGTTCGATGAAAGATCGAGACCGCATACTCGAAGAAAAATTTCAGGCTGCGAAGAAGCGCGCCGAAAAGGACACCAGGGTTTACCGAAATCCTCTGGACCTGGATTGAGCTGCCCAGACAGCACAGTGTTTATCGCTCACCCTCACGCTGAGAGATGGTTGGCTCCGCGGGGAGCGCAAGACGGTCACAAAACCCGTATACCATGCGCCTAATCTTAATTTTGTCGGTCGTCCTGTTCCTGAACGCGGCGCAACCGGCCCCAGCCCAGGTAAAGATGCCGCAGCTTAACTTTCACGAGCGCACGCTCGCCAACGGGCTGGCAGTCGTGAGCGCGCAGGATCAAACCAACCCCACGGTTGCCATTCAGGTTTGGTATCACGTCGGATCAAAAGACGATCCTCAGGGACGCAGCGGCTTTGCACACCTCTTTGAACACATGATGTTCAAGAGCACGCGGAACATGAAAGCGGAGATGATGGACCGTCTCACGGAAGACATAGGCGGCTTTGATAATGCCTTCACCAACGACGACACGACTGTGTATTACGAGGTGGTGCCCTGCAATTATCTCGAGACTTTATTGTGGGCTGAAGCTGATCGCCTTTCCGGTTTGAACGTTGATGAGCCCAACTTCAACTCCGAGCGGGATGTGGTAAAAGAAGAGTTTCGACAAAGCGTGCTGGCTCCTCCCTTTGGTCGTTTCGAACACTTGCTGCAGCAAAAGTCCTTTCTGGTTCATCCTTACAAAAGACCCACCATCGGTAGTATTGAAGATCTCGACGCTGCTTTACTCGCTGATGTGCAGGCTTTCCACCGGGCATTCTACCGGCCCGACAATGCCACTTTGGTGGTCGTCGGCGATTTTGATCAGCAGCAGTTGGACGGCTGGGTGGACAAGTATCTGGCTCCCATTCCTAAGCCGAAAGCGCCCCTCCCGCGCGTAAGTGTTCGGGAGCCCGAGCGCAAGGGCGAAGCGCGTTTTATCGATTACGGCCCCAATGTCCCTTTGCCCGCCGTGGGGATTACCTATCTGACTCCAGCAGCAACGAGTCCCGATGCTGAGGCGTTGCGCGTGGCCCAGGTTGTTCTGTCGGTGGGGGAGTCTTCAAGGCTCTATCACTCGCTGGTGTACGAGCAACAGATTGCCCAAAGCGCTGAAGCGAGCGCCAACCTGCTCGAAGATGCGAGCTTTTTTCTGGTAAGTGGAATCGCGGCCAGTGGTAAGAAGCCGGAAGACGTCGAGGCCGCTCTGCTGGCTGAAGTAAAAAAGATGCAGGACAGACCGGTGTCAGCGGCAGAGTTGGACAAGGCCATTAACCAGATTGTCACCAGCCAACTGCTTGAGCGAGAGACGAACAGTGGTAAAGCGCTGGCGTTGGGCGCGGCCCGGGTGTTATTGGGCGATCCGAATCGCGTCAACACCGATCTGGCCCGACTACAGGCAGTGACGGCGTCTGACGTACAGCGCGTGATGCAGAAGTATTTTACTAAAGATAATCGCGTGGTCCTGTACTACCTCAACCAGTCCAGCAAACCGGAATTGAAGCAATGATTATGATGCGTGCCGGCTCAGGACTGCGGATCATACTACTGTTGGGTGCTTTGGGCTTTTGCTTCAGCACGACAGTCTCGGCCCAGCTTCCCCAGGCCACGCCTCCTCCTCCCGGACCACCCCGCTCGATACAAATTCCAGCGGTCGCAGAAAAGACTCTGGCTAATGGTTTGCGCGTTATTGTTATTCAGCGGACCAACACGCCCTTGGTTTCAGCCGAAGTAATTATCAGGAACGGCGCCGAGGTGGATCCGCCGCACCTTGCCGGTCTCGCTCATCTGACCGCGAGTCTTTTGACTCTCGGGACGCGCACGCGGACAGCGACTCAGATTGCCGAGGAGATCGAGGCGCTCGGCGGCACGCAGGCGTCAGGAGCTTTGTGGGATGCTTCGACTGCGTCCGTTGGTGTCATGTCCTCGAAGATCACACCGGCAGTCGAAATCCTCGCCGACGTCGTGCAACATCCCACCTTTAGCAAAGAAGAACTCGAGCGGTTGCGACAGCAATACATCGATTATGTCAATGTGCAGCTGGGCGAGCCGGGTTCGATAGCTAGTTTCGCCGCTTATCGAGTCCTGTTCGGCGATGCTCCCTATGGACACGCGGTTGGGGGGATGCCGGATTCACTGAAGCACATCAGGCGTTCAGATGTGATCAGACTTCATGGCGAGTTGTATCGTCCCAATAATGCGATTCTAATATTTGGAGGCGACATTGAACCAGGTGATGCCTTCAGGCTCGCCGAGAAGTACTTCGGAGACTGGCGACCGGCGGCAGTGTCGACACGCAGTGCTGCAAGGTTTCCGCAGCCGCCCACACACAGGCGGAGGGTATTAGTCATTGATAAGCCGGACGCTGCTCAAGCGGCAGTAGTGCTGGTTCATTCGGGCATTAAACGCCGTGACCCGGATTACTTTCGGGCGCTCGTGGCCAATTCAGTTCTCGATGGGTACTCAGGCCGCCTGAATCAGGAGATTCGCATCAAACGAGGTCTTAGTTACGGCGCCGGGAGCGGGCTCGAGGCGCTGCGTAGCGGCGGGTCATTCCTGGCTTCGGCGCAAACCAGGAATGATGCCGGGGCGCAGGTGGCGGATCTCTTATTGCGGGAAGTGGATCGGCTGGCAAAGGAATCGGTCGCGCAAGATGAATTGATACCGCGTAAAGCGGTATTGGTGGGAAACTTTGCACGTGAATTGGAGCAGATTAACGGTCTCGTTAGTGACGTGGGGTTTTATGCACTGCTCGGAATTCCGCTCGATGAGACAAACCGCTTCGTGAACAACGTGCAAAGGATTAGCGCTGATGACATCCGGACATTTGTCGCCAGCCGCCTGCGTGCCAGCGAAGCAAGTATTGTCCTCGTCGGGAATGCCAAGGAGTTCCTGCCGCAATTGCGCAAGCAATTCAAGGGGGTTGAGGTTATTCCCATCGCGGACCTTGATCTGAACAGCGCGAGCCTCCGTAAGCAGAGGACTCGCGCGAATAGAATCAGGAAAAAATGAGCGACGTACGGGTAAATGTGGAAAACCAGTCTCGCCTCGAAGGTTTAACATGAAACGGGCGCGAATACGCGATCGAGAACTTTAGGATTTCTTATGAATGTAAAACGGTATTTCCTAATCGCATTGATCCTTTGCTCCGCCTCCTTGGCGGTGCCGGCATACTCGTCGAGGCAGGACGACTCTGCTGCGCAAAACGATTCCTCTGACTACGCCAAACAGCTGGGCAGCCCTGATCCAGCGACGCGCCAATCGGCCGCCGAGGCGCTGGCCCGGCTAGTTGCCCTCGAGCAAAAGAAATTGCTGGAGGGTTACGTGCTGCAGGAGAAAGACAAGCGGGTGCGCCTGGCGCTCAACTGGGCTTTATATCGTATGGGCAAGTCCCAATTATTGGTGCAGCTGGTTCGCGAATTGGAATTTTCGCGGCATGAACAGGCTTTTGGTTACCTGACACAGCTTGAGAGTCCCGCGCTGCTTTATCCATTCCTAAAGCAGGAAAATCTGGAGCCGAAGATAATGCCTCGATTGCTTGACGTGCTGGGCTGGATTGGCGATGCCGAAAGCATCGAGCAGATCAAGCCGTTCACGGAATCATTCGATCCCAAAGTCTCTGCAGCCGCGCTGACGTCGACCAGCATGATTCAGCATCGGATGGCTGAGAGCGGGCCGCCTCAGTCAACCCGTCCCCGGACCACCCGCAAGGCTGAACAGCCTTAGCGCAAATGGCCTGACCAAAACAGTCTTCGGCCTGGGCAACCGCTACCGGTTCGACCTTAACCACGCCTTCTCCACGAATTGCTGCGACAACCTCAGTTTGTCGGAGATTTTCCCAGCGGTTATACTCCGTCACTCAATGCATCGCAGCCTGCGCACATTCATCGACGTCCTCACACGCGAAAAGGAAATTGTCACAGTTGAAGCCGAGGTAGATCCTTTCCTTGAAGTCGCCGAAGTGCACCGGCGAGTTATCGAAAGCGGCGGGCCGGCGCTGCTGTTTATGAAAGTGAAGGGAAGCCGCTTTCCTGTCGTTACCAACCTTTTTGGAACCAAAAAGAGAATTGAGCTCGCCTTCGGCCCAAAGCCCCAACAGGTGGTTCGCGACCTGGTCCAAGTAGCCGAGGCCTTACTGCCTCCGCGACCTGCGGTGCTTTGGCAACACCGTTCTCTCGCGCTTGAATTTCTCAGACTGGGAACACGCAGTTCCTCGCGAGCGCCCGTCACGGAGGTTGTCGATCGCCCGGCGCGACTCGACGAGTTACCAGTCTTAACCACCTGGCAGGAAGATGGTGGTCCATTCATGACCCTGCCGCTGGTCTACACGGAAAACCCGGTTACAAGAAAGCACAATCTAGGCATTTACCGCATGCAGGTGTATGACGCTCACTCAACCGGAATCCATTGGCAGATTCAGAAGGGCGGCGGATTTCATTACACGGAGGCAGAGCGACTGGGACGACCGCTGCCGGTAACTGTGCTGCTGGGTGGTCCCCCCGCGCTAATCCTGGCGGCGATTGCGCCCCTGCCAGAGGATGTTCCTGAACTGGTATTGGCTTCGCTGCTGGCCGGCGAAAAGATCAGGATGACCAGGACACCGGTCGGGGGCGCACATCGATTGGCTGCCGAAGCAGAATTCGCGCTCGTGGGCCAGGTAAATCCGGGAGAGCGACGAGCAGAAGGGCCGTTTGGCGATCATTATGGGTATTACTCGCTGACTCACGACTATCCGGTCTTTCACGTCGACGCTGTCTTTCACCGTCGTGATGCCATCTTTCCGGCCACCGTGGTCGGCAAGCCGAGACAGGAAGACTTCTTCATTGGCGATTACCTGCAGGAATTATTAGCGCCGCTTTTTCCCCTCGTCATGCCGAGCGTCCGCGATTTGTGGACCTATGGCGAAACTGGCTTTCACTCCTTGTGTGCTGCTGTGGTTCAGGAACGTTACGGTCGCGAAGCCCTGGTTTCTGCTTTCCGAATTCTGGGCGAGGGTCAACTCTCATTAACGAAGTTTCTCTTGCTGACCGACACTCCTCAGGATCTGCGAAACTTTCCTGCGCTCCTCGAACACGTGCTGGCCCGCTTTGTTCCTGAGACAGATCTTTTCGTCCTGGCCAATGTTTCCATGGACACGCTGGATTACACCAGCGGGCGGGTCAATGAAGGCAGCAAAGCAATCATGTTGGGGCTGGGAGCACCCAGGCGTGAGCTGCCGCATCAATTCAGAGGAGAATTGCCACACGGGGTGACCCGCGTAGAAGTGTTTTGCCCCGGTTGTCTGGTAGTTCAGGGAAGACCTTATGCAGACGATCCTGAGCAGGCGGAGCGGTTGGCAAGGGAAGCAGCTTTTGCTGACTGGCCGCTGCTCGTATTACATGACGATGCCGCCGTTGCCCACTCAGCCATCGATTTCCTTTGGGCGACCTGGACGCGTTTTGAGCCCGCCGCGGACATTCACCCGGCGTCTGCAAGAGTAGTTCGTCACCATCTTGCATACAGCGGTCCTATCTTGATTGACGCGCGAACCAAACCGGGCTTTCCGGATGAATTATTGGTGCGCAAAGATATTGGGGAACTGGTAAACAAGCGCTGGCGTGAATATTTCCCGCACGGCCTCTAGCCGATTTGCGGGGCGCTGTCCGACAAACTTGAGTGCCCGATATCTGAAACTCAACTATGACCATTCCTCTCATAATCGGCATAGTGCTGCTGCTGGGACTGCTGCTGCTCATGATTCGCGAAGTGCGGCGGGTGCCACCGCCAGTCGAAAACGCCTGGCAAAAGCGAGCACGCATAGCTTTAACGTCGATTCTCCTGCTCGGCGGTGTGCTTGCCTTCTGGGCCTTTCTGATCGAGCCCAATCGCCTTATTGTGCGGCAGGAGACGATTCGCATCACGAACTGGCCACAAGAGCTCAAAGGTCTCCGGATAGCGGTCATTTCCGACATTCATACTGGCGGCCCGTTCATCGACGAGCAGAAGCTGCGTTTGATCGTTGCACGGACAAATCAACTTCAACCTGATCTAATCGTGCTGCTCGGTGACTATATGTCGCCGAATAGTTGGCACAGCCATCGCGTCGAGCCGGAAGTGACTGCGGGATCTCTGAAGGACCTGCGCGCGCCTCTCGGAGTCTATTCGGTTCTGGGCAACCATGATTGGTGGTATGACGGAAATAAAGTCCGTCGGGCTTTCGAAGCAGATGGCATCCGGGTGCTGGATGACGAAGTGTTCGAGATGAAACTGCCCGGCGGCGCGTCGTGCTGGCTTGCCGGTCTTGCCGATTTATGGACGCGACCGCAACACATACAGGAGACGATCGACAGGATTCCCAGGGGCGCGACGGTGATTGCCCTGACACACAATCCTGATATCTTTCCGCGACTCTCGGAACGAGTGCCTCTATTATTGGCCGGGCATACACATGGGGGTCAGGTAAACTTTCCCGTTATCGGAAGACCAATCGAACCGTCAGACTTTGGCCAGCGTTATGCTGCGGGTCATGTCTTTGAGAATAACCATCACCTATTTGTAACGACCGGAATCGGCACCAGCATTCTACCGGTGCGCTTTCGCGTCGTCCCCGAGATTGTTTTGCTCACCATTCAGGCTCAGTAGGTCAATCTTAATTTCCGGGCCTGCTGGGACTGGCCTTCAGACATCTGTCGAGTTTCCAACTTTTTATGATTTGACTGACATTGGCAGGCGAATCGTAAAGACAGCTCCTCCAGCTTTCGCATTTCCCGCTGCCAGTGTTCCGCCGTGGTCGGTGACTACGCGGTAGGCGAGGGCGAGGCCAATGCCGTGACCTTTGGCTTTGGACGTGAAGAATGGGAAAAAGATTCGCGGCAGATCTGCAGGTGGAATCCCGGTCCCGGTGTCTTTAATTTCAAGCACGACGGAGGGTTTATCGCCCGCGTTTCTTTCAGTCGAGCAGGCGACAACTACCTGCCGTTCGGTTGCGTCTTCGGGGATTGCCTCAGCGGCATTGCGCAACAGGTTCAGCAGCGCCTGTCGCAGCATGCGCTCGTCGGCATCGATGACAATTTGCTCGGCCTGGTTGGCCGCCGGTCTCACACTCAACGTCACTCGCTGCCGCTCGTAAAGAGGTTTCAATTCCAAAGCGCAATCCTCGAGCAGCTCCGCCAGCGAAACTGCTTCGAGTTGCAGGGGCTGAGGCCGCGCGAAATTCAGAAATGACGTGACCATCTCTGACAGGTTCCGGACTTCGTTGAGTAATGAATCGGTTGCCGAACGGCCGGCTGCATTTAGTTCCAGGTTCTGCAGCAGCTGTACATAACCGTGCAGGGTGGCGATGGCATTTTTGAATTCATGTGCCAACCCGGCGGACATCTCGCCCAGACTTTCAAGGTTGCGCTTCAAGGCGACCTGCTCACGCAGCTGCGTCACCTCTGTGATGTCCGTCAGCAGGCAGAGCGCTCCGCGCTCGGACGAAAGATCGATTGGGGCCACGGTTGCCCCCATTCGTCTGGTTGTTCCGCTGGCGGACAATGTCTGAATCTCTTCGCGGCGAAACAGCGCCCCCGTTTGCAGGCAGCTTTCAACCAGTTCTGCCAACTGCGGCATACTTCCCAGGAGTTCCCTGACTGGCTGGCCTGTCTCTTCGCCGCTCAATTCCAGCAAAGCGTGGCCGGGTCCATTGATTAACAGCGAACGACCTTTACCGTCGAATGCGATCAGGGCTGAAGGCACGCTGGCCACAATTCGCTCGCTGAATTTCTCCGCAGAATCGGCGCGCTGGCTTGCCTGAGCAGATAAGAGTTCAAGTTCTTTCTGCTGTTTCTGGAGCTGCGCTACGATTGTTTGGAAGGTCTCCAGGACGAATTGAGCTTCGTCCTGAGATTTGTTTGCGTGGGCGGCCACGGGAGCGCGCTGAGCCTCGCCTACCAACTGCCGGTACGGCCGCAGCATCCACCGCAGAAATAAGAGGATGCAAAGCAGGCTGGCAACCAGAATGATTAAGAAGGCCGACAGGAGAATGGGCCCACGCACGTTTGGCGCCGCCGGCGCGTATGCATAAAGAAAAATCGCGAAGGTGGCCGTTAGAATAAAAAAAACGGTCAACAGCGTAGCGCCAAAAGTTGTGCGGCGGGCCATGGTTGGGTGTTTGGTCTTTGGATTTTGGTCTTGGGTCTTTTACCTTTGGCTTTTGGTTGTTGGATCTTAATTGTTTTCCACTGGAACTCGTCCCAAGACCAAAGACCTAAGATCTAAGCCCTTTCTACCTGAACTGCCCCGCGTACCACTCGACAATCTGGCTACCGACCAGTAAACCCGCAATAGCTCCGATACCGAGAAAGACGCCGAATGGCAGAAGCATCTGCATGTTCCTGCGCCCCTGACGCGCCATCAACGCGATTCCAATCAGCGATCCGGACAGCACGCTAAGAAAGATTGTCAGAATGGTCAGGCGCCAGCCGACATAGGCACCAACCATGAACATCATCTTTACATCGCCCAACCCCATTGCCTCAATACCGCGCAGCTTTTCCCAGGTCCAGCCCATCAGCCAGAGGGAACCGCCCCCGATTAACGCGCCCAGCACAGCTCCAATTAAAGACGCTGTCCAGAGCGGCATGCCGTGCAGCATCCCTCGAGTCAGGGGTTCCAGATCGTCAAAATGAGGCGCGCCCGTTGCCAGGGGAATTACCAGACGCGCCACCAGTGCGAACACCACGCCGGGGTAGGTGATGGCGTTAGGGAGCAACATGTGCTCGGCATCGATGAAGATCAGCGCAACCAAAGCGCTGACAAATATTAAGTCAAAGGGTAGCGCCAGCGTAAGTCCATCACGCCAGGTAACCGCCACGTAGAGCACGGCCGTTAAGAGCTCAACCGCCGGATAGCGGATTGCGATGCCGGTTTTGCACGAGCGACATTGCCCGCGCAACACGAGGTAACTCAGGATGGGTATGTTGTCATACCAGCCAATCGCGGCGCTGCATCCGGGACAACGAGAGTTAGGAAAGACGATCGACTCTCCCACGGGCACACGATGAATTACAACATTGAGAAAACTGCCGATGATGGCGCCCAGTACACCAATAAAGATGAGCGCGAAGGAGGGGGGGAGTTGGGTGTCAAACAGTGGCAACGCCCATGACCAGGTTAACAAGGGGAGAATCATTCCGGAAGCATTGTATCTCGGGCAGAGGCTACTGCCTACTATCTTCTTGGTTTTGCATTTCCCAAAGCAGCAAGTGTTTTAGAAATGCGTGATGTGCGGCGAAGGCAGCAATGCTCCAGCCAGCCAGACCATCACGCCAACCCCCCTTCAGGACGAAACTTCTGACGAAGGTCGCCGGGGCTGCGGCCGCAATCCGGAGTGCGGAAGTGCGCCGGCCGGCCTCGAACATTTGCCGCGCTGCGAGGGGCGCGTATCGCTCGCCGATCATACGGTGATGGTAGGAAGCGGAGCGTACCGGATAGTGCAAAATATCGCCGGCCAGTCTCTCAATTCTTGCCCCCTCTTTCATCTTTACCGACTCGTGAATGTGTGGTCCCTGCCAACTTCCGCCGGCGCGGCGAAACAGACGCAGTTGGTAGTCCGGATACCAACCCCCGCCGCGAATCCAGCGGCCCATATAGAAAGAGCGCCTGGCAATCAAATAGCCGTCGGCAAGCCGATCATCGCTCCGGCGGCGCAGTTCTTCAATAGCCTGCTGCAATTCGGGGGATATTCGTTCGTCGGCATCGAGACTCAGAACCCATTCGTGCGAGGCTTGTTCCGTCGCGAATTGCTTCTGTAAAGCAAAACCGGGCCAGGCCCTGGAGATAACACGCGCGCCGCATTCGGCTGCTATGAACGCGGTTGCATCCGTCGATTCGGAGTCCACAACCAGGATCTCATCGGTCCAGGCGACTGACTCGCACGCGGCGCGAATGTTTTCCGCTTCGTTGAAAGAGATAATCGCGGCGGTGATCTTCATCGATACTCAGGGCACCAGCAGGTTGCGAGCAGAACGAAGCGGCGACGGCGCTTTGGATCTCAGCCTGGGAATCCAAAGCGGCGTCGCCGCTTTTCCGCCGCGCTCGAATTGTACACTCGTGAGCGCGGGATCAAAACCACTATTATGGCTTGAGCGGGTTATCCACAATGACGCTGTTGGCGTGCAGCGTGGTTGACGTGGCACGCTGGAGGCTCGCGACCGCCTTACTATAGCCTGTCTCGGCTCGCACCTCCGCATCACGCGCGTTAGTCAGAGCATTCTGTCGCTGAATGAGCAGGTATGTTGTCGAGCGGCCCACCGAGTAGAGGCGCTGTTCACCTTCAAGTTGAATCTCCGCATTTCGGCGCGCTTCACGAGCCGAGAGCACCTGCAATCTGGCCGATTCCACAGACTGCGCGGCGTTTCGTACATCTACTTCGACCGCCTGTTCAGTCGAGCGCATGGAAGCCTCGACCTGTTCTTTCTGGATTCGCGCGCCGGCCAGGTTCGCTTCGGCAGTTTTGTTCTTGAATGGAATCTGAATGGCAACGCCAATTGAAATATTCCGCGTTTTAAAGCTGAGAAGATTACTCAAATCCTTGCCGTACCCGCCCACGAGATCCGTGGCTGCGCCGCCCGTAGCCGGCACGAGCGGAGAAGTAGCGACGGGCAGGAATCCTCCCCGGCGCTGAATGTCCTGGATTTGAGAAAGAAGGAATGCGCTCGCACTGGTGGTTGGACTGCCACCTATTAAAGGTACCAGCGTGCCGACTGGAGGCGCCGTAGAAACGGCGGTTCCGGCCAGACCGGTAGTGGCAAATGTTGTCTGCAAATCCACCTGAGGCAAAGTCTGGTTCTTGAAGTATTTGATATCCAGACCGTTGATGTCCTGTTGCAAGCGCAGCCGTTGAAGCTCGGGCCGGTTCTTGCGAGCTTCGGTTATGGCATCATTCAGATTTACCGGGTTTGTATCGACTACGGGCATATCGGTCGGCGTAATCTGGGCCGACCACTGCGGCACCGTCGGGTCTCTCAGGATCAATTGTTTCAGAGTATTCTCGGCGATCGAAACAGTTTGCGTAGCACTCAAGAGGGAGGATTCTCGATTGGCAAGTTCGGTCAATACTTCCGATCGATCAAGGGGCGCTTTGGCGCCCGCCGAAATCTGGGCTTCAATCTGCCGCAAGTTCTCGCGCGAGAGATTAAGGTTGTCCAGTTGCACCTGCTGATCGCGCATCGCAAAAACGAGGTCCCAATATGCGGACTGAACCTGGGCGATTACATCAATAGTCTTGCGACGGAAGTCAGCGTCTGATTGCTCCAGGCGTTTTTTCTGCACCCGAATCTGATGGCGATTGGAGTCATACGAGCGATTGCGCATCAACGGTTGCGTAAAGGTCAACGCGAGATTGGACGAATAGAATGGATTTATCAAACTGAAACTGGAACTCGTGTTGGTATGCTGATTGGAAAAGCTCAGGGTGTAATTGCCGCCACCTCGCTCAAATGATTTGGTGACGGACGGACTAACGGTGTAGGTCGTCGTGGTGGTTGTGCTGGATCCGCCCGCGCCGCCCAGAGAGCTTTGCTGTGGTGAAATGCGCTTGTCGATGGTCGGCGTAACTGCAAACACCGGATCGTAAACGCCTTGAAGGGCGCGCAGTTGGGTCTCCGCATAGCGCACGTCATCACGCGAGATTTCAATGTCGTTGTTATTGGCCAGCGCGAGGCGTATGGCTTCGTTGAGAGAGAGCGTCACAACGTTACCGCTGGTTATGCCGAGACGTGTCAGGTTGGGCATTGGCGGCAAGGGCTTTGGTTCGGCAGTGGGAAAGTTCGGTTCCGGCGGCTCCTGCACTTCAGTGCGAACGGGGGGAGTTGGCTGCGGCACCACATTCGATCCGGGAGGCGCCTGGGGTGGTGCCTGCTGTGAACTGGGTGGGGCAGCGGGATCCTGAGTGCTGGACGGCGCTCCAGGAACGGACTGGCTTTGCTCTGTGCCCGGCGGGCGGGTCGCATCCCGTTGCGTGGGGTTCGGCGACGGCTTGGGTTTTGGCTTCTGCGCCAGAACGTTCGCTTGCGGAACCAGCAGCGCCGCACAAACTGCAAAGACTCTTAGCACTCTACCAACGTAGACAATAGTCATCAGACCGAAACTCCTCTGCAATCGATTAATCAAAAACGGACCCGTCAGGACAGACGAAAGCTCACAGAGTCCGCTAAATCAAGGCGTACTACGCTTTATACACTATGTCTGTTTCAAAAACATGCCGCCATCTGCCAATAATGAGGCCGTCCAGGCTCTTGATGCCCTCGGCAAAGTGGCGCGGGCGCCACACTTCCGAAACCGCGCGCCAGGTGCGCCTGCCACAATAAGATGCTCGGCTACCCAGCCTGGACCTCACTTGACACTCGCCTGGGCGATGAATAATCTTCCTGCTTGCCTTTCAATGAATACTTTCCCTGCAACAGTCAAATCTCGGGATAGGGATTCCAGGTGTCGCGTTTGCGGCACGGATGCCGGGGATAGCGCTGAGGATCACTGCTGAGAATCGAAAAGGAGACATACGCATGGCAGTCAAGGTTGGCATCAATGGGTTCGGCCGCATCGGTCGTAACGTGTTTCGAGCATCACTTGGTAATTCCGACATCGATTTTGTAGCGGTCAACGACCTGACCGATACGAAGACGCTGGCGCACCTGCTCAAGTACGATTCAGTGCATGGAAATCTGAATCACGACATCAAAGCCACCGAGACAGGCATCAATGTTGAGGGGGAAGAGTTTCGCGTGTTCTCGCAGCGCGATCCCGCGGCTATTGATTGGGAATCTGTCGGGGCGGAGATTGTAATTGAGTCAACCGGCATTTTCACCAAGGCTGAAGATGCTAAAAAGCACCTGCACGGAAGCGTCAAGAAAGTAATCATCAGCGCACCAGCCAAGAATGAAGACATCACCATTGTGCTGGGGGTTAATGAGGACAAGTATAACGCGGCGGAGCACCATATCATTTCTAATGCCTCCTGCACGACCAACTGTCTGGCTCCGGTGGCCAAAGTGATTCACGAGAAGTTTGGTATTCGCTCGGCGCAAATGACCACGATTCACTCCTACACCAATGATCAGCAGTTGCTGGATCTGCCGCACAAGGATTTGCGCCGCGCACGCGCCGCAGCTCTTTCGATGATTCCCACCTCGACCGGGGCGGCCAAAGCCGTAGCTCTCGTCCTGCCGGAATTGAAAGGGAAGTTCGATGGAATTTCGGTGCGCGTGCCCACACCGAATGTTTCACTTGTCGATGTAGTGATGGATGTCGAGCGCGATACCACAACAGAGGAAGTCAACGCCGCTTTGAAAGCGGCAGCCGACGGCGATTTGCGCGGCATACTGGCGTTTTGCGAGGAGCCGCTGGTATCTAGCGACTTCAAAGGTAATTCCAACTCTTCAATCGTCGACGCTGAATATACCAAGGTGATTGGCGGCAACATGATCAAGATTCTGTCCTGGTACGACAACGAGTGGGGCTATTCCTGCCGGGTGCGGGATCTGATTAAGTTTATTGCGGGGAAGGGGATTTAGGGAGTTAGGTCTTTGGTTTTGGGTCCTGGGTCTTTGATTTCTGACCTTAGTTCTTTGATCAGTTTTTCGTCTTGGTCTTCGGGGGAGGCCAAGCACCTACGACCCAGAGACCCAAGACCCAAGACCCAAGACCCAAGACCCAGGACCCAAGACCTTATGCCAAAACTTTCAATCCGAGATCTCGATCTTCACCATCAACGCGTTTTCATTCGCGTTGACTTCAACGTGCCGCTTGATGACGGCAAGGTGGACGACGACACTCGTATCCGCGCAGCGCTGCCGACAATTAATTACGCAATTGAACAAGGGGCGCGAGTCATTCTGGCTTCCCATTTGGGCCGGCCCAAGGGACAACACGTCGATAAGTACAGTCTGCGTCCCGTGGCCACACACCTCGCGGAACTCCTTGGCCGCCCCGTCGAATTTGCAGAAGACTGTATTGGGGACGCGGCCCAGACAAAGGTGAACGCCCTGGAGGATGGCGATGTGTGCCTGCTGGAAAACCTGCGGTTCCATCCTGAAGAAGAAAAGAACGACGACGGGTTCGCGCAACAACTTGCCGCTCTTGGCGACCTTTATGTCAACGATGCTTTTGGCGCGGCGCACCGCGCGCACGCTTCAACTGCCGGCATAACCAAACATGTGGCCCAGTCAGCAACCGGACTCTTGATGGAGAAAGAGCTTGAGTATCTGGGGAAGGTCATTAACAACCCGGAACATCCTTTTGTCGCCATCCTCGGCGGCGCGAAAGTGTCCGACAAGATTCCAGTCATCAATGCCCTGATCGACCGAAAGGTTGACCGCCTGCTGATCGGCGGTGCAATGGCCTACACGTTTTTTAAGGCGGAAGGATTTACTGTAGGCAAGTCGTTGGTTGAAAATGACATGCTTGATACCGCCCGGCAAGTGAAGCAGCGCGCAGAAGCCGCCGGTGTCCAATTACTTTTGCCCACTGATCATCAGGTCGTGGATAGTTATGAGCCTATCAAAGGGCAACAGATTCTTGCCAAGACCATTCCCATTGAGTTTACCAATGCCGGACATGCAGGCATGGACATCGGAGTGGAAACGGTGGCCCATTTTACGAATGCCCTGGCGGATGCGCGGACGATTATCTGGAATGGGCCAATGGGTGTCTTCGAGGAACCGCCTTTTGATCAGGGCACCATTGGCATCGCTCATGCGGTCGCTGCCGCAGCGGATCGCGGGGCCATCGTAATTGTGGGTGGCGGCGATTCGGTGGCTGCAGTTACAAAGGCCGGCGTCGCCGCTCGCATCACGCACATTTCCACTGGCGGCGGCGCCACGCTCGAGTTCCTGGCCGGAGAAGAGCTACCGGGAGTCAGCGCCTTAAACGAAAAAACATAGAAGCCGGGTTTTGGTCTTTGGCTTCCGGTCCTTGGGACCATCGCGCAAGGACGAAGGACTGAAACAAACCAAAGCCAAACGACCCAAAGACACAGACCTTGCTCAGGGAACTTGATCTTATGCGCAAACCCGTTATCGCCGGCAATTGGAAGATGTACAAGACTCTCAGCGAGTCAGTGGAAACTGCGCTGGCGCTCAAGCCATTGGTGGCGAACGCGAATCACTGCGAAGTAATCATTGCGCCGGTCTTTACTGTCCTCAAGACAGTCGCCGACCGTCTTGAAGGCTCGAATATTCGTCTCGCGGCTCAGGATTGTGCGACGGAAACATCTGAGGGCGCCCACACGGGTGAGGTGGCGGCATTTATGCTGCGCGACGTCGGTGTGAAATACGTGATCGTTGGCCATTCAGAGCGTCGCCAGTTCTACGCGGAGACGGACGGAGTGGTCAGTCGCAAGGTTCAGGCGGCCCTGGCAAGTGGCTTACAGGTCATCATGTGCGTCGGCGAAAGCCTGCAGCAACGAGACCAGGGCACAGCGGAATCCGTCGTTAAAGGCCAGTTAAGCGGCGGGCTTAGCAGGTTGACAGCCTCAGACCTCGACCGTATTATCATTGCCTACGAGCCTGTTTGGGCAATAGGTACAGGACGTACAGCGACGCCGGAGCAAGCGCAGGAAATGCACGCGTTTATCCGGCGCGTTTTCGCGGAAGGGCACTCTGAAGAGGCGGCCCGAGCGCTCAGAATTCTTTATGGCGGGTCGGTAAAGCCCGATAACGTCGGTTCGCTGATGGGTCAGCCGGACATCGACGGAGCTCTGGTCGGAGGCGCTAGTTTGAAAGCGGAGAGTTTCGCCCAGATTGTGAACTACAGCAAATCGTGAACGGTGGTAACCGGCATTTAGGAGATTCAGTTTGTTAGCTTATACCCTATACGCGTTATTTATTTTGTCTTGTGCAGTTCTGATTGTGGTGATACTGCTGCAACCGGGCAAAGCAGATGCCGGGGCTTTGTTTACCAGCAGCGTCTCGAGCACGGCCTTTGGCCCGCGCGGCACGCAAAACATTCTGGCGAAGATCACGATTGGGGCCGCTATCGCTTTTATGTTGATTGCGCTGACTCTGTCGCTGCCTGGTATTAACGGCTCTCGCTCAGTCCTGCAGTCCGAGACATTGCCGGTGGCATCCCCGACACCGACACCGACAACGACACCGACACCGGCCGTTGCGCCGGCAAATGCGGCGTCTCCCGCGGCCTCAGTTGAGACTGATAAGAAGCAAGCGGCATCGCCCGCAGCCAGCCCGGCAGACAAAGCCTCGCCGAAGACCGCGCCCAAATAAGTGATTCTGGGGGCGGGGTAGTGGGACAGCGGGCAGAGTACCGCAATCTGATCATTTGAAGCGTTGGGGCCCTGTCTGTTCAGATGAGGGCCCTATCATCGGTTGAGGCGGCTTAACTCCAGATGAGCGGGCAGTATCTCGTCAGATTGGGGGCCTTATTCAGGAGAAGGGGGCCGCATTACTTCAGATGAGGGCTCCGTATCTCTTCAAATGAGGGGTAAGAGGAGCGGCGCGTATTTCTTCAGATGAGGACCGTTTCCTCGGATAGCGATCCGTAAGCGCACATTGGATTCTCACCTTTGACAACTTAAGCCGAAGTGGCGGAACTGGCAGACGCGCACGTTTGAGGGGCGTGTGAGGTAACTCGTGGGGGTTCGAGTCCCCCC
>DAIMCP010000066.1:24581-30478 GCA_036726305.1 Pyrinomonadaceae bacterium | reverse complement strand
GGTCTTTGGTCTTTGGTCTTTGGTCTTTGGTCTTTGGTCTTTGGTCTTTGGTCTCCTTCGCAACACTAAATGTCCTTCCAATCAAACAGCCAAAGACCAAAAACCAAAGACCAAAGACCCACATCCAACATCGCCGCTATTGTTCTCGCTGCGGGCCAATCCCAGCGCATGGGGACCTGCAAACCTCTCCTGCCCTTTGGCGATAAGACAGTCATTGAGAACTGTATCGATTACCTTACCGCAGGCGGCGTACAGACAATTGTTGTCGTACTGGGGCATCAAGCTGCAGAACTAAAGACGAGTCTGAAAGATCGACAGGTCCAGTTTGCCCTAAATCCTAATCCCAAAAGTGAAATGAGTGAATCCATTGCTTGCGGCGTGCGTAAACTACGCGGCGACAGCCGGGTTACTTTCATCACTCCAGCTGACTATCCCGCGGTCCCGGCTGAAGTCGTTGTCGAACTCCTGGACCATTGGCGGACAGGGGCGGCAAAACTGCTGCTGCCTGAGTACCAGGGGCGCGGCGGGCACCCTGTTCTGGTGGACCTAAGCTTTCGAGACGAACTGCTGCACCTCGAACCGGAGCGAGGTCTGCGCTCGCTGTTTGACGCCCACCGCGGACAGGTCAGGCGCGTTCCGGTCAAGTCGCCCTTTGTTGCGCGCGACATTGACACGTGGGATGATTACCGTTCCCTATATCGCGAGGTTATCGGTCGAGAACCTCCAGAACTATCGTGGAGTTAGGCATTTAAGCTCCTGGCCAAAAAGTCCGTAACGAATGGGCCCCGAGCATCATCTAAGGTGGCGTAGTCGTTATTCTAACGACTCAGCCTGGTTGTTGGTGACGCCTCGAAGGCGACAAAGGAGCGCAGATGTTGAGATTCAATGAAAAGGTCCGCGCAGGTTTAGCGCTCGCGGTAATGCTCGGCGTGGGCTCCATCGGCCTGGGACAAAAGGCCTCCGGTCCGGCAGAATTCTCACTCCGTTCGATTGACGGCCAGACAATCACTTCCGAAAGCCTGCGGGGCGAGGTTGTGGTCCTGGCGTTTGGCGCTTCCTGGCTGCCGCTCTCTCGGACGCAATTGCAGAGCGTTAAGAAGCTCGCTGATGAATACAGCAATCGCGGCGTAGTGGTTTACTGGGTAAGCACGGAATCGGAAAACACGAAGTCAAAAAATTACGCCTCCGACGCCCAACTGCGTGGTTTCGTGAAAAAGTTTAGTCTGTCAGTGACTGTTCTACGCGATCCCGATGGCGTAGTTTCCAGGAAGTTAAACGCCGATGAATTGCCATCGGTGGTGATCCTGGATAAGCAGGGAAATCCGGTGGGTGAACCGATCAAGGGCATTGATCCCGAAGGCAATCTGGCCGGGCAACTGGCAAAGAAACTGGACCAGATTCTCTAAGCAAATCCAACGAATCAGCAGACCGTGCCGTCCCTCATTTTCCGGGGCGGCCCTTCCTTTGTAGTTACACGCTCTGCGCCAGGGCATACACAAGCCTTACCGGCAGGCCTACGACATTAAAATAATCACCCTGAATCTCTTCAATGAAAAGCGCAGCGCGGCCCTGAACTGCATAGGCGCCGGCCTTTCCAGCCGGCTCTCCGGTTTTTAGATACCAATCAATCTCGTCTTCAGACATCTCGGCAAACCGCACGCGCGTCGTCTCATGGTCCACCACTGAACAGCCGTCAGCTCCAGCCCGAACCAGGGCCACGCCGGTGAGCACTTCATGCCATTTTCCGCTCAGGAGTCGCAGCATCCGTCCGGCATCCTGATCGTCCTGCGGCTGGCCAAGAATCTCTCCTTCAAGCAATACAACGGTGTCGGCGCCCAACACTAACCCTTCGGGTTGCCGGGCCGCTACGGCCGCGGCCTTCAGGCGCGCGAGGCGCTTGACATAACTCGCCGGGCCCTCATCGAGCGCACGAGTTTCGTCGATATTGGGCGCTGTTGTTTCAAAGGACCAGCCGACCGCACGCAGAATTTCTGCTCGACGCGGACTGCTGGATGCTAAGATCAAAGGCTCTCGGAACACCGTAAACTCTTTACTCTTATTCACTGCTGCTTGTCGCTCCTCTCGCTCGTCCGCTAGACTGACACTCCATGCAATTGCGGTTTGCGATCGGTGATTGTAAATTGAAGCGTACGAATTACAAATCGGACCGGATCTCGGGAACAACTCGGAATGGATCAATTGATTAACGCATTGCCGGCTGTGGTGCAGGCTGCTGACGGAGCGGAAGAGGTAATTGAGGCCGCCGCCTTCGCGGCGTGGAATCATGTCGCTGGTAAGGGGCTGAGATGGCAAACGGTGGCCACCCGGCTCCGCAAACAAACGCTCATAGTGGCCGTCATAGACTCAGTCTGGCAACGCCAACTTGAATCGCTGAGCGGCCAATTTCTATTTCGCTTGAATTCGCTGCTCGGAAAGGGCGCTGTGAAGTTCATTGAGTTTCGCGTCGAGCCACAAACAGTCGAGGCCGGTCGCGAACAGAATCCAGCGCAGGCAGTACGCGCCACGCCCGCGAACTCACAAACCATCTCCCTGGAACTGGTTGCCGCTGCCGCTGCGATTCACGACCCGGATCTGCGCCGCTCTTTTCTGGGTGCGGCCAGCAGTTGCGTGCGGCGGCGCGAAGCGGCAGAGCAGAACCAGATTCCGACGGAACCCTGACGCGTCGCCACCAGGAACACATGCCAATCAACGAATCAGACATTGTAAAAATCGCACAGCTTGCGCACCTGGAAATCAGTCGCAGGGAAGTCCAACTCTTTGCGCCCCAGATAGCCGAAATCGTGACCTATGTTGAGCAGCTCAACGAAATTGACACCAGCAACATCCTGCCCGCCCTCGGAGGGTTGACGCCCGAGGGCGAGCGCACCGACTCAACGCGCGCGGACGTCGTGGCCCCCTCGCTGGGGCAAGAGGTAGCGTTGGAGGAAGCGCCCGACCCGGCCGCGGGCCATTTTCGCGTCCCGAAGGTCTTGTAAAGCAGCAGCTCAAATCAGGCCAGAAGCAATGATTAACTGCGAGACCATCGATCAAATTCACAGGCACATCTCCCAGGGCGCGACCAGCGTGCGTTCTGTTGTCGAGACGGCGGTGACCGCCGCCGAAGAACTGAATGGTTCCCTGAACGCCTTTCTCAAGATTGATCGCCAGGGAGCGTTGGCTCGCGCTGCTGAAATAGAAACGCAGGGAACTGAGGGCGCGGCATTGGCCGGTATTCCCATAGCCATCAAGGACAACATCTGTGTACGCGGTCTGCAGACTTCCTGCGGCTCACGAATTCTTGGCGACTATCATCCACCTTACAACGCTACCGTTGTTGACCGATTGCTCGCTGCCGGCGCGGTGATTATCGGCAAGACAAACTGCGATGAATTCGCGATGGGTTCCTCCAATGAGAACTCTGCCTTCGGAACAGTGAAAAATCCCTGGGACACCGCGCGCGTGCCCGGAGGCTCTTCAGGTGGTTCGGCGGCCGCTGTGGCGGCCGGCATTGTTCCGGTAGCGCTCGGTTCGGATACTGGAGGTTCAGTGCGCCAACCGGCATCTTTATGTGGCGTAGTGGGACTCAAACCAACCTACGGCCGGAATTCACGATACGGTTTGGTGGCCTTCGCATCGTCATTGGATCAGGTGGGGGTTTTTGGACGCAGTGTGGGTGACGTGGCCAGGGTCCTGGGAGTGATCGCCGGCCGTGACAGCCATGACGCCACCACCGCTGAGGTGCCCGTCCCCGACTACGCCGCTGGCTTGAACGCAGTCGTTAAGGATCTGCGGATTGGTTTCCCCCGAGCATTATTTGGCGAGGGGCTTGACGCGGAAGTGCGCGCCGCGGTGGAAGCCACGGTGCAGGTTTACCGCGATCTCGGCGCCGAAATTGTCGAGGTTGATCTCCCGCATGCCCGGTACGCTATTGCGGTCTACTACATCATAGCTACCGCCGAGGCTTCATCTAATCTGGCCCGTTTCGATGGCGTGCGTTATGGCTTCCGAGCGAAAGAGGCAAACGAATTGCGGTCGATGTACCGGCGGTCGCGTGAGGAGGGATTCGGGCCGGAAGTAAAACGCCGCATCATGCTCGGCACCTACGTGTTGTCGGCTGGGTATTATGAGGCCTATTACCATAAAGCGCAGCAGGTTCGTACGCTCTTGCGTAATGACTTTCGCCGGGCCTTTGAAGCCTGCGATGCGATTATCACTCCGACGGCGCCAACTACCGCTTTCATGATCGGGGAAAAGGTGGATGATCCGCTATCGATGTATTTGAGCGATATTTACACGGTGACGGCTAACCTCGCCGGCATTCCCGGGATGAGCGTTCCCTGCGGCTTGTCTGCGGCAGGATTGCCGATTGGGTTTCAGCTTCTTGGTCCATACTGGTCTGAACCGACCCTGCTGCGCCTCGGCGATGCCTATCAGAAAGCGCGCCCGCAGGCCTGCGGTCTGCCACCATTGCACGCCTAAGCTCGGTCTGATTCTTACTCCAGCCCGGCCGTCTTGTCGGGCTGGAGCTTCTTGTCAGGAATCAGATCGCCCGTGAAGATTTCGACGACGTTCTTGGTGGCTCCCACCACCGGAATCACATCGAGTCCGACATGGACCACGCCGGCAATCAAGCCCTTCTTCCTTATTTCATAGCCGGCCAGCCCGACAGCAAAAACGGAACCGGCGACAGGAACCAGTTTAATCGCGCGCTTGATCACGTGCCAGCTGCCGGCGCGAAAAATTCTTCTCTTCAAAGTAGTCGTCACGTAGCTATTCTACGCCCTATCTCATGAAGCGCCAATTTCAGTCGCAAGGCCACCCCGCCCCTGAGGCATTATTCGAGATGTGCTAGCATGACGCTGCTCTGCGATTTCTCAAGCGACTGTCAGCTGCGAGCTGAAATGCATTTAACGCAACAAAAAAAGAATGCTGGAAATGTGCGGACCCGGACCGCCAGGCGAGGCGCGCTCCTGCTGGTCACGATTCTCATGGCCCTGTTGCTGTTTTCCTGTAGTTCGGGGAAGCGATCTACAACTCGTCAGCTTTTAATCTACACCCCGCACGGGCAGGACCTGCTGAAACAGTTTGTTGCTCGTTACCAAGCAGTCCACCCGGAAGCTGAGGTGCAGTTTTTGGACATGGGGTCGCGGCAAATCCTCGAACGAGTGCGCGCCGAGCGGAATCGTCCACAAGCGGATCTCTGGTGGGGGTCGGCGCACACGACCTTCCAAACTGCTGCGGAGGAAAATCTGCTGGCGCCCTATCGTCCAACCTGGGCCGACAAGGTACCCGCTTCGTCGCGCGATCCTCAGGATCGCTGGTATGGCACCTACGAAACACCGGAAGTAATCGTCTACAACAGCAACGCAGTCGCAGCTGCGGAAGCCCCGCGAGACTGGGACGACGTGCTTGACCCCAAATGGCGGGACAAGATCCTGATTCGCAACCCGATTCCGTCAGATACAATGCGCGTGATTTTTGGGGCCATCATCCTGCGCTCCATTAAGGAAACCGGTTCGCCGGAGAAAGGTTATGACTGGCTCCGACGGCTTGATGCGAATGTTCATGAATACACCGCCGACGGCACTTTGATGATGCAAAAGCTGGCCCGAAGCGAAGGAGTTATCAGCCTCTGGGACATGCCGGATGCACGATTGTTCCAGGAACAAAAAGGGTTGCCTGTCGCTTATACCATTCCCAGCAGCGGAACACCGGTGGTTACCGACGGCATCGCCATTGTTCGGGGCGCTCCGCATGAAGCGGAAGCGCGGCGCTTTTATGAGTTCGTCACTACAACGGAAAGCCTGGTCCAGGCGGCGCGCGAGTTTTATCGAATGCCGGTGCGAACTGATCTCGATCGCGGGCGGGCAGGACATCTTTCCGGAACTGGCAGCGAA
>DAIMCP010000066.1:3300-24571 GCA_036726305.1 Pyrinomonadaceae bacterium | reverse complement strand
GTTGCCCCCCTGGATGAACGAACAGTTCGCTCGGCTCCCGTTGGATTGGGAGCTGCTCCGAAAACAAGGCGATGATTGGCTGCGCTACTGGGACACCGAAATACGCGGCCGCGGCAGCAATCACTGAATGCTATCGCCCGGCAGGGGACAAAGGATAAATCGTCTCCAGGTTCATAAGTTATCGCAAGCTCGCCTATGCCGCTGCTAACCATAAACAAAATCTCCAAGCGCTACGAGCGGACGCCGGCGGTCAAAGATGTTTCGCTCGACGTAGAGCGGGGCGAGTTCTTTGGTCTGCTGGGGCCTTCCGGCTGCGGCAAGACGACGACGCTGAGGATGATTGCCGGTTTGGAGAAGCCGGACTCCGGCACCATCGTTTTTGCCGGCCGCGACATAACCAGTCTCACACCGGAGGCTCGCGGCTTTGGCATGGTTTTTCAGAACTATGCGCTCTTCCCTCACCTGAACGTCCTTGAAAACGTCGCCTTTGGCCTGCGCGCACGACATAAAGCAAAATCAGAAGTCACACAACGCGTCGCCCTGGCCCTGGAACTGGTGCAATTGCCGGGATATGAGAAACGAAATGTCGGCGAGTTGTCGGGAGGACAACAACAGCGGATCGCGATCGCCCGGGCCATAGCCATCGAGCCGGCTTTGCTCTTGTTTGATGAGCCGCTCTCAAACCTGGATGTAACACTGCGGGAAGAAACGCGCAGCGAACTGCGCGAGCTCGTCACCCGCCTGGGCCTCACTGCCGTGTATGTCACGCACGATCAGGAAGAAGCGTTCGCCCTCTGCGATCGGATCAGCGTGCTGGCAGCAGGTATCGTTCTGCAGACCGAAACACCACGAGAATTGTACGAGCATCCGGCCGGCGTGACAGTGGCGCGCTTCCTCGGTCGCAACAACTTGCTGCGTGCAATGCGCCTCAGTTCGATGAAGACAGAGCTCGGCGAATTCAGGACACTTGACGGACGTCATAATCTGCGGCTACCGGTGAAGCCCGGAGACCTGCCACCGCTAAATCAACCCTGCACGCTGTCAATCAGGCCGGAACATGTCCTTCTCTCGAGGGGTAATACGCAAATTGACGAAAACGTCTTTCCCGCCGTGGTGCGCGAGATTCAGTTTGCGGGTGCCACCTCGATCATCAAACTGGATGCTGACGGCTTATTGCTGGAGGCACTGGTGCTCAGATCTGATGAATTTGCGTTGAATGACTCTTGTAAAGTTGCGCTGCCAGCAGGCCGAATTGCCCTGCTCAAAGACTGAAAGCTGTTATCGCTGGTCCGGACGTTGCGACGAAACATTTAACCTGGCTAAGCAGACTGTCATGAACTCTCTTCGTCCATCACCACGCTGGGTTCTACAGTTTGTTGTCATAGTCATTCTGCTCTATGGTGTTATCTATCCCAACGTCGACACGATAGTGGCCTCCTTGCAGCGCGACGGGCGCTGGACGCTGGCAAATTATCTCGACCTGCTTTCCCAGCGCTTGGCTCTGGAAGCGATTCTTACGAGCATCGGCGTCTCGATTGCGACGGTGCTCCTCTGCGCCCTGATCGGTATACCGCTGGCGTTCCTTTTTGAACGCTACACGTTTCCCGGTCGCAATGTGTTCGCAACGCTGGCAGCGTTGCCACTCGTCTTGCCACCGCTGGTGGGCACGGTGGCGTTCATTTTTCTGTGCGGAGAATCGGGTATCCTTGCTCGAGTGGTGCAACGCGCACTTCACCTGCAAAGTCCTCCCTGGTCACTACGAGGTTGGGGGGCCCTGCTGCTCTTTCATGCTTACACGATGTACCCTTTTTTCTATGTGCTCACCGGCGCAGGGTTGCGACGCATTGATGGCGGCCTGGCAGAAGCAGGACGCAGCCTCGGCGCCAAGCCGCTTAGGGTGCTGTTTAGAATTGTCTTGCCACAGCTTACGCCTTCACTAATTGCTGCCGGCTTGCTGACGTTCATGACTTCGATGGCTAGTTTCAGCGCGCCTTTGCTGTTCGGTGGCAATGTGCGCGTGCTGACGTTGGAAATCTTTAACGCGCGACAGCGCGGCGACCAATCGATGGCCCTGACTGAAACCGTGGTGCTGGCCGTAATCTCACTGGGCGCACTTCTTCTGTTTCAGCGTTACGAAGGCACCAGAAAATTTGCCGCCGCCGCTATGAAAGGCGCGCCGCGGCGACAACGACCTATCGCCAAAGGACGAACGCGCCTGCTTGCATTTCTGATTGGCGTCCTGTGTTCCACCTTCCTGGCGTTGCCGGTGGCTACCTTGCTGCTGGCCAGCTTTGCTCGCGACGGTCAATGGACCACCCAAACCCTTCCCCCCGCCTATACGCTCGCCAACTACGTTCGCATCCTGACGGAAAAGAGTGGCAGCGCAGTTTTCTTCAACAGCCTTTCAATGTCGGCGATTGCTGCCCTGGCGGCATTATTCTGGAGCTTCTGCGTCGTGACCCTGGCGACGACCATCAAGCGCCGGGTGATGCGGCGGCTGCTGGCTCTGCTTATCCTTGTGCCCTGGGCTCTGCCGGGAACGGTGGTGGCAGTCTCAATCGCCGAGGCCTACGGACAGCCAAGCCTCTTGCTGGGCTCGTTCATTCTGGTGGGCACGTTTTGGATTTTGCCGGTGATTTATTTCCTGCGCTTCATGCCGCTGGTCGTTCGCGCATTGCAGGCGAGCATGGAACAGATTGATCCCGCATTGCCCGAAGCCGCCGGCAGTCTCGGCGCAAACTGGTGGCAGAGGTTCCGGCGTGTGAGCCTCCCGCTGGCCGGCCCCGGCGCCATTGCGGGAACCCTTTTGGCTTTTGTGATTGCTTTGGGCGAATATGTGGCATCAGTGCTGGTGTTCGTGCCGAAAAATAGACCGGTATCAATTGCAATTGCGTCGGAGTTACGCGATTTTAATCTTGGCTCGGCCGCAGCCTATGGCGTAGTTCTGATGGTCGTGATTGCCGTAACCATGATAGTCGCCACCCGGCTGGAAAGAAATTCAACGGCCTTGTGAGGTGGCAGTTGCAGAAACAGAAACGAGAAATAAATGCTCCCTGATAGGTTTACAGGCAGGTTTTCGCTTTCAGGCGTTACCGTCGCTCTGCTTGTTCTTTTCGGAATTCTGATCGCGGCGATAACGCCGGTGAGCTCTTTTCACGCCGCTACAGCCCAGGCGCAGGAGACGACGGCGGCGCGCGAGCCGGAGACACCCGTTGATCGCGTCGCCCTTCATCAGGCTCTGCTCGATCTCGCTAACCCCTGGACGGTGATGTGTATCGCTGCCCACCCCGATGACGAAGATGGCGCCAGCCTGACAGTGCTCCGGCACAAGTACGGGGTGCATACGGTCAGCGTCTTTTCCACTTTCGGCGAAGGCGGACAGAACGCAGTGGGCCCGCAACTCTACGAAGAACTGGGTGCGATTCGCGCCCGCGAAACCAGGGCGGCCGCTGAGATTCAGGGATCTGAGCCGTATTTTCTGGGTCTGAAAGATTTTGGCTTTTCAAAATCCGCGGAAGAAGCGTTTCGTATCTGGGGCCATGAAGAAGCCCTGCGACGAATGGTTCTGAAGATTCGCGAGCTTCGTCCCGATGTGATCATCACCAATCACGACACGACCAGTGGTCATGGCCATCACCAGGCGACCGGCCGCCTGCTGTTGGAAGCATTCGACACCGCGGCCGATGGAAAACGCTTTCCTGAGCAGATGGCGGCAGGAGTCCAGCCCTGGTTGGTCAAACGGATTTTCGTGCGCATCGGCTTTGGCAATAATTCTCCGGCAGCAACGGCTGACCAGGGAGGTGTCGTCGCCATCGACCCCAACGAAATGGATCCGGTGCGCGGCTCAAGTTTCGCGGAGCAGGCGCTGCAAGCTTTACAGAAACACGAAACGCAGGGTCCCTGGCCCAAAACAGTGGCGGACATGGCGCGCTTTAGAAATTCGCCGGACGGCCGCCTGCCGATGATCCGCTATCGCCTGACGCGGGCCGCTCAGGATGTCACACCGTTACCGTCAAGGGCCGGCACGTTTCTGGATGACCTGCAGCTTCCGGAGCCTGAGGCAGCGAAACTTTCCCCATTGAAGATCCAGAGCCAGCAACTATCCGAGCTTGAGAATCAACCTGCTCAGGTGATGTCGGCCCTGATTGCGGCACGCGGAGCCGGCGTGTTCAGTGCCACGGGGCCAGGTGATGGCCCCCGCTTTAAGTTGTCGCAGCAAAGATTGGATCGCGCGCTGGCAGTTGTCAGCGGCGTCTCCCTGACCTTGAGTTCCAAAGCCTCGGTTTTGGTTCCAGGTTTGCCGGCAGGCTTTTCGCTTAATCTGGCCAACAACGGCACTCGGCCATTGACTGTGAACAAGTTGACTTTGCGCGGCTTCGACAGTGAACGACCATTGGAAATTGCCGATCAACTTCCGCCTGGAACTGACGCAGTGAAAACGATCGAGATTGTGACGCCGGGAAATGCGGGTATTTCTCTGCCCTCGGCCGATCATCTCTATGACGGTCGCCTTTTCGGACAGCGTTTCATAGCCACAGCAGAGGTAGAGATAGATGGGGCAAAATTTTCAGTGAGTTCAATCAGCGAACTGGACGTGGCGCCGGCTGTTGAAATCCGAAGCATCACGCCTGCTCCCTTTGTTTTCACTCCACAGACGACTGGGCAGGACATTCAGCTAACGGTGCAGGTGCATAATCACCTTGCCCGGACTTTTAATGGTTCGCTTGCAGCCACCGCGCCCCACTTTTTCTTTTCCAGCGGGTGGGGGATCTCCGATCTGGCCCCTGGCGAGACGCGGGCGGTAACTTTGTCGCTGCATGGGGAACCTTCAAATGCCGTCCGGAAAGTCTTTACGTCGCACACTGATCCGCACGCCATCGACATCACCATCCGCCGTGCTGATTCTCAGGAGGAAGTTACCCGCCGAGCTCTGCCGGGCGAATACGTCAAAGCGAGCGTGGTAAAGAATCTGCAGGTTGGTTTCATTCCCAGCTTTGATCAGACCCTTGAGTGGTCGCTGGCAGCGCTTGGCGTCGCCGCGCAGAAACTTTCTCCGAGTGACATCCAAAGCGGCGCTCTGAAAAACTACGACAGCATCATCATCGACAATCGCGGTTACGAGGCTCACCCGGAATTGATCGCGGCAAACGATCGCTTGCTGGCCTATGTTCGCGATGGCGGGAACCTGATCGTTTTCTACCACAAGAACAATGAGTGGAATCCCGACCCGGCCCGGAACCGGCCGCAACTCGCACCCTATCCGATTACCCTGGGCGGCGAACGCGTGACCGATGAGAACGCGCCGGTGAGGTTCCTGCAACCCGCGCACCGCCTGCTTAACTTTCCCAACCGGATGCGGCGCTCAGATTTTCTGGGCTGGGTCCAGGAACGCGGCCTTTACTATCCGAAGGAATGGGACCCGCATTACGCGGCCTTGCTGGAAATGAGCGATCCGGGTGAGCCTGGCCTGCGCGGTGGGCTGTTAGTGGGAACCTATGGCCGGGGCCGGTATATCTATACTAGTTTGGTGTGGTATCGCGAACTGCGCGCGGGGGTACCAGGCGCCTACCGTATGCTGGCGAACATGATTAGCTATGGAAAGCGGTAGTGGTCAAAGGATCAGGATCATGATGAAAATTCTTACAGCCCTCGGCTTGCTCCTCGCTTTTTCTCTGGGCGCCTCCTTCTATGCCGGCCCGCGGGGACAAAAGCCGCGACAAGTGCTGACCGGAACGTGGGAAGGCACTGGCTATCAAACTGACGACAACAGCACCTGGACCATGCGCGTTCGCGCCGGCCGCCGCAAAATCTTAATCCAGTATCCCTCGCTGAACTGCGGCGGTGAGTGGAAACTGAAACGACAGTGGGCGCGGGGGGCGTTGTTCCGCGAGAGACTCAGCTATGGAAAAGAGAGATGCGCTGACAACGGCTCAGTACTAATTGAACGGCTGAATAAGAACCAAATCATTTTTCTTTACAGAAATGCCGGCCAAAAGGAAGTTACTGCCTCAGCAATCCTCAACCGGACTGAATCGCCAGACGCCGGGGGCAGGCGTTAGCTGCAGACGGGGTAGCGCTTTAAATGCCCCGTTCCGCTCGCGGCCCGCAGATGGTTCTGGCAAGGTCTGAGCGGGTACAATCACTCAGCCGTTGATCGTGGAGGTAAAGAATGAGATTCGCACGTGGAAGCTCGCGTCTTTTGAGTCTGGCCGGATTGATGTCTATTATCCTGGGCATGACCCTGGTTCTGTCTTGCAATAACACAACGAATCCCGGTTCGAACCCAAACGCCAAGCCGTCGGCCGCTGAGGCCGAGAAATTTATCACTGACGCGGAGAGTAAACTCTTTGCTCTGAACCTCAAATACAGCCGCGCCGACTGGATTAAAAGCACCTACATCACCGATGACACGGAAGCGCTTTCAGCTGACGCCAACAAAGATGTCATCGCTGCCACAACGGAACTTGCTGAACAGTCGCGGCGCTTTGAGGGTTTGGCTCTGTCGCCTGAGGCGGCCCGCAAGATCAAGCTTTTGAAATTGTCACTCACTTTGCCGGCGCCGAAGGATCCCAAAGAACGCGAAGAGCTGACTAAAATTGCCGCCTCGATGGAAGGCGACTATGGAAAGGGAAAGTACTGCCCGGGCGGGGACCAGAGCAAGTGTCTGAGCATCGGCGATCTGGAAAAAGTCCTCGCCGAAAGCCGGGACCCCGAGGAACTGAAACGAATCTGGCTCGGCTGGCACCAAATCTCACCGCCGTTTCGTAAGAATTACCAGCGCTATGTTGAGCTGGCGAACAAAGGCGCGAGCCAAATGGGATTCAAGGATGTCGGCGCCATGTGGCGAGCCAAGTACGACATGGAACCAGATGCTTTCGCCGCAGAGATGGAGCGTCTCTGGCAACAGGTCAAACCGCTCTACGATTCGCTGTACACGTATACCCGCCGCAAACTTTCTGAAAAGTATGGCCCGCAGGTGGTACCCACGGATGGGCCAATCCCGGCGCATTTGCTCGGCAACATGTGGGCGCAAACCTGGGGCAACGTCTATCCGTTACTCAAGCCGGCAACCGGAGATCGTGGTTACGACCTGACCGAGATTCTCAAGGCGCGCAAGACTGAACCGAAACAAATGGTGCGCTATGGGGAATCATTCTTTACCTCGCTCGGTTTTGAACCCCTGCCGAGCACGTTCTGGGAACGGTCGATGTTCACCAAGCCACTGGATCACGAAGCCGTTTGTCACGCCAGCGCCTGGGACCTTGATTACGAAAAAGATGTCCGTCTGAAGATGTGCATCCAAATCAACGAAGAAGATTTCACCACCGTCCATCACGAACTCGGCCACAACTACTATCAGATGGCCTACGCCTCCCAGCCTTTCCTGTTTCGCGACAGCGCGAATGACGCCTTTCATGAGGCTATCGGCGACACAATTGCGTTATCGGTGACTTCGCCTTATCTGAAACAGATCAACCTGATCGACAAGGTCCCCGAGCAGAGCGCGGACTTAGGATTCCTGCTGCAACGCGCGCTGGACAAAGTTGCGTTTCTACCCTTTGGCTATCTCGTGGATCAGTGGCGCTGGAAAGTTTTCTCAGGCGAGGTGGGACCCAACGACTACAACAAAGCCTGGTGGGATTTGCGACTGAAATATCAGGGAGTGGCTCCACCGGCGCCCCGCAGCGAGCAGGATTTCGATGCCGGGGCAAAATACCATGTCGCCGCCAACGTCCCCTACGCAAGATATTTTCTGGCGGCCATCCTGCAGTTCCAGTTTCATCGCGCCCTCTGCCGGGAAGCGGGATTCAATGGCCCGCTCTATCAATGCTCAATCTATGACAACAAGAAAGCGGGCGAGCGATTGAAGCAAATGCTGGCCCTGGGCCAGAGCAAGCCCTGGCCGGAGGCGCTAAAGGCGTTGACCGGCGAAGACAAGATGGACGCAACGGCGATCATTGATTACTTCGCGCCTCTGAAACAGTGGCTGGATCAGGAGAACCAAAAAGCCGTAGCCCAAAAATAGTCGAACTGGGGTTTGCAAAAAGGCCGCCAACTGATTTTCAGTCGCGGCCTTTTTATTTTAGGAATTACGATCTCTTACCAGGGAAATCGCGAACCGTTATTGCGTCCATTATCGTAAACGCCGTCATTGCGCTGGTATCCTTCCTGGTAGCCGCGCAGGAAACCATTGCGATAGGCCTGCTTGTCGCCGTAGCGGTTGTTGCCGTTCCGGAAAAAGTGCGAACGCTGCGGATTGTAACTCTGACCTCGACTCGCATCGCTGGCTCCGGTACTGAGGCCATCCTGGAAGCCCTGCTGCATGGCCATCTGTGAGCCGTTGTTATAACCGCCGCGGTTGCCGTAGCCGCCGTAGGAACCGTTGCCGTAGGCGCCACGGTTGCCATAGCTGCCGTTGCCGTAACTACCTCGACGCTGATTCTGGTCATAGCGATCGTCCTGATGCCGATGACGCTCACCACGATTGCGCCCGCGATCCTGCTCGCGATCCTGATCGTCTCGGTCACTTCGGTTGCGATGGCGCCGGCCTTCACGTTGCCAATTGCCTTCCCCTTGATCTCGATCCCGATCCCGATCCTGTGCCTGCGCAGTTGCGCTTCCCACCATGGCTACTCCCGACACCACTGCCAATGTCAGGACGAAGCCGCCAATCTTATTCCATATTCTTGTTGTATTCATGAATACCTCCGAACAAGACAACAACAACAATCGTGCCGCCGGCGGGGGCTTGAAATCGTTGAGTGATTCTCCTATTCGGGGATTATTAACGCTATGGGTTAGCACTATTTGGGTTGCGCGATAACCGGTGTGAGTATGCGAAATGGGTAACCGGCCGTCCCTCTCCCCTTTAAGAAGCGGGTTATCGGTCCCAGTGTGGCGCAAACTGGACAGGGCGATCGCGTGCCGGATGCGGCGCTGGCAGGGGCAGAGTTGAATTGGGAAAACCGGTGGGTCTAAGTGGCTTCGACTTCCTGCTCAAGGGTGGGCTCGGCGTCCAGGCTTTCCAGCTTAACACGCGCGCGTTCGAGAAAGGTCCGGATCATTTCGCCGACGCGTTTTTGCATTTCGGCGCTGATGGCGCCCTCGCCGATCAAGCCGGCGAGCATGTGCAAATCCTTCGCATGCGGCCGGCGCAATTCAACATGCTGGGCGATGCGAATCAAAACTTTGTGCCCCCGTTCTTCAAAAGCAGCGGCATAACGGAGGTAATTCTTCATTTCCCCAGGGGCCGGGGACCATTCCAAACGATCCGGTTCGTCTTCGGTCTTTTCCACTGCAAAGCTGGCATGGACAGAGCCGATGACTGGAACCTCGGCGCGCACAATCCAACGCATAATTCCGCTCGCATCTCTGCGAATGCCTTCAATACCGGGCATGAGATCGACAAAATTGCGCAACTCGCCAAAAAACTCGCGCGCGCGCTCGATAGTTGTTTTCAGTTCCAGTTGGTCTTTATAGGTTGCTTTGATACGAAACATTCTTGAGTTTCCTGACTTTTGGTCTCGCTTATCGAGATGCTGAGCTCACGGGGTTAGTTGCCGCAACCCCACCTAAGTTAAATTACACGATGCCGGCGTTCTCGTAAACAAAGAAGTTTTTCTCGACCAAATCAGGAGTGTTAACAGGTGATGAACTCAGACAGTCGCTGCCCACGTTGCGGTGAAGGAATCTTGCTTGGCTGGCTGGAGCTTGACGAGGAACAGCGCCTGGTAGTCAGACGTTTACCGGGCGCCGTTGAATACTCTGCTTCGGAGCGTGAAAGAAGCCATTGCTGGTGCCCAAGCTGCTGGTTTGAATCAGCGGCGGACAGGATGAAACAAGTCTAGCGTTTTTTGAACTTAGCAGGCGGTTCATCGCGAGCAAGCGCGCGGCCAAGCCACCGATTCTTTGTCATGCGCCAGGTCTTTTCGCAGAGCACGCATTGCACCTTACCCTCGGCTTTCCCTCTCCCGACGTACCGCAAACGATGACCGCAGTCTGGACAGGACACCCGGCGCCGGCTCGCCACGTCAACCAGCAGTGAGGGAAGATCAATCAACAGCTCCAGAAGGTCTAATAACATCGCTATCCCTTCTACTCATGCGTGAGACGATCGTATGCTTCGCGAATTCTTTGCATCCAGGTGACCACCACTGTCGACAACTCCGCGGCAGAATTGTAATTCAACTTCTTAGCGATATCGCGCATGGTGGGGTGATCCACGGGCGGCAGTCGGCCTGACCTGCCCTTCAATAAACGCTGTTCATGATCGACCGCGCGCAACACGCCGTAACCGTTGCTTAGCAGCTGACAATCAGCAGAATCTAAACTGCCCACTGACTCCAGACGCGCCAGGGTAGCCAGGGTTGAGCGATTAGCGCCCGCGTCGGGAACGTTGTCACGCAACTGCAAATAGCGCGTGACAAAATAGATGTCCAGCATGCCACCCAGGCCATGTTTGATATCCAGCGACCTGCGGCTGCCGGGCTTAACTGTTTCCTGCTGCAGCCGATCACGCATATGTCTGGTGGCGCCCTGTAATTCCTCGCGGCTGATCTTCAGCGCCCCCTCGTGAATGATTCGCCGGGCCGCGGCTTCAATGTTTCTTCCCAACTCAAGGTCGCCGGCCACGGCTCTCAGTTTGACGTAGGCCAGCCATTCCCAGACAACCGCGCGTTGCGTCAGGTAATCGAGAAAGCCTTGCGAGCTGCTGACCAACGGCCCGTCATTACCATCCGGACGCAGGCGCAGATCGACATGATAAAGGTGGCCTGTTCGGGTGATACCCGAAAGGGCGGAAATTATCATCTCACCCAACCGCGCATAAGCCTCATCCTGAGTAAGTGAAGCGACTGGGGACTTCACCGCGGAATCGTAGATAAGGACGATGTCGAGATCAGAACCGTAATCAACCCCACCGCTTGCCAGTCGTCCCAGGCCAAGGATCGCCAGGCGCGGCCCGCCTGCCAAATTGCCGAAGCGCCGCGCCATTTCCCGACGGGCAATCAGGAAAGCTGCGTTAATGCTGGCTATCGCCAACTCAGTTTGCAGGCGATTCGATTCGCCCAACGAAATCTCCCCCGCGCTGTCAGCGCAGGCGATTTCCAGCAGTAAACCCGACCAGGCACTTCTGAGGGCGGAAAGCTCGGCCGCAAAATTCCTTTCGGCATCGACACTCGAGCGCAAAGTCATGCGGTAATCTCGGGGTACCCGCCCGTTGCCGGCCAGCGAAGCAATCAGGTCCGGATTTCCGGCAATCATCTCTCCGAAAAACTCAGACGAGCCGCAAAGCTGCAACAGTAAGTAGAGGTTTTCTTCATTGACCTCGATCGGAGCAGCCGACTTATCAAGCGACGAGGCAATGCGCGCAACCAATAGCAACGCCCGATGTCGATCCAGAGATTTCCGAGCGCCTTGCTCAACGAGTCGCGTAAACGCCCCAATCGTCTGCGCTGTCAACGGTTGTCCGCTGTGCGCGGCAAATACTGTCGCGGCCGTATGCGCCGCCGCCGCATCAACTATCTCAGCGCTTGCGGAGTCCAACGCCCGCATCCGGGACGGTTCATCAATAGTGGTAACGGACTCACTCTTCAAACTCGCTCTACCGTTACCGAAAATTCGTTCGTAGGCGCTCCGGACATTCTCCGTGTGTGACTGCAGCGCATTATCAAACGCGGCCAGCGCCTCGGCGCCCCCGAAGTTCATGCGTCGCGCCAGCAATTCGCGGGCAGGGGGTTCTGTGGGGACTTTGTGAGTTTGCAGCCCGTGTTCCATTTGCACTCGATGTTCTACCCGGCGCAGAAAGGCATAAGCATCGGAAAGCTCACTCCGCTCCTGTTCGGATATCAGATCTCGATCGGCCAGCCGGCCAAGGATGATCAAAGTGTGCGGGACGCGGAGCCATGGGTCACGGCCCGCGTGCGCCAGCTGCAATGCCTGGGCAATAAATTCGATTTCGCGGATTCCGCCGCGGCCCAGTTTGACGTTGAACCCGGGACTCTTTCCGCTTTCATGTTCGTCAATGTTTTGTTTGGCAATGCGCACGCTGGCTAAAGCGTCGGGGACCGAGACTTCGGAGCGAAAAACGTGGCCGCGAACCCGTTGCGCAAAGCGCGAGTAAAGTGCGGGCCAGCCGGCTGCCGGGCGCGCCCGAATCAGCGCCTGCAGTTCCCACTGCCGCGCCCTTTCGTGATAGTAGCGAACGGCTTCATCCAAAGACGACGCCAGGGCTCCATCGCGACCAAACGGCCGCAGGCGCAAATCCACCCGATAAGCTGCGCCTTCGCCTGTCGGTTGTCCCACCAGCCGCGTCACTGATGCGGCAAGTTTGACAAAGTATTCACGATTAGTAATTTCCCCACGCTCGCCGGCTCCGGATGTTCTCCCATCGTCTGAGTAAAGAAAGAGAAGATCGATGTCCGAAGCGTAATTCAACTCGTAGGAGCCCAATTTCCCGAGGGCCACGATGCAGAATTCGGCGGTAGCTACGCGCCCACGCTGGTCGATAAACTGCGGTGGGCCATATCGGTTGTCCAGATCCTGACGCGCCAGGCTGAGGGCATAGTCCAGAATCGCGTCAGCCAGATTCGACAACTCCTCTGTCGTTTCGACAATGGTGTGGGTGCGGCGCAAGTCGTGTAGGTAGATACGCAACAATTCGCGACGGCGAAAGCGCGCCAGCAGTACCTGCGAGTTGAGTGAAGAATTAGTGAGCGCAAATCTGGCCAGCGATTCCCTGAGGTCTTCCGGGGTGCGCACCCTGGAATTCAGTCGCTCACGATCAAGCCAGGAAATATAAGCGGGGCTCTGTTCGAGCGTGGTTCCAAGCAGCGGGCTCCAGGCAACCAGCGCCAGCAGGTCCGAAAGCAAGCCGGGTTGTTTGAGGAGGCTCCGAAAAACACGAGAATTTTCCTGGGCCAGGCGAGCGCTGAAGAGTCGCGCGCCCTTCTCGTCCGGCAGATCCCTGATCAGTGCGTCTAACTTTTCATCATCATCCGGCACGCACCTATATTACGCGGACAGCGACGTCCGACAAACTTCGGTTTGTCGTCGCCATTTGGACGCTCTGAATTTGGCCTCCTTCTGGCGAGGCCAGCCCGGGTCCGCCGCCTATTCGGGCGGCGTAGCTACTTCGGAAACAGGCGACTTAGAGCCAAAGCAAAGCGGCCCGAAGATCCAGTCAGGATGTTCCGGGCCGCTCGGTGACAGATCAAATCGGCCTACACATCAAAGTACAGGCTGTACTCCAGCGGGTGTGGGCGCAAGCGCATGGGATCGATTTCTTTCTCGCGTTTATAGCGAATCCAGCGCTCGATCATGCGCGGCGAGAACACATCTCCCTTCAACAGAAAGTCATGGTCATTCTCCAGCGCTTTCAGCGACTCGTCGAGTGAACCCGGAAGGCTCGGCACGTCTTTCAGTTGCTCAGGTGAAAGGTCGTAGATGTCCTTATCCAGCGGCTCGCCCGGATCGATACGATTTTGAATCCCGTCGATACCGGCCAGCAGCATGGCTGAAAACGCCAGATAGGGATTGCACGAGGGATCGGGCGGCCGAAACTCGAGCCGCTTTAATTTGGGACTGGTATGGAACATGGGAATGCGAATCGCAGCCGACCGGTTACGAGCTGAATAGGCAAGGTTCACAGGTGCTTCGAACCCCGGGACCAGCCGCTTGTAGCTGTTGGTCGTAGGCGCGGCAAAGGCAACGATGGCCGGCGCATGCTTCAATAAGCCACCGATGTAGTACAGGGCCATCTCCGAAAGCCCGGCATAACCGTCGCCGGCAAATAGTGGCTTATCGCCCTTCCAGAGCGACTGGTGACAGTGCATGCCGGATCCGTTATCGCCATAGAGCGGCTTAGGCATGAATGTCGCAGCCTTACCGTACTGAAATGCAGTATTGCGAACCACATATTTAAAGATTTGCAGATTGTCTGCCGTGCCCAACATGGTCGAGTAGCGGAAATCGATTTCGCACTGCCCGGCAGTGGCGACTTCGTGGTGATGGCATTCAACGCTGATGCCGCAGTCTGCCAGAATCAGTGAAATCTCTGAACGAAGGTCGCTCAAAGTGTCGATGGGCGGCACGGGAACATAGCCTTCTTTGGCGCGGATGTGATAGCCCAGATTGGAGCCGCGAAATTCATCCGCATCGCGACCACTATTCCAGTGGCCTTCGTCCGAGTCGATGCTGTAACCGGCAGAATTTTGGTCGTTATGATACTTCACCGAGTCGAAGACAAAGAATTCAGCTTCCGGCCCGAAGTTGACCGTGTCGGCCAGGGCCGTGAACTTCAGATAACTTTCAGCACGAATGGCAACTGAGCGCGGATCGAAGGCGTAGCCTTCTTTGGTGATGGGATCGACTGCGCTGCCAATCAGGCAGAGCGTTGGCTCTTCGGAAAATGGATCCATCCAAAAGCGCCCCGGGTCCGGTACCAGCAGCATGTCCGACTCGTGTATCGCTGCCCATCCGCGAATGGAAGAAGCGTCGAAGCCAAAGCCATCTTCGAAGGTTCCCTCTTCAAGTTGGTTGATGGGAAACGTCAGGTGCTGCCAGGAGCCTGGTAGATCGGTAAAACGTACCGAGACAAATTTAGCCTCTTGATCGGAGGCATATTTCAAGACTGTCTTAGCGTTCATGTTTTCTCCTGAAGGTTTTAGGGAGTGTTAGGGGTACTCTTCGCCCCGGCGTGGTATTTGGCGCGAAGTATTCAAGAACCCTGCTAGGTCTGCGGAGTGCGGCGGGCGTCATAGAGCGACGGCGCTAAAAAAGCTTGCATTATAGTTAGGTCGCTAAGGATGTCAAGGTTTGCGGCGCAGCTTTGACCCTAAGCGAGCGCTGCCCGGCGGTACTTTTGGGAGCTAAACACTTAGCCTGGTGAGACTTAACTCCGGATTAGGTATGCCTCGCGCTAAAAAAAAGCTGTAGACCCACTGTCCATTATCTGTTACATTGCGAACCTGGCTTTCCAACCTGGATAACCTCCGCTAAACGACTCGGATGATGTTTGTCTACGATTCAACCACCGGAGTTACGAGCGACAAGTTACAGCCGACTGGGCAGGAGATCGCGAATTGACGACGGCAATTGAGCAAACGCTCGAAACTTACGGTATCGAAAATTGGGGCGCTGGCTACTTTGACGTAAACCGCAAAGGGAACCTGATCATCCATCCCGCCGAGGGTGACGCGCGCTCAGCCGACCTGAAAGAGATTATCGAGGATCTGGCCCGCCGCGGTATTAACGCGCCGGTGTTGCTGCGTTTTCCGCAACTGGTCGCCGCGCAGGTGCGGAAACTACAGCGCGCTTTCAGCAAGTCCATCCGCGAATTCGAATATCAGGGCTCGCACATGTGTGTGTACCCGATGAAAGTCAATCAACAGCGTTCCGTCGTAGAAGAGTATTTGCGGGAAGGCTCGCGCTATGACTTCGGCCTGGAAGCCGGCTCAAAGGCAGAACTGTACGCTGCTTTGGCCCTGGAACAACCAACCGACAGCCTGCTGGTCCTGAATGGCTTCAAGGATCAGGAGTTTATTGAGCTCGCCTTTGCCGGCGCCACCGTGGGCAAGCGGGTCGTAATCGTTATTGAAAAGCTCAACGAACTTGACCATGTGCTGAACATTGCTGAGACCCACGAGGGACCGCTGCCCATGCTGGGCATACGGGTAAAGCTTTATTCGAAAGGTTCCGGGCGTTGGGAAAAATCAGGGGGCGAAGCAGCGAAGTTTGGCTTGACCACTACCGAAATTCTGGAAGTCATCAGACGCCTGGAAGACGCGGGGCGGATTGACATGCTTAAGCTGCTCCACTTTCACATTGGTTCTCAACTCACCGACATCAAGCGCATCAAGAATGCGATGAAAGAGGCCGCTCGCGTTTACGCCAAGGTCTACCAGATGAAAGTGCCCATCGAACTCCTGGACGTCGGTGGCGGCATGGCGGTCGACTACGATGGATCGAAAACCGCGTTCGACTCCTCGGCAAATTACAGCGCCCAGGAATTTGCCAACGACGTCATTTACACGATCAAGCTGGTCTGCGACGACGAGAACGTCCCGCACCCCACGATTATCCAGGAGTCTGGCCGGTTTCTTTCCGCCTATCATGCCATCCTCGTAACCAATGTGCTTGACGAGATTGAAACCGTCGTCGAAGACATCACGCCCATCGAGCTCAATGGCGACGATCCGCAGGTAGTAATTGAACTCAGCGATCTGCGCGAATCGATTACGGTCAAAAACTATCGCGAGTACTATCACGATGCCCTGGAACATCGGGAAGAGCTTTTCACGCTTTTTAACCTCGGTCTGATCTCTTTGGAAGATCGCGCCAAAGGCGAGGTGCTGTTCTGGGACGTCTGTGAACGCGCCGACAAGTATGCGCAGCAGGCCAAGTATGTGGCTGAAGAATTTGACGATCTGCGTCGTTTACTGTGCGCGAAGTACCTGACAAACTTTTCTGTCTTTCGCTCGGTGCCCGATCATTGGGCGCTGGATCAATTGTTCCCCATCGTCCCTATTCACGGCCTGAACAAGCCGCCGACTGAATACACGACGCTCTGCGACATCACCTGCGATTCGGACGGCATGGTGGACAAGTTTGTGGACCTTCATGATGTGAAGCATGTGCTCGAGCTGCACCCGCTGGTCCCGGGCGAGCCCTATTACCTGGCCTTCGCTCTCGTGGGCGCCTATCAGGAAGTAATGGGCAACAATCACAATCTCTTTGGCGCTCCCCATGAGGCCCATATTCATATCGACGACGAAGGCTATTTAATCAAGAAAGTAATTCGTGGGACCACGGTTGGCGAGGCGGCCGAGCGGGCTCGCTATGACCGCTCGTTCCTGCACGATGGCTTTCGCCGGCTCATAAATCAACGGGTCAAAGATGGCGAACTGACCGAAGCCGACGGCACTGAGCTGGCGGAATTCTACGAATCACGGTACGGCGCTTATACCTACCTTTCAGTCAATGGCGCGCGCACCCGATCCAGGCGCAGGGGCGATTAACTCTTGTTCATGAACGCAAACCGTCAGGTTGCGGCGCGAGTTAACAACTTGCGTTACAAATGCGGAAAACTCCACAACGTGAGAGGTTGAGTATGGTCACGCAACGAAAACCCAAAGCATCGAAGTACCTCATTACGCCCACTCGGCCCATCCAGGTAGACCGTGATCGGTCTGTAGCGGGCCTGCTGGAAAAGATGGAAGGGGCCGGATTTGGCGCGCGGCAACTGGCTGAGGCTCATCGCATCTGGCTCGACATGCTTGGCGACAACACCACCATCATGGTCGCAGGGTCAGGAGCGCTGATTCCCGCGGGCATGCGACGTCTGCTGGCCTATGTCATCAAGAACCGGTTCGTCGATGTGCTGGTGCTCTCCGGATCGATGTTGTTCCATGACCTGCATGAGACTTTGGGACGTTATCACTTTCAGGCCCATCCCAACATGACTGACGCTGAATTAGAAGCTTCCCAGATCAGTCGCATGTGGGACCTGCTCGCCAGCGACGAGGAGTACCACGAAGCAAATGAGTGGGTGGGCGGCTTCACCAACCAACTCGACCAGTCGAGGCCATACTCCACGCGGGAGTATCTACATTTGCTCGGCCGTGAACTCTCGGAAATTGCTTCCGAAGACGGAGTGCTGACCTCCGCTTATAAAGCGCGCGTGCCGATTTTTTGTCCCGCGATCGCCGACAGCGGGATTGCCATCGGCATTGCCGCGGCCCGCTTTGAGAAAAAGAACAATTTTCTCTTCGATATTGTTCAGGACGTGCTGGACATGATGCAGGTCAGCGTGCGCGCGCGCGTTACCGGTGTCATCAATCTGGGTGGCGGAACCAGCAAGAGTTTCCTGCAACAGACCGAAGTTTCGACGACCATCCTCAAAGATCATCATCACGGGCATAAGTATGCGATTCAGATTTCCACCGACACGCCTCATCCCGGCGGGCGCTCAAATGCAGTTTCATTTGACGAAGGGTTAATCTACGGCAAGCTGGCTCGCGGCGCCCACACTGCCTACGTACCATGCGATGCAACCATCGCCTTGCCGATTCTGGTTACCGCTCTCTCACAGACTGCGGCCAAGTACATGAAGGGCCGCAAACGTCCCACCTTTACTTTTGGTCGTGAGTTATCGATCGAAGTGCCGTAGGGACTAAGAGTATCGACCCCTCACTCGGCCGGAACTGCATAGATGATCAGGTTGCCGTAACGTTGTTCGGTGTCTTCAAAAACAATCGCCAGATTCTGCCGCAAGACCGACTCATTAAATGAGTCGCGAATAAGACTGTTTCCTCGCAGGTCATTATCAATGCCGACATAGGCAATCTTGTTCTTGTTGAGCAGACGAATGAGCGCATCGCGATCCCGTTCCTGAAATATCTGCTTGTAGATTGCTTCCCGCGCAGCAACGTTGTAGCCCGCTGTCCAGGCAAAGAGTGTATAACCCAGAAAGACCTTGCGCCCGGTAAAGAGAATCGGGTGAGCGAGAAAGGTGTGAGTCAGAAAAACATCACTGGGCTTTGTAGTCTGGAATAACCAGTTGGTTAATCGGTCATTTTTGTAAGGGACCGAAATCACAGCGTCGTTGTGAATCGGAAACAGATCGATAATTGCTCCCAGGGTCATCGCCAGCGCCAGCAGCACCGCGAGCACAGTCCGCGTGACCCCGGCCTTGCCGATACGCCAGAGCGCGTAGCCTGCATAGACAGTGGCAAAGATATTCCAGATATTCAGCAATTTGTGGTTGTTGAAGGCGTCGGTGCTAAGTTGAAGCAGGAACACAACAGGCACCAGACTCGACAAGGCCAGAAACAAACGCCGGTGCGAGCTGGAAAGAAACCAGAGGGCCACTACAATCAACAGCCACTTGAAACCAAAAGTCCACCCGAGATACCGCACTACCTTTGGCCAGGTGGGATCGGCGATGATATAGCCCCAATTGAAGATTGACTGCCCCGCTTGTGCCAGGCTTCCCGACCTCAGCATCAGCACCTGCGGCAGTCCCACAAAAATCGTCAGCGCAATCAAACATGACTGGTAAAGCCTGTAGGGAAATAAGAGCCAAAGGCTGCCCAGTAGGATTAACGCGGCGACAAAAACCGCGCTGTTCCAATAAGGGAGCAGTCCAATCAATAGACCAGAGAAGAGAAGAGTCTTGAGCTCATCCCAAAACCTTTCAGGCGCCGGAGGTTTGGACTTTGGCTCCTCTTTCGGCAGCTGGAGTTGGTGGTCTGCAGCCGCGCTGAGGCTCTCTTTGCTTTTTTTGTACTGGTAGCGGTCAACCAAGAAGATGAGGACGACAAAAAGAATGCCGATACCGCTGATGAGATGTCGTTGGTTGGCAAAAATATCAACCGTCAGTGCGCCCCAATCTTCCCCTCGATAGGGATAACCTGAGTTGAGGAACTGAGTCCCGTGCAAAATAGTATTTATGGCCCCAATTACACCCCTCTGCGCACGCAAGAAAGGAATATAAGAAAGTGAACTGGAAGCAAAGAAAAACAGCGCGGCGGCAATACGGCCGACCGCTCTGGAAGCAAACAGTAATTCAGCGAACGTTATGATGAGAATCAGTAAAGACAGCAATGAAAGCACGCTGAGGATATTGATGCTCGCAACCAGGCTCAGGCCAAGAAACGCCAGATTTGCGCCCTGGAACCAAAAGAGGAAGTGATATCGCAAAGGCTCGCCGGGAAAGAAAGGGTGTTCCGAAGGAAAGTTATGTCCGAAGCGAAAGCTTTGCGAGAGTGACAGGTTGGCGCCAAAATCGCTCCAGCTCTTGAAACCAAACTCGAAGTTTTCGTTGGGGAAACTTAAGGTGGCCCACATCAGCCAGCATCCGAAAATAACGCACAGACCCAGGATAAGGTAGTCCCACTTGTCGTTTCCCGGAGGGCGCGAAACGAGGCTATCAAAATATTCTGAAGTGGAACGGCGTGGCATCTTAAGGGCAGCCAGGCTGAGCGCTCCCAGGAAAATCAGATTGCCCATAATTAGGGGCTGGGTTGTCCAGGCAAAAGCCAGCGAGCCGAGGTAAGTAATTATGCTGCTAAGCAATAACCCAATGAGAAATGAGGTCGCAAGGCGTTGCCAGACTGAGGTGTAACGATAGAAATAGCGACAGACACAGTCACCGAAGAATGTCAGGCCCGCTAAATAGAGTACCGCCAGCATCGCAACGCCACCTCTAACTGCCAAAATTGATCATGGATCTTATGGCTGACCGTTTAGCGTAAGCCAGGACCGGTTCCTCCAGGTCAGGGCCGGGGAGATTTGTCGCTAACCCGGCCATGTAAAGAGCCAGGAGCAAAGTAATTTCGGCCGGGGGAAAAAGTATTCCCTGCTGCTTCACAAAGGTTTTCATTGATGCGGAAAAAAAGGGGGCCACGTTTGCGTACCCAGCAGAAACGACAACCTCCCGAGCTCGAGTCTCAGACATCGAAACCGAGAAATGACCCGTCGCTTGCGCGGACAATATACGCGTGGCCTTCAGTTCCGAACAAGCACTCTCAGTTGACAGCACTCTCAGTTGAGTCGTCAGGCAATGACTCCCTGGCGGCTCTACTCGCCCGTCGCCACAGCGTAAAATGCCTGGCAATTCAAAGTGAATTGGCTCTCATTTAGTAATGAACGAGGGGAGCTCACAAATCCAATTTGGACTCCTGGCCCGAGAGGCTTGCGCGGCTTTCTGGTTTTGAATTCTCAACTATCTCCCGCGCAAAAATTCATTGACTCTAATTGTGCAAACCCATAGACTGCCGTCGCGTTCCGCGGTCAATCCAAGATGGTTCGATAGATTTTGCGACCCAGCCTGCCGGGTTATTGGGAAATCGAATCCGATAAGCATTCCTTCTTTTTTTTCGCCTGGAAATTGAGTCCAGCGAGGAGATATCACGCAATTAATGTTCAGGAGTTCCTACAGCCCCGACCCGGCGCTGAGCGCCGGTGCTGCAGGATGTCGCCAAAAAACTTGAGCTCAGGCGTCCTCACCAGCCACGCTTCTGATTAATCGAAAGATAATCGCGCGAACTTTACTGCGGCTCGTTTGCGGTTACTGGTTCAAGAGCACGTCAACTATTTCAAAGTTCATAGGGTATTGCAAAAACTACGGAGGTCGCATGAAACGGTATAGATTCTTACTCATCGTTGCGGTGTTTACACTGTTGGTTTCAACCCTGTTCCTGAGGCTCAGTGAAGCCCAAAAGGGTGAGAACAGAACGCAAGCAAAGCGTGCGGAACTGGTGACGTTGCCTTC
>DAIMCP010000066.1:0-3200 GCA_036726305.1 Pyrinomonadaceae bacterium | reverse complement strand
GAGGCTAAGGAAATCAATGAAAAGAATCGTGAAGTGATAAGGCCCGTTGACCTGAATGCTTCGCACTCACCTGACGCGGCACTCTCATCCAAAGTTCGGAGCAAGAATGGCGTCGCGCCCAAAGTGCCAAACCCACCGACGGTGAGTTTTGAAGGCCAGTCCATCGCCGACACGATAGCGGTTGGCCAGGGCTTCCTGCCCCCGGACACTAATGGCGACGTTGGACCGAACCACTATGTTCAGACCGTCAACGTGACCTTCCGGATCTGGAACAAAACGGGCACGGCCTTAACGCCGGTTGCGCCGTTGAGTACTTTGTTTGCACCCCTGGGTGGAGCTTGCGGAACTTCAGACGACGGCGATCCGATTGTCTTGTACGACCAGCTGGCCGATCGTTGGTTGATCAGCCAATTCTGTACGGTGGCCAACCCCAATAACCATCAAGTGATTGCCATCTCCAAAACTGGCGATCCCACCGGCGCATATTATCTCTACGATTTTATGATGCCCAACAACAAGTTCAACGACTACCCGCACTTTGGCATGTGGCCTGATGCCTACTACATGACTGACAACCAGTTCAACCAGGCAGGCACGGCGTTTTTGGGCGGAGGGAGGTTCGCTTTTGACCGCGCCAAGATGCTGGTCGGCGATCCGACCGCCGGCTTTATTTATTTCGATTCCTGTCCCACCAACACCGGCTGCGTCATCGGCGGCGAACTGCCCTCAGATCTCGACGGCTTCACGCCGCCTCCCACTGGTGCTCCGAACGTTTTCGCCCACTTTACCGCGACGGAGTTTGGCGATCCCTCGGATGCTGTCCGGCTGTTTGATTTTCACGCCGATTTCGCTGTTCCGGCCAACTCAACATTTGTTGAAAGAACTGGAAGTCCCTTAGCGGTCGCGGCGTTCGATCCGGTGACCGTTCCTGCCACCAGAAAGGTCATACCGCAACCTGCACCCGCAGTTGCCAACAGTTTTCTCGATGCGATTAACGATCGCTTGATGTTTCGGCTGGCCTATCGCAACTTCGGCGCCACCGAGTCTTTGATTGCTAACCATACGGTTAACGCTGCGGTCAATCCCACATACCGCGCTGCTGTTCGTTTTTATCAACTCAACCACGTAACTGCGACTCCGGCTACGGCGTACACGATTGCCGAGCAGCAGACGTTTGCTCCCGCGGACACCGAGCATCGGTGGATGGGCAGCGGCGCGATGAACTTCCAGGGTGACATTGCGGTCGGCTATAGCGTCTCGAGTTCAACGGTCTTCCCTTCGATACGTTACGCAGCGAAACTATTCACCGACGCGTCCGGCAGCGGTCTGGCACAGGGTGAACAGACAATCATCGCCGGCGCCGGTTCACAAACCAGCTCCAGTAACCGCTGGGGTGATTACAGTGACATGACGGTGGACCCCTCGGACGACTGCTCGTTCTGGTACACGCAGGAGTACTACCCGGTGAGCAGCGAACCGGGCAACACGACTGCCCCCTGGCATACGCGCATTGCCAAGTTCGCGCCAGGCCCATGTACCACGTCGCCGCGTGGAACCATCAGCGGCACGATTACTAATTGCCTGACAGGATTGCCGATTCCTAATGCGCAGGTCTCAATCACCGGCGGATTTTCGCGCGCGACTATCGCCAACGGTACTTACAGTGCGACGGTCCCGCCGAACACGTACACGGCAACAGTTACGGGCCCCGGTTATGACACGGCTTCGTCCGGCTCGCTGGTTGTCTCCAACGGCGGCTCGGCCACCTTTAACGCCTGCTTGAACGGCATCCTGAAGCAGCCGGTTGCCGACACTGCGAACGTAACGGCAGACGCCTGCAACTCCAACATGGTGATCGATCCGAACGAGACCGTCACGGTCAGCTTCGGCATCAAGAATACCGGCACGCTCAACACCGTGAACCTCGTGGCGACCTTGCAAGCCACCGGCGGCGTAACCAGCCCCAGCGGCCCGCAAAACTACGGTGTCGTGGTGGCGGGCGGCGCCACGGTGTTCCGTTCGTTCACCTTCACTGCGGGAAATCTGGCCTGCGGCTCGACCCTGATTGCCACGATGGATCTGCAGGATGGCGCGACCGATCTCGGCACCATCTCTTACAACTTCATGACAGGCACGATCTCCGCCAGTAACTATTCCACTGGCAATATCGCGGTCCCAATTCCCGACAACAACCTGACCGGTGTTGATATTCCGCTCACAGTCGCTGACGTGATGACGCTCAACGATGTCAACGTGAGCTTCCGGATTAACCACACCTTCGATGGCGACTTGAGAATCAGTCTCGTCCACCCGGACAATACGGTCGTCCCCCTGGCTACTAATCGCGGCGGCGCTGGGGCCAATTTCGGCACCGGAGCAAACGATTGTTCCGGCGTGGGAACTGGCATCGATGATCAGGCGGCCACGGCAATTACCGCCGGGGCGGCGCCCTTCTCCGGGTCGTTCAGACCTGAATCACCACTGAGCGTTCTTAACGGCAAACCATCCAACGGCACCTGGAAACTGAGAGTTATAGACTCCGCGGCGCAAGATACCGGTACGGTCGGCTGCGTCAAACTCGAACTCAACAAGCGTTCCGTTTGTTGTGGCGCGCTGATTAATGCCGCGACGCCGGTGATGATTACGGCAGAGAATGCCGTACCTGCCAACAACGCTCCAGACCCGGGCGAAACACTGACCGTCAGCTTGCCCCTGGTCAATGTTGGCGCCGCCAACACGACGAACCTCGTGGCGACACTACAAGCCACAGGTGGCGTGACCAGTCCCAGTGGCCCGCAAAACTACGGCGTTGTAGTTGCTGGTGGCCCGGCAGTCGCACGTTCATACACGTTCACAGTCGATCCCATGGCTGTCTGCGGCAATAACATCACGCTGACACTCGCGCTGCAAGACGGCGCCACGAACCTCGGGACGATTACTTATGTGCTGCGGTTGGGAACTATTGTCCTGGGAGCGCCAGTGACGTTCTCGAACACCGCTGCGATTCTCATTCCGGCAGGCCAACCTGGGACCACCTCCGGGGTAGCCGCCCCGTATCCGTCGAACATTACTGTGTCCGGCGTGGTCGGGTCGATCTCGAAGGTGACGGTGGGACTGAAACAGTTCAATCACACTTTTCCGGATGACGTGGATGTCCTGTTAGTCAGCCCGACTGGTCAGAAGATGATTATTATGTCGGA
>DAIMCP010000065.1:26637-30921 GCA_036726305.1 Pyrinomonadaceae bacterium | reverse complement strand
ATGGTGCCGAGGGCGGGAGTCGAACCCGCACGCCCTTACGGACAACGGATTTTAAGTCCGTAGCGTCTGCCATTCCGCCACCCCGGCACGAGGGGAAAGATAACATGCGTGGGTTGGGCTACAAAGTGTGCGCATGGCTCGGCGGAGAGGATTGATTTGTAGATGAAGGCTGTTAGTCCAGCGGTTCGATCTGGTGTTTAGGCTGGGCGAATCTGGCGAAGGTGCAGCACGCAGCATGCGTGCGGTCCCAGGGGGCGCAGGTCAGGCGCTAACCAGACCCGACGCAGCACGCAGGATGCGTGCGGTCCCAGGGGGAGCAGGTCAGGCGCTAACCAGACCAGGCCCGCAGCACGCAGGATGCGTGCGGTCCAAGGAAGCAACAGACGGGTTCTTTCCAGAGTTGAGTTCAGATGGTAAGATCTGTCGACTTCTAACTTTGGGCAACTTTGTGACCTGGCAATACAAACGCACTTGATCCACAGAAACGTATGAGCGAAGAGCAGGAAGTCTTTCTTAAACACATCCAGAAGCAGGGGCTAAAGCGTACCACTCAACGAGACCTGATCCTGACGGTCTTTCTGCGAACGGAGGAACACCTCTCAAGTGAAGACCTCTACCGCCTCGTAAAGAAAGAGGATCCGACCATTGGACATACGACCGTCTACCGCACGCTCAAACTCCTCACGGATGCCGGACTCGCACGAGAGGTTCGCTTTGGCGATGGACGCGCGCATTATGAGCACAACTATAAACACCAGCATCACGACCACATGATCTGCTCAAATTGCGGCAAGGTCATTGAATTCTTTTCCGCTGAATTGGAAGCCATCCAGGATGCAATGGCCGCCAAACACAGGTTCGAAATTACGCAACACCTGTTGCGGATCATTGGCATCTGCGCCGACTGCCGGCGAGCCAGGAAAGAGAAGAATAAGCAGGAACCGGCAGTGGGTCTAAAAATGGCGAGTGGGTGGAAAGGATGAATAAAGGATGAAGGATGAAGGATGAAGGATGAAGGATGAAGGGTTCAGCCCACACTTCATTTTGTGTTCATGCCTGCAAAAGCCCACTCGAAAGAACTCAACCAGCCAGACAAGCATCGGGCATAAGCATCGTAGAGATGTAGACTGACAGTCCGCGTGGGATGTGAGCTGACAGCCGGCATTAGGTGTGAGCTGGCGTCATATGAGCTTGCGTTAGATGCCAGCCGGCCTTAGATGTCCCATTGCGTTGGACGTCAGCAGGCGCTTTTGCGTTTTGTCGTCGTTACGGTGTACTTTCACTTTACCGGCGAGATGAGTATCGAAATTTCATTCGAAGCGGATGGCGGCACGGGGCTGGTGGCGGCCGGAACCTCTTTATGGGAGGCGGCCAAGCGCCTCGGAGTTGACCTGCCGGCTGATTGCAGGGGACGAGGCGAGTGCGAGGCCTGCGCCGTCTTGATCGTGAGAGGACTGGAAGTCGTCTCCCCGCCGCGGGAATCTGAATACAAGATTTTGGGTGGCGCACGAGTAGCGGCAGGGGAACGCCTCGCCTGCCAGACCGCTCTGATCAGACAGGGCGAGGTAGTGGCTCGGGTTGTGCGCGGGGCCGCAGGCAGTCCGCAACCAACTCACACTGCCAACACGCAGAAACAGGAGCTGGAGAACCTCATCGAGGTCGAAGCGATTAGAGTTTTCGAAGCTGTGAACTATCTGCGTGGGAAATCGAACGCATTGATAGAGAAGTTTCTCAATCTCAAGGCCAATGAAGCCCCGCTGTCTTCCAGGTCCGAGAAGGGAACCACGCCTCAGGGAAGTTAACGCTCCGCATTATCAAAACAAAGTGTGTAGGCAACATGAAGATTAACGTTAAGCCGATGCAGAGAATTCTGGACATGCAAATTCCCGGTTGGAAGAGGAGGGAGCGCGGACACGCGGGCCTGCTGTTGTGCCTGGCCCTGGCGACTCCACTGTTCCTGATTGCCTGCCCGAAAGGCGATGGTCCCGATGTCCCGCGTGCGGGAATTAATACCAACCCGCAGCCTGCGACGACTCTGGCTCCGATTCCGGGAGCCGTGGCCTTTAACGGTGAACGCGCGATGGAGCACGTAAAGAAACAAGTGGAAATCGGCCCCCGCCCTCCGGGCACGCCGGAGCTCGCTAAGACACGCGCTTACATCATCGAACAGTTGAAGGCCTCGGGTTTGAAGATCACGACTGACGAATTTCGAGCCGCAACTCCGCTCGGCGAAAAAATTATGGTGAACGTCACAGCTGAACTACCAGGCGAAACAAAAGACGTGATCATGATCACCAGCCATTACGATTCCAAGTATTACAAGAGAATGCACTTTGTCGGCGCCAACGATCCCGGTGCTTCCGTTGCTACTGTGCTTGAACTGGCGCGCGTGCTCGCAGCCACTAACCCGAAACCAAGACTCACTTACTGGTTTGCATTTTTCGATGGTGAAGAAGCCTTTTGTGAAGGGTGGGAGGAGTGTGGCAAACCCGGAGCACCCGACAATACTTATGGCAGTCGCCGCTATGTGGCACAACTGCAGGCGACGAGCCAGTTAAGCAGAGTGCGTGCGATGATACTGCTCGACATGATGGGCTATAAGAACCTGGAACTGGGTCGGGACACGATGAGTACAAAACCGCTGCAGAATATTGTCTGGGAAACGGCCAGAGAGCTGGGCTACGGCAAAGTATTTGTCAATCGCGATGAAGGCGTGGGCGGCGACGATCATGAGCCGTTTCTCAAAGCGGGAATTGACTCGCTGGACTTAATTCAATTGAGTACCTATGAGTATTGGCATACTCCCGAAGATACGATTGATAAAATCTCTCCAACCAGTATGAAAATAGTAGGCGATGTGTTGCTTGCGAGTCTGCCGAAGGTCGAACAGTACGTAACCAGTCGTTAGTCAGTTTATTAATGCGGACCCGTCTGCGGGTGACCGCAATTGGGTTCATTTTTAACCCTTTTCAACGGGGCATTGGATTGGCTGCAGAGCCTACCCGCCGGTCCAGCCAACCGGCCCAAAGCCGAGGGGATTTCTCGAGTTATGAAAAGAGTTGCAGTCATTGCCGGCGACGGCATAGGTCCGGAGGTGATTCGGCAAGCTGTGGGCGTGCTTGACCGGGTACGAGAAACACATGGGGTTGAGCTGCAATTGACCGAGTTTGACTGGGGCGCTGAAAGATTCCTCCGCGACGGCGTATCACTTCCGGAGGGAGCGCTGGAAATGCTCTCCCGCGATTTCGACGCAATCCTGGCTGGCGCCTTTGGCGATCCACGCATCCCTTCCAACAAGGTCGCTGAAGATGTCCTGCTGGGTATGCGCCGCGGGCTCGATTTGTTCATCAACCTCCGTCCGGTGCGTTTGCTCGACGCGCGACTTTCGCCTTTGCGCGATCGCGCCGTGGACGATATCGACTTTGTTGTCCTGCGCGAAAACACTGAAGGAGCTTACTGCGGCGCCGGCGGTTTCCTTAAAAAGGGAACCGCGGATGAGATTGCTACGCAGGAAGAACTGAACACGCGCAAGGGAGTTGAACGCATTATCGTTGCGGCGTTTGAATACGCGCGGGCCCACGGGCGCAAGCGCGTGACGATGGCTGACAAGTCGAATGTCCAGCGCTTCGGAGGAGACCTGTGGCAGAGAGTGTTCAGAGAAGTTGCCGGCCGCTATCCGGAGATTGAAACAAATCATCAATACGTCGATGCGATGACAATGTTTATGGTGCTCGATCCGGGTCAGTACGATGTTATCGTCAGCAATAATCTGTTCGGAGATATTCTGACCGATCTCGGTGCGGCGATTGTGGGGGGCCTCGGTCTTGCTGCCTCCGCCAATATTCACCCTGGTCGCGTATCGTTGTTCGAACCGGTCCATGGCAGCGCGCCGCCGCTGGCCGGCAAGGGGATTGCAAACCCCATCGGCGCAATTCTGACCAGCGCAATGATGCTCGAGTACCTGGGCTATCGTGAGGCGAGCGTGGCCGTCGAGGAAGCGGTACGCTGGAGCGTTCTGGAGAACGAGACGACGAAAGATTTGGGCGGCGCCTTTTCGACTGCGGACGCGGGTACGGCGATCTGCCGGCGTGTCAAATAGCAGACTACAAGAAACGGACGCTGCCAGCCTGCTGAGCATCTGGAAGATTCGGAATCATTTAGAAAGTTAACGTCCTTTCTCCTGGGACCGCACGCTTCCAGCGTGCCGCCTGAGCTAACCGGGTACGTGGGGCACGCTGGAAGCGTGCGGTCCCAGGAGAAAGGTTAACAGGGTACGTTAGGCAC